>CP092441.1:2400000-3403101 GCA_030067835.1 Chakrabartyella piscis
ATCATCGTATTCTTTGAAACCTTCATTGATACAAACAGTACCATATGCAGAAACTTCTGTAATTTCACTACCAGAAAGGTATCTTGCCATATCGAAGTCATGCACCAACATATCTGTGAACATACCGCCAGAAACTTTTACGTATTCCATTGGTGGTTCTTCTGGGTCACGTGAGGTTACTTTGACAATATGTGGTCTACCCATCATATCAGAAGCAACTGCATCACGAACCGCTTTGTGATTTTTATCGAAACGTCTTACAAATCCAACTTGTAATTTTACTTTTGCATCTTCGCAAGCCTTCATTGCAAGTCTGATTTTGTCCAAGTTCAAATCAATTGGTTTTTCACAGAAAACGTGTTTGCCAGCTTTTGCAGCTGCAATCATATAATCTGCATGTGTATCTGTGGAGGAACAAATGAATACTGCATCAATTTCTGGGTCTGCAAAAATCGCTTCTGCGTCTTTGTAACATTTCGTGCATCCCATTTCATTTGCCCAAGCAATGGTTGCGTCATTCAAAAATGGATCTGCAACCGCTTCTACAACTGCACCAGGAACAGCATTTGCAATGTTATCACCGTGAAGTCTACCAATTCTGCCAGCACCAATCAAACCAATTTTAACTTTTTTTGCCATATCATTATTCCTCCTGTATACACAAAACCTGTTATCTTATTTGTATTCTACCCAAGCACTGCCATTGTCAGCAGAATTAACGCAATTTTCAATGAAACGAACGCCTTCTGCACCATCATAAATGCTAGGGAAATTGATATCTTTTACAACGTCTTTTGCAACTTCACCTTTGTTGACACGATCCATTGCTGTACCGAAACGTCTGTACAAGTTGGACCATGCTTCAAACAAACCTACTGCATGTCCGCCACCCATTCTATCACAGGAAACGTGTTCATCTTCGTTGTAGAGGTAACCCATACCACGATCCAAAATTCTCTTTGGTTCCCCTTGAACTTCATATTTCAATTGGTTTGGATGTTCGTCATGCCATTCAATGGATGCTTTGGAACCAACCACACGAATTTTTTGATCATGCATAGAACCAGCGTTTACACAGCTTGCCCAAAGGTTACCAACTGCGCCACCTGCAAAGTTCATGATTACGATTGCGTTATCTTCCAACGGTGCTCTGGATTTTACAAAGCTTTGTCTGGAACACATAAGGCTTTCGATTTTCAATTCTGGAATCATTGCTTCTGCCAAGTACAAAGCATGTGTACCAACATCGCCCAAAACATAAGCTGGACCAGCAGTTGCAGGATTTACTCTCCATTTTGTACCAGGATCGTTTGTTTCTACTTCAGAAGAATGGAAACCATGAGCAAATTGCATGTTGATGATACGAATTTCACCCAAATCGCCATTTGCAATCATATTTCTTGCTTGATGAATCATTTGTGCACCTGTGTAACCATATGTAACACCAACGATTCTGTTTTGTTTTTCTGCAAGTGCCAACAATTCTTCTGCTTGTTCCACTGTGAAACAAAGAGGTTTTTCACAAACTGCATGCAAGCCAGCTGTCAAAGCAGCTTTACAAATTTCGTAATGTGTACCATTTGGAGTTGCAATGGAAACAGCTTGGATACCATCTTCTCTTTTTGCTTCTTCTGCAAACATTGTTTTGTAGTCTGCGTAACATCTTTCACCAGAGATACCGATGTTTGTACCAAATTCACGACCACGTTCTTCATTGATATCGAAAGCACCTGCTACGAAATCAAACAAACCATCTCTTTTTGCAGAATTACGGTGGATGTAACCGATTTGGCTACCACGACCGCCACCTACCATACCCCAACGAATGGGACTATCCAAGCGAAACTCTTCATTAAACATATGTACGTCCTCCTTTTATCCTTTGTAAGTATTGATTTTATTTGAACATTAACATCCCAATTGTTTTCTCATGAATGCTCTTGCAATTTGTGCATATTCAAGTGGATCTGCAATTGCTGGGTCTTGTTCTGCTTCTACAACAATCCAACCTTCGTAGTTGCTGTTGCGGATTACGCCAAATACGCCATCCCAATCTACACAATCGCCATCACCAGGAACTGTGAACATACCATTTTTAACGCCCCAAAGGAAGCTTTGACCACCGGATTTAACTTGTTCCAAGATTTCGCTTCTAACGT
This sequence comes from Chakrabartyella piscis, assembly GCA_030067835.1. GTDB lineage: Bacteria > Bacillota > Clostridia > Lachnospirales > Anaerotignaceae > Chakrabartyella > Chakrabartyella piscis. The sequence continues at coordinate 2,402,160 of CP092441.1, forward strand.
CTTTTACGTGGATATGACCAACTCTGTCGATGTATTTTGTGATCAATGCCACTGCATCGCCACCACCAACTGTTACGTGACCTGCATCAAAGAGCATGTAAACCAATTCTGGATCTGTCAAAGACATGATTTTGTCGATTTCTTCCATGGATTGGATACCTGTACCTACATGATAATGGAAACATACTTTCATGCCTTTTGCTTTTGCACGTCTACCAAGTTCATTCAAGCCTTCTGCCAAGTTGTTCATTTGTTCTTCTGTAAGCACTGGAGCTTTACCAAACAAATCTGTTTCTTCTTGACCATGAACAGTTACGCCACATTCGCCAACACCAACAACTCTAGCACCAAGTGCATATGTGAAGTCCATGTGTTTGTCAAATTCTGCATATGTTTCTTCGTTTTTGAAAGTTGTGAAGTTGCTGGAGAACCACATGTTACAAATTACCAAGTCACGCAAGTCAATTGCTTTTTTCAATGTATCGAAATCTTTAGGGTATTTACAACCACCTTCGCTGCCTTTGTAACCAGCCAAAGCCATTTCACTCAAACATTGTTGGTAAGTCAATTCACCGCCCAAAGAAGGCAAGTCGTCGTTTGTCCAGTTGATAGGTGCACATCCAAATTCTACTTTCATAATACATTCTCCTTTTCATTTGTCCCAATTGTTGTTTTCTTTTGTATGATTTTATATATCAGGGTTGATGTAGGCATCAACCCCTACCTTCTCTTTTTGATTTATCTTTTGTATGTTCTGCCTGCGGTTGGATCAAGACCCAACCCTACAAGCATTTATCTTTTGTATGTGAGGTGTGAATCAATATTTACGAATTTCACTGACTGCTGCTTCCATGTTTGCGTATGCTTTTTGTACGCTTTCTTTTTCAGATACTTCTGCTACGCCAACTCTCCAGAAGTTTTCATATCCTTCTGTCATTGTGCCAGGAAGTACATTGACTACGATCACTGTAGAAACAGTTTCTTGTCTAGCTGCTTTCACTGCTGCAACCAATTCTTCAGAGTTGTTTGCTGTGAACGCTTTTGCACCATAGCCTTCTGCGATTTTTGCAAAGTCCAATTTGATGTAATCGCCAGACAATTTGCCATCATCTTCTCTATGACGGAATACTGTACCAAATGTGTCACAACCTTGGTTTCTTTGCAAGTTGTGGATACATTGGTGACCGTGGTTATCAAACAACACTACGTTGATTTTCTTTCTTTCTTGCAAGCTGGTTACGAGTTCAGAGTGACCCATCAAGAATACACCATCACCGATGAAAGCATATACTTCTTTGTCAGGTTCTGCACATTTGATACCAAAGGCTGCACCAATTTCATATGTCATACAGGAGAAACCGTATTCCAAGTGGTATTGACCAGGTCTTTTTACATCCCAAAGTCTTTCCACGTCAGATGGCAAGCTACCAGATGCCACAACGATGGTTTCGTCTTCTGTAAATTCTGCATTCAAGTCCATGATTGCTCTTGTTTGGCTGAAACCATCTGCCAATTCGATGTTTGCAAATTCTTCTTTCATGCCAGCCCAAGTTGCTCTAAGTTCTGCCACTCTAGTACCCCAACCTGCTGTATATGTATCCAAAGCTGCATCCAAAGCTGTCATACCTTCTCTTGCATCTGCCAAAACAGAGATCCCATCCATTTTCAAAGCATCCATACGACTTACATTGATACCAATGATTTGTGCACCTTTGGAGAAGGACCATTTGGAGTTTGTTACAAAGTCATTGAGTTTTGTACCAACTGCAACGATCACATCTGCTTCGTTTACAGTTGCATTTGCACACAAGGTACCACAAACGCCTGCACAACCCAAGTAGTTTTCATATTCATAGGAAATTTCGCCTTTACCTGCTTGTGTTTCACAAACTGGAATGCCATGTTTTTGGCTGAGTTCATACAAAGCTGCACCAGCATCGCTATAACGAACACCACCACCAGAGATGATCACTGGACGTTTTGCACCTTTGATTGCTTCAGCAGCACGAGCAATTGCATCTTCTGTTGCTGGACGTCTTTCCAAGTACCAAACTCTTTCTGCAAAGAATTCTTCTGGGTAGTCATATGCTTCACCTTGTACATTTTGTGGCAAAGAGATACAAACTGCACCTGTTTTTTCTGGATCTGTCAAGATACGCATTGCATTGAGCATTGCCATCATCAATTGTTCTGGTCTAACAATTCTGTCCCAGTATCTACAAACTGCTTTGAAGGAATCGTTTACAGAAGATGTGTAATCTGCTTCGTTTTCCATTTGTTGCAAAACTGGATCTGGTTGTCTATCAGAGAATGTGTCTGCTGGGAACAACAACAATGGAATTCTATTTACAGTTGCTGTACCTGCTGGTGTCACCAAGTTCAAAGCGCCAGGTCCAATGGATGCTGTTGCTGCCATGATAGCACGTCTTCTATTTTGTTTTGCGTAAGCTGTACAAGCATGTGCCAATTCTTGTTCGTTTTTGCCTGGCATATAGATGAATTCATCTTGGTATTGTTCCAAAGCTTGGCCCAAACCAACTACGTTACCATGACCAAAAATACCCATCATACCGTGTACAAATCTGGATTTTTCACCATCTACATCGATGTATTGTTTTGTCAAAAATTTTACCAATGCTTGTGCAGTGGTCAAGCGAATTGTATTACCCATGTTCTTTTCCTCCCTAATCTTCTTCTCTTGTTTTGCTGGCGACCACAGGTCGCCCCTACAGTTATATTTTCATTTGTATTTTGCGTTGCATTTTTTCTTTTGTATGTTTTTTGATTTATCTTTTGTATGTTTTGTGATTTTTCATTTGTATTATGTTCTATATCAGATTTCTGGCCAGTATTTTGCACCAGGTTGTTCCACCCAAAGGTGTTCTTCTTCAAATGTTGGTTTGATGTATGGATTGTTTTCCAAGTGACGGATTACCCAAATGTAATACATTGCATATCCAGGCGCTGTAACTTGTGGATGCACTTTATTTGGCATAATTTTCATTGTGTCATTGTGTTCCAACAAAACGCCTTCATCACCATGTTTCAACAAGCCAAATCCATTTTTAGGATAGAATTTATAGAAGTAAATTTCTGGTTGTTCATGGGAATGAGATGGGAAACCAGACCATTTACCAGGATAATGAACGTCTTCACCAAGCATCAAGTTGGATTGTGGAGACAATTTCACATCTTGTGCTGTACGAACGATACGAGTACCAGCTTCGTTCATGAAACCTTTGCCACGTACTTCATTGACTACGTTGCCTTCACATCTTACGATAGATGGGAAGATGGTTTCGTTTTCTGTTCTCATGATTGCGATTTCGCTATCTTCTGCAATCCCTTTGATGCTTACTTTCACACCTTGAGGTACATTCAAGCACCAGATGTTTTCGTTGAGGTAAGAATCTCTTTTTGCAGCAACCACTTCGTTGTCATATGTAAATTCCACTTCACCATACATCAAGAGGTAAACTCTTTCCAATTGTTCACGTTCATCTGTGAAAGACATTGTGGAGTCCAGTTTCAAAACACCAAAGTCCATCATCATTTCACTGTGCAAACCATCGTATTCTGTAATCATGGTATAACCAAAATCAAATTCGTCTTTTTCTTGTTGCAATCTCATGTTTATCCCTCTTTCTTCCTTATATATAGTGTTACATCAAACTTTTCAAAATCAAGTATGCTTTTTCTTCTACTGCTGCAACGGATTTGACCATCAATTTTTGTCTATCAAATTCTTCTGGTCTTGCTTCCATTTCTGCTCTTAGGGTATCGCCAAATGTTTTTCTAAGGGAAGTACCCAAGTTCATTTTACCGATGCGTTCCAATTTCAATTTTTGCATATCTTCTGGTGTGATTCCTGAAGAACCGTGGATAACAAATGGTAAGTCACAACCATTTTGGATTTCGTCCAACACATCGAAATGAATGGGAGCAAATCTACCAACCAAACGGTGAATGTTACCAACTGAAATTGCCAACCAGTCAATATCTGTGTTGTCTTGCATTTGTTTTGCTTCGTCTACAGATGTCAATTGGATTTTGGTTTCTCCAATGTCATCATAAGGAACTGCTCCAAGCTCACCTTCTAGGTAAATTCCATTTTCATGAGCCAATTTGGAAAGTTCTGCTGTCCATTTGATGTTTTCTTCCAAAGGTAATTTGGAACCATCAAACATGACTGATGAGAAACCAGCTTTGATTGCTCTTTTGACGCTTTCTGGGTCACTGGTGTGATCCAAATGTACCCCAACTGGTACCTTTGCTGCTTCTGCCATGGAGTTCAACAAGCTACCCCAGTGTTCAATTTGTAAATCTCTTCTTGCATCCCTGTTGACCATTAAGATCACAGGTGATTCTGCTCTCTCAGCCGCTTTGATAATCGCCATTGCATCTTCATGACCGAATACATTGAAACCAGCAATGATTCGATTATCTTCTGCTGCTTCTTTCACGTAATCTTTTGTCCATTTCATTTCATCATCTCCTGTAAGTGTGCCATCCTATGGGCTTCTGCTACTTCTAATGTAGGAATAGCAGGTGCACAATTGATTTTTGTGAGAACGATGGAAGCACAAGCAGAACCAAGTTGCATTGCATATAAGATACCTTGATCTGTCAACATACCGTACATAACACCAGCTGCATAAGCATCACCAGAACCAAATGTTTTTACAATCTTTGTTGGGATAGCTGCACACCCAAGTACACTACCATCTGCCAAGTAAGCATCTGATCCTTTTGCACCATCTTTTACAATGACAAGCTCTGCACCCATTTCTAAGAATGCTTTTGCAGATTTTGCATCGTCTTTGTTGTCTGGCATTGTGGTATATTCCACTACATCGAACTCTTCTCTATTTCCTATAATAATGTCTGTCATGCTACAAATTTTTTGATAACAAGTGGATGCTTCTTCTAAGTCTTTCCAACCTGTTGGTCTGTAGTCAATATCCAGAACAATTTTGGTTTCGTGTTTCTTTGCATATTCCATTACTTGGAACATTGCGTCTCTGGAAGGATTTGTAGAAAATGCTGTTCCTGAAAGAAGCACTGCTCTGGATTTTGCAATTACATCTTCGTTGATGTCTTCTGGTGTAATCAACATATCCGCTGTTCTTTCTCTATAAAGGTAAGTTCCATGATGAAACTCGTTTGCATTTTCTGCTTGGTATGTTCCACTGCTTTCGGAACTTACGATTTCTGTCAGTGCCAAACAGTTTCTTGCACCGGTTCTATCGATACAGACACCAGAAGTTTCGATTCCTTGTTTCGCAAATTCGTTTAGGATGTATTCTCCCATTCCATCGCCTGAAATCTTACCAATGAATGCGCTCTTAAGACCCAATCTTGCTGTTCCTTGAATGATATTTGCTGGTGAACCTCCAATTGATTTTTCAAAAGCAGGAACGTGTTCGAATGTGGTATTTAAAATGGTTGTGTTTAGATCGATACCAGCACGTCCTACTGTTGTTATGTCAATTGTTTTTTCTGTTCTTGACATGTTTTCATCTCCTTTCATTTCGTTTCCTTGCATTAATCATAACACCACTACAAACGAAATCACAAGTTTCGTTTCGTTTCTATTTCGTTTTCATCAATTATGCTTATTTACAAGCCTATTTTACCTGTTTTTAACACTTGTTTTTGTGTATTTTTAATAATTCTTTCGCTTTTCTTCTGTTTTTCGTAAGAAACTATGGTCTTTTCTTTCGTTTTATGCTATGATTTTACATATTCACAAGAAGGGAACCATTTTAATTCCTTGTAATTCAATGTGTTTTATCACTTCGGCACAAGGAACGCAAACGAAAGAGAAACGAAACTTTTTGAGAGAAAAAGAAAAGGAAGAGGTGTACTGAAATGTCAAAACGGTTAGATGAAATTCGGAACTTACTATTTATAAGAAAGCGGGTCTATGTCAATGAGCTTGCTGAGTTGTACAACATCAGTGTTGTATCTATTAGAAAGTATTTGTGTGCTTTGGAAGAAGAAGGCACTGCTGAACGCTTTTATGGAGGCGCCAGCTTAGTGGAAAAGGATCCAGAACACGATTCTTCACCAGCTATGATGTTGGACTATCCTGTACATGCACAATTGGCACATCGTGCTTGCAAAGAAATTCATGATGGAGATATCATCTTCTTGGGTTCTGGTAGAACTTGTTGTATTTTGGCAAAGTTGCTTCATCAATTCAAGAACTTGTCTGTTGTAACCAATAACATCACTGCTTTGGATGATTTGTTGGCATGTGGTGCCAGAATCTACCTTATGGGTGGTGAAGTGACCAGTGTTGATGGCAAAACTTTGTTCTCCAGTCCAGAAAATCCACAGAACTTTATGGACAACATTCGTGTGAACAAAGCCTTCACCAGTATTTCTGGAATCGATCCAAGCACAGGTCTCACTGTAAATTCTATCATTAGTACATATATTTATCGTTGTATTCCCACCATTGCCCAAAGTTGGTACTTGATGGCATCTTCTGATAAGTTTGATCGCTTGTCTATGTATACCGTTGCAGGCTTTGAACAAATTGATTATTTGATTACAAATGATTATCCAGAAGAATATGACGAATTGTTTGAACAACATGATATTCACGTGATTTCCACACAAGAAGATGAACAAGAGGTGGAAAGTGCATGAGTAAATTCATACAATCACCAAAGTTTTACCGCACATTCTTTGTGCTCACCATCAGCATCGCCCTTCAAAATCTTTTGACCTACTCTGTCAACCTTGCAGATAACATGATGATTGGGCGTTATTCCCAAGATGCCATGAGTGCAATCTCCATTTGCAATCAGTTCCAATTTTTGTTGCAAATGCTTGTTGTGGGTGTCAGCGAAGGTGTTGTGGTTTTGGGTGCACAGTATTGGGGTAAAAAGGACACTGACCCCATTCGTAATATCATTGGTGTTGGACTTCGATTTGGGTTGTCCATTGCTTTGATTCTATTCATCGGTGCTTTGTTCTTCCCAAGTCAGTTGTTGGGACTGTTAACAAATGATGCCAATATCGTATCAGAAGGTGTGCAGTATCTGCATATTGTGTGTTTCACATATGTTTTGTTTACTGCAACCAACACTTTGGTGGCATCCCTACGTTCTGTGGGTATTGTCAACATTGGGTATATTTTGTCTGCATCTACCTTGGTCATCAATATTGTTCTAAATACTTGCTTGATTTATGGTAAATTTGGCTGTCCTGAATTGGGTATTCGTGGCGCTGCCATTGCAACCTTGGTTTCCCGTTCAGTGGAATTGTTGATTGCCATTTACTTCTTGAAAAACAAAGAAAAGGTTCTCAATCTGACATTGAAAAACCTGATTCATATTGATACTTCTTATTTCCAAGATTACATCAAGATTTCTTTGCCACTTTTGGTAACACAAGCAACTTGGGGACTTGCACAAATCATCCAAACTGGTATCATTGGAAATCTACCAGATGCAGCCTATGCAATTCCTGCAAATGCAATTGCTGTTTTGACCTTCCAAATCATTTCTGTCATTGGATATGGTGCTGCTGGTGCTGCCGCTATTTTGACAGGAAAAGCTGTTGGTGAAGGTAATATGACAAAAATCAAACAACAAACCGTTACCTTCCAATGTATTTTCTTAACCCTTGGAATTCTAACAGGTCTTGCAATTTATAGTTCACGCAATTTGGTGTTGTCCTTCTATCCAACCTTGCAACCAGAAGCCATTGTGGTTACTTTGCAATTCATCACCGTTATGGCAATCACATCTGTTGGTACTTGCTATCAAATGGCAACAGATTCTGGTATCATTCGAGCAGGAGGTTCTCCTTCCTTCTCCATGAAAAACAACACCGTTTTCATTTGGTTCATTGCATTGCCAATGGCGTATTTATCTGCTTATGTATGGGGTTTTCCAACAATTATCGTGTTCTTCTGGTTGAAGAGCGATCAAATTTTGAAATGCCCTGTCATCTTTATTTATGCCAATTCCTATAGATGGATGAAAAACGTAACACGTAACAAAACAGAAGTCGTGGCAGAAAGCGTTTGATGACAACTCACACAATTCGGTATACTTGTAGGGGAGGATAGTATCCTCCAGTGATGAATTGCCATGAAACATAAAATATATAACACATATGAATACAAACATACAAAAGACAAACAATTAGGAGGAACTATTATGGGTATGATTATTTGCGGTGCTCCAGGTTGTTGGGGTGTAGAAGATCCAAAGAATCCACACAATCCACATTGGACAAAGGTATTGTCAGAAGCATCACAAGCTGGCTATGGTGCCATTGAATTGGGACCTTATGGGTATTTGCCCATTGATGCTGATTTGGTTGCAGCAGAACTTACCAAAAACAACTTGGCAATTGTGGCTGGTACCATTTTCCAAGATTTGCTTTCCAAAGACAACTTGCCAAATGTATTGCAATATGTAGATGATATTTGTAGTGTCATCACAGATCCAAAGTTGCCAAAATTGCCTACGGAAGATGGTCAAAAGTTCCCAGCACCCTTCTTAACCGTTATGGATTGGTACCACGAAGAACGTGATTCTGTAGCGGGTCATTTTGATACTGCACCACGTCTTTCTGATGAGGAATGGGCTGCTTTTATCGAAAATGTAACAGCTGTTTGTGAACGTGCCAACCATTGGGGTGTACGTCCTACCATCCATCCACATGCTGGTGGATACATTGAATTTGCTGATGAAATTGAAAAGATTGCAAGGGATATTCCTTATGAAATCGCTGGTTTCTGTTTGGATACAGGTCATTTGTACTACTCTGGTATGGACCCTGTGGAATACATCAAAAAATACCAAGATCGTTTGGATTATGTGCATTTCAAAGATGTGAATGATGTCATTTACAAAGAAGTTTTGAAAGAACACATTCCATTCTTTGATGGTTGTGCAAAAGGAACCATGTGTCCAATTGGAAAAGGCTCTTTGGACTATGTTGCCATTCGTGAAGCTTTGGAAGAAGTATCCTATCATGGATATATCACCATTGAACAAGAACGTGACCCAAGGGATTCTGATGGAAGTCTGGAAGATGTGCGTGCAAGCGTTGCATACTTGCAAAAAAATGGATATCAAATATAAATCGATTAGAGAAAAGAGTAGGGTGACTTGCTCTTTTTTTGTTGTAGATATGAAGGGTGTTTATATAATGTGTAGTTACGGAGCGATGAGGGACTATCCCAAAGTTTGTGTAAACCTCCAAATTGATGTATGATAAATACAATCAGTTTGGAGGTTTTATTATGGCAAAAAGAACAAGAAGCGAAACACCACAAAAACAAGCAATGCGAGAAATGATGAAAGAATATTTAAAAAACAATGATGTATCCGTCAAAAATGGTGCAGACGTAAACGCCATCATGAGGGACATGATGTCTGTAATTCTCGAAGGCTCTCTTGATGAGGAACTAGACGAAGAATTAGGCTATTCTAAGTATGATTACGCAAACAAAGACACAAAAAACAGCAGAAATGGACACTCTTCCAAAACCATGCACACAAGTTATGGCGATATGGAGCTCGCTATCCCTAGAGATCGCAATAGCGAATATGAGCCACAGCTCATCAAGAAATATCAAAACACTGTCACACAAGACATGGAAGAAAAAATCATATCTATGTACGCCAAATGGTCATCACCTTGCTTTGCAAGGTCACCTTCGGTGCCCGCCCCTTCTTGGGCGGTGAGTGCATGACCACCAGTGATATTGAAGATCATATGCGAGAGCTTTACGACATCAAAATATCAGACAGTACAATCAGTAGAGTTACAGATAAAATCATTCCTATCGTGAAAGAGTGGCAGGAGCGCCCGCTGGAATCAGTCTATGCCGTTGTTTTTATGGATGCAATCCATTTCCATGTACGAAGCGAAGGGCGAATTGTGAAAAAGGCTGTATATATTGCCTTGGGTATAGATATGTCTGGTCGCAAAGATGTACTTGGTATGTATGTAGGCGAAAATGAAAGTGCGAAATTCTGGCTTTCTATCATGAATGGTCTCAAAAATAGAGGTATTCAAGACATTCTAATTGCCTGTATTGATGGACTAATCGGCTTTCCCCAAGCCATTGAAGCTGTTTTCCCACAGACCGAAATACAACACTGTGTTATTCATCAAATCCGCAATTCAACAAGATTTGTATCGTACAAAGATATCAAAGCGTTGATGGCAGATTTGAAACGAGTATATGCAGCTGCAACAGAAGAAATTGCTTTAAACGAACTGGAATTATTCGCTGAAAAATGGAATCAGAAATACCCTAAAATCTACAAATCTTGGATGGATAATTGGGCTACCTTATCCACGTATTTCAAGTATCCCGAAGCCATTAGACGGCTTATTTATACCACAAATGCCATCGAAGGTTTTAACCGTCAGTTACGAAAAGTGACAAAAAGTAAGACTATCTTTCCATCCGACGATAGTCTTTTGAAAATGCTCTATTTAGCCACTATGGACATTACCAAAAAATGGACAGGTCACCGCCAAGATTGGGGTCAAATCCATTCTCAACTTGAAATTTATTTTGAAGAACGTTTGGACGAAGCTGGATATTGATAGTCAGATTATATTGACATTTTTAAAAGTAACGCTATAATACAAAGCAAGGGCAGAACCAAAATCGACTCTGCCCTTCATGTAACTATTCATATATCATACATCTAAATTTTCAGTTTACACAAAACTTGAAACTGTCCCAGCGATGAGGACATCGCTCCCTACAAAAATCAAAACTTGAAGTACATTGCACTTGTAGGGGCGATTCACGAATCGACCGCAAAACCAAGATTCTTCATTGCTGTGCTCCTCTGAATGACAGTGCGTTGGCGTATGTTTGTGGGGGATGGCGTCCCCGACATCCCGTCATAAACAGCCACTACACAAAATAAGCATTTGACGTATTACGCAAACTACACTCCAAATCAAATTTCTGCACAAAAAAACCACTGTATCAGTTCAAATACAGTGGTAGTATACAAAAATGCAATAGACAAACTGAAATTGATGTTTCAAAAAACATCTTTTTTTGAGATAAAAACCCCTAGAAACGCCGAAATCATCGACATTTCTGCCGATGATTTCTATTTTGCGTGTTTTAAATTTGTTATGTGCGCAAAATAGATGTCACTTGAAAATTCAAGGAGGATTTGAACTCTCATATTTTTAGTAGTTTATTTCATCTAGTATCCCTTTTCCAGTACAGGGTGTCTATTTATTATGCCATTAATAGATTGCAATAAATACTCCATAACAATATCAAGGTGCTACCTTTGTTCTATGATACACACATAGCCATAATGGTTAAATACTATATCTCCGTTCAGAATTATTAGTTTACATCATTCTTAACAGTCTTTGGTTAAGCAATTCAATTCTAAGTATATCTTTTTTCATATTTGAGCGAGAATTATCTAATTGCTCCTGAATATTTAGCGGACGCGGAATATAGGTATAATTAGACTCTATGCTTCTAATTGAATCAGCTCTTTTACGGTTTTTATTTTCTAATCTCATGATTTCAAATCTTATTTTTGCTGCAGTTCGATTACTATCATCCAGCGTCTGATAATAGTTCTTTAGTTCAGCTCTAGGAATACTTCGGCGTAAAACCGAAGAGAATAAACCCACCTCATCAATAGCTTCCTTATTAACCGTGATATCTGTATCACTATTAAAGTTAGATAAAAAAGAAATCATATTATACATATGAAAATTTTGCCCAGTCTCACGGAAGAATTCATTTCGTAGTTCTATTCTCGGCCCAATGGTTTGCCCATGAATTATATTCCACCAATCTTCTTTTTGGTCATGTGTTACAAAAATGATATCACTCTTATTTTCAGTTGCATATTGCAGGATATCTTTCCACACAAATAAATCACCATATGAATCATGCTCATTTGTTTTCTTTGTATCCTTGTACCCTGGCGGAATCTGCTTTGAATATCTAATTTTACCATCATTTTCGATTTTGGAAAGAGTATCTTCCTCGTAAGGCGATCCTACCTTTCCGTCAAATAATTCCAGAATCTCATTAAGAATTTCATCATTACTATAACTGTTAACAAGAAGGTTTTGCGCCTGTATTCTTTCAATCCATTTCTCAATATAATTGTTCAACTCTAATAAGTCGGTTTCATTCTTTTCGATTCTTAAAGTTTGTCTACATTTTTCTACAAAAGCTTGTGCATCTTGATTTAATTTGGCATAACTGTTTTTTGTTTCCCATATAACTTCGTATCTATTTTTCATGAGCTCCACAGCTACTTGATATGGCATCCATATTCTTTCCTTGAGCTGATTTAATGCTGCAAATAATTGTTTTCGGGTACTTTGGCTATACCGATACAAGTTCAAGAAAACATTTGTATCAAAAACAAACACAGCATTACTCCACAAATTTTCTTTTTCATCAACAGAGAGCTCTATATATTCATTGATTGCTTTTCTCATATTCCCCCTACTTTCTACAAAATATCTACAACGTACCCAACTTTGGTTCTGGAAAACATAACTTTAGATGGAAACACGTTTTCCCTTAAATTTGCTAAATCAACTAATGTCAACACCCATTCCGATAATCTCAACTTCCTGAAATTTACCCACTAAAACATTTATAGGTCTAGGACGTTTACAAAATCGTCCCAGACCTAATGTTTATTTACCTTCAAGAAACTTCAAAATGTCCTCGTAACTTCGTGTGCTATTCTCCATAGCTTCCAGTAACTCTTGTTTTTGCAGATCACTTTTCTTCTCCTGCAATGCAACTAATGGAATGGCTATACTTAACTAGACAGAAAAGATAAGGTCATGTAAAATAAAACTAATATAAAATAAGGAGATGATTACATGACTAAAAAACGACAACGAAGAGAATTTACAGAAGAATTTAAACAGCAGATGGTTCAATTATATAACAACGGAAAATCGAAAGCAGATATCAATCGTGAATACGATTTAACACCATCGGCACTGAATCGCTGGATACAGCGTTACAATGCTACTGGTTCTACAAAAGAAGCTGATAATCGCACACCAGAAGAAGCTGAACTCATCAAACTTCGTAAAGAGCTACAACAGCTACGAATGGAAAATGACATACTAAAGCAAGCGGCGCTGATATTCGGACGAAAGTAATTGTAATTCGAGCAAATCGACACAAATACTCTATATCAGCCATGTGTAAATGCCTTGAAATCAGCAGGAGTACCTACTATTACGAGGCTTCGTCCAAGAAAGATGATACGGAATTAGAACAAGAAATTGAACGGATTTTTTATGAAAATAAAGAAGTCTACGGAAGTCGTAAAATGAAAAAAGAGCTGAAGAAGTTGGGCAAACAGGTTTCTAGACGCAGAATTTGCCGCATTATGAAACGTTTAGGGCTAATTTCGGTCTATACCGTTGCCAAGTTCAAACCACAAAAGCAACAATGCAATGAGTCGCCAGTAAAAAACGAACTAGCTCGTCAATTTGATAACCAGCCTCCCAATGCAGTAATTGTTGGGGATTTGACGTATGTTCGAGTGAACTATAAATGGAACTATGTTTGTATCTTAATTGATTTATTCAACCGAGAAATCGTTGGATTTAGTGCAGGACTTCACAAAAATGCTCAGTTGGTATATGATGCTTTTGCAACAATCAAAGGGAATTTATCTGAAATCGAGTTGTTCCATACGGATCGAGGCAGCGAGTTTAAAAACTATCTCATTGATGAAATGTTAGATGTGTTTCAGATCAAACGATCCCTCAGCATGAAGGGCTGCCCCTATGATAATGCAGTTGCAGAAGCCAATTTCAAGGTATTCAAAACAGAATTTGTTCGAGGACGAAATTTCGTCAGTTTGGAGCAATTGAAGTTAGAACTTGCAGACTATGTGCATTGGTTCAATAACATACGTTTGCATGGCTCTTTGGATTATAGAACACCAGCCGAATATCGGGTACTGACCTTATAAAAATTGTCCAAAAAAGTGTTGACATTCCACTATATCCCTCTGTATCGGCTCGGTCACACAGATATAAATACACTTGCTTGGCTCGATTGCTCAAATCCACTTCCTCATAAATTTTTCTATCACTTCTCAATGCATCACCTCCTAACTTTCACTGCTTTATCCATTGTACTCTCGCCATCCACCTTAGGGTTTTCGGTTTTCATAACACCATGCCCTTTACACATTTCTGCGATTCCACCAAATATAATACGTTGGCGAATTTCTTCTTCATTGGCATACACAACCTTTCGCACCACAGGTTCTGGCGGTGCATAGACTTGATCCAACGTAATTCCCCATTCAAAAAATAGTTTCAATGTCAACTTCATAGGATTGATTCCTGTGCGTGTTACAATGAACATATCCTTTGGCATGGCTTTGATTTCGTCAGGTGACATAAGCAGTCTACCAACCATCTGATAAGACTTCGAATGTTCCCTTCCCTTTGATGTACTACCTGATAAAACAGTTCGTTCTCCTAGATTTTTGGACAATACATTTGCTGTTTCAGAGTTAGGCGCAAACCCACCATACAGACCAATTTGGCAGTTATCCATAATGATTTCACCACCCTCTTTGCCATAGTTTTTCGTCAGCTGTGCAAGAGATTGAATGATGGGAACAAAGGAAATTCGTCTTGACCTAGAAGCTGAAAACATCATTTCAGCAGATTCTATCTTGGGTAATGTGCCAAACTCATCGAGAAAGAAAATGGTTCGATTTGGTAGCTTTCCACCCATCTCATCGGCTATGGTCAGCATCTCTCGATAGAGCTGTTGCACAATCAAAGAAACAAGAAAAAACTTTGTTTGATCTTCCTCTGGAAGTATCAAAAACAATGCTGATTTTTCTTTTACAAATTTTTCTGTATCAACCTTTGATTCAAAGCAAAGCAATTGTTCAACCTCGGAATCTAAGAAAGCATTCAACTTTGACAAGGCTGTAGACATAACCGATGCCATCCCTTGATCTGATGTATTCAGTGCTGCACCACTCAGCCATCTTGCTTTATGGTCATCTGGTAATTTATCCATCAGCGTTTTGAATTTCGATTGTTCATTTTTTTCAACTGCAAGCAAATCTTGAATCATTTTGAACACAGAAACGATATGCCTTTGTTCTCCCTCAATTTCAAATTTCACCGGCGAACAAAATTCTGCTATCACCAAAATCACTGCTGTTACAAGTCCCTCTGCTGAATCATAGAAATACGAGTTTTGCCCAGCTCCACCTTCCAATCCATTTTGCACAATAGTTTTTGCAATAATCTTCGCATACTTTTCCGCTTTCGCCTTTGCCACAAGAGAGCCTGTCTGCAAGAAATTATCCATATATTGATTGACTAGATTGAGCATATTGAAGCCATCTGATTGTGTAGGATTTCTCAAATCCAATACCGAAATATCATAGCCATATGCTTTTGCCACTGGACCATATGAACGAAGCACGTCCCCTTTTGTATCTGTTACAAGAAAGCTCATGCCTGCTGCACAACAGTATTCTATATTGGGATATAGGAATTTTGCTGTTTTCCCAACACCAGCTGCACCAATCATAAGTGCATGAACATCTCCATCGTCTACAATGGCTGTCATCTTATGCTTTGACTTTTTGCAACCGATAATCAAGCCTTGTGGTAAATCTTTTGGTGGCTGCTTTCTCCATTTTTCAGGTGTGAAGTCTATATATTGAAATTGCTTTTGCATTTCTTTTTCCGTTGCAAAACGAGCAGTGCCATACTGCCCATCTCCAACTGTTTTACTTTTGATATTCAATGAATTTTTCTGTTCCAATAAAAAAACCACTATCATAAATAGGATAAATACAACACCTAAAATGATAAGTGGTAAAAGATTTGATATTTTGATTTGGCTCACCCCCAATAAAAAACCTCCCAAAAGGGAGGTAATGATTGATTATTTTTCTTTTGTTTTCTTACAGATTCATTATTACTTAGCCTTCATTTAATTTTCTTTCTATATCCAGCTGTTCATATTCTTTATTTAATTCTTTTCGTAATTCTTCTTCACTCGGCAAATACAATTTATATTTAGAGGCATAAATGTTGCTATCCTTTGGCAAAGTATATTTTACAAGGCTATCACTCTTATCTGCACAAAGAACAATTCCAATAGGCGGATTATCTCCATCATTCATCATTTCTGCTTCATAATAATTTACATACATTTGCATTTGTCCAATATCTTGATGTGTTAAATCTCCAATTTTAAGGTCTATGATAACAAAGCATTTCAAAATATAATTATAAAAAAGTAAATCAACATAAAAATGTCTGCCATCAAAGGTAATTCTTTTTTGCCTTGCTACAAAGGAAAATCCCCTACCAAGTTCCAATAAAAATTTTTGCAAATGATTGATCAACGCATCTTCCAAATCTTTTTCAGCAAAATTGGCTTGGTCTGGAAGTCCTAGAAATTCCAACACATAAGGATCACGGATAATGTCTTCCGCTATTTTCGTTCTTGGCTCTAACGATAATATTTCGCTACTGACCAACTCTTTATCTTGGCTCGATAGTAATCTTTCATAGAAAAACGAATTGATTTGTCTTTCCAATTGTCGTGTACTCCAGTTGGATTTCACAGATTCATCTTCATAAAATTTTCTTGCGTTTTCATTTTCCACACGCATCAAAAGGCGATAATGCGTCCAACTCAATTCGCTACGCAGTGCGTAGCTTTTTTGAAATATCAGATAAAATTGCCGCATATTCTTTAGATTTGCAACAGTGAAACCTTTCCCAAACTCCTCGGTTAACTCGATAGATAATGATTTGATTAAATCAGTTCCATATTCAGCTTTTTCATTTCCACCTTGTTTTTCAACAATAGCTCTGCCTATTTCAAAATAAGCCAGCACCATAGCATTGTTGGCAGTTTGATAAACTTTATTTCTTGCAGAATATAATATTTCTCGGATATCATTTAATATTGATTTATCTAAATTCATATCATTCTTCCTTTCTATAACGAATATAACCCAATTCGCCACGCAGTGCGTAGCTTTTTTGAAATTCACTTCTACAACAATCTTACCATCTTAAAAACTTATTTTCAACTCAAATTACAATCCCCACTTTTCGCTCTTTTCAAATTTTCCAATCGTTCCATCTCTTTGGGATATTCCAAATCAAAATAAATCTTCAACCGAATCCCCAAGTCCACCATCTCCATCCACTTCTCCACATTGCACGCACCTGTTGTTTGAAACTCTTGCCATAATTCTTCACCCAAGGTACTGATTGCCATTAGTCTTTTTCTCAGTTTGTTTTTATCCGTATAGGGTTTATATTTTCCTATCAATTCTTGCAATACCATTTCGTATGTTTTTTCTGCATCGCATAAACAAATAGCAGTGATGCTCAAATCAATCAAACGCACAATGGATTGACTTCTTTTTTTATCATCATCCACATTTCCCTCTAGCTTTTTCACCTCGCCACATACACCTCGAACCAAAAACCGCAATCCATGTTTCTTAACATACTCATCTCGAAAGGTATTGTATTCCGACTCACGATTACGCATGGCTATCATTTTTTCAGCAATCTTTTGATACTGTTCTATCTTTGTATGTGGAACTGCTGATTTTGGTATTTCTCCATGTAGTTCTTTTAAATCCTCATTCCAATCTTTATTTTTAGACAACAAACGATTGATCGTATAGCCTTTTTCAGATAACATATCATAAAATTTATCATAGGTTTCAATGCCAGCCACATCATGGTCAATACAAATATGGATGTGCTTGATATTGTTCTGTTCTTCCAAAAATCTAAGCATTGCCTTGGGCGACAAGCCATCCAGCGACAAGTAGCTATTCCCTTTTTCTAAATCCTTTTGCAATGTCATAAAAGATAACATATCCACCGCACTTTCAAACACATACAGATGTTCATTGGTTCCACGATGACAAAATCCATAATTCATATCAGAACCTTTCACCGTTGAACGAAAGGAATTGTACGGACTTTTCGCACTTGCCGATTGGGGTATTCCATTTGGTTTCGTACCAACAAAAACGATGTTGTTAAATTGAAATCCTTGATAAATCTTTCCTTTGGAAACAAAAAAGTCTACAAATTCTTGGCGGATATATCGTTTACCCACCAAGTATTCATAGACTTTTTGATTGTATTTTGATTTTTCTGGAAGGATAAATTCTGGCTTTGGTTTTGTGTGATAGGACACTTCCATTTGCAAAGCGGTATTGTCCAACAACTCTGCCATTGCCCCTTTGAAATCCAAACCATAAAATTCTTCCAAGAACGAAATGGTATAGCCACCCTTTTGATTTTTGTGATCATACCAACGATTATTTTTGATGCAAACGCTATCGTGTTTCCCTTGGGAGTCATGGTAAATCCAACGAAACTCATTGCCAGATTGTTTCAATTCTTCGCCATGACACATAAGGTATTCTTCCAGAGAAATATTGTTCGCTTGTTCGATTTGCTCCTTTGTAAATTTTGACATAACTCTCCTTTCACAATTTCAACCCTTGATCTCGTTTTTTCTCAATCATTTTTTGGAACAACTTGCTTTCCACTTTCAACTTGCCTGTATCTTGTTTATTGACAATAGATTTTCTGAATATTTTGGAAAGGTGCTTCACAAGATTTACAGATATATTTTCCATTTGCTGCGTTTGAATTTCTGCGTGGTTCAATGACAAAACTTGTTGTATGATGTTGTTTTTGATGGATTGAAATTCTTTTTGTTCAGATAATTTGGGATAGATATATTCCTTGTCTGAATACAATTCATACACTTGGTTTTGCATCTCTTGCCACAACAAATATGCTTCCTGTACCGATGGTTCTTTCTCCAATTCATCCACGATTGCATCCACCAATTTTTTTGTATCCTTTGGAAGATATCCATATACTTTTTTACCCTTTGTTTGATTGAGTTGTCCTCGCAATTCCAAAACCAACTTCTGTATTTCTTGATTTTGCATTGGTTGCTTTCCCATTTCAGCAAAGACTTTTTTACATTCTTCCTTCAGTTCTTTTCTGCGTTCTGTCTTTGCAAAATACACATCTTGCAAGTGGTCTTTGAATATCAGTTTGGATAAATCTGATTTACAATTTGCAATACCTTGCTTGGTGACATACCCTTTCTTTGGATTCTGGGAATAGCAAATCAAATGCACATGAGGGTGTTGTTCATGATTGTGGTAGGCTGCGTACCAACAAAAATCTTCTATGGGGATTTTCATATTTTCTGCAAGCTTGGGTGCATATTGTTCCAAGGTGTTTTTCCATTTTTCTAAATGATTGAATCCTGTTTGTTCAGCATCTTCACGTTTCAAAGAAATGATGGGTGTCCAGACATTACCTTCGTGGTTCGCCACTTCTTCTGCAACTTTTCGCAAGGATATTTCTGCATTGCCTGAAGTAAATAGACCATGCTCTGCAACTTTCTCAACCCCTTTTCGCTTGGAAATATAGCTAACATAGTTTTCTTTCTTGTCATGTAAAAATGTATCGGCAACCAGATTTTTTACAACACCATCTCTCGTTGCCATATACTCCACAGTGTTTTTCTTATGGGTTGCACCACCCTTGAGATATGGAAATTTCAAAATCAACTTTGCCATCAACCATCACCTCGTTGATAAGCAATCGCATCTTCAAATTTGATTTTTCCATATGTTTTTTTCACCTCTTGCATACATCGTTCTCGTATTTTTTTGATATCAGCTTCATCCACGTTGATACTTGCCGCAAGCAAATTCATCATAATATTCATTTCTACCGCTAAGCGAAATAAGTTGCCTGAGTGTTTGTTTTCTGATTCTTTAATTGTAGCCTGCATAGAATTTACCAAGATTTTTGATAGGTACTCCGCAGATTCAGTGCTTGTTAAATATCCATGATAAAATTTCACTGCCTTTTCTATGAATTCACTGCGACTTTTGCAGTTATCAGATTCGTAGACTGTATCTATTTGTTCCCACATTTCAGGGTATAACCATACCATCAACCTTGTTTTCGCTTTGCTTTTTTCTGTATTTTTCATTGAAAAACCTCCATTTCATTACAGGTATACCTTCCCGTATACCTATCGTTTCTGCTGTTTTCTAAGCATTTGGGGATTTGTGTACACCTCCAACAGCACTTTTTTCATTTGACGTATACCCTTAGATAGTAACTCAAAATCTCCTGAAAGCCTTGATTTTGGGCATTCCCCCTCGGCACTGCCGTGGGATGTGAGCCGACAGGTATACCTGTCTTTATCCTGCAACTCTTAAAAAGACCTAAAAAGCCCTGTAAATCTCTGATTATGAAACCATACGCACCACCTCAACTTTCTTTTCTTTCTTTTCATACTTCGCCACCATTCGCCCAAATTTCGGTTTACATCTCTCATTGGGGCAGTTGCTCCATTAGGGAAACAAAATGGCACACCGTGGCTACAGTGGGGACACATCGCCATTCACCGCTTATGGCATTGATTCCATGTTTTCATTTCTCATAGCATTTGTGCTTGTTTGAACCGAATGTTGTTCTTTTATCTTCTCTATTTTTGACTTACTTTCACTTACAATCCTACTTTCCAAGTATTCCCTTGTCACCGCTGGTACACGTTTTTGATACAATTCCTCGATGACAGCTTCCAATTCTTTCTCTAGTTTTTCTTCTTTCTTCTGCAAATAGAACACCAGTGCATCCAGTTTGTCTTTTTCAAATTCAATTACAATCTTTTTCTTCATACCTAATCACATCCAATCTAGGTCTTTTGGATTAAATCCATATACTTCCACCCTTGGTTCCAGTGCTTTTTCTTGCATGGTAAATGTGGGAATTTCAGAAAACATTTCCTTGTATTTTTCAATATCTTCCTCTTTCAGCGACACAAATTCCTCGCCATCATCTCCACAAACAAAGAATGGACCACGGATGATATCCTCATTTCCAAGCCAACGATTGGGTTCCATTCCATTGATTTTGCCTTCTTCGTTGACGATAATTAAGTTGCCATCGTCCATATAGATGGGTTCAATCAAGCCTTCCACCTCATTTTGCAATGACTTCAAATCCGATTCAATTTCTTTCATATAAGGTTCTTTGCCCATTTCTACTTTTAAAATTTTCATATCATTTCCTCCTTAATCTCAATCCATATCTGCTAATCTTCCATATGCATAAAAATGTTGTTTCCAATAAGAATTGCTCAAACTTTCATATCCAATAGGATCACCACAATGCAACATCTGGTTATCACCAACGTAAATGCCGATATGGGTTACATCAGATGTCGATGTATATGTGTCTGTGAAAAACACCAAATCCCCCGGTTGCAAATCCTCTTTTGCAACACTTGTGCATTGATTATAAATCCCTTGTGCTGTTGTTCTGGACAGTTGATACACGCCAGATTGGGTGTAACTCCAACAAATAAAGCCAGAACAATCAAAACCTGTCACAGGAGAACTGCCACCCCAAACATAAGCCATACCAATATATTTCGTTGCTTCGCTCATCAATGCTGCAAAGGTTTCATCGTCAAAGGCTTCACTGGGAATGCCATTGAAATTGGATGTTGCTGCATAACCATACTTCACAAAGAGATATAGTTCCTTTTGGTCATTTGCCAAATCTTCTGTAAATTCCATATCCAGCAATGTTTCCAATTCATTCTGTATCTCCAAATCAGTTTCGTTCTCCACAAAAATTTCTACAAATTCTTGATAGAATGATTCTTCGAAATCCAAATCTTCATTGCCAAAATACAAAACATAAAAATAAGACTTGATTTGTAAGTCATCAAGTCCATCCGTGTTTTCTTCTGTATTCCCCTCTATCCATTCTTCTATCACTTCATCTAAAATCAAAAATTGTTCTTGCATTTCCTCGATATATGCAACGTATTCTTCTGGGAAATCTGTAGGTATTTCTTCTTGTTGAAATACAATTCTTGCCACTTCACGATTATAATTTGCTTCTGTATTGACCATAGAAACCAATAAAAGCAGTGGCAATAACAGGCAAATGACAACCCCAACCAGAAAAGAAAGCACACCATTTCGTAATCTCTCGTCTGTCAAAGCTGTCGCAATGGCTTTTTTGAGTAACGCTACTTTCATCAGCGACCACCTGCAGTTCCAAACAATCTTTCTTTATATTTCTGACACTTCACAACCAAGTGATACACGTCAGCACCATGACGAAACACACAAACACCCCTTGCTGGATAGCCAATCAAGTCATACAAACATTCTTCCAGTTGCAACATTTCCATATATTCTTTCTTGGAAATATTCCCTGGAAAGAATAAAAATTGATGCGTTGGGATAGCAAAAAGTGGTTTTGTCATTTCTTTGATATTTGGCTGGTTAAAGTCCTCCACATTTTGACTTGCGATAATCACAGCACTTTCCTTTTTTCGCACACGTTTCATTGCATTTCTGATATATTCAATGGCTGTTACATTTGACAAAAAGAGATATAACTCATCTAAAAATGCTGCTGTATTCCCTTTGGATAGCAGTGCATCTGACATATAAGAAAGCACATTGAACAGCATAACATTGCGAATACTTTCGTCAGCTTCAAGGATTCCTTTCACCCCAAATGTAATGAATTTATGATTTTTGATATTGGTATGTCCATCAAAAAACTTGCTATCTGCACCAATACTAATGGATTTGATTTTCAAGCACAGGTTTCGCAAGGTTTCTTTTGTGTAGATATTTCCTCGGTCATTCTGGTAGATATTCAACTTCCCTTCTGCCAGTTTGTATAAATCTGAAAGAATGGGAAAGTCATTGCCACTCAAATTTCCAAGTAATCTATCCTCATTGATACCAAAATTATCATACAATTCTTCCAACAAAATTTCCAAAACATCAATTTCTGCTGTGGTGAACTCCTTATAAGAACGGAAAAAGTCACGCAAAAATGAAATATGACGAGGCAAAATGTTTTCACCATCATCCCAAGCCTTTGGTTCAAGTACGTTGATGATAAATTCTCCACTGGTCAAATCCAAGTATTGCCCATCCAGATTTTCTGTCAAATCCACATATTCCGATTCTGCATCTAGGCAAATGATATCCATACCACTAAGTCGCATATTGGTCATCAAAATCTTCATCAGATAGGATTTCCCTTGTCCTGAATTTCCCAAAATCAACACATTTGCATTGGTTTTGTCCTCACTTCGTTTCTGAAAATCTATGAATAAATTTGAACCATACTTATCGTTTCCAATGTAAAAACCCTTTTCATCTGCCTTACCTGAATAGTTGAATGGATAGGTATTTGCCACACTGGTTGCTGGCAACACACGTTCATACTGTTCACGAAAGTCGTTGTGTCCACATGGTTTCACCGATTGAAAACCTTCTTGTTGTCGCAAAAAAAGCTTGTCACAGGAAAGTTTGGAACGTGTCAGTTCTGCTTCTACATCGGATTGCATCTCTTTCAACTTTTCAAGTGATGGTGCTGAAATTTCAATATATACCGCACAATGAATCAAAGGTTCACGATCCCTGTGCAGCTGCGCAATGAGATTGGATACACTTTGGAGATTGCTTTCTGCCACAACAGTGCTTTGCATATCCCCTGTAGAACGTTCCAGTTGATTTTTGTTGGCTGCATTTTGAATGATTTTTCGTTCTTCAGCTGATGTGACGTGCCTTGTGTAAATATGAATCGTTACACCTGAACGCTCGCCCAAATGTTGCAAAATGGCTTGTTCATTGGTTTCCGACGGATAATGGCTGATTGCCCAAACAGAACGAAAACTGCTACCACAAATATAATAATCGTGATAAAACCGCAACACCGATGGACTACACATATCCAAAAAATCTTTGACCTTAGCTTCTTCTTTTTCTCTTTCTGTTTTTGGCAACAACAACTTGTTTTTCTTGATTTTACTGATTTTCATAGCATCCCTTCTTTCATATAACACACTTTTTTACAGAATAGTTTCTTTCACATATCGCTCTCCATCTATATCGTCAAAGTACACTTGGGTGATATTTTGAATGAAATAAACCGATAAAATTCGCTTCAAATCCTCTTTCCTTGCCAATCGTCCATTAAAGCCATTGTCTTTCAACAGCTTTTCCACTCTGCCAATTACAGCCAATACTTCTTCTTGGCTATTCTTTGCCCTTGCCACCAACAAGAACTCCCTTGCCGATGCCATTTGCACTTGCACACGATCCAGATAGGTCAATTCCTGTTCCAAAATCTCACGGACTCTTGAACTTTTTTCTTCTGAAATGCGTTGTTTGTAAAAATGTTTGTTGCTATCAAAGTTTTCTCTGGAATTGATACATGCCATCTCCAAGCCATCTAAAGATTTCAAAATTGCAGTTAGATTTCGTATCTTTGTATGCACTGCTCCTTCTGAAAGCACTGCAAGGTTATCTGGTTGCAAAATAAAAAACACCAAAGTTTCATCCTCTAGTGTTTCAATGCTCGTTTCATTTATATTGGCTATCCCCACCATATCTCGTGTGGACTTTTCTTTTTTGAACCACATTTCTCAAAACCTCCAATCAAACGTCTGCTGTTCCTTCATAAAAAAGCGAAATGCAAACTTGATATAGTCTGCGATTGTCACTTCATTTTCACTACGAACGGTCAAAAATCCATAGATTGCAACCAGCACCAATGGCAACATCACGTCTATCACTGCCAAAATCACAGCGGATAAAATCGCACCAATGAGCAGTATGGTAATGTCTTTCAATGACCACAGTGCGAACTTGGACTTTTCTTTTAAATTACTTGGGTAAATGTACATTTGCTTCATCTCCTTATTTTTTAATCAATCTAGTGACCGCCTGTGTAGAATACATCACACTCATCATATTCACATTCATGCTGGTATCTAAGCCAAAGTTATTGGCAATTCGTGGCACTTCCGTTGCCGATAGCATAACTCCAATTCCCAACAACATATTTGCATTAAAGGTCACAAGTCCAGCAATTAAAATGATGGTTTGTAGGAATGCGGTCATGCAAAGAGCAATCACTTGTTTGCACCAATTGACAAAGCCATCGCCATATCCTCGTGGCACAGAAAACATATATAAACTGCCTACCCCCATCAAAATAATGAGTATGCCACCACGTTTTAAGTTTGCGAAAAACACCTTGACCACAGCATAGCCAATCATAAATGCCAAGACAATCTGTATGAATATCCCACCCGTAATCAGTTGAAATGAGCCTGCAACCAATTCACCAATGGCACCATAATCATCTGGTGATGAAGTCAAACTGGTCAAGCCATAAATCAGTTTCCCAGAAAGATTCACCGAAAAGGTGTACAGCTCGATTGGAATTATTGTAAATAAGCTAACGGCAAAAAAGCCTTTTAGGATATTGAGTCCCAAGTCTTGTATGGTATTTTTGCCCTTTTGTGCTTCGATTGCCATGTCAAAAACAGCCACCACAATGCCCACAATGAACAAACACCAAGCGAATTGGTAAAAAAATAAGAGCAGACCTTGAATCCAATCCATCTCAAATAATTCTGCACCCATTAAATTCATCATAGTAAAAAACTCACCAAAAAATTCGATAATGCTCCCATAAATCCAATCGCAAAATTGATCTAGAACACCATCCACCGCCAAATCAAACACATATATCACCTCCACCCAGTGCCAACGCAATGCCTTGCATGATGTACTCAGCACAAGGAATTGCAATGCTATTGCCCAGTGCTTTGTATCTTGGGGAATCGGCTGCACCATCAATGTTCGTCCAGTTGTCTGGGAAACCTTGTAATCGTTCACACTCCAAGGGTGTCAATCTACGAACTAAATTTCGGCTGACCGATAAGTTTTCACTTCCACCACCCAAATATCCACCACTGGCACAAAGTGTGCTGATTTCATCACCATATCCACCATAAGAACTTTGTCCAAACACCTGTTGTTGATCTACGATACATTTATTTGCACCCACATATTGGTTGTTTGGACCTTTGTCATCGGTGGCACAAATTGCACCAACCACATCTTGGTATGGCTCTGGTTTGTAAACCGAATGCACATCTGCGGTAGTTAAAGTGTATGCAATATCACTTTGACAACCCAATCCATTGCCACCATTTTTCACATCTCTATTGATGGTGTTGGCTGCAATGCAATAGCTTTCTTGCACAATGGCAAGTCCTCCTTGAGATTTGTTTGGATTGGGATTTGCTGTATCTAAGGTATGAGATGTGTCTGTTTCATTTATGATGGCTTCGATTCCAAAAGCTATTGGTTCTGCAACAAATGGAGTATTATTTCCGCCTGTTCCATAGATGGCAGATATGGTTGGTGCTACATCAAGTGGCCCTGTGTACCTTGCATCCTTTGCATGATTTTCGTACAACTCTTGTTTGATAATCGGCAAATGACCACCCATACTGGCTCGCAAAGTTCCAACCATATCTTTGGTAACATTCATGCATTCACCACCTTGGTCGGACAAACAATACAGTGGTTCTTTCACAAATGTTTGCATCTGTATGTTCTGTGTTGCAAGCAAGGCACCAGACAATCCATCCAAGTCAATCCCCTCATTTCTTTGATTGATGTGGTAACTTTTGAATTCATCATCCACCATTTGCACCTCTGCCATTTGCCCTGATTGAATCAACAATGCATCTTTCAACTGCTTTGGCAATTCCTTTCCTCTGCTTTCAGCTCTCCTTAAAATTCCCAAGCAAGCTGTCTTGCTCAAATAGTATTTTGGGTTGTTCAATACTTTTGGTAAACCAAAAGTCAAAACCTTCGGTTTTGCTCCGCCTTCTTGCGGATATGTGGAATGTCCTCCAAAATCTGCCACAAGAAACACTCGATTTCTTCTTTGGGGGACACCCCAGTACCCCGCATCCAATACTCGCCAAGCAACGCTGAATTTTCCTCCCAAAATGCACCCAGCAGATTTCCATACCCCTCCCTCAGGTCGAGGTATAAGTATGGTGCTGTCAGCAATTTTGCACGTTTCTTCCAAGACCGCCTTGAAATCTTCGCCACTTTGGGAGGAGAACACACCCATGACGTTTTCCCAGAGCATATATCTTGGTCGAATAAATTCAGCTGCATTTCCTCGTTTTTCATCTGCATCCCTCATTTCTTTGATTATTCTTACTTGTTCCATAAATAGTCCTGAACGCTCCCCAGCTAAGCCTTTTCTGGCTCCCGCTAGGCTCAAATCTTGGCAAGGACTCCCGCCACAAACCAAGTCCACAGTCGGTATTTTTGCTCCATCCAGTTTTGTAATATCACCCAGATGCAACATATCTGGAAAGTGTACTTTCGTCACTTCCATTGGAAACTTTTCGATTTCCGATGCCCAAACAGGCTTGATTCTATTTCGTATGGCAGCAAGTGGAAAGCCACCAATCCCATCAAATAATGAACCCATTGTCATTTCTTTTTTGATACCACCACCTCCTTCACAATAAAAAAGGAGAGTTTTCACTCTCCAAGTTGTTTGTCTATTGATGTTTACATTGCTTCTATTTTATTTGTTTCATTGTGTTCTTCGTCCTCTAAGGCTTCTAAAATCAAGCCGATGATAAAGTCTTTTTGCTTCATTCCTGTTTTCTGCAAGTGGTCTTTGATTCTCTCGAATAGTTCTTCTGGGATTTGCAGTGCAAGGGTTCTGGTGTCTTTTGTCATTGGCTTTGCCTCCTTCATTCGATAAAATTCTTCTAAGATTTCTGTTACATATTGGCTTGTTGTGATGCCTTTTTTCTCACGCTCATCACTGACTTTCTGGTGTAAGGCTATTGGAATCTGAGCACATAAGTTCTTGGTTTCCATTTGGGTTCATCTCCTTTTCTGTTTTGTAAACACACAATACTCGAAGTTTGAAGTATAAGCTATACCAATATGTAACAAAATCTAATTCTTTTTTACTCTAAGTATCATAATTTCACAAGATATGCTAAGATAGTATTAAAGAATAAATCATCTGATTTTGAAAAGGAGATGTTTAATATGGATATCAAATCTATTGACTTGATACTGCAAAACCTTGAATCCGATCTACATAAATATGAATTTATTGTAAGCCAAGTTCATAACACAGATTTATCCTCAAATAAAGAATTCCAAAAAGCATTTAATGGTTTCTTCAAGATGCGACAACGCTCGCAAGAATTCTACACCCTTTATTTTTCTTTGTTTGAATCTTTAAAAACACAATCACCAGATTTTTCCACTATAATAAAAACATTATACAATGAAACAAATCGTGTCGAAGCATCTTTTTCTAGTAAAATGCTAGCGACTATTGATCCAACCTATCCCATATTAGATAAATTTGTTTTGCAAAATTTCGGTCTAAAACTGCCATATCCATCCGCTAAAAATAGAATCGAAAAAACAATATCCGTATACGACGATATTATTAATCGTTATCAGTCTTTTATGGGGACAAGTGAGTGCACAGAATTACTCCAAAAATTTGATGCTCAATTTCCTAATTCAACCATAAGCGATATTAAGAAAATAGACTTTGTTTTATGGAAATTGCGATAATTTGCTAAATCCCTAAAACATCCCAAAAGATACTTATATTAGATTGGTATTTTACAAAAGAAACCCAATTGACAAGTTTCTATACATAACACTTCGTATATCTCCCACTGTTTTGGTGATACTGAACTATAAATATAACTTTGGGAGGTATTTATGAATACAGAGCAAACCATCAAATGGCTTTATGATAAAGCCTTAATTGAGCAAACCATTTTGAAATATGCAACAGCTGCTGACCTACGTGATTGGGATTTGTTAAAATCCATCCTCTCCGATGAAGTCTACATCGACTTCACTACATCTGGAGGTCCTTCTATGACAGTGACAAATGACCAATATATTGGACAAGTGACTTCTCTAATACCAGGGTTTAATGTTACACAACATCAGTTAACAAATTTTGTAATTGATATCAATGGTGACACTGCAAATACTGTAGTTTATATGCAAGCTGAACATTTTGTTCAGGAAGGCACAAGTGAAATCGGTCGAACTATTGGCGGATATTATACGCACAAACTGAAAAAAGAAAATGGCAATTGGAAAATATGCTCACTGAAACTAACTGCAACTTGGGGACGTGGAGATATGCGTGCTTTTGAGATTGCTAATAAACGTGCCAATTCATAATTCTATGCCAAATACCAAATATCCATCTAATCATAAAACACACCTACAACATATTAAGTGCTGTGGGTTTTGTTCTATCAAATCCCTAAAATATCCCAAATATAAAGCGGTGCTGTCAGGGCAAACATCAACCCAAAGAACAAAATAGCAAGTGGCATAAAGTCAAACTCACCATGTTTTTTGTAATCGAAATAACTTACTGCAAGTTTCACAAACAGCACAATCACCAGAATCATATCCACCACAGGGAAGATAACCTGATTGGTCACCTCTTTGATTTCCAGTGCTGCTGCTTTCCAAGTTTCCTCAATAGCGCCAGAAACATCTGCTGCATATACTTCATTTGCAAATAAAAAAATCAGTATTACAGCCAAAACAGCAACACCGAAATACAACATCATTCTTTTTTTCTTTGTCATATATTCACTACCTTTCTTTTAAAAAACTATGGAACCTCAAAATCTGAAGTCCCATAGCCATTTTTAAGTTATGCTATTCTTGTTTGATTCATCAATACCCTGTTTGGGGCAATGTTACATAGGTTGGATTGAGTCCAAATACAGTGGTGTTCCAGCTGGTTGTTCTGGATTCCCATTCATTTCCATAACGTCCACCAACTTCTGCACGATTGATGATTTGATACCCACTAGGCATAGTTGGCAACACTTGACAAAATACACTAATGTTTTTTGTTTGGGCAAAGCCTGAGCCAACGCTGTCAAACTCAAAACGCACATCAGTTACATACTCGCCATTTTGCAAACCAAGCACATTGGAATGTAAGCTAAACTCATAATCATTTTCCGTCAGCAAGTTATCGGCAAGCACCATATAATCACGATAATTGGTTTTATAGGTGATTGTGTAGTACCCACGTTCATTGAATGTACCGGTTGTGATTTTGAGAATTCTTGTGGCATCTGTTGGGATTCTATCGTGGATATAGAAATCTTCTATGCTACCAGAAGAACCATTTTCCACACCATAAATTTCATAGTGAATGGTGCTAGATGGCATAATCTGAACTGGTCCTTTTTTCTGGATACTCAAATCCAAATCTATGCTACTGTTCAACACTTCAAAGCGAATGATATCTCCATTGTGTCTAATCTCTGCCAACAACATTGTATCATTCAGTGCATAGTATCTCGGTGCAGAAACCTCTTTGATGGTATAGACACCCACTGGCAAAAGTGAGGATGCTGCCACACCATCGCTATCAGATGTGATTTGATCCACCAAGTTTCCAGTGATGTTATAAATCTCAAACACTGCACCACTAAGGGATGAGCCTGCTGGCAAGCCTGTCAATTCGTTGTATTCTGAAGATCGTTTGGTAATTACAATCTGACCTGCTTGTGGTGTGTTTTCCCAAATGATTTCCGTAGTTTTTCCTTCCTTAACCCAGAAAGTTTTCACTTCATCATCACCAATATATCCTTCGGCTGCTTCAATTTCTCTTAGTTTATACTTGCCATCTTCCAAGGTTTTGTCCAGCCATACATACCCATTGTTATCACTTTCGTATTCACCGATTGGATCATTGTCTGCATCGTACAAAAGGAACTTTACTCCGCCAATACCCTCTTTGGTTACGCTATCAATCTTACGAATGAACAAGGAGGACATTGGTGTATTTTCCACTTCCACTGTTGTTCGTTGTCCGTCTATCATAGTGAATTCGATTGCAGTATCTTCGATTTTGTAGCCATCTGCTGCTTCTGTTTCTTTCAAGATATAATCACCAGATGCCAAGCCTTCTACTGTAATCAAGCCATATTTATCTGTTGTATAGTAGCCAATTTCTTCCCCATTCAGTTTGGTAATCAAAAACTCTACGCCCTTAATGGGTTCTCCTGTTTGGCTATCAATCTTTTCAATGACAAGGTCAGAATAAGGTTCATTCAACACTTCCAAAACCGTTTCTTGTGTGCTTTTCACCTCGACTATCTTTGGTTCATTATCCAGATGATAGCCTGTCGGTGCTTTCTGCTCTGTCACCTCATAAAATCCATCTTCCAAATCTTCCACGAAAAATGTGCCATTGTAATCTGTTTTGTAATCACCTACATATTCCCCATTCAGCTTGCGTACCTCAAACTCTGCATCTGCAAGTGGTTCTCTGGTTTCGCTATCCAGTTTGATGATTTTCAAGCCACTGAGTGGTTGATTGGAAAAGGTCAATTCATAGGTTTTGCCATCTGTACCAATGTCAATGGTCTTAGCTGTTGAGTTGATGACATACCCTGATGGTGCTTGGATTTCTGTCACCACATAGCTATCTGGCTTCAAATTTGGAATCAGGATTTCACCATTTTGATCTGTGGTATATTCCCCATTGCTACTGCCCACAAGTGTGCCATCACCTGTTGTCACCTTGAACACTGCACCAGCCAAAGGTGTACCATCGTTTTCATCCACCTTATTGATGAGAAGT
Source organism: Chakrabartyella piscis (assembly GCA_030067835.1). GTDB lineage: Bacteria > Bacillota > Clostridia > Lachnospirales > Anaerotignaceae > Chakrabartyella > Chakrabartyella piscis. The sequence continues at coordinate 2,433,792 of CP092441.1, forward strand.
GAACCATATGGATAGTTGGTAAAAGTCATTTCTACGATACTCGTTCCGTCTGCCTTTAACCATGCTTGTTGTTGGCTATTTTCTGATAGCAAGTAGTTGGTTGGTGGATCAACTTCTTCCACGATATATGCACCTGCGGTCAAGCCTGTTACCACAACAATCCCTGAATTATCTGTGGTATATCGACCAATGATTGTACCTGAGTTGCCAGAAATATCTTCCGAAACTTGACGCAATTCAAAGACTGCACCAGCCAACATCTCAGAAGTATTTGCATCCACTTTTTTGATGACAATGCTGTTCAAAGGATAGTTTGTCACACCACCTGTATAGTCACTTCCACTTGTAATGATTGGTGTTGTATCGGATGATGTTAATTCTGTATCCGTTGCTGTCAGTGAATTGGATTGACTATCATCACTTTCTGTTTTATCTAAGGTCAAATAGGCATTTTCGCCCTCTGACAGATAAATGCGTGTTGTGGGATTGGATGGCAAACTGAATCCTTGGGCTGGTATGGTTTCCGTCACAATGTACCAACCACTCTCTACATTTTCAATGACGATTTTGCCACTGGCATCGGTTTTGTAAGTGCCTAGATTTTCAATGCCACCATCTGGATTTTCATATTGAATTTCAAATACAGTGCCTGCAATGGGTTCATTGGTCAATCCATTGATTTTTGTGACAATCAGCGTAGGATTCTTTGTATTCTCAAAGACCAAAGTTTTTGTTTTGCCCCATTCCAAAGCAATATCCTTGTGTTGGGTATCCAAGATATACCCTGTTGGAGCAGAGATTTCTTCCACAGTATACACAGCTTCGTCCAAATCCCTGATGACGATTGTACCTGTGCTATCGGTGACATACTCGCTGACTGTCATATCCTCCGTTTTGGTAACTTTGAATGTTGCACCAGCCAAAGGTTCATTTGTCACAGCATCAATTTTCATAATCTGCAAAGATGGTCGCAAACGATTGGTAAACATGACTTCCACCAACTTGTTTGGCTCAAGGTAGATATCTTTGCTCTCTGTTTCCAACAAATATCCCTTTGGTGGAGCAGTTTCTGTGATGGTATACCACCCTTCTTCCAAACCTTCCAAACGAATTTCGCCCGATTTATCTGTTGTCATTTCGTGGATTGTGGTTTCACCTTTCTTTGCAATATTGAACACTGCATTTGCAAGTGGCATTCCTGTATCTTCGTCAACCTTTCGTACCAAAAGCCCTGGTTCTGCTTGATTTTGCATGGTAAGTGTTGCAATTTCCCCGGCTACTAACTTGATGATTTGTGGTGTATCATCCAACAAATATCCATCTGGTGCAACCAATTCTGTCACTGTATAAGTTCCAGATTTCATGTTGGAAAGATAGGCAACACCGCTGTTGTCCGTTTGCACATCAAAGGAATTGCTGCCATCGTCCAAAGCCACACGGAATATTGCACCATCTTAGCCACCCATCCATAGCCCGTACCCGCAAAAATCCTCTTATTTTGCGACTTTCTTCTTCATCGTCGTCACCAGAGCTTCGGCTATGCCATCCTCCTCTTCATCGAAATTCATCAAAATAAGAGAATTTTTGTTCGCAGAAGTTTTTCAGCCTTACAATCTTCGAGAACAAGGCAGACGATTGAGGCGTACCCAAAAGGTACGGTGATTGAGGATAACGCAGTAATCGGAGCTTGTAAGGCTGAAAAACCGTGGTACGGGCTATGGATGGGTGGCTATTTTCACCAGTATCTGCATCCACTTTTGTGATTTCCAACCTGCTTTCTGGCTCATTGGCAAAAGTGACCGTGGTGTCCCTATCTTCTTCCAAGACCACATCTTGATGAGGATTATCGTCCAAAACGTAACCATCTGGTGCTACAATTTCTTCAATATAATAAGCACCCGTTGGCAAGTCTTGGATATTGATGCTACCGCTATCATCTGTCACATATGTGCCAATGACTCCGCCTGTGGCATTGGTTACACGAATCACCGCACCAGAAAGTCCATCATTTGTTCCAGCATCCACCTTCAAAATGTTCAAGCCTGTTGTTGTGGTAGTAGGATCATCTGGATCGGTTGTGTCTGTTGTTGGCGGTGCGCCCTCGTCAGCAGAATAGGTGATATCTACCCAAGAATCCCCATTGTATGTTGGCATTGGTGCAACGTAATAATCTTGCGTATCATCATGTGAGTTTCCATACATAACTGACTTATTCTCCAATGTTGCTTTCACCAAAACTCGGAAAGTCCCTTCTTCTGTGATGCTATCCTTTGGGATTTGAATGGAAAAAGAATTCTCTGTGCCATCAAACTCCGTCTGTTCTTCCCCTGACTCCGAAAGTACCACTGTACCATCTGGTACATCACCACTGAGCACAATGTAATAGCTTTCCAACTCCACATTTGATGTCAATTCATAGGTTTGTGTGTAGTAATCACCTTCTTCTTGCAAAGTTGGTGATGTGGGTGTGGTTGCCAACCAAGTATTGTACACATACTCATTGGCACGTCCAATGGCAACAAGGTTTTTCATGGCTTGCTCCACCGCTGTGTTTTGGCTACCATTGGCTGCCCAATCATCCAAGTCACTATAGTTGTCATGCACCACTGCCCATACCGCCATTTTAGTTGCATAGTAGGCTTCGTACTCTGTGCTGACACCCAACTCCGCTGGAGATTTATAGGGATAGCCATTTGTAATGACACCCCAAACTTCTGGATTTTGATCCAACTGATCCACGTCTACATCGTAGGTATGGCTTGCCATTTCTTCCACCCCTGGCTTGTCTGGGTTGGCACAATAAGCTGGCAATTCTTCGCCATCCTCAGTTTCATACACAATCATTGCTGTTGCGAAGTTATCTGCATCAATGATGCCTTTCCATGTCATAAGCTGTGCACCTTTTTCAGCTTTCATATAGAGATTCACTTTGTTCAGTGCTGTATCCAATGATGTGCCTGCAAAAGCAGTCAATGCCGATGAAAGCATCAAAATCATCGACAACAACACGCAAATCCATTTTCGATTTCTCATTTTATCATCCTTTCCAAAGAAAAAAGACCTCGATTTACAAGGTCTTAGTGATGGTTATATTGATTGATTCAACTATTTATTTCATTTGTTATTCACTCATTAAGATTGACGGAAACATATCCAGACAATCTCAAGTTTGTATCCTTGCTAAATTCCTCGAAACTTTCCTTTCTCACCACACCATCTACATTTGGTGTAAATACATCCAGTTCTGTATCGTACTTTCCATTTGCATCTGTGTAGTAAATGTAGGTTGGATTACCAGCAGCATCCCTTTCGATATATTCAATGAATACCACATGACCTGGGTGCGTATCATTTGCATCTATTGGGATGTATACCGCTACTGAATGTTCTTGTGGTTGATTGATGTCATATTCCATAAGAAATTCGTCCATTTCTTCAGCTTTTGCAATCCACCCTTTGGCTGCACCACTGATATGCACTTGTTTGTTGGTTACTTCTCGCAATCGCCCATTGGCATACCAAGCACATTGCCCAAGGGAATAGGTGGCATATGGCTCGGTATAGCTAGATGCGTAATCCAGTGGTAGGTTTTCACCTTCTTTCATAATGTTTCCCAGTACAATGCCTACTTCTGGTGGCTCGGTTAGCAATTCCACTTTCTGTGTTTCTATTTGCATTGTTTCAACTTCTTCCAACTTTTGCTCGTGAATGATAGTTCCATTCTCGTTTATGAGCAATACCTCTCCAATCCGTTCTCCCAAATGGTTATATAATCCATAACCACCAATGATATTTCGTTCTGCTGCCAAAACCTGTGTATTAAGTGCAATTATCATGGCAAGTGTAAGTGCAAGTTGTTTTTTCATATGATCAGTTCCTTTTGACTTACACATTACCATGAGTTGGTTGCAATAGCTATGGGGAAAACTCAATCAATTTCTACCCCTTGTATCACCAATCTTTTGTCACTTTGATCTGCAACACAAGTAATCAAGGTGATACGATTATCAACAGTGTATTGCAACTTTGTCCAATCCGTATCGGAGATGATACCAATAAAATCCACCTCATACTCTCTTGTGCCAAGGGTTGTTTTGTATTCGATGATGTCACCCAGTTCCAAGTCCTCTAAATCACCAAAGTAATCGTTTGTACCTCGATTATGCCCAAGCAAACCAATATTCCCATCCCAAGCAGATGTGGACGCAACGTGTCCAATGCCTTTTGCCATTGCTTCGTAGGTATCACCATCATAGGCAGTGACTTTCAAATCAATTGCATCAATGGTGAGCGTTCCAATGCTACCATCTTCGTTTCGCACATCTGCAATACCTGTGGTTTGAAACAGGTTATAGGATTCGTACTCAGTGGTTTCTGAGATATATTGGTATTCGCTGGTCGACTGCCCTGTGATTGTTCCACTGGAACTTGCCACATAGGTACCACTGACAGGTGAATTTTTCGGTGCATAAGTGGTGTAATTCTCTGTTTCCTCACTTGGCACAATGATGTTTGTACCATACTCCGATGTGTAGGTTGTTTGTGGTGTCATATCGTAAATGTCATATAGATAGTCTGCCACTTCGCCACCAAAGTTGAGAAAAGACGTGCCACCGATGACAAATTCTTCTGGATTTTCTGTTGTATAGGTGTATTCCAAAGATTCCCCAAAGGCATAAGCAGAAATGGGCAACATCATACAACAAAGCAGTAACAACAAAAGCCTTTTCATTCTTTTATTCCACATCCAAAACACCTCCCATGTCCAGCTCGAATTCATACTCTTGGTTGCGTTTTTTGACCATATGTTTGACGGTCATATCTTTTAAGGTGATGGAAATATTTCTACCATACAACTCTTTTGCAACTTTCTTATCCAAAATAAAACGGAATGTATGGGATTGGATCATGTCCTCGAATTCGTTCAAATCCACTAAAGGATTTTTTACGTCAATGGATTGTTTTCCAAGGCAGAAATACTCTCCATCAATCAAGTTGTAAATATCCACACCTTTCTTGGATTTCAAATATAAAAACCCTAACAATCCAAGTCCACCAAGAATCAACAAACCACCCACACAGGAAATGGCAATTAAATATGAGGGCAATCCATCATCCATTTTTGTACCCACATAGGTGATGATATAAGTCACTGTATCCACTTGATTCTTGGATACTTCCCCCTCGTATATCGCTTTGGAAGTGTAACCTGTTGGCACTTGTTTGGAGAATGTTTTGGAATAGGTTCCCACTGCTTTGTACTCCGTTGGCACAAGGCTATCGCCACTCAAACTGGTTGCCATAACATCAAACTGAATGTCTGTCAGTGGCAATGTTGTGCCATTTTTCAAACTGGTTTGCGGTACATAGGATGGATCGGGGTACATAAGCCCCGGGATTTCTTTTGTGTCCGTAATGGTGTAATAGCTGGTTTCGTAGCCGATTGCTTCGGTTGTGATGCTGTTGGCATTGAGTGTCAACTCGCCTGTAAATCCGTCTGCATCATATGGCTTTGTTTGTGGGAACAATCGGATGATGTCCTCCAACTGATCCGACTGGGTTTCCACAACTTCTGATTCCGTAACCGCCTTTATTGTTGTGCCTTCGTTTTCCACTTTTTCCACAGTTTCATAGGAAAATAAAAAACCACCATCGGTGAAATCAGATTCAATCAAAGATTCTGACTCAATGTCCGTGGTGGCTTCAAATGTTTTTGTGATGTATTCTGTGCCATCAATGTTTTGACGCTCCACATCTTTGGGTACTGATGCACTAGCAAACACTGTAGTTGCACATAATACACTCATCATAAATATACTTGCGATACGCTTCATATGGTTCACTCCTCATTTCTTTTGTCCTTTGCTACGCCTTCTTGGGGAACAACGCTTGTGGAATTGCACCTTTGCTTGTGTTTGCACTGGCTTTGCTGAAAACTTGCCTTTGAATTTTCTTTTGCTCATTGGAAACCTCCTTTTTATCATGGCAATATCTCATTCTTCATAAATCACTTCATCTTTCATCAAGCTTTCATTCAATTCCCCAAGGCAAATGCCAAAGTCCGCCAATCGTTGTTGCATATTTTCTGAAACATCACCCAAGTCATGTGTATGCTCCGCTGGCTCCAATACGATTTGTTTTGTTTCACTCATCACAGCAAAGAAGAATTTCGTATCAGCAGAATATCCTGCTTCTAGCTTTGCCCAATCAGGTACATGGACCGTATCATCAGCAAATGTTTCGCAAAATTGACAGCCTGTGCAATCCGTTGTGCAACTGAATTTTTCTTCCAACACCTCATATGCTTTTCCAATGGATTCTTCCATTTCTTCGATAAATGTAATCAAGTCTAGTGCTGTGTATCTTTGTTTTTCTCTTGTATTTTCTCCCATATAAATTCTCCCTTTCTATCATTGTTTGTTGTTTCTTTCTTGGTTCACCCTTGCTTCGTTCTTAAAAACTTTGTTCATGAGAATTTGATTTGATTGGAATATCTGGAACTCCTTCTACACCATTTCCATAGCCCAATTCTTCCAACTTCTGCTTGGCATACTCTGGAATATATTCCTCTTTGATCACTCCTAAGATTTGTGACCTATCCCATCGAACCCTAACTCCATCACCAAGACAGGTGGCAAATACCGCTCGACCAACCTTATCTGGTTCACAGCCAAACCCACTGGTTGCAACATAAATTTGATCCCTTTGGTTGAAGTATTCTTCTGATAATTCCGTTGGTATCACCGCAATGACTTTCCCTTCATAATATCCATCTTCCATATCAATTTGAGAAATATCGAACATCTCCAACTTGTCATACGCACGATGGTATTGACCTACCAAACCATCCAGCAAAGTTGGGTGTGAGTCCACTGCAAAGTCTGCATTCAAATGGTCTTTCTCTTTTGGAATATATACATTCTTTGCCCATTCTTTGTTTCCACGAGAAAATCTGCCATCGCTACTTTTGTGATTGATGGAGTTTGCCAATACATAGGCAGTGCGTTTGTAACCGAACTGCTCAATCACCTCATTGGCTGAATCTTGATGCAAACGATTATCCTTATAATTATCCGCAATGGTTTTCTCAATGAAATTTTTACAAGCAATGTTCTCTTGATGGCTTTGCTCCCATCGTTCCACTTCTTCCAATCGTTTTACCTCATTACGAGAATAGGGATATACTTCCACAAATGCTTTACCCACGATAAATCACTTCCTCGTCCATAATGCTTTCGTTCATTTCACCAAGACAAATCCCCATATCCACCAATCGCATACGCATATCTTCGTCAATATCCGTAATGTCATGTTTGTATTCCGTAGGCTCCAACATAATGTGTCCGCTACCTTCTTCTACGCAAAGAAACAGCTTGGCATCTGGTGCAATGCCAGCTTCAACCTTTGCCCAATCAGGTACATTGACGTTATCTTCCAAATACCCATCACAGAAAGCACAATCATCGCATAGTTCATCTTGCGGAAATGCTTCGACCAGTGCATTGTATAAATCGTCCAAGACAATACCAATGAGTTCTGATTGCAAAATTTGCGAGGAGATTTTTTCATCATAATTGCCAAAAACCGCAGGCGATATCGGAAATATCGGTGAGGATTTTTGGTAAGGATGATGGGAAAATAAACCGCAAAGGTTGTGATTAAGATCTCGTTGGTATTGGCTTAATACATCTTCCAACGTGGAAATGATCTCCACCATCTCCAATGCTGTCAAATTTGTGTTACGCAATAGCATCACAGCATCAAAAATCTGCACTGTTACCTCGTTACTGAACTTTGTTTTTGTAGTCATTTCTTGTTGCATAGTCATTTCTTGTTTATTTTTCTTCATTTCGATACCTCTTTCTTTCTTCATCTTCTTAATGGTTGACTTGGAGAATGTAGCAAAGAATATTCTCCTTCATTTTGAACAGAAGAAAAGCCACCAAACAATTGCATTTGGTAGCTTCCGTTGTTCACATATTTCGTTATATCGTAGTTAATAATAATTAATTCTTCATAAACCTCCCCTTTCTTTTTGCTCATGGAATGGGATCTGGTTGTATGGTAAATATAGAAATCTTTGTATAGTTCTAAAATCTCTGGTACGTTGTTGTAACTCACCATCACATACCCTTTTGCTTCATGCAACACATCTCGCAAGCGGACATGATCCTCTTTTGTAAATGGCACATCATTTTTGTAGAAACTTTCCGCATCATAGTATGGTGGATCACAGTAAATAAACGCCATTTCTCTATCGTACTGCTTGATGAGTGCTTCAAAGTCCTTGTTTTCGATTGTGATATTCCTGAAGGCTCTAGAAAAATTCCAGATGTCTACAAAAAACCTACGCACGTCACATTTCTTTCCACCAAAGGTATCTGCATTTGCATTGAAACTATATCTCAATAACTTGTAATATGCTGCAGCACGTTTGATGTCTTTTTCCTCGCTTTGTTTGATGAGCAACCTTTTCAATTCCTTCGCTTTTGGCTGTTCAAACATAATCTCCGTCAGTTTCAGTTCTTCTTCTAGGTCATACTCCGAGAACTCATCCTTTTCTATGAATTTTTTGTACATTTCAAAATCATCTCGTGCATTGAGTGCCAAAAAACCAATCTCACGAATGAGCTCCAATGGTCTATCTCTTGCACAACGCATCAAATTTACGAGATTCCCATTGAAATCGTTGTACACACGAAGATTTGCAGTGGTACACGCAAGATTCAACGTGACAGTGCCACTGCCACCGAATACGTCAATGCTTCTTTCGTATCGATTTGGTGCCAGAAGATTGATGATCCACATGAGCTTCGACTTGCCACCCACCCATGCTATAATACTTTTTTTCAAATAAAAATCACCTCAGCTTTTATCTTTTTTCAATTCTCACCAACATCCATATCACCATCTAAATACAGTTGTAAAAAATAATTCCTACCAGTTGTTGTCACCAAGGTTTGTACACCTGTATGTCCATTTCTGCAAAACTCCACAATTTCAAAAAGTCCCCTTTCCACATGATGTTGATAGGGAAGTAAAACTTTTCTTACATCACGATAAAGATATTTATTCTCCAACAGAAAATGAATTAAGAACATCGGCTTCACACCAATCTCTTTTGCAGTGGTTCGGAAGTTGATTGACAACCCTGTATCTATCAAGTTGTCGAAGTATTCGCCTTTGGTTTGCAACTCACCAACCTCTTGTTTCAGCTTTCTATTTTCCTCAGATACCTTGAGCATATTTGCCAGAAAAACGTGTAGGTTGTCTGGATTGTTGAAGATGCTTGTTAGGGTTTCTTCTGTCACATAGCCGCCATATTTGCGAATGGAAGGCAAAACTTCTTCAAACACCCAACACTCAAATCGTTCTGCAGAAGGCAGTTTACTTTTGACAATCAGACGATACAAATCGGATTCTGGAATAAATAACATCTGTTGATTTCCGCCTTTTGAAGGGGCTTCCATTTTGGAAACCCCTTTGCAATGTGTATTGACTGCTTTGGTCGGAACCGAATATCCCAATGCTTTTGCTACATCTGTGCCACAAAACAGTATATTTCCTTTCCCATCTTTTGTTGTGCGAATTTCACCGAATTCTTCATTTTGAAATATCTGTAATTCGTTCATGTCTACTCCTTTCCATTCCCTTGAAATAAAAAAAGACCGCGGCTTTGCTGTTGGGTACAGCGAAACACACGGTCTTATGGGTTACTATTCTGCTTACTATTCTATTTACATACTTTGTTCCATTTTCACTCCTTGGGATTGCACCACTTTCGGTTGTGTCAGTTTTTCCATCAGTGGCACTCCATCTCTGGGAGCCAACACCCCATAGCTGGTCATACTCACACCATTTTTCTCGGCAATTTTTCTACCATAATCTTCGGTATCCAAACATTCCAATAGTTCATCTGGCAACACATTTTGAAATCTACTCCTTCCATAATCGGCATAACTTCTATCCTTTGATTGCAATGTAAACTCACCCACATATTCACAAAGCTGATGTGCAGTTTCCAGATTCACAGATTCTGTTGCATCCACCATCGCTTTATAGGTGTTTAATTCATTCAGTTCTTTGAAGCAGTAAATGGATGCTGCCAGTTCGTTCAATGTTTTAATATCCTCCATCCCAAAGTCCATATTTTCTAATTGCGGCACTATGCTTGCAAATTGATAACACCTCAAATTTACTACATCTGTCACATCAAAATCATTCATCATCTGGCGAAACTCCGCATTGCTTGTTGGCAGTTGCAAGGTATATCTTTTATCATTTTTTTGCTCTGTTTGCACCCCAACTTCCAATTGAAAAATATAGGTTTCGCTCTCTGGCATTCGCATATCACCTTCATATAAACTTTCCAATTCTTCCATCGTGACATAATCGCTACTGATGAAGGTGCCATTTTCTTTCTGGGAAATTTCTTCGCCAAGACTCTGTAAATCTGCGTGTTCCACAATCCAATCATAAACTTCATCATTGACACCTGCAATTTCTGGAATCAAGTCATTCTCGAGATAAAACTTTGCCAAGTCATATTCGTCCATTGCTGGCTGAGATACTACAAGGTTGTTACTTTGGATATTCATTGCAAGATTGATGGCTTTGCGAACATCCATCGGCTCTTTCTGATCCATAATGAAGTAGCCACCAATGAACTGGCTACTTTGATCATACTCAAAGTTTTCTATCATGCTTGCTAAGTAGTTCAATTCAAAAACATTGCACTTTTCAAAGTAGAAAGCTACTATTCCTCGATTGTAGCCATCTAAAATTCTTCCACTAGCACTAAGCGTTTCATCACAATTCAGACGAAGCAGTGCATCTTCGATGACACCATACTTTGCTGGTAAATCAATGTCCAATCGTTGCTTGGTTTCTGGGTTGGATAGGGTAATGTCTAGTTTCATAGACTCATACCTCCCATTCCCCTTGATTGTGTTGCCACTGGTTCATCTGGCATTGACAGAACCTCGAATTTATCTTCGAATGGGATAAGACCTAATGTCCTTCCGTTGTCCCACTTCATAAGAAATGTTCCAGCATCATCGATGCCTGTAATTTCGCCCTCTGTTCCAACTTCAATTGGACTGTATGGATCATCCATTGAAATCAGTTTGATTCTTGTACCAATTGGGTACATTGCTTTGATTTTTTCTACTTGTTTTTCTGTTGGAAATCCTCTCATTATTTACCTCCTGACATAGAAAAAGTGCCGACATTTCTGCCGACACTAATATAATTTCCAGTTGCTTTTTTATTGCATCATCATATCAAATTCATCTCTTTGTACCTGCTCACGAAAACCCATTTCTTCAGCAGTTCGTAAAAAATATCGGTTGATATCCCATAGGCTGATATTCACATTGCGACCACATAAGTTAAAATCCTCTTGCTCCAATCCCTCACCAAAACCATCACTCGCTTGACCTGTGATATACTCTTTCAATGTAGCCATTTCCGTAGCATCCAGTGGTGCTTTCAACTCGCAAGCTGCCACACCATATACATTGCCATCCATCTGTTCAAATTCAAACTTGAAACTTTCCACCTTTGCATTGACCGAATCCTTTGTATCATAATATTCCATCAACCCTCGTTCTTCTGGAATGTGATCGCCATAAGACTTGATGAAATTCTCCAATTCATCTTCGTAACCACACAATTCACAGCTGTCTAATTCTTCTTCGTAATCAGAAGTTTCATACTGTCCCCAATCATTTTCTTCCTCATAAGTGACGACTTTCAGTGGCATATACAGTTTCAATGTTTCACTGTACGTTTGATTCTGGATATTCATGTTGAGGTTTCGATTTAGTATTTCAGCCATTTCTGGATTGTAACCCATGTATGTCATGTAGCCTTGTTTTGTGAATGTACCAACTTCATTCGCTATACGATTTTCGCCATATCTTTTGAAGTCGATGTATTCCTCAAGGTTTTCATCGTATTCATAACGTCCACTGTCGCAAATCATGTACTGCCCATAGGCTTCTGGTGTGTGGATGTTTGGGAATACCTCAAATTCGTGCATACAGTGGCACAGAGTATCCAACTCCTGAACCGTATTGATTTTTGTCATAATAGCAAGCTTTTCCAGATAGTCATACTCTCGTTCACCCACTTGATGCAAGGTCTTTGCACTCTCATTAAGTGGCTGCAAATCGCATTCTATTTCATGTAAAATATCTTCTATTTTATCGGGCAAGTTGTGATATAAAATCGTGATGGATGTATCGTCTAAACTCGCCACTTCCAGTCTCTCCATTGCCTTTTGAATTTCACTTTCTTCACAAGGCAAGTCCAAATATTCCTCGCTGGTATCGGTTCTCAGTGCCACATCGAAAACCTTAAATCCATTTAGATATTGAGGAAATGCCTTGCCAAAATAAATGTCTTGCGATTGATTTTGATTCGGATATACCAAACCATAAGGTGATACCAAAGGATTGGGATTGTCTGCAATCATTTTTTCGATATATTGTTGCCCGTCTACACTCTGCAATTCTTCCTCGCTCGCTGCTCCATTCTCGTTGAGGTATAACTTTCTGCCAAGCCTATCAATGTCGCTGAAATCGGTCACAACGCTGTAACACTGCTCGTTAAAGCTCAGGTTGATTAAGTCCTTAATGTCCGTTAGGTTTTTCGCTGTCGCTACCGTATAAAAGACCTTCATTTCTTCATCTGTAAATCTATCTACGCTTTGAAATAAGAAATTGAGTTCTGTGAGGTTATATTGGTTGCCTGTAAGAATGGTGTTCATTTTATCCTCAAATGGTATCTCTGTGACAATAGTTCTGCTCTGCATATTGTTGTCGATACTAAGCTCATCACAATATGTTTGCAGTTGCTTTTCAGTAGCTGGCAAGGTGATTTCCATTTGCTTTTTTGTTGTTGGTTGTTGTATTCGTAATCTCATTCAAATTCCTCCTTTATTCGTTCAGTAGTTATTTTATTTGTGTTCTTTATTCATTGCTATCCTCCTTCCGAGAAATAAAAAAAGCTGTTAGGTTGAGGATAGTTGACCTCACACTTAACAGCTCTTTAGGTTTGATAATTTTTATTTAAAATTGTTTTGTTTCTATATTTTGGGTACAAAAAAACCACTGTATCGGTTCAAATACAGTGGTAGTATGCAAAATGCAATATGACATCTATGAAAATGATGTTTTAAAAAACGGCTTTTTTTGAGATAAAAAACCCTAGAAACGCCGAAATCATCGGCATTTCTGCCGATGACATCTATTTTGCGTATTTCATGTTATGGGAGTTACAGGGCTCGAACCTGTGACCCTCTGCTTGTAAGGCAGATGCTCTCCCAGCTGAGCTAAACTCCCATACATTGCAAAACAATATGCAATTATTTGTCGAAATAGCGGAGAAGGGATTTGAACCCCTGACACCACGGGTATGAACCGTGTGCTCTAGCCAACTGAGCTACTCCGCCTCAACTCGGCTTTATTATTATAAAAAGTCCAGATGATTTTGTCAATACCTTTTTTCATATTTTGGTGAATAAATCGAAATTACAAAGTTGTTTTATGCAAACACACACATATCTACACTCAATTGCTGCGATTCACATACACCGTTTCACCTGGTTTCAAAAGACCCAACTGTTCTCTTGCTACCTCTGCAATATAAGCATCGCTTTCATAATATTCTCGTTTTGCTTCCAACTCTGCTTGTCTGTCTTCTTCTGCTTTCATTTGCACTTCAACTGCAAGTCGTTGTTCTTGAATGGTTTGGTATTCTTGGTATTCTCCCCAGCAACCAATACCCACAGCACAAAAGAACATCACCAAAAAAACACGCAAAAATATACTACGTTTACGTTTTCCTTTTTGATGTTGATTTTGATTTCTTATTTGTGGTTGATTTTGTCTTTTGCTCATATGGTTTTTCTCCAAATCTAAGTTTTCGTTTCACAAAGGTTTTCCCGTTTGCACCCACTCCAATTAGTTTTATTTTTGCATAATTTCTGCAAAAGTACAAGCATTTTTTACGTTTTTTATCGCAAAATCTGCCAATTCTTTGTAGTGGCATACGAATCAACAAATATACCAATCGAAATGGTGTACACAAAATTTCCAATATAAGAAATATTATTTTTTGCAAAACACCCAAACAACCTTCACCAAGCCACCTGACACCATGACTCAAACCATTAAAATATATAACCATACCACCAAACAATCCCAGCATCACAAAGAATCGCATTTCACCTGAATGATTTTGCAAAATCACCCAAAAGGAATAAAATCCTGCACACAACCAAAAGATACCATCTTCCAATTGCACAAGAAATCCTTTGTGTGGCACCACAGAACGCAAAATACGCAAACCATCATAAGCCAAGCCCAAAGCACCACCCAAAACCACCATCCACCAAAAGAATTGTACCTGTGTTTCCAAGGATAAAATCACAGTATCACCTCATTTAGCGAAATAGCTTACTGAAGAAGGAACCGCTTGCACCGCCTTCTGTATAGGTAAGGGTATCTATGGTACCTTCTACTGTCACTTCCCCTACAGACAAGTCTAATTTGCCCATATGAAGCCCCAAACCCTTCACCAATAGCAAACCACATATCGTTTCCATCATAACACCTTCTTCATCGAAGGAAATCACCTCTTGTACTCCACCAATTTGCAATTCTTCACGATTTTCCATACGCACAAAATGATGATGGTTCGTTTTATTTTCTGCCATATACATATCTCCTTTGTCATCCAAGTCTCTAGGATATATATATGCTTGGATTTATGAAGATATGTAGCGAATATATGGTTTGTGGCAATTCCTGACGGTAGGGTCAAGACCCTACCCTACAGTGGTGGCAAATATATGCATGTGGTATTACGGTTGCTGCAAATATATGCGTTGTGGTATTGTGATTATTGCAAACATATTCGCTGTTATTGTACTGCTCGATACATCAGGGCTGCATCTTCTTTTTTGGTGGATTCTTTCAGTGCTGTCACTTCTACTTTTGTGATATTGGTGCCAAATTGGATGGTGATGATATCGCCAACTTTGACTTCTGCACCAGCTTTTACGATTTTGTCATTGATTTGCACACGTCCAGCATCACAGGCTTCGTTGGCAATGGTTCTTCTTTTGATGATTCTGGATACTTTCAAAAATTTATCTACACGCATATTCAGATCTCCTTTCTAAAAAGAAAACGCCTTCTCCGAAGAAAAGGCGCATTGTAATTCCAAAATTATTTGTTGATTGCATCTTTCAACGCTTTACCAGCTTTGAATCTTGGTGCTTTGGAAGCAGGAATTGGCATTGGTTCGTTTGTTTTAGGGTTTCTACCTTCACGAGCAGCTCTTTCAGCAACATCAAATGTACCGAAACCAACCAATTGTACTTTACCACCGCTTGTAAGTTCTTCTGTTATCACTTCTTCAAAAGCTTTCACAAATTTTTCAGCATCTTTTTTGCTCATTTCCGCTTTTTCTGCGATTGCTGCTACTAAATCAGATTTGTTCATTTTTTCATTTCCTCCTTGAATTATCAATCATCCTAATGTCGAATTGCATTGGACATGGGTTGTTTATTGTTTAGCCTTGTCCCAACGAGAATATAAATCTTCTTTTGTGCAATCAGTAAACTGTTTGCCTTCAAAAAGAAGCCCTTCCTCAATTCGTTCAAATCTATTTATAAACTTTTCAGTGGCTTTTGTCAAGGCAAACTCAGGATTTATTTTGTAAACCCTTGCAATATTTACCATTGCGAACAAAATATCTCCAAATTCTTCCTCTTTTGTGTACATATTTTTGTCCACAGCTTCTTGAAACTCTCCCATTTCTTCTAGCACTTTTGCCCAAATTTCTTCTGGTGTTCCAAAATCAAAACCAACGTCAGCTGCTTTTTTCTTGACTTTTTGAGCTCTGGTCAGTGCTGGCAACGCATTTGGAACCCCCCGCATCACCTGTGTTTGGGTGGCGATTTTCTTTTCTTTTTTCTTCAAACTCTCCCAATTCATTAGAACTTCGTCTGCTGTATCCACATTGACAGTTCCAAACACATGTGGATGTCTATAAATCATTTTGTTGCAAATCCCTTCTACAACATCCTCCAAAGTGAATGTACCTACTTCTTCTGCCAACTGGCTATGAAACACCACTTGCAACAAAACGTCACCCAATTCTTCTTTTAAGTTTGCCATATCTTTTTTGTTGATGGCATCCACCACTTCATAAGATTCTTCAATCATTGCTTCTCTTAGGCTTTCATGGGTTTGTACTTTATCCCAAGGACAACCGTTTTCACCACGCAATTGTTTGATGACAGCAACCAAATCTTGTACATCTCTATTTTGTTCCATATTGCCCTCCAAAATTCATCTATTTTTTCTAAAATTGTATGATATTTCTTTTGTTCAATTGTTTTTTATGGTATACTATATGAGCAGTTTGATGGGTTTCTAGGAATCCACCTCCTACAACTATTCTTACTGTACCCTATGATGGAATTTCAGTCAATCCACCTGATTGATTTTTTATCTCAATATCAAATTTTATTGCAAAATTATATAGAAAGAAAGGATGTTTGTTTATGTTTCCCATCGTGAATAAAAAAGAGCTGAACTCCAACGTAACACTCTTGGAAATCGAAGCTCCTTTCATCGCAAAAAAAGCACAAGCTGGTCAATTCATCATTTTTCGTGTAGATGAATTCAGCGAACGTGTTCCTCTTACCATTGCTGATTATGATAGAGAAAAAGGCACCATCACCATCATCTTTCAAAAAGTAGGTTTGTCTACACAACTTCTTGGTGCAAAAGAAATTGGTGAATCCATCTTGGATTTTGTTGGCCCTCTTGGCGTTGCAACTGAATACGACAACATGAAGAAAGTGGCTGTTGTAGGTGGTGGCGTTGGTTGTGCCATTGCATATCCACAAGCAAAAGCTTTGCACAGTATGGGTGTTGAAGTGGATGTCATCGCTGGCTTTAGAAACGAAGATATTGTTATTTTGGAAGAAGAAATGAAGGCTGTTTCCACAAACTTCTATTTGATGACCGATGATGGTACTGCTGGTGAAAAGGGCTTTGTAACCAACAAGCTCAAAGAACTTGTGGATGCTGGCAACCAATATGATGCTGTTATCGCAATTGGTCCTGTTCCAATGATGAAATTTGTCTGTTTGACCACAAAACCTTATGACATCAAAACCATTGTTAGCCTCAATCCCATTATGATTGATGGTACTGGTATGTGTGGTGGTTGTCGTGTTACCGTTGGTGGCGAAATCAAGTTTGCTTGTGTGGATGGCCCTGACTTTGATGGTCATTTGGTTGATTTTGATGAGCTCATGAACCGTAATTCTGTTTACAAAGCAAGAGAAGCAGAATTGACACGTGACCATGCTTGTCGTATGGATAAATTGGCAAAAGATTTGATTCAATAAGGGGGATTTTGTATCATGGCAAATATGAGTTTGGAAAAAATCAAGATGCCCGAACAGGCACCTGACATAAGAAACAAAAATTTCGAAGAAGTGGCTATGGGTTATACTGCTGAAATGGCTATGGAAGAAGCAACACGTTGCCTCAATTGCAAACACAAACCATGTATTTCTGGTTGTCCAGTGAATGTACGTATTCCTGAGTTTATCACAGAAGTGGCAAAGGGCGATTTCTTGGAAGCATATCGTGTGATCACTTCCACCAATGCATTGCCTGCTGTTTGTGGTCGTGTTTGTCCACAAGAAACACAATGTGAGCAAAAATGTGTGCGTGCCATCAAAGGGGAAGCTGTTGCAATTGGACGTTTGGAACGTTTTGTTGCTGACTGGTATATGGCAAATGTGGAAGAAAAGAAAGAGATGCCTGCTCAAAATGGTAAAACCGTTGCAGTCATTGGTTCTGGTCCATCTAGCTTGGCTTGTGCTGGCGATTTGGCAAAACAAGGTTATTCAGTGACCATGTACGAAGCATTCCATCAAGCTGGTGGTGTATTGGTGTATGGGATTCCTGAATTCCGTTTGCCAAAATCCATTGTACAAAAAGAAATTGATGGTTTGGCTGAATTGGGTGTAAAAATTGCAACCAATATGGTTATTGGGAAAGTTTTGTCTGTAGATGAATTGATGGATGATATGGGATTTGATGCTGTGTTTATCGGTACTGGTGCTGGCTTGCCATCCTTCATGGGTATTCCTGGTGAAGCATTGGTTGGTGTATATTCCGCAAATGAATACCTCACTCGTATCAACTTGATGAAAGCTTACATATCTGAATACGATACACCCATTCGCAATAGCAAAGGTGTTGCTGTTGTTGGTGGTGGTAATGTTGCTATGGATGCTGCTAGATGTGCAAAACGTTTGGGTGCTGAAAATGTGTACATTGTATATAGACGTTCTGAAGCAGAAATGCCTGCTCGTTTGGAAGAAGTCCACCATGCAAAAGAAGAAGGTATTGAATTCAACTTGCTTTGCAATCCAGTACAAGTTTTAGATGATGGCAATGGTCAAGCTTGTGGTTTGGAATGTTTGCGTATGGAATTGGGTGAACCAGATGCAAGTGGTAGACGTAGACCTGTTGCTGTGGAAGGTTCCAATTTCGTTGTAGATGTAGACACAGTGGTTATGTCCATTGGTACATCTCCAAACCCTTTGATTAGAAGCACAACCAAAGGCTTAGAAACCAATAGAAAAGGTTGTTTCGTGGTCAATGAAGAAACCAACCAAACCACCAGAGAAGGTATCTATGCAGGCGGTGACGCTGTTACAGGTGCTGCTACTGTTATTTTGGCTATGGGTGCTGGAAAGACTGCTGCTGCTGCCATTGACGAGTATTTGCAAAATAAATAAATAGATATGACAAAGGAGTGAAACCACAATGGAATCACTCCTTTGTGGTGGGATGAAAACGGGCGACCACTGGTCGCCCCTACAAAAATCAATATATTTTATGATTCTCCTATAAACTCCGCAATATCTTCCAATTTACATCCCAATACAGTGCATAGCTTATTCAATGTTTTGGTTTCCATATTTTCATTGGCTTTCAATCTACGAATGGTTTTGCTATCAATTCCACATTTTTCTCTTAATTGATAAGTAGTAACCCCTTTTTCTTCCATAGTAACCCATAATCTATCAAAAATAATCATAGTATAACCCCCTCTTGACAAGTTTCATTATGGGGGTTATAATCTACGATATTAAGGGGATATATTCCCCATATTTAGATTATTTTAGGAGGTGTCTATGGACTTATACAAAGAAATTCTCACACAAATTCTAGAACAAGAAGAAATACGCATTTGTTTCCCCAATCTACAATTAGATGCAAATAAACTTATTGAGTCTGCTAGTTACCAAGCTTTGCAAAAAATCAAACTGATTTTAGAAAATGACTATTTAGAAGATAATGAATGTTTTGAGCAAATCGAACAAATTCTTTTGGTATTTGAACATCTAGGAAGTAGTTGCAAAAATCGACATGACTTTTGATTTTCAGATGAAAAAGGGCGTACACACAGGTACGCCCCTACAATACCTATTTTCAAAACAGGAGACGTAACGTCTCCCCTACAGGTGCAAATACAAACTATGTGACAATGTAGGGGCGATTCACGAATCAACCGCAAACAAAAAATGGGTAGACACGAAATCCACCCATTCAAGTCATTCTTATTCTACTGATTTTGCACCAAACTCTGCCTCTTCAGCAGTGAATCCATCTTCCAGCAAACGGGCTACCATTTCTTCTGTGGTAAACTCGTTATAATCTGACCATTCAGATGCTGCTTTTGCTGCTTGTGCATTCCAATCCACATCTTCCAAATCGCTCATAGCATATGCAATTTCTTCTGCTGTGAACATCTTTGTTGTCAAATCATCTTCCAAGTATGCCAAGGAACAACCCATATATGTTAGGTTTTCATCCACAACTTTCTTTGCTTGTGCCATCCAGTCAAAGTCTACCAAAGATTCCATTGCATAGGCAATTTCTTCTGTTGTAAAGCCACCTTCTTCCAATATCAATTGCACACCTTCTTTGGAACAATACCAATAGTCTACATATTGTGTTGCAACCTTTGCTGCCTGTGCATTCCAATCCACCTCAATCAAATCCATAGCATATGCCACTTGTTCTGGTGTAAACAAATACATTTGCTCCAATTGCAATGCCAAGCTAGATTTGGAATTGCTGCCATAATTCAACAAAGAATCTGCTGCCATTTTTGCTTGTGCATTCCAATCCACTACACCCAATTGTTCCATTGCATAGGTGATTTCTTCATCAGTAAATTCTCGCATTTTCAAAGTTTCCATAAGACCTGCTTTTGAAGTGCCACCCATTTCCAATGTGCTTTGTGCTGCCTGTACCACAACTTCCAACCAATCCACAGCAACTGTATCCATTGCATAGGCAATTTCGTCTTCTGTGAACAAGTAATAACTACGCATATCTTCTTCAATCATTGGTTGAGAATAGCCACCAAATGCTATGGTTTCTTCCAACACAATCACTGCTTGGTTGTTCCAATCCATGTCAATGGTATCCAATGCATAAGCAATTTCTTCTTCTGTAAACCGATAGTCACCCAGTGCTTTTTCTAAGCCAGCTTTGGAATACATGGAATATTGCACACATTCATAGGCAACTGCCACCACTTGATCCATCCAATCCATTTCCAAACGTGCTAAAGTTTCTGCAATTTCTTCTTCTGTGAAGCCATTGTTTGCCATTTCTTGTTCCAGACCCGCTTTGGAGCACCAATAGCTTTCCATATACTCCTCTACAAAATGCATTGCTTCTGTTTTTTCTATTGCAACAGGCAATTCTCCTACTGCTTCTTCTTGCACACCAGAAGAACATGCTGTCATGCCAAAACAAAGTGCCACACCAAGCATACCCACACAAATATATGTTTGCAATCTTTTTTTCTGTTTCATACCCATCCTCTTTTCCAAATGTATCCCCTTTTCACTCAATATCCAACAGCTGCCAAACCATAGGCAACTTCTTCCGCTGTAAAGCCTGCCCATTCCATTTGTTGTTGCAAATTGGACTTGGAATAGGAGCCATATTTCATGGCATCTTTTGCATAAAGGGATGCTTGTTCCATCCAATCCACATTCCCTAAAGATTCCATTGCATAGGTAATTTCTTCTTCTGTATAGCCTTCCCATTCCATATCATCTATAATTCCTTGTTTGGAAGCAACCCAATATTTTACAGCATCCTTTGCATAGGAAGCAGCTTGCTTCATCCAGTCCACATCAGCTAAAGACTCCATTGCATAGGCAATTTCTTCTTCTGTGAAACCATAGTATTCCATTTCTTCTTGCACGCCTACTTTGGAATACCCCCAATATTTCACACAATCCTTTGCATAGGAGACTGCTTGTTCTTTCCAATCCATATCCTCCAAAGATTCCATTGCATAGGCAATTTCTTCTGCTGTAAAGCCATTGTATTCCAATTCTTCTTTGGTTCCTGCAACAGAATAGCCCCAATTTTCTATACAATACTGCGCATACAAAACTGCTTGCTCCATCCAATCCACATCCACCAAAGATTCCATTGCATAGGCAATTTCATCCGCTGTAAACTCTGCCCATTTCAAATCTTCCAAAACACCAGCCTTGGAATAATAATAGGTTTCTACATCTGCCTGCGCATAAAAAACAGCTTCTTCCATCCAATCCACATCCAAATGTTCCATTGCATATGCAATTTCATCTGCTGTGAACCCATCATATTCCAATTCTTCAATCAAAGACTGTTTGGAATAGCACCAATTGCCAAGACTATATTCTGCTCTACCCAAAGCATTTTTTTCACCAATGGTTTGAGATTCATCTTCTTTCACTTCTTCTACTTCTTCTGTAATTTCCATTTGTTTTGTGCCACCAGATGCTTCTTCATATGATGAAATAAAGGATTCTGTAAAGGAAATTGCAAAAGCAGGAATAAATCCAATGCCAAATAAAATCCAGCACACAAAAATAATGGTTAAAATAATTTTCTTCACAAAACCATAGGATTTCTTTTTGATCCACATAAAGGGAATCCCCACAATGGGTACCAAAATCAACAATAGCCACACAGCAAAGCCCTTATCATACCATTTTGTGCCTTTATGCTCATCCATCAAATATTCATTGTAACCTTCTTTATATTCATAATCTTCTTTATATTTATAATCTTCTTTATATTTATAACCTTCTTTATACTCATGTTCCTCTTTATGTTCCATAAGGATATCCTCCATTTATAGATATACAGTCCCCTTTGCCACAACGAATACATTGCCTTTCATTTGCACCTTTGCAATACATCCATCCACAACTTCCACAGATGCGCCCATAACACCCCCTGGTTGTCTGCATTCTATGGACATAGATTCCCCTTTGTCCATAGCCAAATAGGCGCCTACAGCTGATGTACCGCTGCCACAGCCACCTTCCCACACAAGAGAACTCCCTTGTACACACACCAAAGGGTCTAAGGTTTTGTTTTTTGCATCCCAAATCATAACACCAAAGGCTTCTGGCATAGCATCTGTCCATTCTTTTGTTGCAGACTCTGCCATCTCTTTCCAATTGTTGCCCCATACTTCTTTTTCGACAACAACATGAGAAATCCCTTCAAAACCAACCACAGGAAATGTATATTTTGTATTTTTTAATGAAAATGTTCTTTTTTCTACAAACAAAGGCAATGGCATATCCACCAAACCAGAAAAGCCCTTTTCCAATTTGGTCATTTGACAATTCACCAATTCCTTTGTACCAATGACCTCCACAGACAACATTTCCACACCACCCACAGGCAAGTTTTTCTGTTCCAATATATAGGCAGCCAAAGATAGAGTTGCATTGCCACAAAATTCTCCACCCATCATACGCAAACATGCAGCTGCTTTTGGATTGGTTGGTGTTTGTATGAATCCCGCTTGCTCTGCAAAAAGACTTCCATAAGAAATGAGTTGTTCTCCAATTTCTCGTTGCAAAGCTTCTGCAACTGGTGTTTCCACCAAAATGGTCATATTTTCAGTTGGATTGCATTTGATAAATGATAGTTCCATATTTCCTCCAAAATACTACAAAATTCGGTACAGTCAAGACTGTCCCCTACAAAATAATACAAAAAAGTCTGTCATCCTGAGTGCAACGAAGGATCTTCTCTTTTGTTATAAAAGATTCTTCGGCTCCACCTCAAAATGACAGCCCTATTGACATTTACATAAAAATTATTGTTGGAAGCGACCAAGGAATGCTTTGGTACGTTCCATTTGTGGATGGTTGATGACATCTTCTGGATTGCCTTCTTCCACAATAACACCACCATCCATAAAGATGATATGGTTGGAAACATCCCTTGCAAATGACATTTCATGGGTTACAATTACCATTGTCATATGCTCTGCTGCCAAGTCTTTGATGACCTTCAAAATTTCACCTGTCAGCTCTGGATCCAAAGCAGATGTTGGTTCATCGAAGAACAAAATTTTCGGTTTCATTGCCAATGCACGAGCAATGGACACACGTTGTTGTTGCCCTCCAGACAATTGATATGGATATGCATCTTCTTTGTCTGCAAGCCCCATTTTCTCCAACAAAACACGTGCTTCTGCATAGACTTCTGCTTTGTTGCGTTTGCCAATGAGAATCGGTGCTTCTGTAATGTTACGCATCACAGAATAGTGTGGGAATAGGTTGAAATTCTGGAACACAAGTCCAAAATGTTTTTTGATTGCTTTGAGTTCTGCTGGTGTACCATATTGTGCTTTCCCTTCTGCATCCATCTTTGTGGCATAGTCACCCAAATAAATCAAGTCGCCACCATCCATGGTTTCCAGTAAGGTTGCACATCTGAGCAATGTGGATTTACCAGAACCTGATGGTCCAATGATGGACACCACCTGTCCTTCAGAAACAGAAAGAGAAATGTCTTTCAAAACTTCATTATCGCCAAAACTTTTATTGCAATGATTGATTTCCAATACCTTCATATATACTCCTCCTGATTTCGAGTTATCTATAACAATTCAAACCCATCAAAACCCATCCTTTCTTTTGATTTTAGCGTCGCAGACTTAAATCCGCAGTCGGAATTTACTTCCGATGAGGACAAAAGTGATTTCTAGGTGCTTTGTAAAAGCACTTGCACGAGGAAATCGTCTTTTATACCTATGTCTACAACTCAAAATCCTGATTTTGAGTTAACGGTAATAATCCAAACGTTTTTCTACTTTTTCCATTACAATTGCCACAATACCATTGAAAATAAAGTAGAATAAGCCTGCTACAAACAAAGGAACAATTGTGGTTTGTGCCGCTGCAATTTGTTTTGCCAAAGTAAACATTTCTGTGTAGTTCAAAACGAATGCCATTGCAGTATCCTTAACCAAAGTGATGGTTTCATTGGTCACTGGTGGTATGATACGTTTGATCATTTGAGGGAATACAATTTTGAAGAAGGTTTGGGATTTGCTATAGCCCAAAACAGATGCTGCTTCGTATTGACCCACAGGTATGGATTCGATACCTGAACGATAAATTTCTGCAAAGTATGCTGCATAGTTGATGGAGAAGCCCAAAACAACAGCAACAAAGCGATATGTTCTTGGCATACTGATACCAAACACATAGTATGGTCCAAAATAAACCACCAACAATTGGAGCATCAAAGGTGTACCACGCAAAACGGAAATATAAATTTTAGCCAATAATTGCAATGGTTTGAATTTGCCAATACCCCATTTGCTCATACGTCCAAAGGCTACAATCAAGCCAAGTGGCATAGAAAATAGCAAAGTCAAAACAAAAATCAAAAGGGAAGCACTCATACCACTTGCCAATTGTTGTACAATGCTCATTAGTTCTGCTGTTGTCATAAAATCTTCCTCTCTACTGTAAACATTCATTATAGGCGAAACATAATGGTTTGAATATGCGGGTGGGCATGGAAACCCACCCCTACAAAACCCCATAAAATATATATTCGTAAAATTGCGAATTACGATATGATGTGGGCATCATACTCTACAAGCCACCATTGGTTTGTATCAAATTACCATTCAAGCAATTATGTTTCACCTATCCATTTCAAAAATCTATCTTTCCAAATACGCAGAAAATGTAGGGGTTGATGCATGTCACATCTACCCCTACTTTATTATTTTCTTACATAAAATTTATTTTGAACTTATTGACCCATACAGATTACGTCTTCCAAACCATATTCTGCAACGATTGCATCATATGTACCATCAGCAAGCATTTCATTCAATGTATTTTGAACTGTGTCACGAAGTTCTGTATCACCCAAACGGAAACCAATACCATATTGTTCTTTGGACAATTCTTCTTCCAACATTACGAAGATATCACCACGGGATTCCAATTGGTAGTTTGCAACACCGATATCAACAGCGATTGCATCAACAGCACCAGATTCCAAGCTCATGAAAGCTGTGTTGTAATCAGGTGTTTGTTCCAAAGCAGAGAAGCTTGCTGCCAAAGCCAAGTTTTCGTCATTGTCTTCTTCATTTGTCAAAGCTGTCAAAGCAGAAGAACCTGTTTGTGTAATAACAACCATACCAGCCAAGTCAGATTTTTCAACGATACCAGAATCTGCTTTTACTACGAATACGATACTGTTGTCTACATAAGGATCAGAGAAAGTATAGTCTGCTTCTCTACCTGTCATTGTGAAACCATTCCAGATACAGTCGATTGCGCCACTGTTGAGTTCCATATCTTTTGCAGACCAGTCAATTGGTTGTTTTACCAATTCCCAACCCAAACGATCACAAACTTCTGCAGCCAAATCCAAGTCAAAACCAACGTATTCGCCAGCTTCATTCATGTAACCATATGGAGGGTATTCTGCATCGAAACCAACAACAAATGTGGTTGTTTCTGCTACTTCCTCTGCTGGAGCTGCTTCTTCTGTTGCTTCTGTTGCTTCTGCTGCTGGAGCTTCTGTTGCTGTTTCTGTTGCACTGCTACCACAACCTGCCAAAGCACCAACGCTGACTACCATTGCCAATACAATTGCTAAATATTTTTTCATAATTCATATCCCCTTCTTACATACCTTTTTACATAACCTGTTACATACCTTTTTTGATGTCGTTTCCAGCTTCTTCATTATAGTATCACACTACCACACTAAAGTAAAGTAATATTTTTCAGATGGAATTCAACTTTTTTTGTGACTTATTGACAAATCCAATGAACAAGATTTTGTCCCACCATCAAAAATCAGCATTTCTTGTATATTTCTACGTACAATTCCTTGCAAATACATGAAAAAAATATTACAATATATAAGCTGTTTCAAATAGCAATGCATTTATAACTAATTACTCTATTATTTTTAAGGGGGAAATAACATGGAAAGTTTGTTAGACCTTTTATGGGCAATGTCTGATTTCTTATGGGGAACACCCATGACAGTAGTGGTTGGTGGTACAGGTTTGTATCTCACCATCAAATTCAGATTTTACTACATGAAAAAAATCAAGTTTCATTTCAAAAACACATTTGCTAAGATGTTCAAAGGTGGCGATGGTGAAGGTTCTGTTTCTGGGTTCGCTGCTGCTTGTACTGCCATGGCAAATACCATTGGTGTAGGGAATATCAGTGGTGTTGCAACTGCTGTTACCATGGGTGGTCCTGGTGCCATCTTCTGGATGTGGGTTTCTGGTCTTTTGGGCATGAGTACCAAAGCTTGTGAAATCATCTTGGGTCAAAGATACCGTGTAAAATATGAAAAATCCATGGATGAATATCTTTGTGACCGTTCTTTCGTTATGAAAAACGCTTTGGGTTGGAAAGCTGGTTCTGTCATTCTTGCTGTTTTTGTGTTCATCTTTGGACCTTGGACAAACGCAGTACAAACTGAATCTGTAACCAGTTCTTTGTATGAAGCATTCCAAATTCCACCTATCGTTTCTGTTGTGTTCGTAGGTCTTACTTGCTTCTTGACCATTGCTGGTGGTTTGAAACGAATTGCTCGTATTATGGAGCGTGCAGTGCCTTTTATGGCTATGCTTTACATTCTTGCTGGTCTTGGTGTTTTGGTTATGTACATTGACCAAGTGCCTGCTGCTTTGTCTTTGATTGTCAAAAGTGCTTTCACACCTATGGCTGGTGTAGGTGGTTTTGCTGGTGCAACTGCTCGTGATGCGGTGCGTTATGGTGTTGCTCGTGGTATTTACTCCAACGATGCTGGTACTGGTTATGGTATTGTTGCTCATGCTGCTGCAAAAACAGACCATCCTGTTCGTCAATCTTCTTGGGGTTGGGGTGAAGTATTCCTGGATACCATCGTGGTTTGCTCTGTAACTGCTTTGACCATCATCATCACCAATTCTTATATCGATTTCCCTGATATCACCAGTGGTCAATTGACTACCATTGCTTTCAAAGTGGCTTACGGTAATTTGGGTGGATATTTCATGGCAATTGCAATCACCATCTTTGCTTGGACAACCATCATTGGTATGTACTATAGCTGTTCCAAATCTGTAAACTACGCTTTTGGCGATACTGCTTGGAACAAAAAAATGACACCAATCTATATGATTTACTTTATGTTCCCAGCACTTGCTTTCTATGATTTGGAAGCAGATTTGCTTTGGGCATTTACAGATGTTTTGTCTGCAATGTACGTCATCATCACTTTGGTATTCATCTATGCGAAACGTAAAGAAATCTTCCGTTTGTTCAATGATTTCTGGGATCGTTTTGTACCAGAGTTGGAAGCTGGCAAAACACCAGAACCTGTTTCTTATGAAACCATTGAGAAATAAATGAATCAAAAAAATAAAAGGCATCATGCTCTACAAAATCGAAATTAGAACTATGTTGGCATAAAACAAGATCCTTCATTGCATTCAGGATGACACACGCATGAAATGTGCTGCATTTGTAGGGGCGTCCCTATGTGGGCGCCCGTTTTGAACTGCCACCAAAAAGAATTGTATCTCAATATCACAAAAAAAGCGGTACCTTTACAGGTATCGCTTTTCTTTTAATATGGTAAATCAAAGGATGCAATCCTCCAACCATCTGCTGTATTTTGCAAAACCACTGTATGACGTTCCATGGTTCTAGCCACTTTTCCATCTTCATTTTCCAAGTCCTCAAAATCACAATAATATCCAATCAAGTTGAAGATAATTTCCGTTTCCTCTGCTTCTATCAACTCATAACGCAACATATCATTTCCCATATACAAAATATGAGAACCTCTGTCTGCTGGCATATAATACAACATATCCTCTACATTTTCATAATACTGATATTCTACATCATCGTCAAAATTGGTATTCAATTCTTTGAAATATTCAGGTGTCAATATGGAAGTAAAGTCTGTATAAAACACATTCCAATCTGTGTAGAAATTGTCAGTATATGGAATATAGTTCCAGCCATTGATTTCCACAAAATCTTCACCCATCCAAGCATTGTCACCACTGCCATCTAATGCTTTTTGGGGCAACCAACCAATGCTCATGGTCATGGCTTCCATATAAGCAAAACCATCTTCTACCAATTCCATTTGTTCTGATGTAAGGAAGGTAACATCCTCTTTGGTATCTCCCACAATAAAAATATCTTCTGCTACAACAACTTCTTGTTCTACTGTCATGGATTCTGTTTCCACTTCTTGCGTTACTTCACCACAACCACCCAACATACACATCAAACATAGAAACAAAAGCGTTTTTTTCATAGCCAAAACCTCCTATCCAATAGATAGATTATCTCTATACCATTTCACTATCTTTTGATGAGTTGCTTCTTCCAATGCCAACTTTCCTTCTTCTGAAAGAGTATAGACACCTTTTTCCACACGTCGATACCATTTATAAGGGTTGCTTTGGACTAAAGATGGATATTTTGCATCCAATTCACGCAATTCCTTTACCGTTGCAGATTCTTTTGTTTCCAAATAGCAGCAAAGTGCCAATGACTTTTCACGATATGCTGTCATAATTTTAGTTTTGTTGATACCACCTTTGTTGATTGCAACCAGTCTTTGATCCACTTCTTTTGCAAGACCTTCTTGTTTTCTACGATTTTTACGTACCACGCTATCGGCTGGTTCCAAAACCACTTCCACCAATTGCACAGGACTATCCAAAGCCACTGTCAAAAGCCCCAATTCCAAACGTTTCAACAGACGCACCATATCCTTAAAGGTACGATCCCGTTGTCCCTTTTGTGGTCTTGGAATTGCAACATAAACATGTTCTGCTATGGTTTGACGTTCAATTGCTTGGTACACCAATTTCAAATTGAAGCTACGTTTCAGCTCCACAATTATGGTTTCTGACTCTCTAGTTGCCACAATGTCGCAATCCTTCACTTCACCTTGCACTGCATAGCCCAAATCTTCCAAAAACAAACGTATGGGATCAAATAAATCTGCTTCTTTTACACTCATTTCATACGACCTTTCGCCATATAACTTTCAATTTCCTCAACAGTACGAATCATATCAATGGTCAAGATTTCTGACCCTTCATCTGTCACCAAAACATCATCTTCGATACGAATGCCAATATTCCATTCTTCGATATACAAGCCTGGTTCCACAGTCAAAACCATGCCTGCTTGCAATTCACGATCAATGTATCTGCCAATGTCATGGGTTTCAGCTCCCAAATAATGGCTGACACCGTGGTAATAATATTTGTTCAATTCTTCTGGTTCTGTAATCAAACCAATTTCTGTCAATGCTTCCACATAATGTTCACGCAACACTTCATTCAAGCGAGCAAATGGCACACCTGGTTGGATGGTTTCCACCACTTTTCTATGACCTTCCAAAACAATGTTGTACACCAGTTTTTGTTGGTCTGAGAATTTACCATTTACAGGGAATGTTCTGGTGATATCGCCATTGTACCAGTCTACTTGTGCACCAGCATCCACCAAAATCAAATCACCATCTTTTGTGGTTTGGTTGTTTTCTGTGTAATGCAAAATACAACCACGTTCTCCTGATGCTGCAATGGTTTGGAATGCTTTTTGACGTACCCCTCTTTTGGTTAGAACAAAATCAAAATATGCTTCGATTTCGTATTCTTTCATGCCTGGACGCACCAAAGACATCATTGCCAAGAAGCCTTCTTCTGTAATTTTCATTGCACGATGCATACGTTCCAATTCCCAACCATCTTTAATCAAACGCAAATCACTGAAAATTGGATAGGAATTGTCCAAAATAAGACTTGGATATTTCCCTTGTACTTCCTTTGCAAAGGACAATGCTGCTGTTGGAAGTGCATTCCAGTCACGATTTTCCAAGTCCAACCAAAGGGTATCTATGTTGTATTTGAACACAAATTCTGCAAAGTCTGATTGGAACAAATCCACAAAGGAAACATCTGTAATGCCAGAGATTTCTTTTGCTTCTTCCACTGTCATATTGGCACCCACCCATTTTGCCAAATAGCCATTATCCCTTGGAATGTAGAGCTTGGTTTCAAAGCCTTTTGTCGTATTTGACATAAATAAAATGCAGTTTTCACGGTCAATTCCTGTCAAATAATAGAAGTTTCTGTCTGGTGAAAATGGATATTTTTCATCGCCACGTTTGTAGGGTGCTTGTCCAGCAAACACCACTGCCACACTGTTTTCTTCCATATATTGTGCAAATTTATTTCGATTATTGGTAAAATGATTCATGGTATCATCCTTTCTGTCGGTTTACGGACAACCGCAAGGGTTGTCCCTACAATTGCATCTCTATAATGATTTCATTGTGTTTATATCACGGAATGGTCAAGACCATTCCCTACGAGTATATTATATTAGATTTTGTAGGGGACAGTCTTGACTGTTCCGCTTTTCTAATTTATTGCAGAATGGGGAACCCATCCCCCATAATTGTATCGGAATCAATTTATGATACAAAATCCTTTTTCCCTCCAATATGCCAAAATATCTTTGGATTTGCCTGCTAATTTTCCTTGGACAGCTTCTTTTTTACCGCCACCTTTGCCAGAGAACATAGTTTTCAAATCTGCCATATAGTCATTTGCATCTTGGTGTTTGCTGATGAGTACAAATGCGAAACCTTCTGCTGTTGGTGACATAACAAATGCACGTCCTCCTGTGGTTTCCACCAAAATATCTGCCAAATTGGTCAAGTCTTTGCCAGCAAAGCCATCGCCTAAAATTGCTACATTTTCTACACCTTCTGGAATGGTTTTTGCCAACAATTTGAAGTAATCGTACTTGGTTTTGGATAGTTTCTGAATCAAATCATCCTTTTCTGCAAGCAAATTGGTGACAGCACCTGCAACCTTTTCACCAGAAACAGAGAGCATACGACCTGCTTCATCTGCACTACGATTTTTTTTATCATAATGCAACAATGCACGTTTGCCACAAACAATTTCCAAGCGTGTACCACCTTTATAACTTTGGATGCCAATGATTTTGATGACACCAATTTCGCCAGCAGACACCACATGTGTACCACAACAAGCACAACAATCGTATTCGCCTGCTTGCACAATACGCACCTGTCCATCAATTTCAATTTTGCTTCTATAGTCAATTTCTGCCAATTCCTCTTGATTTGGATATGTCACCAAAATAGGGGTGTTTGTCCAAATGGCTTCATTTGCTTTTGCTTCCAATTTTGCAATATCCGCTTCTTCTATTTTTGCATCGAAATCAATGAGGATTTTTTCTGTTCCCATATGAAAACCAACATTATTGCAGTTGTACTGTTTGCAAATGATGCCAGAAAGAATGTGTTCACCAGAGTGATTTTGCATCAAATCAAAGCGATTTTCCCAATCAATTGTACAGTCCAGATGGTCACCAACTGCCACTGCTCTATCTAGTATATGCAGAATTTGTTCGTTCTTTTCACGCACATCCAAAACAACAGCATTCCCAACAAATCCTTTGTCTGAAGGTTGACCACCACCTTCTGGATAAAAGTAAGTTTCTTTTAATGTGACAGCATATCCTGATTCCACTTTATTGCAAGTCAAAATTTCACCAACAAAGTTTGTGGTATAAGCATCGGTTTCATATTTTTTTATAGACATGGATTCTTCTCCTATCAATTGTATTTTTAGATGGTTCTAATCATATTGTACCATAAATACAGAATTATGAAAAGAAATCCCTGTAAACAAAAAAGCCTATCTACGAAAGTAGATAGACTTTGGTGTATAGGCAAAACGGGCACCCACACAGGGGTACCCCTACAGAAGTATAAATCAAGTTATCTATACTAGAAATCAACCGTAATAACACAAATTATGTTGATTGATTTGTCAAACCTTTTCCTTTTTCAATGAATGCAAAAATCAAAATTCCAGGACCAGAATAGGTACCTACAATACAACCTGCAATGCCAAAGAGTGCTTGTTTCATATCAAATTTTTCTGCAAAGCATTCACGCATTTTTTCCATACGTTCTGGTACTACACCATGGGAAAAGAACATTGGATAGGATTTATCCACACCATGTTCCATTGCATATTGACGCAATTTTTGGTACATTCGCTTTTTACCTTTTACTGCTGTGATGTTGATGACTTCACCATTTTTCATCGCCATAATGGGGTGTAAATTCAGCATAGTTCCAACAATTGCAGCTGGACCTGATAGTCTACCACCACGTTTTACATATTTCAAGGTTTCAATAGCTGCAAACACCTTAGTTCTTTTGGATAGTCTTTCAATTTCATCATGGAGTTCTTGGAGTCCCATACCTTCTTTTGCTTTTTTTGCTGCAATTTCCACCAAAAGTGCCAAGCCAGAAGTACAAGTTTGGGTATCCAAAATCATAACACGCTCATGACCACTTTCCAAATGGGATTTTGCTACATTTGCAGATTGCACAGTGCCACTGACACCACTGCTGACCAAGATTGCCAAGACATCATCGCCATCGTCCAAAATACTACGAAAAGCTTTTTCAAAAAATTCAGGTGAAGGTTGTGCTGTTTTTGCCATCCATTCACGTTCTTCCATTTTCACATAAAATTCTTCAGCAGACAGATTCACACCATCCAAATATGTTTCTTCCCCAAAATGTACAAACAAAGGTACACTGGTAACACCCAATTCGGCTATTCTTTCGTTTGTCAAATCACTTGTGCTATCCACCACAATACGTACCATACAATATCCTCCAATAAATTCCAATGTCACCAACTAGATGCTCTAGTTTTATCTTATATAATTGTATAAT
Organism: Chakrabartyella piscis; assembly: GCA_030067835.1. Classification (GTDB taxonomy): domain Bacteria; phylum Bacillota; class Clostridia; order Lachnospirales; family Anaerotignaceae; genus Chakrabartyella; species Chakrabartyella piscis. The sequence goes on from CP092441.1 coordinate 2,467,022, forward strand.
AGTTTTGAATACCACGTCAACCGTTTTCTATTAATTTTTAATACAATTTTCAATATTATATATTACAATTTCCTTAAATTTCCTAATCACCCATTATTTTACTTTGATTTGCAATCAAAAAGTGCACCTCCATAGGAAGTGCACTGATTGATTTACACGATATGCCTATTGAATTACGGAATGGTCAAGACCATTCCCTACAAGTATCCCAACGATATGGTTTCGTTTTAAAAACCTCTACTGCCACCGCCATGACTGCGACCAGAAGATCCACCTCTTACAGTGCTGCGACCACCACCACCGCCACCTGGACCATGACCATTATTTCTTGGAATGCGTCTATGAGTTACAGTTTGGTGAACAAAGCGATCTTCTTCTTTGGTCAGATGTACACTGCTTTTGTTATTGGGTGAATATTTGTATCCGCCAAATTTCAAGCGATATTTTCCAATGATTCCAACACCAATACCAACGAAAACAACCAACGCCAATACCACTGCAATCATAGCTTCTATGGGCTCTATGCTTTTGTATGTGGTAATTTTGCCTGTATCTTCGTTATAGGCATAGTTTCCTTGTGCACCCATATCGTAACAAGCAACCACTTCTGTAATCATAGTGGAAAAGGAACTTTCGTAATCACCTGAAGACGCTGCTGCAAAGGATGCATCCAATACATCTGAAATACGTGCATCTGTCAAATAATAAATGGCTTCACCTGTGGTTTGCAATGCAATTTCTCTATTATCCATATCGATGATACAAGTGACACCATCTTCAATGATCAAATTGGCATCATACAAATCCTCTGCATAAACACGAGCTGTTTTGCCACCAGCATCTGCAATGGACAATACAATGATATCCCAGCCAGTTTTGGCTTCTGCTTCTTCCAATTCCAATGTCAATCTAGCTTCTGCATTTGCATCCAACAAATTGGCTTCATCTTGGACTTGGATGCCCATACCAAAAACAGGAATTGTCATGGTCAAAATCAAAATGATGGATAGCAAAATTGTTTTGTATGATTTATTTTGGAAAGATTCTTCGTCACGATGTTCCTCTGCATGACAGATTTTGGTTTGTGGTTGATGATTTCTGCATAAATTTATCATAAGAAATACCCTCCAATCAAGCCAAGCACCAATACCACTGCTGCAATGGCACCTGAAAATTTCCAAACTCTACCTTGGGAAATGGGCAACTCTCCATAGACTTTACCTGTTTGTCCATTCAAGGAATAGTAGTAGACCTTTCCATCTTTGCCTTTATATGTAATGGTCCAAACTGGCAAATACACATAAGACCAAATCTTTTCCTTTGGTTCGATGTTGCAATGTCTCACGCTGACACTGCCATATCCTTTGATGGAATTACGCAAAAGCGCTTCTCCATATTTCTGAATATCCTGATTGATTTCGTCTTCATAAGCGGCATATTCAATGTCTCTACGTTCTGCCAGAAACCCTGATAAATAGCCCATTTGGAATGGTTTTGCATCCTTCAATAGATATGGCATTACCCCATCAATCAATTCGCTATTTGCTTTTTTCAGTGCATTTTTGGTCATTTCACGTAGTTCCAATTCCCCTTCACGTTCCACAGCAAAGTGCTTGGTTTCTGTATATTCCACATCACCCATACGCCAAACACGCATGTTTCTAGCTTCTGCATCCATAGTCCCTTGTGATTTGCTATCACACACCCAATAGGGGAAGTATACACCAGAAAGCATTTCGATTTGTTTTTTGTTGAAGAATGCCTTTGGTATGAAACGTTTCTTTTGCACATAGTCCAAGAATCGTTTTTCTGCTTCTTTTCGATCAATTTGGAAGGGTATCACATCATCTGGCATCATATCCCCTGTCATTTTGCCACTGAGCACAACCGGGTTATGACAGTAATAGCAAAAGGTTGCAGTTGTGGTTTCATCTGCTACAATTTCTGCACCACAACTGGGACATAGGTATAAATTGGCTTCCACTTCTTGGGTATCTTGACTCTGTTCTGTCACTTCTTCCACAGGTGTCAAAGATTCTATTTCCCCTTGTGTGAAAGCAGACATGCAATATTCGCATTTGTAATTTTGTGTTTTTGGATCAAATAGCAATTCCCCACCGCAATTGGGACATTTTAAACTGATGGTAGACATAACAAACCCCCTTTGTTTGCAAGAAGCATATGGTACAAATATGTTTGTGGTATTACGTTGATTTATTTCATAAATTACATTCTTGGTGTGCCACATTCTGCACAGAATTTACCTTTGTTGGTGGCACCACATGTGCAAGTCCATTCAGCTGCTGGTGCTGGTTTGCCACATTCAGGACAGAATTTACCTGTATTTTCTGCTCCACATGCACAAATCCAAGTTGCTTTTGGAGCTGGTGCTGGACTGCCACATTCAGAACAGAATTTGCCACTATTTTCTTTGCCACAACCACACATCCAACCATTTTGAACTGGTGCTGGTTGTTGATTTGCTTGTTGTGCTTGTTGGTTCATTTGCATTTGTTGCATATTGGTTTGAGATGCAGAATTTACAAATCCACCACCCATATTCATACCCATACCCATACCAAGGAACCCACTCATAGCACCGCCATCATTGGAGCCAGCAGCTTCCAAACCTCTTGCTACATGACCCTGCATATATCCTTCACGAACAGTAGGATCTGAAAGCATAGCACCTTCATTACGCATATTGATGAGGGTTTTGGATTCATCATCATAGGAAACACTGGCAACACCAACTGCTTGGATTTCCATACCACGCATTTGTCTCCAATCTTCATCCAAAGTGGTTGCCATATATTTGCCAAGTTCACGACTCTTTGCAGTTACATGGGAAATACGAATGCCATCTGCTGACATTTGGTTGATTGCAGATTGGAATGCTTCCAAAAATTCTGCAAGATATTGCTCATTGATATCAGAAATCTCTACACTATCTGCATTTCTAGGCACTGCTTCTGCATAGAAACGAAGTGGATCTGTAATTTTGATGGAATAGGAACCATGTGCACGCAAGAACAATTCTGCATTGTAGAAATTATCAAAATAATTGACAGGTGTTCTGGTGCCAAATTTGATACCTTTGATTTCTTGCAAGTTGATGAAGAATACCTTTTGGTTTGTGGGTGTTTGACCTCCAAATTTCATACGATTCAAAGAATCTTTCAAAGTTTCCTTAAATTCGCCATTGAAGAAAGATGGCATTGTGGAATTGTTGACGGTATAGTACCCTGGTTCAGCAGTATAATCCACAATTTTACCACCATCCACCAACATCATAAACTGGTTGTCATATACATGAATGACAGAACCATTGGAAACGGTGTTGTCAGTTCCCTTTTGGTTTTCACCTCGTCTGGTCAAAATACCACTTGTGAATACCGTTTGTGCACCCATATCATTTGGTTCTACAACTTCCAACCATTGGTCTGCAAATGTACCGCCAATTGCCGATGTTACTGCTTTGATTAAGCCCATATGTTTGTCCTCCTATTTTCATATCTTTTGATAGGTCACTTCGTAAAAATTCTGCAAATTCCAAACTTGTATGTTGATTGGTGTCACTGCCAAGCCACAATATTCACATTTCTTTTGTCCCAAAGATGTGATCGGGGCTCCACAGTTTGGACAGTTTACCCCCACAGATTGATCCATATTTGCCAAGGATGCATCCTGTATGTACATCATTTCCATATTGTACTTGGTTTGTGTTTTATATGGTGAGTAATTGGCATCCAAAACACTATGTTTTTTCTTGGTATATTGATACTCCAAAGCCGTTTGCAATGTGATGATGCATTTACCTGCAATCTTGTCATATCTGGCAATTTCTGTTTGGTGTATGCGAATATTGGTGTATCTTTCTTCGATACCATCCAATTTGTTTTTTGCAATATGCACACGCAATTTTTCATAAATTTCTAGCGAAACATCCCCCAAAGAATCCAAATCACCACAACTGATGGCAACCAATGCACTTTGCAATATGGTTTCTGATGTATTGCGAAACTCCACCCAATTGAATTCTGGAAAATCCCTTGCTATTTGTGGTTCCAAAACCCTTGTCATTGCAGAAACAGACTTTGGTTTTTTGGATAATTCTTCTGCTTGGGCATCCAAACCTTCTTTTATGGAAGATGTACCAAACAATGACCTAGACACTTCCTCTACCTTTTGTTTTGCTGTGTATACCACATAGGCGATACCACCTACAGTCAGCAATAATATGATGAGTATTATAACGATTCCTTCCATAACCCCTCCTGTGATTCATATATATGCATATTATATCGCATTTGGAGGTATTTTCAAAGAAAAATCAAGGATACATAGTGAAAATTTCATTAAAAAAACACCAACTCTAAGGAAGTATTACTAGGAATTGGTATCAATCTGCTTCTTATATAAATTCATTATGCTACAATTTTTCTGTTCACCCATACGCACAGTTTGACCTGTACCACTACGCCTATTTCCATTCCAATAAGCAATCACCATGCTGCTATAATCTGTCATACATTGGTTTCGTTTTTTATAGGAATTCTTTTCCCACTGCTCATGCAAAACAATCACTTCATCACAATTTGATAATATCCTATAATATTGCACTTGTTCTTCTTCTGACCATTCTTTTTCTTGACCCCAAAAGGGAATCACACCTATCAAACGAATGTTTTTATATTCCTTTTTTAGCTGCAATATCAACTCTGCACACAACAAATCCCAACCAATGGCACCACCAAATACAAAACAATCAAATCCCTTTTGTATTACTTCTTTGATGCATTCATATAAATCATTTTGCAACTGCTCCAAAACAATTCCTTTTGGTAATTTGCGATGCCCTGTAAAACAAATTGTTTTCTCTTTTTTCATAAAATCACCTTTTGTAATTATAATATTATTACAAAATTGTACATCACAAAAAAGAAAAGGTCAATATACAATTACAATATTCAATTACAATATTTTATGACAAAATGAGGTGATATATATGGAACCATTTGCAATCCAAAAAAATGAAGAGAAAATATCCTCCATCAATCGTACCATTCGATTCAAACCAGAAACCTTTGAAACCCTTATGATTTTGAGCGAAGAAAACGATATCTCCTTCAATAAATTGGTCAATCAATGTATTGAATATGCCCTTTCCAATATGAAATAATCTTATTCAACATGCAAAAAGCACAATCGCCAACTCATATTGGTAATTGTGCTTTCTTTTTCAATCCTTTGGTCTATTATAGAAATTCCCTTCCAAATTCTCTGTTTTCACAACATTGATAAACGCTTTTGGATCTGCTGCTTTGATCATAGCAGTGGTTGCCTTCACCTGATCGCTATTGACAATGGAATACACCAAAGTACGTTCTCTTTGGCTATAGGTGCCAACGCCTGTAAACATAGTTGCTCCATGGTGGGTGCATTCACTGATGGCTTGTGCCACCAATTCTGGATAATCTGTCACCACAAGAAATGTATTTTTTTTGTAGCGTTTGTAGCAAACATGGATTGCTTGTGTTGTGGTAAATTGATAGATGATGGAATACAAAGCCTTATCCCATCCAAAGATAGAACCAGCAATGATCAAAACAACTGCATTTCCCATCAAAATATAATTATACGCATCCAAACCATATTTTTCAGACATAAAAATAGCAACGAAATCAGTTCCACCAGCAGTGGTTTCTGCTCGCAAGCAAATGGAACATGCAGTTCCAGTGATGATACCACCAAAAATACTAATCAAAAGAATGTCATATGTCACTGGATAAGAAGGCAAGATATCTGTAAAAATGGAAGTCAAAACAATTGCGATACAAGAATAAATTGTAAATTTCTTTCCAATCAGCTTATAACAAACAAACACAGGACCTGCATTCAACGCCAAATTGATGGGTGAGAATGGAATTGCCACATCAAAAAAAGTTGCTCCAATTTCCTGTATCAAAAGAGTGATTCCTGTAAATCCACCTGGAATCAAACCACCTGCACCAACAAAACTTTTGATATTCAACGCAATCATAAAGGAAGCAACAACCACCAATGCCAAGCGTTTGCAATCTTTTTTTGTAAATATACCCTTTGTTTCCATACCAATCTCCTCAATTAAAACAGGGTCAATACCCCTACCATACATTTTTGTACAGAACAGAATATCAACCCCAATAATTTATTTTACTATTTCTTATTTACCCTTTGTTTCTACACGACTCATGAATTTTTTCAAATCAATGATAGCACGACCATGTTCACCTTCACAGATTTTGTCCAATTCGTCATATGCTTTCACTGTGAATTGCAACATTTTGCCATTGACTTCTGTCAAGTTGACTACAACACGCACTTTCATGCCAATTGGTGTTGCTGCCATATGTTTGAAGGAAATGGATGTACCCACTGTTTCTGCACCTGCTGGCAAGAAAGGTTTTACAGATTCGATACATGTTTCTTCCAGCCAAGAACACAATCTTGGTGTTGCAAATACAGGCACATTTTTGTTGCCAAACACTGCTGCTGTATCTTTTGCTTCTACAATATATTCTTTTTCAAAATTGATGCCTGCAACGATATTGCTCAAATCCATGATAGTATCCTCCTTAGATTACAGTTCGGTATTGTATTCTTCTGTGGCAACTTCTTCCACTACTTCTGTTGCAATGCCCAAAATTTCATTTCTGAAGGATGCATCAAACAATTTGCGGAATTCATCACCAGTTACTTTTTCTTGTTCCACAAGCATTTTTGCAGATGCATGGAGCACTTCCATATTTTCTGTCAAAATACGAATTGCTTCGTCATATGCATGTGTCATAATGCGTTTCACTTCTTCATCAATTGTAGTTGCAACAGTTTCACCATAGTTTCTACCATTGCCCCAATCACGACCAATGAACACTTCATGGCTACTTTCACCAAATTGCACAGGTCCCAACAAATCACTCATACCATATTGCATCACCATACCTCTGGCAATTGCAGATGCACGTTCAATGTCATTGGAAGCACCAGTTGTCACATCTTTGATGACCAAAGCTTCTGCTGCTCTACCACCCAAGAAGCTAATCAATTCTTGTTCCATAGCCATTTTGGTCATATACATTTTATCTTCACCTGGCAATGGCATTGTGTACCCACCAGCCATACCTGTTGGAATGATGGAAATGCTATGGACAGGGTCCAATTCACTCAAAACTTCAAACAAAATTGCATGACCACTTTCATGGTACGCTGTAATGTATTTTTCTTTATCAGAAATGGTTCTTGTTTTCTTTTCAGTACCCACACCAATTTTGATGAGTGCTTTTTGCAAGTCTTCCATTTCAATGTGTTTTTTATTGTCACGAGCTGCCAAAAGTGCCGCTTCATTCAAAAGATTCGCCAAATCTGCACCAGTGAAACCAGCAGTTGTTTGTGCAACCACTTTCAAGTCCACTTCTGGAGCCAATGGTTTTCCTTTGGAATGTACACGCAAAATTGCTTCACGTCCCTTAACATCAGGTCTACCAACATACACTTGTCTATCAAAACGACCTGGACGCAAAAGTGCAGGATCCAAGATATCTGCTCTATTGGTTGCAGCAATGATGATGACGCTTTCATTGATGCCAAAACCATCCATTTCCACAAGCAATTGGTTCAATGTTTGTTCACGTTCATCGTGACCACCACCAAGACCAGCACCACGACGTCTACCAACAGCGTCGATTTCGTCGATGAATACAATACTTGGAGAATTTTTCTTTGCTTGTTCAAACAAATCTCTTACACGAGATGCACCAACACCGACAAACATTTCCACAAAGTCAGAACCAGAAATACTGAAGAAAGGAACACCAGCTTCACCTGCCACTGCTTTTGCAAGCAATGTTTTACCAGTCCCTGGAGGTCCAACGAGCAAAACACCCTTTGGAATTCTTGCACCAAGGTCTGTGAATTTTTGTGGTGTACGCAAGAAATGCACCAATTCTTCCAATTCTGCTTTTTCTTCGTCACAACCAGCAACATTATCAAATGTCACTTTGTTGTCACCATCCACATTCATTTTGGCTTTGCTTTTTCCAAAATTAGACATCTTACTACCGCCACCTTGCATGCGGTTGAACAGGAACATGAAAATCAAAACCATAACCACCATCATCAAAATAGATGGCAACATAGATGCAAATAAACTTTCTGTTTCCAAATCGGCATTGACTTCAATATCGCTACCAGATGCAATCAAATCATCCACACGTTCTTGGAATGTAGAAACACTGGAAACATTCATGCTTACAATGCTACCATCGTTTAAGACTGCCTGAATGGAACCATAATCACTGGCTTCATTGCTTCTTGTAATGTTGATTTCTGCAACTTCATCATCTTCTAAGTCACGAATCAAATTACCATAGGTATAAGTTATTTGTTCTTCACTAGCCAAGTCCAAATTGCTGTTATTAAATGCCAAAAATGCAAGTATTACTACAAAAATCAATCCGTATAAGCCAAGTGGCTTCCAATATTTTTTCAATAGATTCCCTCCTATTGTGCACAGTTTTATTCGTATCAATTTACAATTTTATCACATCTACTGGAAAAAGGCAATGTTAGAATGCAAAAGAATTCACAAAATGAATAATTTCATGAATTTTTAAGATTTTGCAGAAACACACCTTTCTTTTCAATAAAAAAACCAGCATAGGAACACCCACACTGGCTTGTTTTTATTCTTCGATAAAGCTCATCACACCTACATAATCCAAGTTGCGATATCTTTGTTGATAATCCAAACCATATCCAACTACAAAGGCATCTGGAATGACAAAACCAACGAAATCCACAGGTACTTCCACCACACGTCTATCTGGTTTATCCAAAAGTGTAAACAATGTAAATGTTTTTGGATTGCGTTTCATAAGCATTTCACGCAAATGGCTCAAAGTTCTACCACTGTCAATGATATCTTCCACCAACAAAACATTTTTGCCAGCAATGTCTTCATCCAAGTCATACAACACTTTGATATTGCCAGAGCTTTCCATGGAATTGCCATAACTGGAAACATCCATAAAGTTCAAAGTCACAGGCATAGTCAAACGTTTGGAAAGCTCCACCAAAACCATAACAGCACCCTTAAGGGCACACACCAACTCCACTTGTTCGCCAGCATATTTTGCATTGATTTCTGCTGCCATTTCATCCAATCGCTTTGCAATGACTTCATTGCTCAATAACACATCCACATGTTCTTTCATTTAAATATCCTCCTAATATAGATATGCAAGAATTTGTTTGTATTTTCATCAGGCAAATATCCTTCTGCAACACGATGATCCAAAAGCCAAATCACTTCTGATCCAAATGCAATGAGTGGCATTGTGTTACGTTCTTCTTTTGGTATTTTTTGATCTATGAAAAAGTCCTTTAATTTCTTGCTACCATATACAAATTGTAACGTATCTCCTGTTTGTCTTGTGCGACAATACAAGACATCTTTTATTTTATCATAATCGAATATTTTCGTATAGCCATCAAGGGCATTTTTTTCTTTTTTTTCTGAAAAAACCTCTGTTTTCACGTAAAAATTACACTCTGGAATCCAAATTTCTGCTCCAATTTCCAATTTATGTGAAAAACCATCACCATTTGACTTTGGATTGCGTCTACAAATCAACTTTTCATAGGCTGTAGACACCAAAATTCCATTTGGCAAATTGCGTTCTTTGCCTGTTGTTTGGGTCACCAAATCCAAAACCGCTTCCACATGCACTGCCAAAACATCTTGCAATTGACCCAATTCTTGGAACACAAGGGATATGACCCTACGTATGAGAACCAGATTCTCCTGTGCCAATTTTTCTCTATCCACAATGACTTGGTTTTGTTCTTTGGAAATGAGACATCTATGGAAAGCTTGTTGTGCCAATTCTTCCAAAAACAAATCTTCTTCCACCAAACGTTCGCTACAAGCTGAAATTTGTTGCACTGCTTTTGGATACATTCCTTCTAATAAAGGCAACACCTGGTTGCGCATTTGATTTCTGGTATACACATTTTCACCATTGGTGCTATCCACACAATAGTCCAAATGATTTTCTTTGCAATAGGCTTCAATTTCTGCTCTTGTGCAATACAACAATGGACGTACAATATTGCCACGTTTGGGACGTATGCCGCCAAGACCTTTTAAGCCAGTTCCTCTACACAAACGCATGAGAATGGTTTCTGCTTGGTCATTTTGGTTGTGTGCCACAGCAATGATGCCTTCTTTTGCAATTTTGGCAAAGGATTCATAACGCAACTGTCTGCCCGCTTCTTCTGTTCCAATGCCACGTTTTTTGGCTTCTGATGCTGCATCAAATGCAAAGATATGACAAGGAATGTTCCACAGATTACACAGGTTTTCTACAAATTTCTGGTCACTGTCTGCTTCATCACCTCGAATGCCATGATGCACATGCACTGCTTGTAGCGTCCAATGAAAAGTAGGTGCCAATTGCCACAATACATGCAAAAGTGCAACAGAATCTGCACCACCAGAAACACCCACTGTGATATTTGCATGTTCTGGACATAGATTCCATTTTTTGATGGTTTGTTTTGCAATTTCCATTGGTTCACCTCTTTTGTTCAGAAATTAGTTGTGATTATTTATATTTTACGCATATGCGATATCAAACGGGTAGGCATGGAAACCCATCCCTACAAACTGCGAATTGTTTAAATATGTTGCAATTGTAGGGCAGGGGCTTGCTCCTACCGTCATGAATAGCCACAAAACACAAGAATGTAGTTGCGTAGGGGCGATTCACGAATCGACCGATTCTCTTTAAACGGGCGACCACTGGTCGCCCCTACAAATCAAATCTGTGTAAATACGTTGCATTTGTTGTCTTTGTTTTGTTCTTAACTCTTTCACTATTCATTCTTCACCATTCACTATCTGTGCATAGAACAGATTATCATTCTTTTTGCAGCATTGCCAACAAAGAACTGGTGCCAAGTCGATCTGCTCCTGCTTCTAAGAAATCAATGGCATCTTGTTTACTTTTGATTCCGCCTGCTGCTTTGATTTTGGTGCCATTTGTCACATTGGCTGCAAACAATTGGATATCTGCTAAGGTAGCACCACCACCACCAAAGCCTGTGCTGGTTTTGATGTATTCTGCATCTGTTCTGCTGACCACTTTGCAAAGCTCAATTTTTTCTGCATCTGTCAATAGACAAGTTTCTATAATTACTTTGAGTAGTTTACCCTGACAAGCCACTTTTATGGCATTGATTTCTGCTTCGATTGCATCAAATTTGCCAGCTTTTGCCCATCCAATGTTGATGACCATATCAATTTCATCTGCACCTTCTAGGACTGCTTGTTCTGTTTCAAACACCTTTGTTTTGGTGGTAGCATATCCATTTGGAAAACCAATTACTGTACAAATGGCAAGTTTTCCAGCAACAAATTCTGATGCTTCCTTTACAAATGCAGGTGGAATACAAGCAGATGCAGTACCTCCTGCAATGCCTTCTTCTAAAATGCGTTTCACATCTTCCCAAACTGCTCCTTGTGCCAAAATGGTATGATCAATGTGCCCTTGTATTGTTTGATTGTCCATAGATACCCTCCTTTTTTCTACATAGGTTACAAGAATTATATTCGACATACATCCAAAAGAACCCTTTTTGATAGAAAAAAAGACAAGTACAATTGTACTTGTCTTAAGTGCGGATGGTGGGACTTGAACCCACACGAGGTCACCCCCGCCAGATTTTGAGTCTGGTGCGTCTGCCATTCCGCCACATCCGCTTGGCTGACTGCTTGAATATAATAACATATCTCTCTCCGTTCGTCAAGCACTTTTTTGTATTTTTTTGCATAAATTACAAATTCCCACCTCAAACAAGGGATTTATCCCCATTTATAGGGATTTCTTGCATAAAGATGGGATTTGATATTTTTTGATTTAGGATACTGCTACCTTTTGCAATTCCTCTTTTTTGTGTTTTCTTTTCAAGAATAAGATGATGGCAACACAAACCACAAAGCCAATTGCATCTGAAATTGGTGCACTATCAATCAACAGCATTGCAGATACAAATGCCACCACACGAATGAACCAGTTGGCTTTTGTCATAAAGAAACCTTCTGCAAACAAAGCAATTAGGAACACGCCAATACAAGATGTGACCACAACCAAACTACCAGAAAGCCATGTTACATTTTCCAAAATCAATTGTTCATTGAACACAAACATATATGGCACAATGAAGCCAGCCAATGCCAATTTCACAGAAATGACACCTGTTTTCATTGGACTACCACCAGACAAGCCTGCTGCTGCAAAGGATGCCAAAGCCACAGGTGGTGTTAGATTTGCAAACATCGCAAAGTAGAAACAGAACAAATGGGCTGCAATTGCGGGCACACCCAACTGAATCAATGCTGGTGCTGCAATGGTTGCTGTAATCAAATATGCTGGAATAGAAGGCAATCCCATACCCAAAATCATACAAGTGATCATTGTGAAGATCAATGTTAAGAAGATGGAAGATTGTCCAATTCTAATGATGGTGGATGCCACATTGAGTGCAAATCCTGTTTGACTACACACACCAACAACAATCCCCACACAAGCACAAGCGATTGCAACAGAAACAGTGGATTTTGCACCTGCTACAAATGCATCACAAATATCCATCAAAGACATACGACTTATTGGTCTGAGTTGTGCCACAATAATGGTCATCAAGATGGTCCAAAATGCAGACAAAAGCACTGTTTTGCCACTGAAAATCAACATATACAACAAGAATACAATTGGAATCATCAAATGACCTTGTTTTTTCATTACTTCGCCAGTTTTGGGCAATTGATCCTTTGGAATCCCTTCCAAATTTTCTTTTTCTGCACGCATTTGTACTTGCAAAATAATTCCCAAATAATAAATCAATGCTGGAATCACAGCAGCTTTGATGACCACTGGATATTGCACACCCAAGGTTTCTGCCATAACAAAGGCAGCAGCACCCATGATTGGTGGCAACAATTGACCCCCTACAGATGCAGTTGCTTCTACAGCACCAGCAAACTCTTTGGAATATCCTGTTTTCTTCATCAAAGGAATGGTAAATGCGCCTGTTGTTACCACGTTTGCAACAGCAGAACCATTGATGGAACCTAAGAATCCAGATGCCAAAACAGCAACTTTTGCAGGACCACCCTTTGTATGTCCAGCCAAGGAATTTGCAATGTCATTGAAGAATTGACCCATACCACATTTGTTCATGATTTCACCAAAGATGATGAATAGTACAATATAAGTTGCAGATACTTGAATGGAAGAACCATAAATACCTGTGGTGTCAGTGGTCAAATAGCTGACAATACGATCCCATGAATATCCACGATGCATAAACACACCTGGGAAACTACGTCCAAAGATACCATAGATTAGGAATGCAATGGATAAAATGGACAATGCCAAACCACAAATTCTACGGGAACACTCCAAAACCAAGAAGATGAGAATGGTACCCATCACCAAATCGATTGTTTCTGGATAGAAGCCAGTGGATGTCCACATTGGGTAACGCATAAACACAAACACAGGCATAAAACCAGAAAATGCAATACAAATCCAATCATACCATGGAATGACACGACGATTGGACTTTTTGAATGCTGGGTAGCAAGCAAAGCCCAATACCAATACCATACCTACATGAATTGCATGGTGTTTGATGTTGACCATTTGCATAGCACGTATTCCTGATGCATATGCCAAATGATATATTGTAAAAAACAAACAAATACCAAAGATAATCTTAGTCAATGCTTGCATATCGTACTTACGCATACGAGATTCTTTTTCATATTTCTCCATAACTTCAGCAGTTTTGGTCACATCAATCAGCTCTGTTTCATTGATGTCAATTTTGGTATCACTCATGAACCCAAATACCCCCTTTTCGTTATCACTACACCTTGTATCAAACTTGCATTTGGCAAAGTTCGAAAATCAAAAATTTCTACTCCGTTCAATTCCAGACCTTTTTGGTACACGTTGGAAGTCAACCATTTCAATTCCAAAAAATTGGTGTTGATGTTTTCTGTCCAAACCATACCATCTCTCACAGTGGATTCTTGAGCAGCTGGAATACCTGCTCCATACCCAGCCACAGCAAATGCATCCAAATTGAAAGAATTGTCTTCCAAAATGGTGTAATATTCAAACCAAGGAATGTGTTCAGCAGAATGCTCCAATTCCAATACCAAAGTATCGCCTGCTTTTGCTGGCACTTCCAAAATCACCGCTTGCTGTTCACGGTCATACAATTGAAATACCCTATGAGGCATCACCCAAGCCCAATAGACACCTGCCAATACCACAATAGAAAGGACGCAAACAAGGGCAATATACAACCTTTGTTTCATAAAATCCCCCTTTCCACACCAACTGTATCCAAAAAATCAAGGGAACAGAAACCACTCTGCTCCCTTGAAGAATGTACATTTAAAAATTACTCATATCCACGTTCTGCCCAGAATTTCGCTGCACCTGGATGCAAAGGCAATTGCAAATCGCCAATGCCAGATTCAATGGAAACAGAGGTTTCTGCTGCACTATGGGATGCTTGGATGGTGCTCATACCACCTTCAATTGCAACCATCATATCATATACCATTTCATCAGAAAGATCTGTTGGAACCACCATAATGTTGTATACGAATACACCTTCTACATCTTCTTCATTGCTGTATGTACCTGCTGGAATTGTAGTTGCTGCATAGTATGGATAGTTGGAAACCAAATTGTCACGACCTTCACCATCAATTGGAATCACCACCATGTCATAAGAATTATCCAATTCCATAACAGTTGCATTTGGAATACCAGAAGTTACGAATACAGCGTCACATTGACCATTTTTCATGTTTTCGATTGCTTCCCCATATGCCAAGTAATCAGCAGTGATATCATCATATGTAATGCCATGTGCATCCAAAACCATTCTCGCATTGATTTCAACACCAGAGTTGGAAGCACCAACACCAACACGTTTGCCAACCAAGTCTTCTACGCAAGTGATACCTGTATCTGCTGTGGTCACCAATTGCACATAATTTGGCCACAAACGCATGATTGCTGCCATATTTGTGATGGGTTCTGCGCCTTCATAAGCACCTTCACCTGTATATGCTTGCACTGCAACGTCTTGCATTACGATTGCCATTTCTGCATCGCCATCGCTGATCAATTGCACATTTGCACCGGAAGCATTGGTTGCTTCTGCACTTGTTTTATATCCATAATCACCCAAAACAGTGGCAAATGCACCACCAATTGGATAATACAAACCAGAGGTTGGACCTGTTGCAACGGTTACAAATTCAGATGCACGTTGATCTGCTGTAAGTCCTCCTGTTGCTTCAGAAGTGGATTCTGTTGCAGATTGTGTTTCTGTTGTTGTTTCTGTTGCAGAAGAAGAACAGCCTGTTACAATCCCCAAGGACATAACAACTGTCATAGTAAGTGCTAAAATTCTTTTCATGATACGCTCCTTTTCTGTCGTAATCATCCATCAAAAAACAATGGATATCGGCATCGACTAAAATATGTTTTCTTCACCCCAGGTATCTATAAAAAACATTACAATTTCCTATAAATACCTATGATAATGATACCATATCCAAATTATTCCGTCAAGGAAAAACACAAATCCGCCTATTGGATACATTTTACCCATAAAAAAAGACAAGTACAATTGTACTTGCCTAAGTGCGGATGGTGGGACTTGAACCCACACGAGGTCACCCCCGCCAGATTTTGAGTCTGGTGCGTCTGCCATTCCGCCACATCCGCATGAATGACTGCTTGGATATAATAGCATAATTTTTTCATCACGTCAATATATTTTTTTATATTTTTTCAAAAAAATGGATGGATTTTTCATCCACCCACTCTATCATCCTATTAGAAGCCCAATTCTTCTCCAACCAAAATCACTTTAATTCTTTTTGCTGGTCTACAATTTCTGGTGATCAACATTTGGTTGCAAATGCTTTCTGGAGATTTACAATTATGACAGACCCCATCCACTGCACAAGGTGTTTTACCCATAAAACGCATGCTATTGACTGGTGCTGCATAGGTTCTAACACGTGTCAATGCATCTTCTGCTGTTTTTTCTACTTTATTCATCCCTACAATGACAACTACATTTTTAGGACCAAAGCTCATTGCAGCAACACGATTGCCAACACCATCAATGTTCACCAAAACGCCATCTTCAGTGATTGCATTTGTACTGGTCACATAGCAATCTACCATCAATGCTTGACGTTGGAGTTCAAATTTTTCATCTGCATCTTTTGCCAAATCACGATCCACTACTTTGTAATTTTTTGCATGAAATGCATCTGTCAAACCCATTTCACGAATGGTTACAGAACCACCCCAAGAAACAGAACTTCCTTCTGGAATCAAAGCAAAGGCTTTCTCCATGGCTTCCGCTGATGTTTTGCAATAATATGCCTCAAAATTTCTTTTTTCCAATTCTCCAACTAGTTTTTTGCCAAGCAAATCATTTCTCATTTCCAAAGGTGTACTCAATTTCATTCGCTCCTTTCAAAGACAACAAGATACTTTTTGATTTTGTATATACAATGTATGCTATTCATTTTATCACATTTCTTGTTGCTTTGCACCTATTTTTCTACACTTGTACAGAATCTCGTGGTATAATAACATCAATGAAAATGAAACCTTCAGGAGGATGCTATCCCCCCCTACTGTAAACAATAATATGAGTGTATGGGTATATGTAGCATTCCCTGACACAATATAGAAATGAGGAACCATTTTGGCAAAATATATTGAAAGCCCACAAAATAAAATTTACAAACGCCTAAAAGGCTTACAGCTTAAGAAAAATCGTGACAAAGAAGGTCTGTTTTTGGCAGAAGGCCTACGCTTTGTGTCTGAAATTCCAGATACATGGACTGTGGATTTCATTGCCTGCTCACAAACATTCTCCAAAGAAATGGATACCATCGATTTTGAAACTCGTTGGAATCTAATTGTATTTCCTGATGATTTATTTGAAGACTTATGTGATACCGAATCGCCACAAGGAGTTTTGGCTGTCTGTGCAAAACGTCAAGATACCATTGCAACATTGCCTACAAAAGAGAATTATTTCTTTATTTTGGCAGAAGAACTCAATGACCCTGGCAATTTAGGTACCATCATTCGTACAGCTGATGCTTGTGGTGCTGATGGTGTATTTCTATCCAAAGGTAGTGTGGATGTATACAATCCAAAGGTGTTACGCTCCACAATGGGTTCTTTGTTCCATTTGCCTATTTTCCAAAATGTGGATTTGTCTGAAACTGCAACCATTTTGCAAGAAAAAGGAGTTTCCTTATATGCTGCACATTTACAAGGAACTGACTATCCATATACATTGCCACTGACCAAAAGTTGTGGTTTCCTCATTGGAAATGAAGCACGTGGATTGTCTGATGCTGTTGCCAATTTGTGCAACCAATTTGTGAAGATTCCCATGCCTGGACAAGCAGAATCTTTGAATGCTTCCATTGCTGCTGGGGTTTTGATGTATGAAGTGGTACGTCAAAGATTGAAATGATGTAACCAATTAAAAAATTTATATGTTATAGGATTACGGATCGATGTGGGCATCGCTCCCTACAAAACCCAAATACTACAAACCATCCATGTGCCTTGTAGGGAATGGTCTTGACCATTCTGTCGCACCTATCATCAAAAACAGAAATACCCTCATCTATGTAGACAAGGGTATTTTTTATATGTATTGATTTATTTTACAACAAAATTACGCCAGCTTCTTTGCAAACTTCGATGGTATCTTTGTCCCAAAGAGATGCTTGCACTTCACCAATATGCGCTTTGCCCAAAATCAACATACAGGTACGAGATTGACCAATGCCACCACCCATTGTCAGTGGCAATTCATTTGCCAACAACATTTTATGGAAAGGAAGTTCACGTCTGTCATCACAATTTGCTTTTGTCAGTTGTTCATCCAAAGATTTTGCATCTACACGAATACCCATAGAAGATACTTCAAAAGCACAATCCAAAACATCGTTATAGAACAACAAGTCCCCATTCATTTTCCAATCGTCATAATCAGGAGCACGTCCATCGTGGCGTTCACCAGATTTCATTACATCACCAATTTCCATCAAGAAAACGGTTCTATGTTCTTTGACAAATGTATTTTCTCTTTCTTTTGCTGTGAGAGTTGGATATTTATCTTCCAATTCTTGTGTGGTCACAAATGTGATTTCACGACTCATATCTGTTTGAATCATAGGATATTTCACTTTGATTGCATCCAATGTATCACAGAAAGCATCTACAATACCTTGTACTGTTGATTTCAATTCTGCAATGGTTCTGGTTTCTTCAGAAATTACTTTTTCCCAATCCCATTGATCCACATAGATAGAATGCAAGTTATCCAATTCTTCATCACGACGAATCGCATTCATATTGGTGTACAAACCTTTGCCTGCATAGAAATCACACAAGTGCAAAGCCATACGTTTCCATTTTGCCAAAGAATGTACCACTTCTGCATCCAAACCAACTGCTGGAATGTCAAAAGAAACTGGTCTTTCCACACCATTCAAGTTGTCATTGAGACCTGTTGCTGGATCTACAAACAAAGGTGCAGAAACTCTTTTGAGATTCAAGTTATTGGACAATTTTTCTGAAAACAAAGTATGAATCATACCAATTGCGTGTTGTGTTTCGTACAAGGATAATTTTGATTGATATCCTTCTGGAATAACTGATTTTAACATATGAAACCTCCCATTGTATAATATAATTGAAAATATCACTTTCTCTTTTACTTGAATTTTATTTCATCATCGGCATCCACTTCTTCATACACATCTTCTGTGGTCAAATGGAGTGCCATTGGGATATATTTACCGGCTTCCCATCTAGCAGTTTGGCTTTTGATCCAACCATAGCTGACCAAAATTCCCACAAATCCACACAAAAATGCAACCAAGCCAGAATCCATAGTTGGAACCACTGGTGCCAAGAAATAATAGCCTGAGAATAAGCAAACCATAAACCCAACCAAAGGTAGACCATAGCTCACCAAAACTGCATTACGAAAGGCATTTTCTTGAAGCCCCAATTCCACCCAATCGCCTACAGTTGCATCGCAAAGATTTTTTGCATCCAAATCCATATCTTGTTCCATATATCCAGCCAAACAGCCTTTGCAGTGTCCACATGCTTCCAAACGTTTGATGTGTACCGTTACCATTTTGCCAGAATCTTTTGTTACAACGCCTTTCATATGATAAGCCACCTTTCTGTGCCTTGTATTTTTGATAATGTTCACTGTTTTTTATTATACACCAAATTACAACGAAAGCAAAGGTTAATTTATGACAAAAATAAAGGATGGACTTTGTGACAAGATGAAGATAAGTGCAACAAAATATCCTTATAACACACGCTTTATCTAAAACATGCAGGATGGGAAACCCATCCCCTACAAATGCATTGCCATAAATATTGCGGGTGCCGAAACGACACCCCTACAAAAATTTACAAATATTTCGTAAAAAAGCCACAAAGCCGAATCAACTCGACTTTGTGGCTTTTCTTTATTTGATATTTGCCAAAACTGTTTTGAGATAGTCCCAAACACGCAAAGTAGATGCAATGGACAATCTTTCATCTGGTGTATGCACATCATACATTTCTGGTCCAATGGATACCATATCCAAGCCAGGCATTTTTTGTGCAAACAATCCACATTCCAAACCTGCATGAATCGCTTCTATTCTAGGTGCTTTTCCATACATATCTTCATATACTTTTCCAAAGAATGCCAACATTTCAGAATTGGGGTTATATTCCCAACCTGGGTAATCGTTGACAATTTCCACAATGCCACCAACTTGTTTTGCAACAGAACATACTTTGTCATAAATACGAATCTTCTTATGTTCCACAGAACTACGCATTGCACAGTCAAAATAAATGGTGTTTTCCAATGTTTTCACAATACCAATGTTATTGGAGCTTTCCACAAGTCCTTCCATATCAGCTGACATGGTTTGTACACCATATGGCAATTGCAACAACACTTGGATGATTTTCTCCTTGGTATCTTCTGACAATACCATTGGAATATCTTCTTCAACTGCTTCCACATATAGCATGATATTCGGTTCTGTATTCCCAAACTCCACATCCAAGTTGATTTGAATTTCTCCCAAAATTTCACGCATATGAAGTGCACAATTGTTACGTAACACAATGACTGCATCTGCTTCTCTACAAATGGCATTGTCCATATTGCCACCATCTACAGACACCAAATCGTATTCCAATTCATGTTGCAAAACATCCAAAATACGCCCCATCAAACAATTGGCATTTGCTCTTTGCAAGTGGATATCTGCACCAGAATGTCCACCTTTCAAGCCACGAACAGAAATTTTGTAACCCTTCCCCTCATTTGGCAAACAAACCAAAGGCAAATCCAAACGTGTTCTTCTACCCCAGCGCAACCAGAAAGCAAAACACCTTCTTCTTCTGTGTCCATATTCAAGAACCATTTTCCTTCTAATATAGAAGTGTCCAATTGGAATGCACCTTTCATACCTACTTCTTCATCCACAGTAAACACTCCTTCTAATGGAGGATGTGGTATTGTGTTGCTATCCAACAATGCCAACATATAAGCAACTGCAATGCCATTGTCAGCACCCAAAGTGGTGCCACGTGCATGAATAAAACCATTTTCTACATAAATATCCAAAGGTTCTTTGATAAAATCATGAATGACATCGCTATTTTTTTCGCACACCATATCAATATGCCCTTGCAAAATAACGGTTTTTCCATTTTCACAACCCAAAGCACCATTTTTTTTGATACAGACATTATATGCTTCATCTTGTATATAATATAAGTTGCGTTCTTTTGCAAAAGCAACCAAATAATCACTCAATGCTTTCTCATTGCCACTACCATGGGGAATTTTTGTAATCTCTTCAAAAAAATAAAAGACCCTTTCTTGATCAAATTGTTCTAACACGTTCATTGTGTTCCTCCTTCGTAAATCCTATTTCACACTGGTACAATATCGCCTTTTTTAGAATATATGTACATTTCAAAATTCTATCCTGCAAATGACAATATATTAAATAATCCCTATCTTTTCGAGATTTCCCCTTATTTCTCGTATGTATAATGATACGTGTTCCCATATTTGTTGTCAATAACGGATTTCTTAATTTCTTATAATTTGGCAACTTGTCTGAAAACCAATTGAAATATACCAAAACCCTACTTATACAGTAGACATTATATACAAATAAAAAAGGCAGATTGCTCTGCCTTCCTAAATTAAACCATCAATTTTATCAAAAAAACTCATATCTTTTTATATATTTCTATCTATTTTTGTTTTATGAACCAACCATTCATCACAAAAAATTTACACTTTATCACTTTTTTTTTGCGTTGTAATACATTATTCTTCTATTTCCCTTATGTCCAATGCCGCTTTCACAAAATCACGGAACAATGGATGTGGTCTATTGGGTCTGGATTTGAATTCTGGATGGAATTGTACTGCCACAAACCAAGGATGTTCTGGCAATTCCACAATTTCCACCAAACGTCCATCAGGAGACACACCTGTGATTTGCAAACCAGCTGCCATCAACTGATCACGGAATTCGTTGTTGAATTCAAAACGATGACGATGACGTTCTTGTACCAAATCTGTGCCATAAGCTGCTTTTGATTTGGAACCATCTGCCAATTGACAAGGATATGCACCCAAACGCATGGTACCACCCAAGTTTGCAATGTCTTTTTGGTCTGGCATCCAATGGATGACTGGATATTCTGTTTTTTCATCAATTTCAGTGGTATTTGCTTTTTTCCATTCCAAAATATTTCTTGCATATTCAATGACAGCGCATTGCATACCCAAACAAATACCAAAGAAAGGAATGTTGTTTTCTCTTGCATATTGGATGGCTCTAATTTTACCCAAGACACCACGCACACCAAAACCACCTGGTACCAAAACGCCTTGGCAACCAGCAAGTTCTGCTTCCACATCGCCATCATCCAATTTTTCAGAATCCACCCAACGAATGTTGACTTTTGCGTGGTTATCAATTCCACCATGGTGCAATGCTTCTGCAATGGAAAGATATGCATCATGCAGTTCCACATATTTCCCAACCAATGCGATTTCCACTTCTGTTTGTGGTGTTCTTTCTTTTTCCAACATTTCGCACCAGTCTTGCAAGTCCATTTCTCTTTCTTGCAAGCCCAATTTGCGACAAGTTACCTTTGCCAAGCCTTCATCACGCAACATCAAAGGCAATTCATACAAGCTGTCTGCATCCAAGTTTTCAATAACACAGTCAGAATCCAAGTTGCAGAACAAAGCCAATTTTTCTTTCATTTCTCTACTAATTTTACGTTCTGTTCTACATACCACCATATCTGGTTGGATACCAATGGAAAGCAACTCTTTGACAGAATGTTGTGTTGGTTTTGTTTTCATTTCAGAACCTTTTGTCAAATATGGAATCAAGGTTACGTGAATGTACAAGCAGTTTTCACGACCCAATTCACGACCCACTTGACGGATGGATTCCAAGAATGGTGTACTTTCCATATCCCCTACAGTACCACCAATTTCTGTGATGACCACATCTGCTTCAGCACCAGCAGCATAGACTCTTTTTTTGATTTCATTTGTGATGTGTGGAATCATTTGCACAGTTCCACCAAGATATTCACCACGTCTTTCTTTTTCCAAAACCGTCCAATACACTTTACCTGTTGTGGTATTGCTGAATTTATTCAAGTTTTCATCAATGAAACGTTCATAGTGACCCAAATCCAAGTCGGTTTCGCCACCATCTTCTGTGACAAATACTTCCCCATGTTGATATGGACTCATGGTACCTGGATCAATATTGATATATGGGTCAAATTTTTGTATTCTTACAGAATAACCCATTGCTTTGAGCAAACGACCAAGGGATGCTGCTGTGATTCCTTTTCCCAAACCTGAAACAACACCGCCTGTTACAAAAATATACTTCGTTTCCATGTGACATTCTCCTTTTCTTTTCTTTTCCCCAATATTTAACTATATGATACACTTGGCTTTCACCAAGGTTTTCACCGCTATTGATTCGTTTTCAATCCGTAAAACTTACGGACACCCACATAGGGGCGTCCCTACAAAAGCACATTTTTATTATGATTCCTACTGATTTTGCCAAAAAACAGCTGTTTACACCAAAGAAAAAAGGGGACTGAAATAAAGGGATATACCCCCTATTCAGTCACCTCTGTTTGTTCGTTTGTTTCTGTTTCTTGGATAGAAACGAAGGAGACACCATCTTCTACTGCGAAAATGACAGTTGTATCATCTGCAAGCACCACATCTTTCCAGATGGTTTCTTCTCCTTGTAGGTTCGTAGTTTTCACTTCCCAACCAGTCTCTATGTCAGGTAAAATACCGTTGACAAAGACAGGTACTTCATATCGATCTTTCCACGCTTCGTCGGTCACTAGATTTTCTGACCAATCGTATTCTTCCGTGGGTCGTATTTTCAGGATACCAATGTTTTCGCCTGTTTCATTGGAAAACTGGATTTCCATACTCACTTCTTCTTTTTTTGCGGACACTTCTTCTACAGATTCAGTCACTTCGGCTGTGGACTCTTCTTTTTTGGTACAACCGACCATTGCACCCAATATGCAAATACAAACAACCATCCATAAACCAAACTTCTTCATTACAATCTCCTCAACTTCTATCAACCTGTGTATTCCACAAGTGTAACAGATTCCATAATCACATCTTCCACTGGTGTGGTACCTTGGTCGCCACCAACTTCTACTTTTGCAATGGCATCTACAACATCCATACCTTCAAACACTTGTCCAAAAATGGTGTATGCTGCATTTGTTTGATACAACAATCCCATAATGAATTCTAATTCAATGGTGCCACCAACTTCTTGGTAGTAGTCCAACACTTCTTGTGTGTAAATATCTTCTACTGTATACAAAGCACCATCAGCTGTTTGCAAAACTTCTGCATCCCCTTGTGCTGCCAAGAGTTCTTCCAAAATTCCAATGATTTGTTCTGATGCCACTGGATTTTGACAGATGAAGAATTGGCTACCATTTGTATTTGCACCAGAGTTTGCCATTGCCAAAGCACCTCTATAGAAATGAAGGTTTGGAGAAATTTCATCCGGGAATTTTTCACCATATGCACTTTCACCACCCATACCAGTACCAGTTGGATCACCACCTTGGATCATGAAGTTATCCATAACTCTATGGAAGATAATGCCATCATAATATCCGCTTGCAATCAAAGCTTTGAAATTTTCTACAGCAAGTGGTGCTTCTTCTGGATACAATTGCAACCAAATATCACCCATATTGGTTTCAATCAAAACCACTTCTTCTCCAACTTCAGGAAGCCCTACTTGCAACACACCATTGATTTCTTGTTTTTCTGCAAGCGCTTCTGTATCTGTTACAACTTCTTCTGTTTCTGCTTCTGTTGTAGCATCTGTTGTGGTTTCTGCACTGGAGCCACCACAAGCAGCAAGAGAAAACGCACAAACCAACGCCATTGCCATACATATCATTTTTTTCATAATATCCTCCTAAGGATAATCCCAATTTCAGTCCACACAAGACAGACAATTTTACGTTATGATGAAACAAATAAAAATAATTCTATTACATTTCACCAACGATGTCAATTTATATTTCTATAAAAGTCTTAAATTTTGTGAAATTCTTGCAAAATACGTTCTGTACCATTGGTCATTTGGCTTTTTTGCATTTGCTCCACATACTCCACACGATTTGCATACAAATCCATCACATTGGAAAGGAAGGTTTCACCTGTCATTTCTTCTTCTTCCAATACTTTTGCAAATCCTTGTTTTTGGAAAGAGTTTGCATTGAGAATTTGGTCACCTCTACTTGCTTTTTTGGACAAAGGAATCAACAAATGTGGTTTTTCCAATGCCAAAAATTCAAAGATGGAATTGCTACCTGCACGTGAAACAATCAAATCCGTTGCTGCAAATAAGTCTGCCAATTCATCGGAAACATAAGCAAATTGTTTGTATCCTTGTAACACCTGCAATTCTTCTGATACATGACCTTTGCCACAAAGATGAATCACATCAAAGGTTTTCAATAGCTCTGGCAATACACTACGCAAACACAAATTCAATTTGACAGCACCCATAGAACCACCCATCATCAAAAGCACAGGTTTTTCTCCAGTAAATCCACACAAACCAAGACCTGTTTGACGATTGCCTAAAAATAGTTCTTTTCGAATAGGAGAACCTACATGAACCCCTTTGTTTTTTGGTATATAGTCCAAGGTTTCTGGGAATGTGGTACAAACCACTTTTGCTGCTGGAATTGCAATTTTATTGGCAAGTCCTGGTGTCAAATCCGATTCATGGATGATGACAGGAATGCCATTTGCTTTTGCACCCAAAACCACAGGCACTGCCACAAATCCACCTTTGGAAAACACAAGATCTGGTTTGATTTTACGAATTTCTTTTTGTGCTTCTGCAACACCCTTTGCCACACGAAACATATCTTTCAAATTTTCCTTGGAGATATATCTACGCAGTTTACCTGTTGCAATTCCGTGGTATGGAATGCCTGCTTCTGCCATCAAAACCTTTTCGATTCCCTCTTTGGAACCCATATATTCAATTTCCCAACCTTCTTCTTGTAGGTATGGAATCAGTGCCAAATTGGGTGTCACATGACCAGCAGTTCCGCCACCTGTAAGCAATATTTTTTTTGCCATGAAATTGACCTTCTTTCTATAATGTACATGATATTTTATTGTACCAAAAAATCAGTAGAACTGCCATATAAATTTAGAGATATGATGATTTTATTGCAAATTTATAGCGGACAGATATGGAATCTGTCCCTACAGTACATTCGCACTGTCATTCAGAATGCAGTGAAGAATCTTATCTTTTATCTATTCACTATTCATTCTTCACTGGACATATTCCAAAAAAATATTACATATAATACTAAGGTAATGCCACACAATTCTGATTGCAAGATTTGCGAGTAGATTTTTCTGTCAGAATCATAAAAAAACGGAGTCGATATTGGAAATATCGTCGAGTATTTTTGATGACTTTGACGGGAAAATAAACCGTAAAGATTGTGATATAGGGTTGTGTGATATTGCCTAATAACCATAAAAGGAGATGCCTATGTATCCATACAATCGCAATACCACCATTTCCACTGCCAGCAAAAACCAACTTGCAGAGGACAAACGCCTTCTGGAGCTTTTGACCATTTCCATGCAAGAAGCAATGGATGTTGGCAAACGCTACGAAATTCTAGGAAATGACCCTATTTTGCAAGAAGAAAGCCAAATCACAAAATCCATGGTTTTGGATCAATTGAAACATGGGAAATTGTTGCAAGAAGCCGCCTTTCTCATTACAGAAGAAAAACCAATGCCACTACCAAAGGGCAACACACCCACCTTAAGTGGCAAAGAATTATTGGAAGATACACTCCTTTTGGAGATTGACAACCATGATTTCTATCGTACTTTGTACCTATCCATTCCAATGGAAGAAGTCGGGCATATTTTCTTTGAAATTGCATCTGACAAACAAAGTCACGCAACAGCACTGACCTTTTTATTTGCAAAATATTTTGTATAGCGCGTCAAAAACTTGACACGCTAACTCGAAATCAGGATTCCGAGTTGTTGTCATAAGTAAAAAAGACGATTTCCTCGTGCAAGTGCTTCTACAAAGCACCTAGAAATCGCTTTTTGTCCTCGGCGGAAATAAATTCCGCCTGTGGATTAAAGTCTGCGACGCTAAAAACATAAAATTTCAGTTTTTACAATCTATTTTATATAACTCTATGCAAATTTCTTTCCTTTGTGATATACTTTGTGTAGGGACAGCCCTAGCGGCTGTCCGTATATTATTTGGACGACAGACATACGTTACTATATTGGAAAGGATGAATGAAATGAGCCACGATGCAAACTGTATTTTTTGTAAAATATTAAATGGAGATATTCCTTCTGCTGTGATCTATGAAGATGATGAGTTCAAAGCAATCCTAGATCGTTTCCCTGCAAATGAAGGTCATGTTTTGATTTTGCCTAAGAACCATGTTGCGGATATTTTTGCAATGGAACCCGACCAAGCTGCTCGTTTGTTTGCTTTGGCAACCAAAATTGCAAAACACATGAAAGAAACCCTTGGATTGGATCATATGAATGTGATGCAAAACAATGGTACTGTAGCAGGACAAACCATCTTCCATTTCCATTTGCACTTGATTCCACGTTTCGAAAACGATGGCATCACCATTCAATACAAACCAATGGATTTGAGCGATGCAGATATTACAGCAATGCAAAAAAAATTGAATATCATTTAATGAAACGGGCGACCATAGGTCGCCCCTACTTTTGGTTTTCAGCGTCGCAGACTTTCATCCGCAGACGGAATCGTATTTCGTCAGGATCATCACTTTGCTTCGCAAAGTCAGCTTATGCTGACCGCAATCTTTGCGGTGAATGGGACAAAAAGCGATTTCTAGGTGATTCATAGAATCACTTGCACGAGGAAATCGTCTTTTTCACCTATGTCTACAACTCAAAATCCTGATTTTGAGTTAATGTTACATCACCTGTTTCACTTCTACGCCTGTAAAGTATTCTTCTATGATTTCAGCACCTGAATACCCCTGTTCTCCAAGATATTTTGCTCCATATTGACTCATTCCAACACCATGACCATTGCCACCACCATAAATTGCAATGCCTGTCAATTCACCTGATTCATTCTCCATTTCTTTGATGGCAAAGTGACCACTTGGTAAGATGCTTTGACCCACTACCGATTCGCCAATGTATCGTTGCAAATAAATATCATCTCCATCTTCTGAAACATTGGTTGGTGATAGCAATTTACGGATTGCATACTCTGTGGAAACACGAACCGACACATCTTCATAATTGAGTTCCAGCACACGAATCACACCACCATCACCACGTTCCACAACTTGAATCCCCTGAAGTCTACCCAAGTCATCTGGTACACCTGAAATCCAAGTTTCTCCATCTTTAGAATATTTCACTAGGTTTGGTGTTGCAGCATAAATTTCTGGCAAAGTTTGTTCCAATATATCTGTCAATTGACCACAAGAGAAATAGACTTTCCAGCGATACCAAGGGGAATCCATATCATAACCTTCCATATCCCAATCTTGCCAAAATGCAAGCCAATCTGCTTCTGATTCTGGTTCTTCCACCGATACACCATATGCTTGCGATTGCAAGTAGGATTTACCTGTGCCCGAAAAGCTACCATCACTGCTCCAAACATCATTGGAATTGGCACCAAATCCACCTGATGTAGAATAGAAATAGGTCTGTGCCACTTTGCCATCTATGGTTGCAGTCAATCCTTTTGTGGCTTCCACTGCATCTCTTGCTTCTTCTGTGGTATCGTTGCCATGATACACCTGACTTGCAACAGTATCTGTCACATGAGCACCATATTCTCCATAAGCATTGGCATAATATTGGTTATAGGCATAGCTTCTGGCAGAAATTGCTTGGGCTTCCAATGCACCCTGACCAAAAGAAGATGGCATTTCATGGGGTACCACACCCAACAAATAGGATTCCAATGGTAGTTCATTGACCACAGACAAAGCCCCATCCATTTCCATCACTTCCAAAGCACCATCATAAGTGCGTTGTACTCCATCTGCAAATTCTAAGGTTGCATCGCCTGTAATTTCTACAATACCTTCTTTGACCCAATCAGAATCTGGTGTCAATACCACAATTTCATCCATAAAATTCTGTGTCACATCCCCATTGGTCAATGTGAAATCACCAAAAATGGTCAATTTTTCTTGCAAACCACCACCCAAAAGAACTCGTATTTCTTCTGGCAATGGCATTTCTTTAATGACAGCACCCAAAGCGTCTCCATCAGAATCCAAATAAAAATCTGCCATATCCGAACCAGAAATCAAGTTCCAAGGTGTGCCAAAACTGCCATCTTCTTTGTAAATCCTTCTACCTTCTGCCCAATACAATTCCCCAATATCTGCCAAATATATTTCTTCATTGTCTACACGTTTGATGATGGGTTGTTCCAATAAATATCCTTTTTCTACTGTCACAACACCATTTTCTATGGTCACATTGCAAATACCTTCCCAATCATCACCTTGGTAAACATAGGTTTGCTCCACTGCACTATAAATGGTCAATTCATTGCCCTCTATGGTTGCATAGACACTGAAAATGGTTGGACTGACATCCACAACTTCCCACAAACCAATGAGTGTACCATTCTTGACCAAAAACGAAATTTCTGTGTTGATGTATTGCTCCAAACCTGTATATGTATGGGTATATATGCCACCATCAAAAGTTGCCTGATTCCCTTCCACAGCAAACAACACCTGATGATCCAATGAAATCCCATAGGAATACAAACTATCTTCACCACGTCTGGAACAAAGTGCCCTTTCATACAATTCCATCCACAAACCATAACTCACAGGCATATTTTTGTTTTCATCTGTCAAAACCATTTGGCTTTCATAGTCTGGTGCAATGCGATTGAGGAGAACTTGTGCTTCTGATAAAATCAAGTTTTCATCTCCTCGAAACCCTTCCTCATCGCCAGAAAAGAACCCCTTTTCCACCACAGCATTGATGTATGGATAGCTTGTATCTGTATGGGATACATCTGAAAAATCAGACACATCCTCCAATTCCATCAATTCCTCTTGGGTATAAAAGGCGAGTGCCACCATTTTGGCAACTTCTCCACGTGTGATGGTGGTTTCTTCACCAATACGCCCCAAATCAGGCAATTCTGTTGCAGTACCATTTTCCAAACCCAAGCTTGACTCTTTTTGCATACTTCCACATGCTGTCAGCATACAACACATCAAGCAAATACAAATCCATTTCATATCGCTACCCCCTAGGTAATGCAGTTTCATTTCCATTGCATATCTTCTATATTCTATGAGGACAAGTCTTGTTTCATAACCAATGTATTTTGCTTTTTTTGTCAGAAAAAATGATATGATTTTCCTGAAAATACCAAAAACAATCATTGTGAAAAATTTAATTTTGTAGTAAACTATAGGTAATAGAGTTATAGCAATTATGAAAGGAAGTGTAGCAGTGAACGCAATTAATTGGAAATCTTTTTTATTGCCTTATCAGCAAGCAACAGATGAACTTCTTTTGAAAATACAACATATGAGCGTTGAATGTAAGCAATTGTATATGCATTCACCTATTGATAGCATCACAGGTCGTGTGAAACAATCCACCAGTATTTTGGACAAAGCCAAACGCAAACACTATGCCCTTGCAGAAATTGAAGATAAAATTGAGGATATTGCAGGTATTCGTATTGTGTGCCAATTTGTGGAAGATATTGAAAAAGTAGCTGGTCTTTTACGCAATCGTAAAGATTTCAAGGTTTTGGAAGAACGTGACTATATCACCAATACAAAACCAAGTGGCTATCGTAGCTATCATCTCATCATTGAATATCCACTGAACACCGCTTGGGGTGTCAAAAATGTATTGGCAGAAATCCAAATTCGTACCATTGCCATGAATTTCTGGGCAACAGCAGAACATTCTTTGCGATACAAATACAGTGGCAACATTCCCGATGATTTGCAAGAACGTTTGACACATTGTGCAGAAGCTGCTTATTACTTGGATCAAGAAATGTCTACTATTAAAGAAGAAATTCGCAATGCACAACGTTTGAATGCCATTAGAAGCTCTTTGGTTTCTGATATTTTGGAGAAAATCCAAAGCCTGAATTTCCGTGCAAGTATCCAAGAAAAGGATGAAATCGACAAGGAATTTATTGCAGTTTGGAACAAAGAAGATCTCAATGCTTTGCGTTCCTTCAATCAAAAATTGGATCATTTGGCAACGAGCTATAATATTTGATGCAGAGATTATTTATATAATGTGTAGTGTGATGTAGGGGAAGATATCATCTTCCAGTAAAAAATAAGGTAGGATATGAAGAGAGGTAATTCTAGGAGTGGAAGCGGTTTAAGGTTTAAAGAGTTTCAGACCTTACTTTTCACTAGAGAAAAGGGGTCATCATTTTGCAAGCAAAATCACACTACGTGTGACCGCCATATCTTTGGCGGTGAGTCCTTAAAAATACCCCCGACAGACAGATGACTAGTGATGTAAATCCTACGATTAGACCGTGAGTGACAAGCCCCTCCCCTCTTGATTACTGATTCAAAACCTTGAAAATAGCTTGTATATAGTGGCTTTGAGGGTTCCACTCAGCCTTTGCTTGCAAAGTGGAATCCTCTCAATTATTACTAGTGAAAATTTCAATAAGCGTCTCTAGCCATGAAGGAAGTTTGCTCGAATATAAATTATTTCTCTAGCTAATTGGATTCCACCTTGCAAGGGAGTTTCGAGGGGTCGCAGCCCCTTGAACCGTGCTCCACGCTTCGGAAGTAGTGGCACTTTTTGTTACTTTTTGGTGTCAAAAAGTAAGGTCTGAAAAGTTCTAAAAAGTGAATAAATCCCAATCTAAAATTAATTCATAAACATCCAAACAGGTGACGAAACGTCACCCCTACAAAATCAACGTACTACAGATTATAAGCATTTAGCGTAGCAGACACATAACCAATAAAGGAGACACATATGGGCTTATTTGCCATTGGTGATTTACATTTGCCATCTACCAAAGAAAAAACAATGGACATGTTTGGTGGCAACTGGACAAATCACAAAGAAAAACTCATAGAAAACTGGAGCGGTATCATCACTGACGAGGATACCGCTCTTTTGGCTGGAGATATTTCTTGGGCAATGTCAGAAGCGGAAGCAGTTTCTGATTTATCCATGATTTCTGCTTGGAATGGGCGTAAAATCCTATTGGAAGGCAACCACGATTATTGGTGGAAATCCACATCCAAATTGGAACGTCAATTTCCAGAACTATCCTTCTTAAAAAACAACCATACACAATATGAAGATTGGTTTATTTGTGGTTGTCGTGGTTGGACTTGTCCAAATGAAGTGCAATTTACAGAACAAGATGAAAAGCTATACAAACGTGAACAAATGAGATTGCGTCTATCCTTAGATTCTGCTATGCGTTCTGGTGCCAAACAAATCATTTTGATGATGCACTTTCCACCTATGAATGAGCAACATGAACTTTCAGGATTTGTGGAGATTTTTCGTGAATATCCCATTCATCATGTAGTATATGGTCATTTGCATCACGCAGAACACCATAAAAAAGCCTTCCAAGGTATGTTAGAAGGCATAGAATATCATTTGATTTCTGCTGATTATTTGGATTTCACACCAAAGAAGATTTTGTAATGACTACAATTTCAACCCTTCAATTGCAGCATAAAATTCACCTACCACATCACCCAAAACAGCCCTTGGTTCTGTAACACCAAGCCTGCTTTCAGACAACTGTGCCAAATACCATTCTCCTCGTTCATATACCTGACCAACAGTCACAGGACACCCTTCTTTTGTTGCCAATTCACAAAGTGCCAGCGTTGGGTCTTTCTCTTGTTTGGTTGCCAAAATCGTCTTTTGTAGCATTGGATTTCCCTTTGCTTTTTCCAATAATAACGTCAAACCATCTTTCATAAAAACACCTCCATAGTCACAATATACCCATTCAAAAGAAATTCATGTAAAACCTCTGATATATCTGTTTTTTTGTTGCTTTTTGGCTTTGGTTTGTGCTAAAATGTTTTCTGGTATGATTCTAAAAATAACAAATAATTTAGGGGGCTTGACAAAATTGTCAAAGGGTAACGGGTATATTTCAGATTTGAAAAAAGAGTTCAAAGGGTATAATAGCAAAAAGCTATCACAAGATGTAATGGCTGGTTTAACAGTTGCTGCTGTGGCTTTGCCATTGGCTTTGGCGTTTGCTGTCAGTAGTGGTGCGCCTGCTGCTGCTGGTTTGATTACTGCCATTTTGGGTGGTATTTTAATGAGTAGTTTTTCTGGTGGATATTATCAGATTTCCGGGCCTACTGGAACCATGGCTGGTGTATTATTGGTTTTGGTTGCAGAATATGGGATGCAGGGTATTTTCATAACTGGTTTGTTGGCTGGTATTTTCCTAGTCATTGCTGGTGTGCTGCATCTTGGAAATTTGACTTCCTATATTCCTATGCCTGTGGTCACAGGGTTTACTTCTGGGATTGCAATTATGATTGCTTTGGGACAAATTGACAATCTTTTCGGTGTCACCAGTGTTGGTAATTCCTTGGTAGAAAAAATCTTAAGCTATGGTCACCTTGGTTTTTCACCTGATTATTTGACCCTTGGCATTGGGATTGCAGTCACTGCATTTATTGTGGTATTTCCAAAGAAAATCGGTGCCATTATTCCACCATCACTCCTTGGTTTGATTTTGGCAACTGCTGCTTCCATCCATTTCGGTTGGGATGTTGCAACTGTTGGAGAAATTCCTCAAACTTTGCTTCCAGATGCACGTTTGAAACTTTCTGAAATTCCTTGGAGGGAAATGAACCATTTTATTGCACCCGCCATGAGTATTGCAATGCTTTCTATGATTGAAAGTTTGCTTTGTGGTGCCAGTGCTGGTCATATGGTTGGTGTAAAGTTAAAAAATGATACAGAGCTCATTTCCAAAGGTGTTGGTAACATTGTGGTTCCATTCTTTGGTGGTATTCCTGCAACTGCTGCTTTGGCAAGAACAAGCATGGCAATCAAGTCTGGTTGTCAAACACGTATCACTGGTGTTGTACATGGTATTGGTTTGCTCATTGCGATGTTGGTTTTGGCTCCTGTTATGTCCAAGATTCCACTTTCTGCATTGTCTGGTGTTTTGCTTGTCACCACCTACAATATGAACGATTGGGACAGCATTAAGAGTTTCTTTGATGGTAAATTCAAAGGTGCCATCTCCAAATATTTTGTCACAATGCTTGCAACCATTATCTTCGATTTGACCATTGCAATTGCTGCTGGTGTTGTTTTATCCTTGTGTTTGTTGGTTGCGAAACTTTCCAAGTTGGAAATTGCATATGATCCTGTGAATATGGAGCGTTTGGGTGAAGAAAATCAAGAACTTATGGTTCGTTATAGCAAAACCATGGTGGTGTATATCTCCGGTGCTATGATTTTCTCCAACACCGATTCTTTGGACGAAATCCCACCACATTTGGAAGGATATGATACCTTGTTATTCTCTTTGCGTGGTGTGTCTGAATTGGATATTTCCAGTGGTCAAGCACTTTATGAAACGGTAGAAACCATGCAAAAACAAGGTGTGGATATTATGTTCTGTGGTGTCAATGAAAAGGTACATGTGATGATGCAACGTACCAAGATTACAGATTTGGTTGGTGAAGATAGCTTCTATTGGAGTGCTGTACATGCTCTTGGTCAATTGCACCCAAGAAATGATATGCTTCACGAAGAAGAATAATAGAATAGAATCAATTTGAGGAAGTTGGCTTATGGCTGGCTTCCTTTTTTGATGTTTCTTGTTGATAGTTGCAAAACGGTTGATTCGTGAATCAACCCTACACCTACCATCCTGTATAAAAGGTCTTTTATATTTTGTAGGGTACGCATTGTATGCGTATCGAAAGCGAAATGCATACAATGCATTCCCTACGTAATGAGAGATATTTATACATAATTGGAATCTTATTTTTTTGCAACACAAAAGTCCCTGCTACAACAAATCGGCATCGTTGCAACAGGGACCTTCCCCAAATAAAACACTTATCTCTTATGTAATTGGAGTATCCTCCAGTACATTTTTATTTTTTAGGCAAATGGATACATTGACCCAAAGCATCGCCACAAGCTTCAGCAAATGCTTCTGTGAATGTTGGATGAGGGTGAATCATTTCGCATACTTCGTATACTGTGATTTCCATATCCATCAACACTTTTGCTTCCATAATCATTTCTGTAGCAGATGGTCCTACGATATGAGCACCAAGAATTTCGCCATATTTTGTTTCAATGATAACTTTGACAAAACCGTCTGTTTCGCCAGAAGCCAAAGCACGACCATTTGCAACAAATGGGAATTTACCAACAGAAACGTTGCTATATTTTTCTTTTGCTTGTTCTTCACTCAAACCAACGCTTGCAGCTTCTGGCATTGTGTACAAACAACCAGGAACTTTTGTCAAATCACAAATTTCGTTGTGACCCATAGCGTTTGCAGCAGCAACTTCACCCATTTTGAATGCAGCATGAGCAAGCATACTTCTACCATTGATATCCCCAGCAGCAAAGATGTTTGGAACAGAAGTTTTCATAGCATCGTCAACAACAATTTTGCCACGTACCACTTCGATATCATCTGCCAATGTACCCAAGCATTCCAAATCAGAGCTTCTACCGATGGAAAGCAAAACGATATCTGCTTCGATAGGTTCTTCATCAGAAACATGCAAAACTGGTTTGTCGCCATTTTGTGTCAATTTTTCAACTTGTTTGTTGTTGAGCACACGAACGCCAGATTTTTCCAAGGATTTTTTCACAGCTACAGAAACGTCTTTGTCCATTACAGGAACCACACGATCTGCCAATTCAACGATGGTTACTTCACTACCGAAGCCATTGAACGCAGTTGCAATTTCACAACCGATAACGCCACCACCGATCACTGCCAAACGTTTTGGAACTTCTGTAATATCCAAGATACCATCAGAGGTCATTACATTTGGTTGTTCGATACCAGGAATTGGAATCATACCAGCTTTGGAACCACCACAAAGGATGATATTGGTTGCTTCGTAAACTGTGCCATTTGCTTCCACTTGGTTTTTGCCAACCAATTTTGCAGCACCAGCGATGGATTTGATGCCATTGCTTTTCAACAAACCAGCAACACCGCCAGTCAATTGCTTCACTACATTGTTTTTGTAGTCCACAACTTTAGGCATATCCAAGCTCATAGAAGAAACATCTACATTGACACCACGGCTACCAGCATGTTTCACTGTTTCCATGTATTCAGCTGTTTTGATGTATGTTTTTGTAGGGATACAACCTCTATTCAAGCATGTACCACCAACAACGTCTTTTTCAAAGATGATAACTTTGCCACCCAATTGTGCAGCTTTGATTGCAGCAACATAACCAGCAGGACCACCACCGATAACAGCCACATCGTATTCAAATCCACCAGATGTAGGAGCTGGAGCAGCAGCAACAGGAGCAGCTACAGGTGCAGCAACAGGAGCTGGAGCAACACCAGGTACAACAACACCAGCAGGTTGTTCTACTTTTTCACCTTCAGCGCCAACGAAAGCAATGACTGTAACAACAGGAACCACTTCGCCATCTTCATAATATTTTGCAAGCAAAGTACCATCAGCAGGCGCTTCCACTTCCATGTTGACTTTATCTGTTTCGATTTCCAAAAGTGCATCGCCCTCTGATACTTTGTCGCCTACATTTTTGAACCATTGGATGATTTTACCTTCTTGCATATCCATGCCAGCCTTTGGCATAATTACTTCTACTGCCATAATATCCTCCTTTTTGGAAATTCCAATATAGCGGTCATGGCAAGCCATGACCCTACATATATCCGTTATATTTTAGTTTGGGTTGTATCTCACAGCAACAATTCGTATGGGTGTTCCAACAACCATCTCAAAGCTTGCATAAATTCTGCTGCTGGTGCGCCATCCAAAGATCTATGGTCATGTGCAAAGGAAAGACCAAGTTTTTTTCTAAACATTGGTTCACCTTTGTACAAGCAATATTCATCTGTAATTGCACAAACACCCAAAATACAGGAATTTGGTTGGTTGATGATTGGTGTGAAGGATTCCACGCCATACATACCAACGTTTGTTACAGTGAAAGTAGAACCGCTCATTTCATCCATTGTCAATTTGCCAGCTCTTGCTTTTTTCGCCATATCTTTTGCGTATGTTGCAAGTTCATTCATGGATTTTTTGTCTGCATCTACCAATACAGGAACAACCAAACCAGCGTCGATTGCAACAGCCATACCAAGATTTACGCTTTCTTCGTATACAATTTCATCGCCTTGAATGTTTACCAAAGGATTTTTGTCAGCACCCAATGCTTTTGCAACTGCTTTCAAAACAAAGTCATTTACAGAGAATTTCACTTCACGACCTTCATTGATTTTCGCTCTAAGTGCCATCAAATCTGTAACGTCTGCTTTGGAGTTTTGTGTTACTTCTGGGATTTCTGTTCTGGATTGGCTCATTCTTTGTGCTACCACTTTTCTCATACCAGAAAGTTTCACACGTTTCACGCCAACGCTTGCCACAACAATTTCTTCCACAACAGGAGCTTCTGCCGCTTTTGCAGCACCATATACATCTGCTTTTGTGATTTTGTTGTTGTAACCAGTACCAACGATAGAAGCCAAGTCCACACCCAAATCAAGAGCAATGCGTTTTGCCAAAGGTGTAACAGAAATTTTACCTTCTGCACTGAGTTCTTCCAAATATTTTACAACGTCACGAGCTTTGACTTCGCCCATTTCGCCAGTTGGTGCAACTGCATTCAAGGAAATGCCATTTTCTGCTGCCATTGCTTTTGCAAGTGGAGTTGCAGGAACATAACCTGTAGTGATGACTGGTGCTGCTTTTGCCACTGAAGCTGCAACTGGTGCTGCCACAGGTGCTGGAGCTGCTGCTGCTGGTGCTGCTGCTGGAACTGCGCCACCTGCTGGTTGTTCCACTTTTTCACCTTCTGCACCAACAAAAGCAATTACTGTAACAACAGGAACCACTTCACCATCTTCATAATATTTTGCAAGCAAAACACCGTCTGCTGGTGCTTCTACTTCCATATTGACTTTATCTGTTTCAATTTCCAAGAGTGCATCACCTTCAGCAACTTTGTCGCCTACGTTTTTGAACCATTGGATGATTTTTCCTTCTTGCATATCCATGCCAGCCTTTGGCATAATTACTTCTACTGCCATATTAACGCTCCCTTCGTCCAAAAGTTATTTCTGCTTCCAGTATAGTCTGTCAAATTAAGCAAGTGTTTTTTTAACAGCTGCAATAATTTTATCTTCGTCAGGCAAAACGCCTTTTTCCAAGATAGGGCAGAAAGGAACAGGAACATCTTCAGAAGCCAAACGAATGATTGGTGCATCCAAGTAGTTGAATGCTTCGCTTTCTGTGATGGTTGCAGCAATTTCGCCACCCAAACCACCAGTTTTTACAGCTTCGTGTACGATGATACAGTGTTTTGTTTTCTTAACGGATTCGATGATACAAGGTTTGTCCATTGGATACAATGTTCTCAAATCGATTACTTCTACGTTGATGCCTTCAGCAGCCAATTTTTCAGCAGCACCCAAACAGAAATGAACCATTCTACCATAAGTTACGATGGTACAATCAGAACCTTCTTTTTTGATATCAGCAACACCCAAAGGAATTGTGTATTCGCCTTCTGGAACCAAACCTTTTGTGTTGTAAAGCAATTTTTGTTCCAAGAACATAACAGGGTTGTTGTCACGAATGGAAGATTTCAACAAACCTTTTGCATCTTCTGGTGTAGAAGGAATAACCACTTTCAAACCAGGTGTGTGGCAAAGAAGTGCTTCCAAAGATTGGGAATGTTGTGCTGCTGCACCAGTACCACCACCAGAAGCTGTTCTCATTACCATAGGAACACTGTGGTTACCACCCAACATATATCTAAGTTTTGGAGCTTGGTTTACCAACATATCGTAGCAAACACACAAGAAATCAGAGAACATGATTTCTGCGATAGGACGCATTCCTGTCATAGCAGAACCAATTGCTGCACCCATGAAACCTGTTTCAGAAATAGGTGTTTCCATAATTCTTTCAGGTCCAAATCTATCGTAAAGGTCACCAGATACACCGAAAGCACCTTTGTAGATACCGATGTCTTCACCCAACATATATACGTTTTCGTCACGTTCCATTTCTTCTGCAAGTGCTTCTCTAATTGCTTCTTTGTATGTCATTTCAATTTTACCCATGTCTAATTCTCCTCCTTCTAGTATCAGTCAGCGTAAACGTCATCAAGAACAGTATCCAAAGATGGATATGGACTATCAATTGCAAATTGAACTGCATCATCCAATGCTTTTGTAGCATCTGCTTCCACTTGTGCCAATTCTTCTTCTGTTGCAATGCCGTTTTCTAACAAATAAGCTTTGAAGTTTTTGATAGGGCATTTTTCTCTCCAAGCAGCAATTTCTTCTTTGGTTCTGTACAAGTTACCATCACTTTTGGAGTGACCAGAAATTCTGTAAGAATGTTCTACAACCAATACAGGACCATTGCCTTCACCGATGTATTTTCTTGCTTCTTTAACTGCTTCGTATACAGCCAAAACATCATTGCCATCAACGTCGATCGCTTTCATGCCATAACCAGCTGCTCTATCGGAGATGTTTGTGTTTTTCATAACTTTGGAGATATGTGTGGACATACCGTATGTATTGTTGATACAAACGAACATTACAGGCAAGTTCCAAGCTGCTGCAAGGTTCATTGCTTCGTGGCAACCACCTTCATTGGAGGAACCATCTCCAAAGAATACTGCTGTCACTTTGTCTTCGCCTTTTTTCTTTCTGGTCAAAGCGATACCACAAGCGATTGGAGGTGCAGAACCCAAGATACCATTTCCACTCCAAACACCTTTTGCTTGATCACAGATATGCATGGAACCGCCACGACCTTTACAAACACCAGTTTCTTTTGCAAAGATTTCAGCCATCATAAGATTTACGTCAACGCCTTTACATACGATTTGGCTATGACCTCTATGAGTTGTGATGATTTCGTCTCTTTCTTCCAAACCAGCAACTGTACCTGCTGCTGTTGCTTCTTCACCGATACCCAAGTGAGTTGTGCCGTGGATCATACCCAAAGAGAAGTATTTTTGTACTTGTTCTTCGAATTTTCTTGATCTGTGCATATCGGACAAGAGTTTCAAACCAAATTCTTTGCTAATTACTGTTTCTTTTTTCTTCATTCTGACGCTCCCTTTCAAATAATTAGATTAAAATATATGGGGTTACATTGTTCACATGTTTCATGTTACAGTTTCGTTTTCATCTCATACATTGTATGATTTCACCTTCTACTGTCTGCTTATCTTTTCCCAATAAAATTGGAATTGCATTGATGATGGGTACTGGATAGGTTTCTTGTAGTTGGATAGCCGATACAATGAGACTGACACCGTTCATATGATTGGAAATTTCGGTTGCTTTGCATTGTACGATGTTGGCTTGTATTTGAGATGTTTCTAGCAGTGTACGAATTTTATTATGTACAACTGTCGAGGTAACCAAGCCCGTTGCACATACAATCAAAAGCGTTTTCACCCTACTCCTCCTTTGTATCGTTTATCTTTGGTTATGTTAAAAGTATACCACCCTTTTTCAGCAATGGAAAGTCTAAAGCATTTCATTTTCAGTGTAAAGAATTTTACTAATAGGACCTTTTTTGTCTCATCTATCTTGTGGCATAAAAAAAGGCAAAGATTGTTGAAATCTCTACCTTTTCACTCATGTTTTATGGTTGTAAAAAACAGCTAGTATGCTATGTTTTTCTACTTCATTTGTCTTGTTTGATTGCTCTGTTTTTCTCTTTTTGGATGGTGTACTTTACCACCACTGTTGTCACCAAAATTACAGCCACAAATCCCCAAACACCTTGGTTTAATAAGTAGTGTAAAAGAATGGCTACATAGTTGCCACCTGCCACCAAAGAAGTGACACCAATAACCGTTGTACTGGTTGACATATGCAAACCACTGGTATATACCATTTCTGTAATGAGTGGAGATAGTGACGCTGCTCCAAACAAAGAAAATACCGTCAAAAATAGGCAACTGACCAAGGTTCTACGTGCATTTCCTTTGTGAATGGGTGTCGCAAATGCAACAAAGAAAATGAGGGTTGTCAAATCCACAAATGGAATCACTTGCAAACGCAAAACAAAGACTGCCACTAAGAAATATATGGGTACCAAAATGGTTGCAATGTGCACTGTGTTTTTTCTACCCACCAAAACAGCAGAATCCAAGCAGATATTCACGCTTCTACCAACGAACAAACGATCTACAAATTGTTTTGTCGCTTTGGAAAACGGAATCAAACCTTCCATAATGACTTTACAAATTCTAGGCAATAGCACCACCAACGCCACCATATTGAGCACAACAAACATAATGGTTTCCACAGTACTCATAAACCCTTTGGAATAGTCATTACAAAGGAATCCCAGCACCAAACCAATCAAAATACCAAGCAAAGTTGGTTCTGAAAACCAAGCCCAATAAGCTGGTAGACTTTTGGGTTCTGTTTCTTTATTGAAAAATGGTATCTTATCGTAAATGCGATCCAACAACGCAAATACAGGAATAAACACAGAAGAAAATCCATGGGAAATGGTTACACCCTTCATTTTCAACTCACTTTGCACCAAATCCGCTGTCACATCTGCAATTTTCAAAGTAATAATCAAATGGATGGCTGCTCCAAACAAACCCAAAGCATAGGAACCTGTAGACAACCACACTATGGAACCAGTAAAAGCATAGTGCCAATAATTCCACAAATCTGTATTCACAGTATTGGTCAGTTTCAGTTTCACCAAAATCACATTGACTGCAAAGATAAAGGGTATGATGACAGCACCAATTGCTGTAGAAAAAGATACAGCAGAAATGACAAAATTACCAATATCCAAGGACACATTTTCCATCTGGAATTTGCTACCCAACATATCTGGCACAAAGCTCAAATTGTGCAAAATGGTTTCCAATAAAAAGGCAACACCCATCAAACCAACGCCAACTGTCAAGGATGCACGCAAGAATTTTTGAAAGTCCAACTTCATGCAAACACCCATCAAAATCAAAATGATTTGAATGAACATAAATGCAGGCAAGTTAAAAGAAAGATTGTACATCAATACTTCAATTGGCATTTTCTGTTCACCTCCTCATAACATCTCTAAAATATATTTCATTGCACGCTATTTCAACAATACACCATCAACTCAAATATTTCAACATTTTTTCTATAAATTCTTCTCTATTGATATCTGTCAACAAGGGTATTGCTGTCAAAACAGGTGTACCCAAAGCTTGCCCTTGTTCCGCATCTATATCCATTGCAGTCAAAATCAAATCCGCTTCTTCTGCATAGGCATCCAACTCAGAAATGCGACATTGGATCAAGTATGCTGAAATATCTTTTTCTTCCAAAATCAAGTTCACTTCTTCACTGATGAGTGTGGAAGTTGCAATTCCAATTCCACAAGCGATGACAATGATTTTCATGTGTTACCTCCAATTTTTGTATTTTGTTTCAGTCTAAATTATGTGTCAGGTTGTTCTGATACCCGTTGTGCTTATAATCTGTAGTAAGGTGAACAAAGAATAGAATTAATTTTAGGTAGGAATTTATTCAAGTTTTAAAGCATTCAGACCTTACTTTTCACTGGAGAAAAGTAACAAAATCCACCACTACTTCCGAAGCGTGGAGCACGGTTCAAGGAGGCTGCGACTCCTCGAAACTCCTTTGCAAACGAAATCCTATAGGTTCGAGAATAAATCGAACTTCGAGAAACCTTCCTTCTTGGCTGGTGACGCTTATTCTAATTTATCAAAATAGTAATTTTCTGGATTCCACTTTGCAAGCAAAGGCTGAGTGGAACTCAAAAATCATTTATTCACTACTTACTTTGGTTTTGAGCCAGTAATCAAGAGGTGAGGGGCTTGTCACTCACGGTCTAATCGTAGGATTTACACCACCACACTTTTTATTTTCGGGGGTATTTTTAAGGACTCACCGCCAAAGATATGGCGGTCACCGTAGGTGATTTTGCTTGCAAAATGATGACCCGTCGTGTTAGACCCCTTTAAATCGGGGCTCCACGCCTTCGAAACGAGTGGTGGTTTTGGGGTACCTTTTGCCACCAAAAGGTA
The DNA here is from genome assembly GCA_030067835.1 of Chakrabartyella piscis. Lineage (GTDB taxonomy): Bacteria > Bacillota > Clostridia > Lachnospirales > Anaerotignaceae > Chakrabartyella > Chakrabartyella piscis. Next base: position 2,510,183 of record CP092441.1, read on the forward strand.
CGGTCTGAAGAGCTCTAATATTTGAAAAAATTAAAACCCAAAATTACCATACGCAATTTATTGGAGGATGATATCTTCCCCTACAAATAAATCAACATATATAAGTTGTCATTCTGAATGCAATGAAGAATCTTGGTTTTGCGGTCGATTCGTGAATCGCCCCTACAACAGCGTACTTATGTTTTGTGGTATCACGTCAAATATAAATAATCCCCTACTTATTTTGGTTTTTAAAGTTATTTTTTCAAGGTTGTTTCGTGTTTTTTGATACATTCATGAAGTCCTCTACTGGTTTGCACTCCTTTGATTTCTGCAACAAAATCAGGTCGTTTCAACAAGCTCATCAAATTGAACAATGCCTTTTTGTGACCTTCATCGTTTTCAGCACTCAAACAACAAACAAACTCCACCAATTCTTCTGTTTCATCTCTAAAATACACAGGTTCCGCCAAGCGTATGAAACTAAATCCTCTACGTAAAACTCCGGTTTCTGGCATTGCATGTGGCAAAGCAAATCCCTTAGACAACACAAAGTAAGGTCCATTTTCATTGATATTGTCAATCATTGCATCCACATAAGTTTGGGTTACATATCCCTGTTCCACCAACACTTCTGCTGATTTTCTGATAGCTTCTTCGTAATCTTTGCAATGTACATCTAGGGTGATGTGGTCTGGTGAAATGTATTCATGCAATAGCTGTGTTGTTTCTGTTGTTTTTTCTTGGAACAATTTTTCCAACACATCTGCCATTTCTTTGATCATTTTCATTTTATTTTCTTCCACATCTACATAACGATTCACCAGTGGCACCATATGATGCAACACCTCTTTTGCAGTGTAGGCTTTTTCTTCTTCTATTTTGTGGGCAACGCCAACCAGATTTTTGGTATTTTTCTGAATTTTCAAATAATCGCTGTCATCCAAAAGTGGTGACACTTGTACATATGGAAATGTTGCACCTCGAATTGGAATTGTGGAAATGACAATATCCACACTTTGTGCCATTTCTTCTTTCAGGTTATGGAGTGCTGTAATCTCCACGATTTGGAAGCCAAATTGTTGTTTCAATTTTTCCACCAAAAGTTGTGATGTACCAACGCCACCACTACAAACCACAATTGCTCTGGCAGGTGTAGTGCCTTTTTTGCGTTCAATGGCAGCACAAATATGCATCACCACATAGGAAATTTCATCTTCACTCATGTCGTGTTCTGCACAATCCTCAAAGTGATAAATATATTTTCTTGTGATTTCAAAAATTTCAGGATAGTTTTTATACAGAATATCCAAAACTGGATTTTTTTCAACAGGTCCACTTCTATGCATCAATGTGTTTTCCAAATGGGCACATAAATTTTCATAAAACAGGAAATCCCTAGACAAATCCACATTCATATATCCAGAAATGGCAGACACAAAACGATTCACCTGCATTTGGATTTTGATGGATTCTGTGTTCACTTGTTTGCGTTCTTTCAAGCAACGTTGTTTGTGTAAAAAGTCTGCAAAATACAGGATTTCAGCTTCCAATATTTCCAATTTATAATAGGTTCCCAAATACATCAAGATGGTTTCTGCCATTTCATATTTATTGTTGACAGGTATGGTAACATTCTCCACAAATTTACCCATTTGCAAGCGTTTCACCAAAACCACCAAGAAGTATAAAATTTCACGATATGCTGCATCGGTAAAAAACACTTCACGTGCTTGTTCTTCTTTGTTGATGATGCGTTCAAAGATGGTTTGATCCATATGCGCAACCATAGATTTCAACACCAAATTGGAAAATGGTTGACATCCATCTTCTTCATTGCCTTCATAAATCACATGGTCTTGTAAAATAGAAAGCATCATCCTACGTTTGTTTTCTTCTGCACCACGCACTTTCAAACCTTTGTTGTGATTGGATCGTATTTCCAAATCAAAACTTTCAAACATGGATTTGATGACTTCCAAATCGTTGATGAGGGTTTGTCTACTGACCAAAATTTCATTGGCAATTTCATTGATTGTGATATAGCCATCTGTGTTCAAAATAAAAATTGACGCTATGACTTCACGTTCATTTTTAGACAGTTTATATGTATAAAAATCACTGTTGATTTCCACAGCAAGTTCAATGGTTCGTTTTTTATCACCAACAAACAAAATATTCCCATTTGCATTGATGGCAAATTCAGGCAACTGATTTTTTGCAAAAAATTCATTGATCAAGTTGATTTCGTTGCGGATGGTTCTTTGGGAAACTTCAAATTGATCCGACAAAGCTTTGAAGTTGGAACCTTCTTTATTTTTGATGATTTCAAACATAATATCTATGACTCGTTTGTTCATATATCCTCCATTTCCTTTGTTTTCGACCAATTACAAAATTCCCATTGCATTTATTTTAGCACATCGAAAGACAAAAAAACACCCCTATATCAATTTATAGGGGCATTTGTGTTGGTAATTTATGTATTTTTATGAAAAGCCCTAACAAATTATACTGCTTCAGCTGCTTTTTTCTTCTTAGAGGATTTTCCATGTTTTGTTTTTTTGCTGACTGCAAAATTGATGAGTACAGCCACCAAGATAACAAGACCTGTTGCAACTTGTTGGTAGAAGGATTGTACACCCATCATATTCATACCATTTTTGATAACTGCAAGTGTCACAGTACCCAAAACCATACCAAAGACGGAACCTTCTCCACCTTTCATGTCAATACCACCCAATACACAACCTGCGATAGCAACAGTTTCCATACCAGCACCAGTTGTTGGATCCCCTTGACCGGAACGAGCAGTTGCAATGATACCAGCCATAGCTGCCATGATACCACTCAAAACATAGATGATCAATTTGATGCGATCTACATTGATACCAGAGAAAATTGCTGCATTTTCATTGCCCCCAATTGCAACACAATATTTACCCAAAACGGTTTTCTTTTCCAAGAACATAAACACTGCAATTGCAATGATCATAAAGAACAATGCATATGGAATGACGCCAACAGTTCCTGTGTTCAAAATTGTGATTGGTTTCATTTCATCTGCTTGTACAGGAATCGCTTTACAAAGTGTGTAAGCCAAACCACTGATGGAAGTCCAAGTTGCAATGGTTGCAATAATTGGAGTCAAACGCATTTTGATGATAAGGAATGCGTTAAGAATACCAACCAAAGCGCCAATACCAAGACAAATCAAAGCTGCTACCCAAATGTTGATACCAAATCCACAAAGATATACAAAGGATACTGCAACCAAAGCCATAACACTACCTACAGAAAGGTCAATACCGCCTGTAATGATAATCAGTGCCATTGCACAACCAACAAAGATGGATTGTACATTTTGTTTTGCCAAGTTGGTCCAGTTGACCAATGCCATAAATCTAGGATTTTGAATGTAGAAGAAAATCATTAACGCAATCAGAACCAAAATCAAAATCAAGTTTTGGAGCATTTTACGATTCATACTAAATTTTTTATCTTTCATAGAAATACTCCTCCTTATCTATCTAATTGACTTCTGATATAACGATTCAATACGATTGCCAATACCAAAACGATACCTTTGACCAAGTTTTGATAGTAGTTTGCAAAGCCCAACATGTTCATCAAGTTGGACAATACACCCAAAATCAAAGCACCCATCAAAATACCAAATACAGTACCTTTACCACCTGTCAATTCGGTACCACCCAAAACAGCAGCGATAACAGCATCAAATTCAAAACCAGTCAATATTTTACAATCTGCTTGTGCAAAACGAGCTGTGATGATAACCCCAGCAAAAGCAGATGCCAAACCACACATGATATATGTGATGATGAGGTTACGATTGACACGAATACCACTCAGTTCTGCTGCCTTGATATTTGCACCAATTGCATAAACTTCCTTGGCAATAACCGTCTTATTCTGATAAATCATAAAGATTGCAAATACGATGATGGTATATACAATTGGCAATGGAATCACTCCTGTACTTTTTCCCAAAGCACCAAAGTCCCCTGGCAAGTCAGTATTGATAACCGCACCACCAGCACCAATATAGGCTATCCCTCTTGCAACATACATGGTTGCAATGGTTACGATGAAGGATGGCAAACGCAACAATGCCACAAAGGAACCGTTGATTGCACCCATAATACCACCGATCAAAACTGCCAAGATGATTGCAATTGTGGTTTCAATGCCTCCTCTTGCAAATACACCATACATAACACCTGCCATAGCACCAACAGCACCAACAGACAAATCCAAGTTCCCAGAAATCAAAACCATGGTTACTGCAGAACCAATGATAACTGTGGAAGATACTTGTACCAGAATATTCTTGAAGTTGGATACAGACAAGAAACTTGGTTCAATTATAGTTGTGATGATACAAAGCAAAATTAAGATTGCAAACATGGTGGTATTTTGCACACCATCAGAACCCAATTTTTGCCCTAAGGTTTTCTTTTTGCCCAATTCTAATTCAGCCATTTCTTACACACCTCCTGTTACAATGTTCATAATGTGTTGTGAATCCACATCATCACCATTTTGAATGATTTCTTGCAAGCTACCATCGTACAAAAGTCCAACTCTATCGCAAATATTCAAAATTTCTGGCAATTCAGATGAGAACACGATAACAGAACGTCCTTGTTCTGATAATTCACGAATCAAAGCATAAATTTCTTGTTTTGCACCAACGTCAACACCACGAGTTGGTTCATCCAACAAAATGATATCTGGATTGGAGTTCAAACATTTGGAGAGAACCACTTTTTGTTGGTTACCACCACTGAGGAAAGCAATTACTTGAGCAGAATCTCTACATGCAACCACTACTTTTTTGACATACATATCTGCCAAATCTTTCATTTTCTTTGCATTTAAGATACCACCAGAAGAAACGGTTTTGTAGTTCATCATTGGTGTATTGTCACAGATAGAAAGCATAGTACAAAGACCTTCTGTTCTTCTTTCTTCAGGCACCAATGCCAAACCTTTTGCAATTGCTTGTGTAGGATTTTTAATGTTTGCTGTGGCTCCATTGATTTTGACAGTACCTTCATATTCATCTACACCATACAAAACATTGGCAATTTCTGTTTTTCCAGCACCAATCAAGCCATAGAACCCAAGAATTTCACCTTTGTGCAAATCAAAGGACACATTTTTCAATTTTTTATCATTCGTTAAGCCAATTGCTTCAATTGCTTTCACGTTATAATCAACTTTATTTGGAATATAATCTTCCACAAGTACTTTACCAATCATCATTTGAATGAGTTCTTGTCTTGTGTGGATATCCGCTCTAGGTTTGGTTTCAATATGTCTACCATCACGCAAACATGTGATATAATCACCAATTTCAAAAATTTCATCCAATCTATGAGAGATATAAATAATGGTTACGCCACGAGCTTTGAGGTCTGCAACCACTTGGAACAATCTTCTAACTTCTTCTTCTGACAACGCTGCTGTTGGTTCATCCATGATGATGATATCGGAATCCAATGCCAACGCTTTTGCAATTTCAATGACTTGTCTTTTTGCAACGCTCAATTCTTCTACATAACTTTTGGGGTTAATGGAAGCATCCAAAGTTGCCAAAACATCCAAGACTTTTTTCAAACTTTCGTTATTGTTTTGGATAATACCGTATTTGGTTTCTTCCAATCCCAAACAGATATTTTCTTCTACACGCAATTGTTCTACAACATTAAGTTCTTGGAACAAACAACCAATACCCGTTTTCATAGCATCTTTTGTGCTGGATGGGTTGTATTCTTTGCCATTGTACAAAATGGTACCAGCAGTTCTTTTGTGTGCACCTGTAATGATTTTAATCAATGTGGATTTTCCTGCACCGTTTTCGCCAACAAGACAATGACAGCTACCTTTTTTGATATTGAAGCTTACATCATCCAAAGCTTTTACACCTGCAAAATGCTTAGAAACATTTTTGATTTCTAGTACGTTTTCTTGCATAGTATTTTCCTCCCTATTTTGTTCGCCTTAGGTTTAGGAAGTCTAAAGCCTGTTTTTTATCAATTCCATTTGTTGCAAATTATGATATAAATTCAGTTCCGATATTGCTTTTTTATAAAATGGGTTCCCTACCCAATGAGCAGGGAACCCATCAAAATTTATTCCTTTTTCATTTTATCCCAATTAAACTTAACGAGACCTAACATACATGAACATATCTTATTATGTAGGGAATGCATTGTATGCATTCCGCTTTCGGTACGCATACAATGCGTACCCTACAAGATATAAAAGCCCTTTTATCTTTAATTGTGATTTCTTTTTTACAAAGATGGATTATTTAGCAAGTTCTGCTGCGATATCCAAAGGAGTTTCTGGCAAGTATTGAACGTTGAACCAGTCTTCCATGTCTTGTACGGAATCTTTGTAGTAGTTAAGGTATACGTCAGAAACGTCGATTTGTGTGCCGTCATCTCTAGCAATGTCACCGTTCAATACGGAGATGATTGTGTCGATTTGTGCATAAGCAAATGTTTGTGGTTGCATACCCAATGTGTATTTCAAGGAGCTGTTAGGATCAGCAAGTTTCAAAAGTTCGGAAGCATCACCGTCTGTACCAGCGAAGATTTCTGTCAAAGGAACGCCATCTTCTGCTTGACCACGACCAACTGCTTCATAAGCGGACAAACAACCAAGAGCATTAGCTGTGTTTGTTCCGTAGATAAGGTTAACTTCTGGATATTTTGTCAAAACGTCTTGACCGATTGCTTGAGAAGTTGTCAAATCGCCTTCACCAGCCAACCAGAAAGTAGCACCTGTCAATTCTTCACCAGCAGAGTTCAATTCCATAGCTGTACCTGTCAAGTTAGGTTCTACAGTTTTAACACCTTCCAAGAATGGGCCAGAACGGGAGTCTTTTGTGATTGCAACAGAAAGGAAGTCAACGAAACCAACAGCGATTGGTTCATCTGGATACAATTCTTTCCATTGTTTTGCCATATCAGTACCCATTTCTTTTGCAACGCCTGCTTCATCAACAGCAACGAAAGGTACTTCTACTTCTGTAGCATCCATGTAATATGTAATTACAGCGATACCAGCATCCAAAGCTGCTTGGATAGATTCGTTAACACCAGATTCAACTACTGGATGAACGATCAAACCATCAACGCCTTTAGCGATGAAATCTTCGATAGCTTGATTTTCTTTAGCCAAGTCACTTTCTGGATCGATTACTTCGTATGTTGCACCGTATTCTTCTGCTGCATATACTGCTGCCCATTTAGCATCATTACCATGAACACTGTGAGACAATGTGATGGGAACTTTACCAATGTAGTAGCTTGTTCCTTCTGCAGCTGCTTCTGTGGATGCTTCTGCACTGGAATCTGATGTAGATGCTGTACTGCTGGAACTGCTGCTACAAGCTGCAAGACAAGACATTGTCATCAAAGCTGCCATAGAGAGTGCCAAAATTCTGTTTTTCTTCATAACCTCTACCTCCTTAGATATTAGAAAAGTGTCTATAATAAGGCTTTTGCCATATTACCATAATGATTTTTGAACCTTTATCCTGCCAAAGCAAGTGCAATCCAAACCAACAAAGTATCCCATCTATCTTTATCCAAATAGAATTCCACACCAAGACCATAGTCCATATAATAGGTGTTATCATCTCGTTTATACAAGTTCAAATCCAAGGTATTCCCATCTATATACTCAGTTTTTATGGTGCAGTCAGGGATACCTGAAACTCCTACTGGATCATAGCCCATAGCAAACATGTTGATGTATCTCAAGAAGAACGATGCTGTATCTCCTCTGGAAACATCTATGCCATTGACTTGATAGAATTCATTGTCTACATCCACATCAATTGTATAGGAAACACCTTCACCTTCTACCACGATTTGGCTGATTTGATCCAAAGTGGTTTTCAGTGGTGCTTCATAAATCAAGCTTGCTTCATCCAAAGCAGCAAAATCTAAGTCTACTGTAAATGCCAAGCTGACTTCACCAGATTGCTCCACATAAGTCAAGCCATCTACTGTATTTCCAAAGACAATTTCTTGTGTGTTTCCATCTCCATCCAACAATTGAATGCGATGCAATGAATCGTCTAAGCCCATTTCTTCCCTAGTCACACTTTCATCTGGGAAGTTTGTGGAGGTCAATTGTCTAAAATCAACCAAAAACTCATTGACTTCAATGCTTCTTGCAGTTGCAACATATGGATATTGAATGGTCCAATTGCCTTCTTCATCCATTTGCAATACAATCAATTCCCCTTCTGGGTCAGAATAAGCGATTGCTGTCAAGTCATTTTCATTGACGGTAAACAAAGTCTTATCACGCAAAGAGCTAGGACTGTTGGCAAACATGGAAATGTAACCCATATCCACCACGAAAATGCTACCTGTATCCAAATCTTTCACATAATATTGTGATTGACTGGGTGTTTTATCTCCAATAAGGATTGTTTTTTCTTTGCCCTTGGCTGTTTTCATACCAATGGACAAACCATCCTCAGAAAAACCATAATCTTCTATTTCTTCTGTGATTTCTCGGTTAATGGAAAAATCAGAAAGTAAACTTTCCATTGTACCAAGCTTGGTTTGATCTGCACTCCAAACACCAGGTTCTACAATTTCCCAAATACCATCGGTTTTGGCAAATTTCATATCACCATATGTATTATGTACAGAAATTTCAACCACTTCTTCACCACCACTGAGGGTCAATATCTTTTGTGAAATATTGGTGTTTTGTGTGTTGGTCAAGTAGAAATAGACACCGCTCAAAAGAGCAAATATCACCAGTAAAATCAAAAGTCCTTTGTATTTTCTCATTGATTCCTCCTAAATATCCAAACCATAAAGGCACCAATAAATGCAATCAAAGGCAATACCACAACGCACAAAATGGACAAACGAGCAAAGTCGCTACCACGTACAATGAATACGTCTGCGTTGATGATTTTAGAAGAAATGGTGCTACTGGTTTCTGAACCACCAGCAAGCCAATTTGCACAGCTGATGAAGAAATCTCGATTTCCTTGTGCTTCAATGTTGGAAGTATACACAAAGGATGAATTACCAATGACCACAATTTTGGTATCTGTTGCACCATATTTTGCATTGGATTTGACAATACCTGCTGCCAAAGGAATGGAACCATCCACATCTGCATCTGTTTTGGAAGTTGCTTCGATGGTCACATCTGTTCGCATCCAAGAATTGGTGGAAGAAAGCAACAAGTAGTCCACTCTACATTCTGTTTCATCATAAGAAACAGATTGCAAGCCCATAGCAATGGGAAGTACCACATAATTTCTGTCTTCTGCCAAGTTTTCTGTAATGGAATGGTATACATATCCAGGAATCAGATACATATTGTTGTTGCCTGTATAATGGTCAGAATCTTCTTCCACCACAAAATTGTTGTGGATGTCTACACCATAGAGATTCAACAAATTGTTGAAGTTTTCCAAAACCAAAGTATTGGTGCTCATGGCATCAAACAAGAACATTGCTTTGCCACCACCATTGAAATAATCCAACAATGCATTGTATTCGTCCAAACTCAAATCCTTCTTTGGTGAAGGAATGATAACAGCTGCTGCATCTGCTGGCACTTCGCCTTTTTGCAATAAATTCAACTCTTGTACATCATATGCAGCCAATTCCAACGCTTGTACAGCACCCAAAAATTCATTTGTGGTATCTGCTTCGCTATGCCCTGATGTGATATACACCACGGGCATTTCATCTGTTGTCACATATGTAATTGCACCTGTAATCAAGCGTTCACCAGAAAAGGCATTGCCACTATCTGCGCTTGTGTACATGGAACTATCTGTCAATATTTTTTCACGTGTGCTGGATTGTACCACAATGGTTCCATTGGACACAGCTTGTGCATTTTCCAAGTTCAAACTTGCCAAGGATGCTGGATTGCGTTCAATGTCAATATAGGAAACCACAATGTTTTCTGAATATTTATCGTATTCGCTGAGCAATGTGGAAATCATTTTGTCTTCTGAACCATCAGGATATACAGCAGTGATTTTAATTTCTTCTTCCAATTCATCCATAATGCCTTCAGATTGAATGGAAAGGGTAAACACTTGATCCAATGTCATATCGTAATTCCAAGCCAACTTTTCGGAAATATTGGTGGAAAGCACCACAATCCCCAAAAGCAATACAGACATGAGAAAAGATATGATTTTAAATTCACGTTTTCTTTTGTTCATAGGTATCACTCCTTTTCTCTATTATTTATACCGTTGACTTTCTTCTGCCTTCACAGAAATAAACACCATGAATACAGAAAATCCTATGTAGTATACAATAGAGTGCAGAGTCAAAATACCTCTGGAGAAATCGTCATACTTACTTGTAATTGCAATCCAGTTGACAATATCTTTGATCACTGGGATTTGCAAGTTGCTGCCAAAGGATTTTGCAATGACCACAAAGAACAACAAACCAAAAGAGAAAATGGCTGCTGTTACATGGGTTTCACAAAGGGCTGCTGCAAACAAACAAATGGAAATGAATGTTGCCCCCAAAAGGATAAATCCAATATAGGAACCCATAATGGAGCTATAATTTGGATATCCATACTGTGCCAATAAGAACACATAAAATCCTGTTGCACATACCGCCGTTAAGAAAACAGTGAATGCTGCCAAATACTTACCTACGACAATTTGATAGTCATTCAATCTGGAAGTACGCAACAATTTGTCTGTTCCTGCACGTCTTTCATCTGCAAAGGAACGCATGGTTAGAACAGGAAATACCATAACAGAAATATTGCTCAAAATGGAGAACATCCCTGTCATATCCCCATTGCCACCCAAGAGATTGTACACTGTGAATACAATTCCAGATGCCAATAGGAAAATACCAATAAAGATAAAGCCAAAAGGTGTCGAAAAATAAGTTTTCAATTCTTTTTTATAGATGTACCACATTATTCTTCGCCTCCTTCATCTATGTTTGTGATTTGCAAGAAAGCATCTTCCAAGCTATATTCCATAGGTTTGAATTCCAAAATTGGCATATCCAAATCTACCATAGCACGGAATATATCAGCTCTTACATCCACGTTACTTTCGTTTTTAATCATAAATTTGAAGGTTGCATTTGCCGATTCGATTTCTGTCACTTCTGTCACACCAGCAACTGCTTTCATTTGATCCACAGCACCTTCTTGTTTGCTTGCACAAGTCAAAAGATAGCCATGAGAATGGTTGTTTGCAAGGTTCTCCACTGTATCCATAGTGGCAATTTTTCCTTCTTTGATGATGATGACTCTCTTACAAGTCATGGTAATCTCAGAAAGGATGTGTGAGCTTAGGATGATGGTGTGATTTTGACTCAAATCTTGTATCAAACCTCTCACTTCGGTGATTTGTTTTGGATCCAAACCAACAGTTGGTTCATCCAAAATCAGGATTTCTGGGAATCCAACCAACGCTTGTGCAAACCCCACACGTTGTCGATATCCCTTGGATAAATTGCGAATCAATCGTTCTTTTACTTCTAAAATTCTTGCAAGTCCCATGATTTTCTCCATGTGACCTTTTCTTTCTTTTTTTGGAATACCACGAATTTCACAAATGAACCCAAGGTATTCTGTTACAGACATATCAATGTATAGTGGTGGTATTTCTGCCAAAAACCCAATTCTTTGGTTGACTGCTTTTGGGTTTTCCACAATATTCACACCATCTAGTTCAATGACACCACTGGTTGGTAACATATATCCTGCCATCATTTTCATAATGGTGGATTTTCCAGCACCATTTGGTCCCAAAAGACCAACCACTTCGCCTTTGTCAATATGAAACGTAATATCACTGACACCACGTTTATCACCATAGGTTTTGTTCAGCCCTTTTACATCAATCATATGGCACTCCTTAATCAATTGTTCCAGCAGCCCGAAGACTGCTGGATGAATTGTATTTATCTTTTGATTGTAACTGAATTTGTATCTTAAGAATTAAAGGCAAAGTTTGAACATTTCCAAACAGCTTTCATATGTGTAACCGAAAGGTTCTTGACAGCCCCATTTGCCAGATGTTTCCAAAGCGTCTTTTGCCAATTCTTCCAATTCTGTTTCTGGAATGTTAGCTTCTGCAAATGTTGTTGGGGATTTTACGAATTGGAACCATTCTTTGAATTTAGCGATTGTTTCTTCAGCTGCTTTCAAATCATCTTCTTCTGTGATACCGAATACGTAACGACCCATAGCTGCAAATCTATCTTTTTTGTCGTTGATTTGATATTTCATTGTAGCCAAGATTGTGATGGACATGGAAGCACCATGAGGCAAGTCATAGAATGCACTCAAGGAGTGACCCAAGATATGGATTGTTTGATCGAACATACCCAAACCAGCAACATAGAAACCATTCCAAGCATATGTAGCAACCCACATAAATGTAGCTCTAGCTTCTTTGTCAGATGGATCTTTGATGATTCTTTCCATACATTCTTTGATTGTCAAAACGTTGCCTTGGCAATATCTGTCTTGGAAAGGAGCCCAAACCATATCCAAAGGACGACCGAAGGAACCTTCCATCAAATGGCTCATGATGTCAACAGCAGAGTAGCCTGTTTGTACAAGAGGAATGCCATATGTAAGTTCTGGATCCAAGATAGCTGTTTTTGGACACATGGTTGGAGGTACTGCAAGACCATCTTTTCTTTTCAAAGCGTCATTGCTCATTACTGTAGTACCGTTCATTTCAGAGCTTGTTGCAGGAATTGTAACAACTGCCATTACAGGAATTGTTGTTGTAACTGCTGCTTTTCCTTCAAAGAAGTCCCAAGCATCGCCATCATATGTTGCGCCAACGCCAACACATTTAGCTGTATCGATAACAGAACCGCCACCCAAAGCAACGATTACGTCAGGTTGTTGTGCTTTTGCTGCTACAATGATTTCTCTTGCAAGTTCAATTGTAGGATTGGATTTTACACCATAGAAAACTTCCATTTCTACGCCAGCAGCTGCCATAGAAGCTTCTACTTTTTGCATCAAGCCAATGCTTCTTACAAATCCTTCGTCATATGTAATAACGAAAGCTTTGTTACCGAACAATTTAGCTTCTTCCCCTACTTTGTTAACTGTTCCTTCACCGAATACGGATTTTGTTGGTAAACATAGTTCAAATGGTCTCATCTTCAAATCTCTCCTTCTGCATTTTTGGCAACCTATCCAGTTGTCAGTTAGTGTTTGTAATAGTAATCTTTGCGTCCTGCAACATTACTTTTTGCTACAAAAATGCCACCAGCGCCTTTTTTCACATCTTCATGTGTTTCGTCTAGGCAGTATTTTGAAGTCGCTACATAGAAATCTTTCATGTCTTCGCCAGCAAAACCACCACAGCATACATAGCCCACTGGGAATTCGATTTTTTCAATCAATTCCATTTTGCTATTCCATACTGTAATGTTTCCATTCCAGTGGCAAACATAGAGGTTATCTTCTGTATCAATGGACATACCGTCAGGCATATCATCAAATTTGATGACCACTTCACCTTCAGAAATAGGTCCTTTTTCCAAATCGTATGCAAAACGAATCAAAGTTTGGTTGTATGTATCTACAACAAACATATTTTCATTTTTTGCATCGAATACGATTGCATTGTATTGGTTGATACCTTCCACCAAAGTGGTGACTGTGTTATCTGTATCAATCATATAGAAGTTACCAAGCATATCTGGTGTGTAAGCATCTGTTCCATAGGCTTTCGCAACAGAACTTGCAAATACACGACCCTTTGCATCACATCTGGAATCATTGAAACGATTGTCATCACGATCTGGTTCTGGATTTACAATCAATTCTTTTTCACCGGTTTTCATATCCACAACATACAAACCAGTTTCCAACATAGCCATAACTTTTCCTTCTGTTTCACAAGGAACAGCAGAGCCAATCAATTCATTTGTTTCCACTTTTGTTTCTTCGCCTGTCTTTGGATCAAAGCAATGAATGGTTCCTTCGAACAAATCTGTCCAGTACAAACCAACTCTTTCATCCCAAATAGGTGTTTCTGCCAAAACAACACTTGCATCTACAATCAACTTAAAGTCCACATCACACCTCCGAAATTGTCTTAACATATGTAACCTCTACATTTATTTATATACAAATGATACCATTATATTTGCACAAAAAAAAAGTATAAACTACTACATTCTTTATGAAATAAATTGTATTTATTGTAAAATACCAAAAATAATTGCAGAAATCAAAAAAAATCACTATTTTTTTATGCATTATTTCCTGTCTATTTTTTGTGACATTTTACATTTCTTACATTTTAAGCCCTATATCCCTTGATTTTTCAAGTTTTCTACCCTTTTATATCTATTTTAAACAGCATTTAGATTAAATTTTCATTATAATTACCCTTTTTCTTCAATTTGGTCGTTTTCCTGTAAAAATCATCTGTTTTCCTGTGACAATATTCTTTTTTTGTCCTACTTGTGCAAAAAATTGTATCAATCAAAACCTTTCTTTTTGCAATAAAAAAGCCATGGTTACAGATCGATTTCTGCAACCACAGCTCATTATTTTAGGATTCTTTTGTTTCCATTTCTTTATTTTCATTGGAGTACACACGCAATTTGGAGATACGATTTCGCTCCATTTCTTCCACTACAATACGCAATCCATCTGTTTCCAAAACATCTGCTTCCTTTGGGAAATTACCAAATACCATAAGCACATATCCAGCAATGGTATCCACCTCATCAGACTGTAAGGAACTGCCTACCATACGATTGAAATCTTCCAAACGAGTGCTACCATCCACAACAAATTCGTCTTCGGTAATCACTTCAATTTCTTCTTCTTCTTGGTCATATTCGTCGATGATTTCACCCATAACTTCTTCCACAATGTCTTCCATAGTGGTCAAACCTGCTGTACCGCCATATTCATCCAAAACAATGGCAAATACAATATGATTTGCTTGCATTTCAGAAAGCAATTCTGCAACAGGCTTACTTTCATAGGTGAAGAAAGGTTCACGCATAAATCTTTCTGCTGAAAAGCTTGCTGGATCAATGCCCAAAACATCCTTAACATACAGAATACCTACAATATCATCCACATCTTCGCCATATACAGGCAAACGAGAATACCCATGTTCTCGAATCAAACCAACAAATTCATCGTATGCCACATCTTGGGATACTGCTGTCATATCGGTTCTAGGTGTCATAACATCTTTGGCTTTTGCATCACCAAAATCAAAGATATTGTCAATCATGGTGCGTTCTTCTGTTTCCAAAACACCTTCTTCATGACTGACGTTTAAGATGGTTTTCAATTCTGTTTCTGTAATCAGCGGTGCTTTTCCCTTTGGATCGCAACCCAAAACACGAATCAAACCACCTGTAATCAAGGTCAAAGCCCAAACAACAGGTTTCAACACAACAATAACCACAGCCAAAATATTGACCACCAATAATGCTATTTTTTCTGCTTTTTGCGCAGCAATTGTTTTTGGTGTAATTTCTGAGAAAATCAAAATCAAAATGGTAATGATAATCGTTGCAATGCTGGCTGCACTTCCAGAAGCTCCGTTGAGAACTCCAATGGCAAGGGTTGTTGCCAAGGCAGATGCTGCATTGTTCACCAAGTTATTGCCTACCAAGATAGAACTGAGCAAACGATTGGGGTCTTCCAATAATTTGCTGACTTTATCTGCATTTTTCACCTTATCTTCCACCAAATGACGCAAACGCATACGGTTCACCGACATCAAAGCTGTCTCAGATGCTGAGAAAAAGGCTGAACACATCAGTAAAAAAATCAATAATCCTATCAAGTACGGACTGGCTCCGTCCACAAAAACCACACTCCTTTAAAAACATTATATTCGTTGACATTTATTTGATACAAGATACCATAAATCTAAGATTTTGTCTAGTGAATTTCTAAATTTCATTGATTTGTAAGAAATTGGAAAAGCAAGAATGACGGGTCGATGAGGGCATCGACCTCTACACCACCATTTCCCCGTAATCATTCAAAGTTCCACCATCTTGTAGGGGCGTATCACGATGCGCCCGTTTCCCAAACAAAAACAGTGCCTACAAACGCAAGCACTGTCGTTCTTTCTTTTTTGATTATACCCAGAATTCGAATTCCAAATCGTAGATACGAACCGTATCTCCTTGCTCGATACCTTTTTCTTCCAATGCTTCAATGATACCTTTTTCTTTGAGGTATTTTTGGAAGAACGCAAAGCCTTTTTCTGTTTCGATATTGGTATATCCAATCATTTTTTCTACACCGATACCTGTTACCACATAGTAACCATCTTCCACTTCTTCAATGACAAATGGTTCACGATCCACAGAAACTTCATCGTATTCTTCGTATTCTTCTTCGAAGATGATATCTTCTGGATAGTTTTGCAAGATTTTACCAACTTCCATCAACAAATCATCCAAACCTTGGTTGGTTGCTGCTGAAATTGGGAATACTTGGTAACCTTCTTTGCCATATACTTCTTGCAAGCGAGCCACATTTTCAGCTGCTTCTGGAATATCCGTTTTGTTTGCTGCAATGACTTGAGGGCGTTTCAACAATTCAGAATTGTATTCTTCCAATTCCTTATTGATTTTAGCCACATTTTCCACAGGGTCATCACCTTCTACACCAGCTGCATCCACCACATGGATGAATACCTTAGTACGTTCCACATGACGCAAGAACTCATGTCCCAAGCCAATGCCTTCACTTGCACCTTCCACCAAACCAGGAATATCTGCCAAAACGAATGTATTGCCAAATTTACTTTCCACAACACCAAGATTTGGTGCCAATGTGGTGAAATGATAGTTTGCAATTTTAGGATTTGCATTTGTTACCATAGAAAGCAAAGTGGATTTACCTACATTTGGGAAACCAATCAAACCAACATCTGCAATCAGCTTCAATTCCAAAATAATGTCATATTCCTTTGCAAGACGACCTTGTTCTGCGTATCTTGGTGCTTGACGAGTTGGTGTTGCAAAATGTTGATTGCCTTTACCACCTTTACCGCCTGCGATGAGAACTTTTTCTTCACCTGCTTTGTTGATATCTGCCATTACTTTACCGCTTTCTGCTTCACGGATAACAGTACCCACAGGCACTTTGATGATGATGTCTTTACCGTCTTTGCCGAAGCAATTACGTTTGCCACCACCTTCACCATTTTCTGCTTTGTATTTTCTTTTGTAACGGAAATCCATAAGGGTATTCATACCCTCGTCACCTACGAAAATAACGCTACCACCTTTACCACCATCGCCACCATCTGGACCACCGTGAGTGATGTATTTTGCACGATAGAAGGAAACCATACCGTTTCCACCATTACCGCCTTTGATATTGACCTTGACACGATCTACAAACATTTTCTTCACCTCTTTAAGACCTTGAGGCTCTGCCTCAAACTCCGCAAGGGGATACTCCCCTTGACCCTATACTTTGATTATGATTATATCTTCGACAATCATAAGTTACCCATAATTGTCGCATTTTATGATTGATTACGGGCTCATCGTGATACGCCCCTACAACCCGTGTGCATTTCTGTAGGGGATAGCTTTGCTGTCCCGTTTCGCCATCCATCTTTTGTAGGGGTTGGCGTCCCCGACAACCCGTTGGTTCCATTTTGTACTTTGTAGGGGAGGGGTTCTACTCCTCCCTTTGGTTTTTCCCTTTCGTCAAAAGCAAAGCCAGACATCCATTTGCTTTTCACGAAAAAGGCTCCAAATGTTTTCGCATTTGAAGCCCCCAAAGTCATATAATGAATTTCTTATTCAGCAGCAACTTCGACGATTGGGTATACAGATACCTGTTTTTTGTCTCTGCCTTTTCTTTCATATTTTACACGACCATCAACCAAAGCGAACAATGTATCATTGCCACCTTTGCCTACGTTAGTACCAGGATGGATTTTTGTACCTCTTTGTGTGTATAAAATATTACCTGCCAAAACAAATTGACCGTCAGCACGTTTAGCGCCAAGTCTTTTTGCGTTAGAATCACGACCGTTCTTTGTGGAACCAGCACCCTTATGGTGAGCGAAGAACTGAAGGTTTAATCTGAACATACTTACACCTCCTTATGAATGAAAGTAAGATACTTTTGATATTCTGCTTCTATTGCAAGCAAACCCATTTCCATTGTTTTGAGCAACAATTGAACATCATGGTCTGCCAAACCCTCAAGAGGGAATAGGACTTTGAGATAACCACCTTTTTTTTCATCAGCTTCCACTTGATATGGAATTTCAGTAAAATTCTCAATGGCGTTTATGGTATTGAGCGTAAGCACAGATACAGCGGAACAAACAATGTCCTCACCTTTCTTGGCATACCCTGCATGACCAGAAATCTCAAATCCACAAATCTGTTTGTCTTTTTGATATACGATAACTTGTATCATATGAATTAAAGAGCAGTGATTTGCAATTTTGTAAATGGTTGTCTGTGACCTTTTTTCTTATGGAAACCTTTTTTAGGTTTGTATTTGTAGATTACAACCTTTTTCGCTTTTCCATCACCGATTACGTTTGCTTTAACAGCAGCGCCTTCAACATAAGGAGCACCAACAGCTACATTGCCATCTTTAGCCAAAACGATAACTTTGTCAAATGTGTATTCTTGACCAGCTTCTACGTTCAACTTTTCAACAGTAATGATGTCGCCTTCTGCTACTTTGTATTGTTTGCCACCTGTTTCGATAATTGCGTACATGTGAACACCTCCTCACAGTTTTACTCGCCAAATACGGTAACCAAGAACTTTTCTTAGTTTTCCAGAACCTCTTTGTGCGGCTTGTCATACTTACATATATTATCACACACACAATACCATGTCAACAAAAATAATGGTTTTTTTCATTTATTTTCAGTTTTGTTTTTTGCTGCAATTTTTCAGTATATTTCATGTAAATAATTGATATTTGGTTGCCAAAAAGCCAATGGTAACGTCTAATTGTTACCACAGATTCCAAAAAAGAGATTCTATCTCTAAAATCTCGTTTACCACTTTCTCTATATATGCAAAAAGGCTTGAGTCTCATATTGAAATCTGTTGAAGATGCTTGTTAGTGTTTCTTCTGTGACATAACCCCCATATTTGCGAATGAAGGGAATCACAATAGAAGTTACCCATCGTTTAAACGCTTTTGCAGTAGGAAGTTTACTTTTCAGCACCAGACTATATAGCCCACTTTCATTGATAATGACCATTTGTCTTGATTGACCTGATGCACTGAATTGGTGCGTCAGCTTATCTTCGTCATCAACATGACTTCTAATTGCATTATCTGTTCTTACATACCCTAAAATTTCAGCAACATCTTTGCCAACAAACCAAGGATTACCCTCAATCGTAATGGTTCGAATTTCACCAAACTCTTCATTTTGAAATTTCTGTAATTCTTGCATGATTTCTCCTTTCCCTTAAATGCAAAAAAGACCGCCTGCTTTGCTGTTGAGTACAGCGAAACACACGGTCTTATGGGTTACTATTCTATTATATTATTTGCTTTATTGTAATAACTTTGTACATAATCAACTCTTTAAAATAAATATTGTTTTTCACTAGGATATATAGTAAACTGTATCTAAATCATATCAAAAATGGAGGAGCTTTTATGAATGAAAAAATAGTTGTAACATACAAACACAAATATATTTTATACATGAAAGCTTATATTTTCATCCAATTTTCTTTGGGCGCCCTCTGTTTGGCTAGTATGCTTTTTAATTTATTTACAAATGGTTTTCTGTATTTTTTCCATGCAGAACACCATCCTCTTATGTACCTCGTATTTCTTATCGTCTCACCTTATTTGATTCGTCAATCCATTTTGGAACGAAACAGGTTTCGTCTTTTACTCGAAACCTCTAACCCCTTATTGATTATTGACTGCACCGGATTTCACAGCAGCTACCAATCTGATATCCCTTGGGAAACCATTCAAAGAATTCAAATTGTAGAAAAAAACTTTTGGGATAATCCAAAGAAATATAATAGCGACACAGTTCTTTATTTTGCAATTGACTTAATTGCATCAGATAATCATACAACTTTCATTCCATTTTGTTGTTTTGATTATACCTATTTTCATGGTGACATTACTTGTACTAGTTTTACGCAAAAGCAAATGATAGAAGCTCTTAACAGTATATTTACAAATCAAATGGAAAAGGTATTGTTTTCTTAACAGATGCTAGATTGCCACAACTGGTTAATATCTACGAATCCATCTGTTTTTGTTTTATCGTTCTATACCTTCCCATTTTAATCGTAGTTTCACATCTCTCTATACTTTTATCTTGCATTTACATTGTTTTCCACTAGGATATATAGTAAACTGTATCTAAATCATATTGGAATGGAGGGCTAATTTATGAAGCAAAAAGTAATCATTAAATTGAAATGGAGTTATGCTATCTATATACATACAATATGCTTTTTATCACTTCTTATATTCTATCTTCTATTTTCATCAACGCTTAAACCCTTTACCACTGGTAAATATTTTTATAAATCCAATTCAAATGCACTTATTTTATGGTTGCAAAATTATATAGGACTACCTTTGATTTGCATTGCAATAGTGGCATTTATTATTCTGAAATTACACAATTTTTATAGCGTACAAAAAAACTCAAATCCTTTGTTGGTTATGGATGAAATGGGTTTGCATAGTAACTTTGAAGGGATGACAAAGCAAATTTTTTGGTCTGAAATCAAAAGTATTCATGTTCAAAAATATCTGACATATCCCACGAACCAATCAAGATTTGAACGATATGCCTTTCATTATCTTGATATCGTCTACAAGGATACAAGTATAGATGACATTTCCATTCCATTTGCTTTATATGACCGCAACAATCTTGCTACCACTAAGCCATCTACTTGTGTCACCAAGAAAGAGATGGAACGTATTCTGAAACAGGATTTCCATAGGGTTCTTTCTGAAAATCAGGTGATACTGTTATAATATACCCTAAATCACGTCAAAATGGAGGAACTTTTATGAATGAAAAAACAGTAATTACACTGAAAAAAGATTATATTTGTAGAGTGCTTATTTTCAATTATATGGCTCTTCTATTATGTTGTTTTGGATTTTATTCACTCATTCACTCTATTCTCTTCCAAGAAAAAACAGTAACAATTGCTTCTATTATCACCTTATCACAACCAAGTCATTACATCCTCTTTTTGTTCATATGTGTTTCTATGGTTGCCTTTGCATCCTCTAATTTGAAAAATTATTTTTTCATACAGAAAACTTCAAAACCACTGTTGGTCATGGATACATTCGGATTGCACAGTACTTTCAAAAATGTTTCCACGCAAATTCCATGGAGTTCTATGGAAAGTATTGGTATATATAAAGACCCTAATGAAATCCCCAATGAACTAACACTCAAAGGATATACAATTGATTATCTCGTTATCACACCGAAAGATACTCCTTGTAATAAAATCCTGATTCCGTTTGCATTATATGATTCTAATAATCGTGCCTCATTTAGACCTGTAACCACTGTTTCAAAACTGCAAATGAACAACTACCTTGTGCATGACTTCAACAAAATTCTAACGAATAATCATATCACCCTACTTCCTAGCGATGGTTTTCTATCTCTACTATTATGATAGTTTAACTTCAAATTTATTTAGTTTTTCAATGATTTCATCCACCAGTTCTGGTCTTTCATTCAAAAAATCTTCGCCTACCTTTCTACTCGCTATAGATGTAGCCAACGCAGTAGCTGCAACAATTGCACCACCAACTAATGGATTAATTACCGTTACTGTACCAATTAACGCTACTGCTTTTGCAGCTGCCATTGTAGCTAAAAGTGTCGCTGTAAAGTCTGTAATAATGCCACCTAGTCGAACAACTGTACTTCGTTCCACTGATGTATTGGAATCACTGATATCATTTTTGACAATCTGCAAAGCTTCTAAAACATATAGTATATATCCCAAATTAGTTACTATTTTCCCACTTTTTTCTGCTAATATTTTGTATTTATTACTCGCAATAGCTGTAGACTTCCACTTACTGCTACTCAAAGCCTTCACTAGGTCATCCATCATTGGTGCCAATACAGTTGTCACATACCCAATAAACGAACTTACCTCTCCATCTGTTTTTGCTCCATATACACCATCCTCCATGAGCAGTGATCCAAAACGAATTGTATTGTATGCTTTTTGGAATTTTATAATTGCAGTTATACTTCCACCTATAAACCAATCCAACAAATCTACTTTATTCTTGAAATTATATATCGTAATTCCTACCTTTGCCAATTCCACACCAAATACTCTCAATCTCTTTGCAGATGCACTTTGGATATAGTCATTCATTCTTTTGCCAGTGTCTAAATCTGCTTTTATTGTCGTACCTATATTAGACAGTGCAGCTTTGATTTTTTCAGCATAGGTGCTATAATATCCGCTTAATTTCGAAAATGCTATATTCCCAAAAATCTGTTTTTCAATATTTTTAATATACTCATAAGAACAAGCTGTATATCCATTGCTTCCCTTATACATACTTGAATTTGTATCATAGTTCAGCTTTCTTAAAACATCTGCCAAAAATAGTACACTTCTCCCTTGTAATATCTCCTGTGCAAGCCAAATTTTATCCACATTTGATGTAATACTGTCAATCCCTCTATTCACTGCTCTTTCTAAAGTAGACTTCCCAGAACTTCCTTTTTGCCTTACCTTTCTAACCGCTTCCAAAATCTTACTTTCCGTTTCTTTAGATAATGTTTTTGTCACTGATGCTGTTAGTTCTAATATTTTTTTGCATTCACTGGCTCGTGTATTAGATCGATTCACCATTTTACATATGGATTCAAATCCATTGATACATTGCAATAGATTTTTTCTCTTATCGCTGGAAATATACATCATTATCGGACCATCTTTATTCAGGTCATTATATATCTGTTCCATCACCTTGTTAATTGTACTTGATAATCCTTCTAATGCACCTTTATAATCTGTTTTTGTTGCATCACTCATCCAAGAACCAACTAAATTATAATTGTTTATATATTTAAAATATGATTCGCTTCCTACGGTATATCCATTACCCCCTACCAATTCTTTGCTCATTCAATTCCTCCTTTTTGTCATTTTGTTTTATGTTTTAATCATATCATAAATCAAGTCCCAAAAAGTCCCAACATTTCAACCGCAAAAAAGCTTGATATTCCGCTATTTTTTTCATTTCCAACCTCATATTTCCCCACACAATCAGAAGAATTTTAGTCTGAAAGTATCATTTTGTTTCAAATGAATAAAGTGCCGACATTTCTGCCGACACTAATATAAATTGACAATATTTAATTTTTGTTTTTCTGCCATACGAATGGTTTGCCCTGTTCCACTACGCACACCACCATTGTAATAGGCAATGACTTTGCTGCTATGGTCTATCATGTATTGATTTCGATTTTTAAAACAATCCTTGTGATATTGAATACTGACGAATACCACATCATCACATTGGGCATGAAGTTTGTAATATCGTTCTCTATCTTCCTCTGAAAAATCCTTTGCTTGTTCTTCATATGGAATTGCAGCAATCAATTTTATCTTTCTTGGATTTTGAATGGGAATTATCTTTTTCATTTGTGCAACGATTTCACCACACAACAAGTCAAAACCTTCAGCCGAACCGAATAAAAATGTATCATAACCATCAGCGATTGCTTGGTTTATCTCTGAAATCAACTTGCATTTCAATTTTTCAAAGGCTTCACCTTTTGGCAAATGTCTGTGTCCTGTAAAGCATACTGTTTTTTCTCTATTCATATATGCCTCCGTTATTTTTGCTCAATATATTGAGCCATTTGAAATTTATATTAGCATATACTTAAAGAAATTGCAAATAATATTGAGCAAAAGGTGTGTGTTATAATGAAGCTAAGACAAGATATTCATATCGGAGTAAATCTACGTAATTTACGCAAAAATTCCAAGCTCACACAAGAACAAGTTGTTGCTAGATTGCAATTAAAGGAGTCCACGACCACTAGGTCTATTTACTCACGCTATGAAACTGGTGAATTAAATATCAAAATCAGTGATTTGGTGATTTTAAAAGAATTATTCAACTGCTCTTTTGATGATTTTTTTGTTGATTTATAAAAATATATTGTAGCTAATATGTGCTAATACAAAGCGATAGGATTTCATTTCCTGTTGCTTTTTTATTGCATCATCATATCAAATCCATCTCTTTGTACTTGTTCACAAAAACCCATTTCTTCAGCAGTTCGCAAAAAATATCGGTTGCTGTCCCACAAACTAATATTTACACTGCGACCACATAGCCTAAAATCCTGTTGCTCCAATCACTCCATTGCTTTTTGGCTTTCGCTTTCTTCATATGGCAAGTCCAAATATTCTTCAGCCATATCAGTTCGCAGTGCAACATTGAAAACCTTAAATCCATTTAGATATTGAGGAAACGTCTTGCCAAAATAAATATCCTGCGGTTGATTTTGATTCGGATATACCAAACCATAGGGCGATACCAAAGGGTTTGGATTGTCTGCAATCATTTTTTCGATATATTGTTGTCCGTCTACATTTCGCAATTCTTCCTCACTCGCTGCTCCATTCTCGTTGAGGTATAACTTTTCGCCAAGCCTATTTATGTCGCTGAAATCGGTCACAACGTTGTAACACTGCTCGCTAAAACTCAGGTTGATTAAGCCCTTGATATCTGACAGGTTTTTCGCTGTTGCTACAGTATAAAAGACCTTCATTTCTTCATCTGTAAATCTGTCTACGCTTTGAAATAAGAAATTGAGTTCTGTGAGGTTGTATTGGTTGCCTGCAAGTATGGTGTTCATTTTGTCATCAAAAGGTACTTTGGTGACAATAGTTCTATGCTTCATGTCATTGTCAATGCTAAGCTCATCACAATATGCTTGTAATTGTTTTTCCGTAGCTGGCAAGGTGATTTCAATTTGCTTTTTTGTGGTTGGTTGTTGTATTCGTAATCTCATTCAAGTTCCTCCTTTATTCTCTCCCCATTTATTTTTCTTGTGATTTGTGTTCATTGATACCCTTCTTATCAATCACCACCTTTCTCAAATTCCAATTTATTTGTCGCAATAAAAAAACGAGATTCTATTTCTAAAATCCCGTTCACCACTTTTTCTATATATGCAAAAAGGCTTGCATCTCATATTGAAATCCAAGCCTTGTATTTTTGCTATTTTTAGTTGTCATCTGTCTAATCTGTTTCAAAAAGTCTATGTCATCTGTTTTTCAGCCTATTTTTAGGGT
The DNA here is from genome assembly GCA_030067835.1 of Chakrabartyella piscis. GTDB lineage: Bacteria > Bacillota > Clostridia > Lachnospirales > Anaerotignaceae > Chakrabartyella > Chakrabartyella piscis. The sequence goes on from CP092441.1 coordinate 2,535,550, forward strand.
TCAAAAATGCCACCTTTTCACCGATTTTTTCGCTCCAAAATCGCCCTCAAACCACAACATCTTGTGGTTTAAGCCTCATTTTTTGGTATTTCACCACAATACGTCATCATAGTTATTGCCTCAACGTGCCATGAGGATGGAAGTCTATTATCACTTGGTATAATGGTACCGTGATTTAAGACAATTTTCGAGACAATTCTTAATGAATTTGTTATACTAACAACATCAGAAAGAAGGTGCTCACACATGTCTCGAACAAGAAGAAGTTTCACCGCTCAATTCAAAGCCGATTTGGTGATTGAGTTGCTGAAAGGCGAAAAAGATTTAAACACATTGGCTACCGAAAATTGCATCCAGCCTAACCTGTTAAGAAATTGGAAAAAAGAATTTTTATCCAATGCATCTGCTGCATTTGATGATACTCGTATGGAAAAAACGAACGAAAAATTACAACAAGAGCGTAAGGAAAAAGAAGCATATGCCAAAAAAGTCGGTCAACTTACAATGCAAGTGGACTGGCTCAAAAAAAAATCTGAAGAAGTTCTTGGACCAGACTACGAAACGAAGTATTCTCCAAAACCTTTCGAAGACTAAGGATATACCTGTATCTACAGGTGCAAAGCTGTTATCGGTGAATCGTACCAGCATCTACTATGAAAAGCCAGCGATATCCGCTGAGGAATTGGAATGCAAACGAATCATTGATCAGCTACACACAGAACATCCCACTTGGGGTGCAAGGCAGATGTCAGCACAACTGAAACAACGCAACCATAACGTAGGTCGCAAGCGTGCTAGACGTTACATGAATGAAATGGCCATTGATCCGATTTATCCAAAGATGAACCTTTCCAAACGCATGCAGGAGGCAAAGATATGCCCCTATCTATTGCGTAATGCGGTTATCGAACGTCCCAATCAGGCGTGGTCAATCGACATCACCTATATTGGAACAAAACACGGATTTCTGTATCTAACAGCCATCATCGACTGGTATAGTCGTTGCATTGTTGGTTGGGAAGTGGATGATACATTAAGCACTCATATGGTTATGAATGCGGTCAAAAAGGCATTGAAAGTAGCAACACCTATCATATTGAATTCAGACCAGGGCTCTCAATTTACAAGCAATGAATACAGAGCCTTTTTGAAGGAACAAAAAATCAAACAAAGCATGGATGGCAAAGGGCGATGGGCTGATAACATCATGATTGAACGATGGTTTCGCAGCTTCAAATACGAAGAAGCATATTTGACAGAATATACATCCATTAAGCAGGCTCGAATAGAGATAGCAAAGTATATTCACACATATAACTTTGAACGTCTTCATTCGGCGCTGGACTACCAGACACCAGCATCCATGTATTATCCCATGCAACTGTTACCAATGGCAGCATAAGAGGAGGGGTTACTCTTTCCTTTATTAAATTGAGTTCATTAAAAAAGAATTGTTTTTTTGTCTTGACAACTGAGCCATTATATGGTGACACTTATCCCTTGGCGGAGCCTTATATTTTGTAAAAAAGTTTCATTTTCAGTCTTTCTAAAAATAGCTTTCTGCAAATTTCTTTTTGAAATTACACAGAATAAAACATTCAATGACATCGATGATTGAAAGCTTTATTCCATACAATTTACCCTAACAGTTAATCCTGATTTAAAGTGAATCTCCAATACATTCTTCTCTACTATATAAATTTTATTTACAATTCGTCTAAGAGATTTCATAGGAAATAATCCACTTTGATTATGTAAGTCATTCATCATATCCAACAGCTTTATTTCGTTGGCTGCCATATCTTTGATATTCAATTTTTTGAAGTTTTCTAAGTAATTCGATATATTCTTTTCGGCAATTTTTTCTGTAATCCTATAAGATTTTGGACACTTACTGGCTTTTTTTGTCCTTGTCGAACATTGCCATATAGGATTCATCTTGTTTGCTGTAGTTCTCGTATAACTTGCACCACAATGAGAACATTGAATTAAACTACTCAAAGGATATTTACCACTGTAATTAGAGCCTTTTCCTTTTCGCTTTCTATTTTGTAACTCTGCTTGTACTTCATAAAACTGTTCTTTCGAAATAATAGGCTCGTGATTATTTTTGATATAATACTGCTTTACAATCCCATCATTTTTCACCCTCTTTTTCGTTAGGTGATCGATGGTGTATGTTTTTTGCAAAAGTGCATCACCAATGTATTTTTCACAAGATAACATTTTATAAATCACTGAACCACGCCATTTGCTCTGTCTTGTTGCAGTCTTAATATTTTCAGATTCTAATACATCACAGATAAGTTTTAGCCCTAACCCATCTAAATATAAATCAAATATTTTCTGAACAATTTTAGCTTCTTCTGGGACGATAATTAGATTGCCTTCATCATCTTTGGTGTATCCCATGAATTTGTTGTGATTGACATGAACGATACCTTGTTCATACTTTCTCACAATACCAAAACGAGTATTTTCACTTACAGTACGGCTTTCTTCTTGTGCTTGACTTGATAAAATAGTTATGAGAAGTTCTCCCGTACTGTCCATCGTATCAATGTGCTCGTTTTCAAAAATAATGCGAATCCCTTTGGCTTTCAGTTCTCGTATGATTTTCAAAAAGTCTACCGTGTTTCTTGCAAATCGACTAATAGATTTGGTTAACACCATGTCAATTTTGCCTTTGTTGCAATCCTCTATGAGCCTGTTGAACTCATCTCTTGACTTTAGTGCAGTTGCAGACTTACCAAAATCAGCATAAACTTCGACTAAATTCCAGTTTTGATTTGATAAGATTTTTGATGTGAAATAATCAATCTGTCTATCGTAACTTTGCTCCTGTTCCTCAAATCGAGTGCTGACTCTGCAGTAAGCTGCAACATTCAGTTTCTTTTGTTCCACCTTGATATTTCTATCATGTTTTTCTTTGGGTGGAATCACTACAATTTCTTTTTCAGCCATATAGCTACCTCCTTATTCTCCCTCGGTTAGTTGAGGGGTGGAGTTATTATAGCATAGATTATACAATTGGCTAAATAAGGAATTTGTATTGAGCATTACAATTTATGTCTTGCATTCTTATATGACAAATCGAAGCTCTAACACGCCCTCCATTTGTTTACTTTTGTACAATTGCTATACTTGATTATTATCCAAAAGTAAACTAATACGTTCTTAAAATACTCACGTAATGAAATATCAATCGCGCCCTACATTTCCGTTCTTGTTTTCGGCTTCGAACAAAATGCAAACAGTTTAGAAACCTTTTTACCTTGTCCTGTATCTTGACCTGTATCTTGACCTGCCAAATAGTTAATATTCTTTATAACAACAGTAAACCTTGAAGTATTTGAATAAAAAACAGGATTTTTTCTTTATACGACCTCTGGTATCCACCTACTATTATTTCTATTCCACATCCTCCACCTTCTATTCGATAGAAATGTCCATATATACTAGAAAACTCTATACAACAAGGCTTTCTAGCTTTTGAAATCACCTTGGATACCATTTTTGTAACACCTGAAAATCACTTTTTTGATTTTTGGTAAAAACATTTTCCTTTTCATCAAAATCTGTCAACATTTCAAGACACAGGGTATCTTATTTTATATAGCATACTATTCGTACTACCTTCTTGAAATACATAACCAGTTTCCACTAACATTTTCATATATCTTCTTGATGTAGCTGGTGACTTTTTACACGCTAATTCCGCTTCCTTTGGAGTGATATTACCCTTTTCTTGAAGCACCTCTATAATTATTTCAACTTTCTCATAGTCTTTTGGTTTCAAAACTTCGCTCAGAACTTCGCTCATTTTTTTTGATTGAAGTTGACTTTCGCTTCAAAATCATCTCTAATTTTAATTGTTGTTTCCAAATAATTTCTCTCTTCATCTGTTTCAAACTTTGGCATCAGCGAACCATTCTTTTTTAATTCTGACAAAATAGTGGGAATACCCGTCGACTGTTTTTCAGATAAATCTAATTCCTTAAAATGCCACTAAGAATAAATATATCGCTTTATCGCAACCCACATCCCTGTATTTTGCAACCCCAAAGTGTAACAAAATGCAATGCAAAAGTGTAACACCTATATTGGGTTAATAGTTACTATATTTTCATCAACGAATGTTCGAATCTCCAGCTCTCTCTATCGAACACAATTAAGTGACTGTGATGGACCAAACGGTCTATGAGTGCAGCGGTTAATTGTTCATCATAGAAGATGCTATTCCATTTACTGAACTCGATATTCGTTGTAATGATTAAACTTCTTTTCTCATAGCAGTCGGCAATTACTTGAAATAATAATTGCGAACCTTCAGCTCCGAAGGGGAGATATCCCCATTCATCGCATATTAATAAATCTATTTTACTTAATCTCTTAAGCATTCTAGTTAAGGATCCATCTGCTTTTGCATCCAATAACTCATTTACAAGTGTTGCTGTCTTGTAAAACTTTACTTTTTTACCTTGCATACAGGCTTCTACTCCTATGGCTGTTGCCATATGACTCTTGCCTGCACCATTTCTTCCGTACAATATCAGGTTTTGTTTTTGTTCCAAAAATGCAGCTGTTTTAAGATTTTCCGTATTCAATGCACTAGGGATAACGATTTTTTCAAAATCATAATTCTCAAAGGTCTTCAACCCGTCAAACCCTGCCTGTTTTAAATGTAATTCTTTTCTTTTATTATTTCGATATTCTTGCTCTGCCTGTAATACTTTCACTAAATACTCTTGATGTGTGTCCCCTGAAAGTGTAACTGCATTGTCTGCAAATGTTGCACTTAATCTCAACTCTTTGCAACATTCATATATTTTATCCCGCATGAGCAACTCCCCCCTTTGTAAAGAGGTCATCATATTTATGATTGTTAACTGGAAAGCTCGGAACATCTTGTATATCCTTATGCAGCTGTTGCACTTGCATTGGTTGCAGTTGCTGCATCGGTGATGTAATCGTTCGATATGCTGATAAAATACTATCAGCATCATGTACTCCGTTATCTAATGCATAAGTTAATGCAGCAGATGCAGTATGCAGGTCGTGTTTCAGCAGCATAGTATGTAATGCTGCTAAGCCTTTGCGTTTACCATCAGTATCTTGATTACGTAAGAATTTTTGCCAATTATCTGGCAGTTCTTCATAAAAACTGGTGTATTTCATCGCCATTGGCTTTCGACTCATTAGATTTAAGTATGGAAGCCATTTCATAGACTCACGTCCCTTACCATAGAGACGAGGATGTTCTACGATTACATCGTACTTTTCATTCATTACAATTACAGTATCACTGGTTACTTTTAGATAAATGGTCTGTTTATTGTATTGTGGAGATGTAGAATAACGATTTCCATCAAAAGAACATTTTGCCCAATTATCAGTGATTCTTGTTTCTAATATAAATACTTCATATGGAATGGAATTTAGTGGTAACATTTCCACCAGTTCCTCTTGAAATAAGTCGTTTATAGATAGTTCCTTTACATAATGCTCTCGATTACCATCCTTATCACAACGTTTCAATAGCTCTCGATTAAATTCACTGAAATCTAGTATAGTAGGGATTGGAACAAACATATTTCTACGTTCGTAACCAACTTTATTTTCTACATTACCTTTTTCCCATCCTGCCGCACTATTACAAAATGCAGCTTCGAATTTATAATGTTCACAGAAACGCTTAAATCCTTCTGTAAGAGTACGTTCATGTCCTTTTCCTACATGTGCAACAGCAGTCGAAAGATTATCAAATACCATGCGATAAGGTATTTTACCAATATATTCAAATATATTTTTCATACCTTGTAGTAAACATTGTTGATTTTCGCCTCCAAAGATTTGACAGTAAGCTTTGTTGCTATATGGAAACGAAACGGTTAGTTTTAGAGCATCTATCATTTCACCAGCATTATTAAAATAAGAGAAGTGACCGAAGTCTACTTGTGCTTCCCCTGGTGGATGATATAAAGGGAGCTTCGCTTTATTTTCCTGTGCATGAAATAATTCTTTCTTCTTTTCTGAAACATAAGCCTGTACTGTTCGCAACTTTACTTCTAATTGTTCAGGATATTCTTCTTGTAATCGCTCAAAGATACGTTTTGCTGTGTGTCGTTGTTTTCTAGGTGCTGTCAAATCAGCTGTTAGCCATTCATCAATAATAGGCTTAAGCGGTTCTAATAATGAGGGTCTAATGAGTGGTGGATATAATGGCTCATTAAAATCTTCTAATTCCAAATATTTTTTGATTGTTTCATAGTGATAACCAGTTCGTCTCATGATTTCTCTGATTGAAACATCTTCCTTTTCATACAATCTTTTGATATACTTAATATCGTCCATTGATAGCATTCCTTTCTTCCTCCTTGGTTCTTGTCAAACTCAAGGATAACGGATTTAGAGGGGTGTTACAATGGCCTTTTTATTGCAAGGGGTGTTACACTTTCTGGTTGCACTTTGTTACAGTTTTATTATACATTAAACAACAATGCAGTGGGTCTTTGAAGATAATACCTTTTAGATTTTCTATCACTTCATCGGTAGTAAATTTTTCTCCTAGTAAACTTGTCATAAAGCCAAGATCTACACCAGCTTTTTCCGCAATAGAAATAGCAAGTGCTTCACTTGGAGTGTCAACACTTGCTACTTTAACAGAATTTTTAATTGTCCTTTTGGTAAAAATATCGGCTTTGCCTTTTAAATTGCGTTCTTCATCTAATTTTTCAAGGGAGCATAGCAGTGGGTAACTAACATCATTTAAAAATAGTTTTTTACTTGTCCTTGAATTGATTAAACCGTGCTTTTTATTGTAATTGTCATAAAGGGTGTTCAGTTCAGCTTGTGCCTTTTGCAACTGTTCATCGGAACACTCATCAAGTTGCATTTCAATAATTTCTCTTGTTTTATCACGAACAGCAAGCAAATCTTTCATTTTCACATTGTCTTTATCCGAAAGTAAAACTTCGCTCATTCGGCTATTTTCTCTAAAATACACCTTGTCATCTACAAGAGTATAACTGAAATTTCTAACATCAGGAGTGGCACTGATAGAAGTATCCACTTCTTTATCATCAGTTTGCACCTTTTGATTTAGCAGTTCCTTATTAGGTTCTGCAAGGTGGGTAATAACATTTTGCAGTTGCTCTGCTAGTGGACTATCTACATTAGGGTTACAAGTAGACTCCATTCCAAACGATCCACTTACCATAGCCATTTCGCCCATAATCATTTGTGGGTTATCAATGAAATATTGGTTGAGGGTAACACCATCTTCATTTTCTACAACATTTACCCAAGATGGCATTGTTTCAGGTGCATGGTCACGCTTTTGTAGGAAGATAATATCCGATGTTACCTCTGTGCCAGCATTTGCCTTAAATGCAGTGTTTGGAAGTCTAATTGCACCTAATAAATCGGCTCTTTGTGCTAGATATTCACGCACCGAACTACTTTGTTTATCCAATGTCCCTTTGCTTGTAATAAAGGCAATGATACCACCTGTACGAACTTTATCAAGAGTTGCACCAAAGAAATAATCATGGATTAAAAAACCTTGCTTGTCATACCTTTTATCAGCTATGCCATAGTTACCAAAAGGTACATTTCCAATAGCAGTATCGAAGAAGTTATCAGGGAAATTTGTTTTTTCATACCCCTTGATATGAATATCTGCGTTAGGGTAAAGCTGACTTGCAATTCTACCTGTTAGGCTATCAAGTTCTGCACCATATAGTTTGGTATCTGCCATTGTCTGAGGGAGCATACCAAAAAAGTTACCACTTCCAAGTGCAGGATCTAGCATATTGCCATCGGTAGGTACACCCATATTTTCTAAGGCTTCATACATGGAGCGAATAACCACAGGTGAGGTGTAGTGAGCATTTAAGGTGCTTGCCCTTGCTTTTTCGTATTCATCATCGGTTAGTAGGTTTTTAAGCTGTGTATATTCACTTGACCACGCTGTTTTACTATCATCAAAGGCTTCTGCTAAACCACCAAAACCAACATATTCATGTAAAATCTGTTGTTCTTTAGGTGTTGCACGTCTGTGTTCACTTTCAATGGTTTTGAGTATTTCAATGGCTAAGATATTTCTTGCAAACTTTTCTTTTGCAGTGCCTACACCCAAATCATCATTTGTAATTTTAAAGTTGATTTTAGGTGTATTGTCAATGATAGGCTCTGTTGTTTCTTTTTGTGGTGGGGTAAATTCCAAAGTACCACCATCGAAGTCAAAAGAAACACTGTCTTGTTCAGCTTTCCAAGCCTGAAACTTTTCATAGATTTCAGGTGTCATATTATCGCCTAAAATCTCTCCATAAGGTGTGATGGAAGTGGTTTGTGTGGTGTAAACCAAATTGCCACTTTTACCAACTGTGTATTTGACACCATCAGCGTTATAGCCTATAACATCTTGGTCTTTGTATTTCGAGTAATCAAGGTCAAGGTCTTTGAAATCGTTGAAGAAAAGAATATCAGGTGCATTTGTTTCAGCTTTTGCAAGTTCGTTTTCAGCTTCTTCAATATAATCAAGAAATACGCTGTTATCTTGCTCTAAATAAAGTTCTCGTACTTGTTCTACAGGATATGTTTTCAGCACTGGAAGAACGGAGTTTACATCACGCATATAGACATCTCCATACCCATAGTCTACACGCTCAACTGTTAAAGTTTTACCTTCATATTCAATCTCCGTTCCAAGAGGAATAAACTCACTTGCTTTGTTTTCCTTTGCAACTTTGTATGTTCCATCGGTATCATCTAAGATTTTAAAATCAATGCCTTTTAGGGATAATTTATCAAAAGCACTGTTTTGATTTTCTATCTTTGTACCAGTGATTTTACTGCTACCAAGTTCAGGCAAGGTGCGTTCTAATAATTTGCTACCAAGAATAGGTGCGACAAGTTCAGCATCTTTGCCATAAAATAACAGTAGTTCTCCAGCTGCAACACCGATTACATCATTAGGATATTTTACCTTTGCTTCTAAAAAGGCAATGCCACTCTGTTCACCTTGCACAATTTTTTCTTGTCTTTTAATTGTATCTGCTTGTACAGGGTCTTGTGGTGTAGGTGTAATAGGGGTCGTATCTTCCGACACAACCACTTCATCTGTTAGCACTGGTGCTGTTTCTTTTTCATCTTCCACAGTAATTGCAATCACTTTTTCAGCAATCTCATCATTTGTAGCTTTTTCATCAAGTTGCTCTTTTGCATATTCAATAAATTCTTCTGAAACAACGAAACCTTTATCTTGCAAAATACTTTGAACGGTGGTTACTTCTTCTGTATCCAAAACACTTTCTTCCACTGGCACAGGTGCAGAAAAATCAAGACTTAATTGCCCAAATTCATCGGCTAGAAGTGTAGGCTGTCTTTTGTTTTCAAGTTTTCTTGCAAGGGAAGTGATGTCATTTTCATCTACCACTTTTTCAGTTTGCGTTACAGGTATCAACCTTTGACTTTTTGATGGATAGACTTCATACGTTCCGTTTTTATAAGCTGTCAAATTATCAAAAGCTTTTTGCATATCATCAAAACCACGCTCATCAGACAGTGTGTGATCAAGGGCATATTGCATTTGCTCTAAAAGATTATCGGTAAAATCTGTATCGTCAATCTGTTCTGCAATTTCTTTTACATTGTCCCAATAATAATCATTTTTTGTATCAAAAGGTCGCTCCATATCCTTTGGTGCATAGGCGTAAAAAGTTTTGATGGATACTGCAAGTTTTTCTTTTGTAAGCTGTGGGATATGTGCCTTTTCAATCTCGTTTAGATAACGATTTTCTCTGATATATCCATCAATTTGCTTTGCCATTTGCCCATAGTTTATATTTTTAACCTCGTATGCCTTAAAATCGTCCTCACGCTTATATTCTAACCCTTTGGCACTTGACATAGTGCTAACACCACCGCCAGCGTGACCACCGATTCCATGTTGATTTTTAAGAAACTCTGCTTTTTCAGCATTGTTTTTACCACTTGTGAAAAACAAGTAGTTATCCACTTTTCTATCATTAAGATGGTTGCTATCACCGATAAAGTAATAATCCATTTCATCTTGCGTGATAAAGGATGTCCTTGTTCTTTCAAAATCTTCATGAGTAGGAGGGAAGTTGATAGGCACATTATTCATATCTTTAATGATATCAGCCATACGATATAGATTTCTTGTGGCACTTCTAAAACGCATAATGCCACCATCTGTATTTTCGTGGTCTTGTATCATTTGCTCCAAGCCAGCGTTCATATCAGCGAATTTATTGCTATCTTTGAAATGCTCTGAAATTTCCACAAGACAATCAGGGTAGCCAAAACGAGTGACGATATTGTCAAGTTTTTCATTTTTATAGCCATCATCTCTATCACGATACATATATGAATAATCGGTGGCAATACGGTGCATATAGCTTTCATGGGACTTATCTAAAATATCATTGCTTACAAATCGCCCATCTTCCAAAAGTCCACGCACTTTTTCGGCTACTTGTTCCCACGAAAGAGTGATTTTACTGCGAGATAACCTAACTGATGTGCCTTTAGCTATCTGCATACCTGTTTCATCAAACCATACAGCATATTTCTGTCCATCAATATCAAAACCTTTGCCACCGACACTATAATGCTTTTGTAAAAACTTCGTATTGTCCCCCAAATCGGTAGTATAGGCGAAATGCCCAGCAATAAGTGGAAGATTGAATTTCGTGAGTTCATTGTTGCCTGTGCTTAGAATTTTATCCACAACATCAAGGGGAATGGCACTGTTAACCATAATCTCATTTTGAGCAAAAGAAAAGACAGAAGATTGTTCCTCTGTCTTAGCTGTAGCAATATTTTCAATTTGTTCTTCCACTGATGGGAATAATGATATTTGTGTTGTTTTTTCTGCTTGCTCTTTTCTAAAAGATGGCAACACCATATTATTGGTTAAACCTTGCACCAAATCCCAAGATAGAGTGCTTTCGGCTTCTCGTGATAGGTAAGAGCCTTTCCAAACAGTAAGTCCATTATCATTCGCTTTATACCCAAGCCGTGTATCTTCGTGCATAATCTCCACAAAGGCATCACCAAAGTTTTTTGACATATATTCGGCTCGTTTATCACCTGAAAAATTTGCAGAAAAATAAGCTGAAATTTCTTCCAGCTTATTTTTAAAGTGGGTATCATGGCTTAGAATTGCTGTTAAATATTCCTCTGATTTTTCATCGGTTGTGACAAAGTCTAGCAGTAAATCATTTCCCTTAGAACTACTTCCTCTGCCTGTGCTTTGATATTTGTTACCATCTGCACCCATAACATCTGATCCTTGGCTTTCAGTTCTTCCGTTACGTTCTGTGACTTCATCATTTGCTCCATCATCAAGTCCACTTGATCCGTCGCTTGCTTGTCTATCTCGCATAGATGTGGCCACAGACTCCCGTCTGTCAGCATTCGGCTGTATGTTCCTCGTCGGTGGTTCTTGAGATGTGTTTCCCTCAGAAGTCCATATTTGCCCACTGTTTCTGGGTAGTCCTCTAGTCCCAGTGTCAAGTTCGGAATTTGGTAATCGCCATTCTTTTGATAGGTTAGATTGTTCATGTTCATTCGCTCCTTTTATATTTTCGCTTTCTTGCTTTAAAGTACTAAATTCTATATTCTTAGTATACTCTATTTCCTTTGAAATTGCAACTTTCTCACGCATATTTTCTCTATCAATATTTCGTGCAATATCGCCGATTTTTAGTAACATTTCACTAGATGTTACATTGAGAGCATTGCCCAGATGTGATAGAACTTCAGGTGTATTAAATTCCATAACACTGTGAAAATCTTCATCTTCAAGATAGTCCATAGGATTTAATCCACATCTTGAAAGCACCATATATTGTGTGCTAACTGTAAGTGCGTCTTTAAAGTTTACTTCGATATTTAAATCATCAAGTTCTTCTAAAAAACTATCTTCCAAATCATAGGTGAGGTCATGCAGAAATTCTCTGTAATTTTCTCCCACACTTCGTTCTGCAAATTCCATCAAACTTTCTGCAAAACTATTTTGAGAAGTATCCCCATACATTTCTGTCATAGCATTTAAAATTGGCTGGTGATAATCTTCTTTCATTTCCCAAAGATAGGGGTATCTTGCACCTTCCACTGCTCTTGTATCAGAAACTTCAAAAACATATTCAAGTCTTGGTTTTTGCCCTGCATTATGTTTGATTAAGGCAATTCCTTTACTACCACTTTTTACCCAACGATTCATTTTCCCATTCCAAAGTTCCATCGTGGCACAAGCAGTGGAATCAGGTCTTTGTGCGTGAATGGAAATCTGATCATCGAAGTTATATTTATATAGCCTGCTTGCAGTAGTAAGGTAGCCTTGCCAGTTGTCAATATTTTTGGTGACATCTTCTTTTGTTTCAGCAAAAAGCTGTGTCATCTGCTGTAATTTACTGCTCATCGTTATTGTTTACCTCCTTAATTTTGCCACAAAACGCAAAAAAGCCATTACAAGGTTTTTAGTCCTCGTAATGGCTTTATGGTTTAGGGTTATTAAATTATTTTTTGTCTTTTTCTTCAGGTAAAATTCCAGTTATAATATCTGAAATTAACTCATTAAAATCACTTGCTTTTTTATCGCTCAAAACTGGTTTGCTTGTATCAGCTTCAATACTTTTTCTTGCATCACCAGCAACATTGCCACCACGTCGTGCAATTTTTTTATTTTCTTCTAAGCCTTGTGGCTTATGTACTTTTGATAATTCGGTTGTTGTAGCTTCGGCAAGCATAGTTAAAACAAGTTCAAGGTCGGTCATATTATCACGCAAATTTTCTTTTTTAAGTCCTTTTAAATCCTTATATGCTCTTGTTGAAACGCCAGCCCAAGCCTTTGTAATTTCATCGGTTAAAATAGCGTATTCAATGCCTTTTTTCACACCTCGATTATCCCACTCATCAGTAAGATTATTGCGGATTTTAATATTAAGTAAGCGTTGCCCAATCCATTCTTTTGTATAACCTTTTTTAAGATATGTTTCAAAGGCTCTATCAATCGCTTGTTCAGGGTCAATGGTTTCATCAATTCTCTCTGCACCAACACGAGCAAGCCACATCTTAAAAGGCTCTGCTTTTGGCGATGGGATAGATTGAATAATACGGAGTAACTGTTCTGTATCAGCTACATCGGTAAGACGATTTTTACCATCACTTGCTTTCATTTTCAACTGCTTACAATTTGTAAGCAGTTGATTTCCCTCATCTTTTAATCGTTTTTTTAATACTGCCCAATATGTACTTGCACTTCTTGCACTTTCTTGCTCAGTTAAAACCGAAACAACATCTACAATAGAGAAATACCACTTTTCAGCTTCATTATCCCAAGCTGTACGAATATTTTTATCTTCAAAAAGTTCTATATCGTTTGACATTTTAAAAACCTCCTATTTAAAACCGATATAATATTATAGCATAAATTGTCAAAAAATTCTACCTTTCCACATCTTTATTTTTTTCTTTCTGCTTGTCATTTTGCATGACTTGCTCTTTGGCTTCACGAAGTTTTGCTAAAACTGATGGTCTTTTTTCAGGTGTATCAGCTTTTTTGCGTTCTTCTTTTTCGGCTTTAACCTCGGTTTGTGCTTGTTTTAATTCCTCTAAAACATCATCTTTTTCCACGTTGTTTATCACTCCATCTATCATATTATAGTTCTGTTCTTGTGATTTTTCAACTGTAGCAAGAGAATTTTCAATCATGCTATCAAAATGATCCCTCAAATCATCAAAGCCATTGTAGACATCACTTAATATCAAATTTCCAATACCATCTACAATCACATTCGGTGCCATATCTCCATGTTCTTCGTGTTCAAGCAAGAACGTCCTTACCATCAATTTTTTCTGTATCCACTACATACCAAGTACCGATATGACCATCCACTTTAATATTATCGCTATCAGGTGTGAGAAGTTGTTCGTTACTCTCCTTTGGAAACAGTTCTGATAAGATATATGTGTCGTTATCAAGCACCGCAGAGCCAAATTCGCTGCGTGTGATAGAGATAATTTCATCTATGCTTGCACGATTTTCATTGATAGCAGCCGTAGCAAAATCTTTGATTTTTTCAAATGACACTTCATCTACTTTTAGCCATACATCACGGCAATAGGAATTGAGTTTTGCCACATCTTCAAAGCTAAAGTTGCCCTCCAGTTCCTCTTGCAAATTTGCAATGCTAATAGCCTTTGCAAGTTCATCTCTTGCAAAACTATCGTTGGAAAGTACATCTACAAGGCTTTTTGTATCATCTTTTGCAATGCCTACAAGTTCTACTAGATGTGCCTTTGTATCTACTTCGTGAACTTGCTCCACCACATTTTCAAATGGAACTTCTTTAAAACCATAACTATCCACAAAATGATATGACACTTGGGTATTTTCCTTTAAGCCGATGACATCACCAACAGATAAGCTATGCCCTGTAAAATCTTGTGGGTGATTGATATTGAATTTTTCAAAAAGGCTATTTAGTTTTTCATTCTTCGATAAATCCTTTAAGCTATCATCAAAACTTCCAGTGTAGACATTGTTGAAATTGCTCTTTTCAATGTCAATGTTTTTTCGCTCTAAATGAGCAACACCCTCAAAGCGAAAATCTCTCGTGTAATCACTGTGTTTCAGCTGATATATGGAATAAGACTTATCTTCGTTTTTCTCAAAGGCAAACTCCTTTAATTGTGACTGTGTATGTTCTTGCTCACAATTGTCTTTTTCTTCCCAAAATTCTTCAAAATCAAGCATTGGTGCAGTTCGATTAAGCAAGTTATCTTTCCCAACAAACACCTCGCCATCTAAAATACTGTTGATAGCTTCGGTAATGGAAATGGTGGTATCATCATAGACACCACCATCAGTTACCACCATATTTTGATCATAAAAGTTGTAATCCCAACCTTCCGTATGTTCCTCGATTGAGAAATATCCATTGTCCAGCTTGTATGCTGCTCTTTCTTCTTGCATTTCTTTCGCAAGTTTTTCTTCAGGTGTTAAATTTTCTATTTGCATATTGCTTCTCCTCATAATTTTTTCAACAAAAAAGTCACCTCCGAAGAAGTGACTAGCCATTTATTTGATTTGGTTTTTTAGGAACATACTTGTTATTCCATTTATTTAATTTACTACTAAAATAATTTCTAACCTCGTAGTATGGTATCCATATTTCAGCCTCTTGTATTTTTTCATACACATTATCTACAATCATTTCCTTTTCTGATTTTTTCAATAATCTTTGCTTTTGTTCTACTATGGATAAATACTCAGTTAGTAACCAATTTGTAATTTTTTCTTTTTGCTTGGCTTTTAATGCAGAGAATTTTTTATCCGTTTGCAATAATCTGCCATCAACCATTTTGTGATTTTTTCTTGACATTTATTTACACCCACTTATAAATGAAATTTGTTTTGTTCGCTATTATAATTATACATTTGAGTAATTATAAAGTAAAGCCATATACTACTTTTTCCCAAATTCCATCTTAAAATTCACATACTTACCACCAGTATCATCAAGTAATACCATGCAATCGTATTTCTTTCCTGTTTTTTCAGAATAACAGCCTGTTAGCTTTGTTTTTCCAGTGGTTAGCAAGTCCTTTGCCATTTTTTCAGTAAAGGTCTTTTTCTTTGCAGTGAAAAACTTGTTTTCTTTCCAAAGGGCAAAGCCACAAGCCTTATCTTCACAACAATATCCCTTTTTATTTTCAAGAACATCTTTCCCACATCGAGGGCATTTCCCAATGTCTTTGCCACCATTGGTGCGTGGAAATAGAGCATCACTGCCTTTTGCCATTTCATAAGTGCCTACAAGAGTTTTAACCATGCCTTTAATCTCACTTAAAAACTCATCAGGAGAAATTTCATCAAGTTCAATACACTTTAATTTTTCTTCCCATGTTGCAGTGGTAAGTGGAGAAGCAATGCTTTCAGGCAAAATCGTAATCAGGGCAGTGCCTTTATCTGTTGGTACAAGGTACTTTGTTTTTTTATCGCCTTTGCGTTCAAGCAATTTGATATTTACAAGTTTTTCAAGAACTCCTGCACGAGTGGCTGGTGTTCCAATCCCACAAAACTCTTTTTCAATATCTTCATCACGTCCAGCATTCTCCATAGCCGATAAAATTGTATCTTCGGTTGCGTTTTGTCAAGGGTAGTTTAAGAAAATATACTATCTATTCTTGATTTACAAGACTTACACATTCGTTTTTAATCAATCTCTCCATCTTATCTTGCAAGGTTTCTTTGCTCGTTTGACTGGAATGTACACTGACTACGTAAGTGGTTTTACCAATTTTATGGGTGAATGTACCTTGTGGGGGAGCGTTTATTGTTTTATTTGTTATTTGCTCTGTCATATAGTCTGTTCCTTTCTGTATTTGGGCATAATAAAAGACGAATCACTTAGATCCGCCTTTTTATGCCTTGTTTATTTTTTGTGTTGAATACTTTAAATTTTTGTAACTCTAACTTTCTGATGGTTTTCTAAATTTATACAAATTATACCATTGGTGCTTTTTTTAATTTCAATACTTGCAGTTGGTGTCCAAGTACAGCATATAGTTATATCAAAAGGCTCAACATTAAAAATCAGTCCATTCATTGTGGATAGCTGAAAAGTTTCGGCATCAACTTCCAATAACATATCTTTCATATTCATTCCTTCTCCTTGTTAAATTCTATCGCTATACGACAGCTTTTTTATATATTGCTCCATGTAATCGAAATTAGGTACATTGGGTTGAGATATTGGTAACTTAATTATACTTTCTTTCATTTTTTCTAATGTCCATTTTCTACCATAGCTAAAACGATACTTATTGGCTTTTATCACTGTAATAATAAACATTGCATTATATTTGTTCATTTCCCAATTTTTTGCATATAAGACATTGACATCGTCAGAAGCCCAAAATGGTTCTGATTGATAAAACGCTTCTCCAACGCTTCCATTGTAATTTACTGTAATACAATTAGCAGTGTAAATTTGACTTTTTTCTACATCAATATGTTGGCGAACACCATTATTATCACTTATTGCTCCTAAATAATTAGTTGAACCATCAATCATGTCCGCTTTTGTTAGTCGTTTTCCTTTTTTAAAACTAAAAATATCCTCTAACCGAAACTCTGTCCACGTCAATGCACTAATTAATTTTTTTTCTTTTGCTACCTTAGTCGTTATGTGCCTATTATTAAGAGAAGTAATATAATTTTCCATGTATAAATAATCAGGATTACCAGAATCATCTACAGGCAACTTAATCATCTCATTTTTGATTTTTTCTAAAACTCTTGCTCGACCATAAGAATATAAATAGCTTAGCTTATTTAGAACTGTAATTAAAAATAAAGCATTATGCATATTTAATCGACTGCTTCTTAATGTGTATACTTTTACACCAGCTATAAAGTCATCGTTTTGATAATATGCAACACCACCCTCTGCACCTATGGTAATGCAATTCCCTTTGTTTAGATTGTCTTCTGAATTGTAATAACCTTTACAACCATTACTCTCTTTACTTCTTGTAATATAGGGAGTTCCACCTAATTCTTGAAGGCGAACATCTACTGCTTTTGTTGTTTCACACAAAAAGACATCTTCTACTCGGAATTCTTTCCAATTACTTACATTAACTTTCATAAACATCACCTTTCTTAACTAGATAGGCTAAATAGTCATTTATAGTTTGTTGAAAATCATCTTGTTTCAAAGTAGAATAATCTGTTTTCATATATGCTTCACAAAGCCATTCATCCGTATTTGCAACACAATATCTTGCTGATAATCCGTCCTTAACATCTCTATTACGATATAGCGTGAGCCACTCAGCTTTTATATTATCCCATTTGTTTAATGCATCTATTCTTCCAAGCTTTTTTCTTTTTACAAATCCATCATTTTTGCAAAAACCAAAAAATGTTTCTTGTGTTATGTCGTGTGGAGTATGTGCTTCCCAAACCATAACACAAACATTAGTTGCAGTAGGGTAGAAAATATCATCGGGCATTGAGAAAACAGCTTTTAGTGTGTTTTTCTTAAAAATCCTTTCTCTTACCTCTTTAAATTTTGTTCCGATAGCACAACTCATAGGTACAACAACAACACCAGTACCACCTGCTACAAGAATATCCAGTAAATGTTCCACAAATTCGAGCTCTACTACATCTTTTTGTGAATAAGGAGGATTTATCAGTCCTATGTTTATTTGCTTTGATTTCAGTTGATTAGTGATGGCTTTATCAAAACAATCACCAAAATGAATATTGGATTTTCCATCTTTGCGAATTATCATATTTGCAATTGCTAATGTATATAATTCATCATCAAATTCTGCACCATACAAACCTTCTTGTCGTATTCTTTCAGCTTCTTGTGGATTTGCTTGTTTGAACATTTTACTCATTGCAGTCACAAGGAATGAACCTGATCCACAACATATATCAACTACTTTACTGTTTTTATTGACTCCTGCCACATCACACATAAATTCAGTTAAATGCTGTGGTGTGAGAACAATGCCTAAGCCACTACCATCGCCACCCGAATACTTAATAAATTCATGATAAAAAACACCAAGTGCATCAATAGTATTATCTGCATAATCCATCATAGGCTTGATTTTCATTTCTAATTGTTCAATGTACCAAGTCAATGACTTTTTATGCCCTAATTGTATTGCTGAAAACTTAGAGTTGTCTAATAAGTTTTTAAATGCTTGTTTTATATAATTAATTCTATTGTTTTTGATGCCACTATCTTTCAATACATTTTCGATTGCTGACTGAACATTATTAATGACACTTGTGAAAGATGGTAAGGCAGTGTAGCTTTTGGCAAAATCTTCATCATTCAAGGCTATCAAAATACCAGCTATGAAAATTGGTTTATGTCGTTCTGTCATTTTTATTTCTCTCAAATATTCATGCATATCAATAGCAGTTGTTCTAATTTCGTCAAGTGAATAAGCTTTTTGCAATTTTTCACCCTTAGTTAGTTTTATATAGTTTTTTGGCTCCAATATTATGTCACTTGCTTTATCAAGTTGCATATATTTATCTTGCCCTTTTAACCAATGAAAAGCACTTACTTTCATATTAGCTGTAGTTGTTCCACTAATTGCAACTGCAATCACGTTATATTCTTCCTTTAAGAATTTTGCATAATATAGTACTCCATCGACAGCATATGCATTTGGTTTGTTTAGGCTTATGCTTTCATGTTTCTTTGCTGTGTTTTTGCACTCGACAACAATAATAGTACTTGTATCATCATTAAATGTAATAATGTATTCAGGTTTAGCTTTTCCATTACCACCTTTTGAGAAGTCATTTAATTCACATTCTTTCGGTTTTCCACCAGCTTTTTTTAGCAGAATTTCAATTTTATCAACATCTGAAACATCTCCTTGTGGGAAAACATATCCAAAAGCATTTGACCCAAGTTCGCACTTCATTTCTTTTAGTGTTAAGCTTTCTGTGTATTGTTCGATAGCCATTACTTACTCCCCCTCATTAGTCTTTTGTTTACCATTGAATAACTGTTCAATATCAACCTTTTTAATACGCCATGATTTACCCAACTTATATGCAGGTATTTTTTCACTTGCTATCATTCGTCTAACTGTCTTATCGCAAACTTGTAAATATTGAGCAGTTTGATTAACTGTTAAAATATCATTATCCATGATTAAAAAACCTCCCTCATAGCTATATTGACTGTGCTACATCAAAAGCATAACAAAGCCATTTTGCTCCATTTCTTTTCATTAACACTATATATGATACCATATTCTCACATAGAATGTAAAGTTATTTGTGGTACTTTGCAGGACATTATGGAACTTTTTTACCTCTCAGCATCTTTAATCTTAGTCGGTATTTGTTTTATATCGGCAAACAATTCATCAAGTGCTTTTTGTATTTTCTCTGCTTTTTCTAATTCCTCTATATATGCTTTCATCTTCACATCGCAAGTTTTGCTTAATTGCTCTAATTCTTTACGCTCTCTTTTCCAAGTAGAAGTGCTTATTTTTCCACCACTATTTGTGAATTTCACCCATTTAGAATTGAGGATTTCAGCTCGGTCAAGTTCATTTGTATGTTGCTCATAAAAAGCCTTTTGCTCTTTGCCCGTCAACTTCATATACTTCTTCCTCATAGGCTTTAATTGCTCGTATTTAGCCCATAAATCAAGTTGCCTATCTAGTTTGCCCATATCATTCTCAATGGTCTTTAACGCTGATTTAACAGCGTAGAAACTATCATTCATCGCTTGTATCTTTGCATTAAATTCTTCGAGATTTCCAATGTCATTTGCTTGTAAGAAATTCCATACATTAACATAATTTTTGAGGTCTTTAGTCGTTTGGTATTGATTTTTAATGATTCCTTTGTTTGTATTTAATTTTTCAAGTATAGATGCCTTAAATTCTCCCCTTGAAAAGTCTAATGGTTGCACTTCTAGTTCTCGTTGCCACTTCATAAGTCTTGTAATTCTTGCCCTAATTATCTTAACTTCCTTGTTGTCATCATTGATTTGTCGATTGATATTTCCTCTATCTGTTTCAATGCCTTTTTGCTCCATCTGACTTGCTGAAACACCCATATGAATGGTGGGAACTTGGTCAATGCCTTGTCTTTCATAACTTCGATGGTCTATGCGTTCTGTATGTCCTAAGTTTTCAAGATAGAGATTGCAATGCTCACTCCAGTTTGCTCGCCAAACTTCTGCGTTGTCTTGGCTGTTCCAATCCATTGTATCAACTTTTGTTGACTTCCAATTTCCACTTGGAAGTTTAATGCGATTACCACTATCATCAAGTATATATTCTTTGTGTGATTTTGCTCCCCATGTTCCATCTTCTTTGATAGGTCGAACAGTCAACATGATGTGACAATGAGGGTTATTTTCATCATTGTTATGGATAGATAAATCAGCTATCATACCCTTTGAAACGAAATTGGTTTTGCAATAATCAATCAACATTCTTTGCCATAGATGTGAGGGGATTTCTTTTGGTATTGCCACTTCAATATCTCGTGCAAGTTGGGCATTGTGTTGCTTTTCTATCTTCTCCACTGCGTTCCATAAAGTGCTACGGTCTGCATACTCTTTGGGTGCGTGAGAGGGTAGAAGAATAGCACTGGAATAGATACCACCTTTGCTTGTATAGTCGTGGGTAATTCCGTCATATTCATTTGTCATTTTAGTGCCACTACGATATGCAGATGAAGCTACTGCCGACTTGCTTTTCCCTCTACTTATCAGCTTGATTGAGTGGTGGAATATTGCCATAAATTACTCCTTTCGATTTATCAGACTTTAGGAAAATGATTACACCTCGTAAGGTGTAGGCATTTCGTAAAGTACACAAGGGGTTTGGGGAGAGTAGCTCCCCATTGCTTCGCAGAACGCACGCACCATTTTAAATGGTGTATAAGTGCGCCCTTGTAATCAAGGGAACTACTGCGTATCTTCGGTTTCCGTCATTTTACTAATCAAATGTAATGCTCGTTCGCTTTGTAATGCTTGCTGTAAGAATACTTTTAACTGCTCGTTGGATAGGGATTGGATAGATGGATTGATGCTTTCTAAGATTGCACCTTTTTCAATTAAATTGCGTGTGCGTTTGTTACGTTCCTTTTCTCGTTCACGCTTTTGCAACTTCTCCAGTTGATGTTCCTTTTGTTTCTTTTCTGTTCTTGCTTTTTCAATTTCAATTTGTGTTTCTTTGATTTGCTCTACGATTGTTTTCTTCGTCATAATGAAATGCTCCTTTTCTATTTTTGATTTTTAATATAGAAAAAGAGGTCGTAATCTGTTAAGATCTCGACCTCTTTTTCCGATATTATACATAGACTATTTCAGAAAAAATAATTTCCTCAATCTGTGCTATGATGTTGTTTACCATTCCCACCCATAAGAGTTGTTCCCTTGCTTTTAATTCCTCTGTGACACATTGCTTTGCTTTGTACTGGGGTAGTAGGGTATCAATCATCTGCTGTGCTTGCTCATTCACATCACGCAAGTGGGAGTGTAATTCTCCACTAAGTAGTAGATGATTGTATAAAGGCTTTCTGTGTTCTTCAAGGTATGTTCTTCTCAACATTCCGTACTTGCCTAAAGGTCTATCATCTGTTTCTTCTTCATCCTCAAACTGCCCTAAGTTTGGCACATAATAATCGCCAACTTTGATGTAAGTACCACCCATTTTTTCAAATATACTTTGTTCCATAATTACGCTCCTTTACTTTCTTCATCAGCCTTGATTTTGGCTTGTTCCGATTTTATTTTTTCTCTGCGTTTTCTCATATAACGATAATTGTATTCTCGTTTTTTATCTCGCTTTTTCTGCAATGCTTGTTGCTCCAAAATTTCTGCTTCCGTCAATACAACTTCCTTTTTAGGAATTTCAAATTTGCCAATAAAATTCAAATAAATTTCTATTTCTTGTGTTCTTTGATGGTTTTCCCATTTGCCCTCATGTACTAAAATCTTATCAACAAATTCATTTATCATCGGTGTTGTAAGTTCGCTAATGTCTGTGTACTTCTTAATAAGTTCAACGAATTTTGTAGTATTAAAACTATCCTCATTAAGTTGCTTCAACATAGTTTCTGATTGCACAATGGATTGCTCTAATTGTTTTTGTTCTTCTTCATAATCTTCAATCATTAAATTAAAACGCTTATCACTTAACTTCCCAATAACATTGTCCTCATAAAGCTGTCGTATTAATCTGTTCAAATCCACTACTCGTCGATTATCCTTTGTGATTTGTTGCTTTAGTGAATTAACAGATTTTTCTTGTTGTGATGATGTCTTATTGATGATTTCATTTATAAATTTATCTTCATCTAACTGCACACATCTGCTAACTTCTTGTATAGTTTCAAGTAAAATATTTTTAATAGCTTCTGTACGAATATAATGCTGAGTACAAGGTACAAATCTGTAATCTTGCCTTGCTAAGTCATATGTGGAACAGTTGTATTCATCTCGATTAGGTCGCTTTTTATCTGTTTTTTCGCCACACCAATTTCGTTCATACCCAGCACTACCTCTATGATTATACATTTTCGCTCCACAGTCAGCACAATACATAAGTCCTG
The DNA here is from genome assembly GCA_030067835.1 of Chakrabartyella piscis. Classification (GTDB taxonomy): domain Bacteria; phylum Bacillota; class Clostridia; order Lachnospirales; family Anaerotignaceae; genus Chakrabartyella; species Chakrabartyella piscis. The sequence goes on from CP092441.1 coordinate 2,558,708, forward strand.
TTAATGGATTGGCTTCTCCAATGGTATCACTTCTACGCTTAGTTTTCTTTAGTTTTTGTACTGTTTCCCAAGTTGCTTCATCAACAATAGGCTCTTGCGTGTCTTTGAAAATTATCCAATCTTCTTTATCTGTTTTCTTCGGTTGCTTATCTTTATAGCTATCTTTGTAGGTGCGAAAATTCACAGTATGCCCCATATATTCGGGTTTGCTTAACATATGTGCAACTGTTGTCCCTCTCCATAAGTAAGGTTCTTCGGCTTTGTAATTTGAAATATGATTTCCCATTCCTCTTTGTGCTAAATAGTATGATGGTCTTTCAACTTTTTCCTCTGTAAGTACCTTTGCAATTTGATAAGGACCTTTCCCATCAATACACATTTGAAACATTCGTTTCACTACACTTGCAGCAGGTTCATCAATTAGCCATTGGCTTGGATTGTCTTTACATTTTTTATAACCGTAGATTGCGTGATTGGTGGTATGATGTTTTCCGTCTGAACCTCTTGCTCTAAGAACAGAAGTAACTTTTCTACTTGTATCACGAATATACCACTCATTCATAATATTTAGGAATGGAGCAAACTCTGCACTTTCTCTTTTGCTATTGTCTACATTGTTTGCAATAGCGATAAATCTAACTCCTTTTTCTCTAAACATCACTTCGGTGTAAAATCCAACTTGTAAATAATCTCTACCTATTCTGCTCAAATCTCGTGTAATTATGGTTGTGACTATTCCACTTTCCACACCTTCAATCATTTGTTTCCAAGAGGGTCTATCAAATGTACCACCCGAAATTCCATCGTCCGAAAAATGTTGAATATTTGTATACCCATTATCCTCTGCATACTTCTCCAACATCTTCTTTTGATTGACAATACTGTTACTATCCCCTATAATTTCATCATCACGAGAAAGCCTTGAATACAGGGCAGTAACAGCATTTTTCTTAGTCTTTTTGCTCATAAAATCACCTTTCTCTCTCTAATAGTTTCTTAGCTACCTTTTACATAATACATCGTCGGTAAATTGTTTCGGTGGGGAGGTTTTGCCGACTTTAATTTCAGATGAAGATATATCCAAAATTTCGCCCTCTGCCACAAGTGGCAAAGGGTTTTCCTCTTGCTTATCATCATTTTTCAAATCAAACACCTTAAAACCTTGCTCAATAATAGTTTTACCTTTTGTGCCGAATTCCACATCACCACATTTTGCCGAGATAATGGTTTCGCTATATTTAAAATTGTCCCCTAAACCAGAAAGAAGTCTTGACATAATCAGTGTCAAAACTTCTTTTTCTCCATGTGGTAGGTTATTTGTATCAAAGCCATTCAAAGTTTTGGTGGGAATAATCGCATGATGATCCGTAACCTTGCTGCTATCAATTACAAGCCTTGTATTTGTTGGTGCAATAGTGTTTACTTGTAGCTTATCCATTGTAATTGCAACAATTTCACCCAAACCATGCTCCATATCATCGGTTAAAAACTTGCTATCGGTACGAGGATAGGTACAAAGTTTCTTTTCATAAAGGCTTTGGGTGTACTCCAGTGTTTGATTGGCTGTAAAACCAAGTTTTCGATTGGCTTCACGTTGCAAGGTGGTTAGGTCATACAATTTTGGTGGTTTCTCCACCTTTTCCTTTTTGGTTACTTCTGTAATGATAATGCTTTGATTTTCGCAAGCCTTTAGCACTTCATCAGCTTGTGTTTTATCTTTAAACTTTGCAGAAGTAAACGCCACACCATTTGAAGTTAATACAACATTGTAAAAAGGTTCTGATGCAAACGCATTGATTTCAGCATTTCTCTGCACAATCATAGCAAGCGTGGGTGACATGACTCTACCCACATTTAATTGCTGATTATATAAGCACGAAAAAAGCCTTGTGCCATTGATACCAACAAGCCAGTCAGCTTGTTGGCGTAAAGCAGCAGCTTTGTAAAGCAGTTCAAAATCGGTACCATCTTTTAAATTATCAAAACCTTGCTTGATGGCACTATCTTCCATCGAGGAAATCCAAAGTCTTTTTGTTGGTTTTGTAGACTTCGATAGATTATATACCAATCGAAAGATAAGTTCGCCCTCACGCCCAGCATCACAAGCGTTGACTACATAATTGGAATGTCAACACTTTTTTGGACAATTTTTATAAGGTCAGTACCCGATATTCGGCTGGTGTTCTATAATCCAAAGAGCCATGCAAACGTATGTTATTGAACCAATGCACATAGTCTGCAAGTTCTAACTTCAATTGCTCCAAACTGACGAAATTTCGTCCTCGAACAAATTCTGTTTTGAATACCTTGAAATTGGCTTCTGCAACTGCATTATCATAGGGGCAGCCCTTCATGCTGAGGGATCGTTTGATCTGAAACACATCTAACATTTCATCAATGAGATAGTTTTTAAACTCGCTGCCTCGATCCGTATGGAACAACTCGATTTCAGATAAATTCCCTTTGATTGTTGCAAAAGCATCATATACCAACTGAGCATTTTTGTGAAGTCCTGCACTAAATCCAACGATTTCTCGGTTGAATAAATCAATTAAGATACAAACATAGTTCCATTTATAGTTCACTCGAACATACGTCAAATCCCCAACAATTACTGCATTGGGAGGCTGGTTATCAAATTGACGAGCTAGTTCGTTTTTTACTGGCGACTCATTGCATTGTTGCTTTTGTGGTTTGAACTTGGCAACGGTATAGACCGAAATTAGCCCTAAACGTTTCATAATGCGGCAAATTCTGCGTCTAGAAACCTGTTTGCCCAACTTCTTCAGCTCTTTTTTCATTTTACGACTTCCGTAGACTTCTTTATTTTCATAAAAAATCCGTTCAATTTCTTGTTCTAATTCCGTATCATCTTTCTTGGACGAAGCCTCGTAATAGTAGGTACTCCTGCTGATTTCAAGGCATTTACACATGGCTGATATAGAGTATTTGTGTCGATTTGCTCGAATTACAATTACTTTCGTCCGAATATCAGCGCCGCTTGCTTTAGTATGTCATTTTCCATTCGTAGCTGTTGTAGCTCTTTACGAAGTTTGATGAGTTCAGCTTCTTCTGGTGTGCGATTATCAGCTTCTTTTGTAGAACCAGTAGCATTGTAACGCTGTATCCAGCGATTCAGTGCCGATGGTGTTAAATCGTATTCACGATTGATATCTGCTTTCGATTTTCCGTTGTTATATAATTGAACCATCTGCTGTTTAAATTCTTCTGTAAATTCTCTTCGTTGTCGTTTTTTAGTCATGTAATCATCTCCTTATTTTATATTAGTTTTATTTTACATGACCTTATCTTTTCTGTCTAGTTAAGTATAGCCATTCCACTTACCTAAAGGTCTATCGTCTGTTTCTTTTTCACCCTCAAACTGTCCTAAGTTCGGTACATAATAATCACCAACTTTAATATACGTACCACCCGTTTTTTCAAATATACTTTGTTCCATTGTATCAGCTCCTTATTTTGTAAATCGTGTGTCGGTTAGTGTTTCAATCATTAGCCTTGCACCTAAGATAAAACCATCTTTGAACTTTTCTTCTTCAAAAAAACTGCCTATTTTTGCATCGGTTTTTAGAAATTCATCTAACAATTTTTTACTCTCGTCACCTAGTTGTGATGTTAATTTTTCTTGTAAGTCATTGGCTATATCCAAAGTTTCTTTATGCTCTTTTGATAAGAATAAGTTGCTGTTTTCCCAAGGGGCAACTGCTCCGTAATAGAGAGCATAGAAGATACTGTTTTTATCCATTTTGTTCACGCTCCTTTGCCAATTTGAATTTCTTCTTTTACAAGATTTTCATATCTTGAGCCTTGTAAAATTTCTAATCGTTCTGCTTTTTCTTTTGCTTTTTTGCCAGCTACTTTTTTTGCATAACGTACTCTATCAATCGCCCTTTCATTTTCTTGTTCTTCTTCCGTCATTTCATATCTGAACTTTCTCTCTCTCGATCTTTTGCTTGTGTTTTTTTGTTCTGCTTCTTCTATGGGTGATGGTGGTTCAAACTGCCCTATAAAGTTAAGAAAGATGTCAACTCTTTGCTCTCTTTTTCCATTTTCTTTTACTGGCTCATATACAATTACTTTTTCAATAAATTCATTGAGTAGTAGTGGTGTAAACTCATTTAATTCTGTATGTCTTTTTACAAGGTCAATAAATTTATCTGCTTTCACACTTTCAGTGTTGTAGTGGTCAATTTCTTCTTGAAGTTTTTTTATTTCACTATCAATACTTTGTTGCTCGGTATGATAACTTGCAAGTAAATCGGTAAAGTGTTCTTCGGGTATTTTCCCTACAGCATAAGTTTCATATAATTTTTTTACTAAACTACCAATATCTTCTCGTCTGCGTTTGGAATTGGTTATTTTTTTACGATTTGTTTTTATAGTTTCCTCTTGGGAGATTGCAGAAACTTCAAGCACTTTTGCTAGAAATTCTTCTTCATTTTCATTTACATACTTGCTTACTCGTTGTATAGAATTGAGTATCAAGTTTTCTACAACTTCAACTCTGATATAGTGGCAAGTACAAGAACGTGTATAGTGTCGATAGCTTGAACATACATACTCGTGATGTGGCTTATTATCTCTGCCAGTGCTACCTTTTTTATGATACATCTTTTCACCACAATCGGCACAATAGAGAACTCCAGTTAGTGGATTTGGTGTTCCTTCAAGTTTTTTGGTACTTCGCCTTGTCTGTCTAAGCCTTTGCACGATAGTCCAAGTTTCCTCGTCTACGATAATAGGGTGCATATCCTTAAAGATGATTAAATCTTCTTTTGGTGTAGGCTTTCGCTTTGCCTTGTAATTTTCTTTCGTGGTCTTGTTTAAGACTTTCAATCCCATATATTCTTGTTTCTTTGTGATAGCAATTACTGTTGCTATTGACCATTTGTAGGGGTCTGCACTTGGTCTGCCTTTGCTTGTGGATTCCTTGATGTGTTGCCAATGAGCATTAGGACAACGCACCTTTTCTTCTGATAATTCGCTTGCTATTTGTGATAGAGTTTTACCCTCAATTACACTTTTGAATATTCGTTTTACTATTGGTGCAGCGACTTCATCTAAAATCCATTTTTGACGGTCATTAGGGTCATGTAAGTAGCCATAAGGCAATGCACCAGTAACATGTTTACCTTGTGCTGTTCTTGCATTGAATATGGTTCTGATTTTTCGGCTTGTATCTCGTGCTACCCACTCATTTATGATATTCCTAAAAGGTGTGAAATCGTCCATACCTTTGTCTGTGTCAACATTATCGTTAACAGCGATAAATCGCACTCCACACTCTCTGAACTGCTCTAATAGAAGTCCAACACGCAAATGGTCACGACCAATCCTAGACATATCTTTTACTATGCAGACACCTACATTCCCACGCTCTACCTCATCAATTAACTTTAGGTAACTCGGTCTATCCCACCTTGTACCACTAAAACCATCGTCCGTTAGATGAAGAATGTTTGTAAATCCGTTTCGATTCGCATAATCTTCTAAAAATGCCTTTTGGTTTTCAATAGAGATACTTTCCGTTTCTCGTTCATCTTCTCGACTTAATCTCTCGTAGAGGATAGTTAGCTTAGTATTCATTATTTACCTCCTTTCGGCAATGTTTTCTTGATTTAACACTGTTTTTGCGACTTTTGAGGAACTCTTTTTCTTTCTAATTCGCTTAGTGTAAACAAGAAAATTATAGTTGCCTTTGTGATATATTGTTCCTCCGTTCTTTTATGATACAGCCCTTTGGGATTTTTCAAAAGTTTTCTATCCGCCATAAGCAAATTGTTGGAAAGGGCATTGATGCCATAGTATAATGCACCCATTCCTTTTTGAAACAGTTCGCTAGTTGTAAATGGCATAAAACCTGCTGTACCAGTGGTGTTAATGCTTCGATTTATTTTAATTAGATTTTGTCCCAGTGGGAGCATGGACATAAACCCTTGCTCTTGTTGATAATCAAGACGATACAGCACACACCCCATTTTCTGTGCAAGGCTTGTTGCTGCAAATACGGTATTTTCCAGTTTGTCTTTCTGCGTATCTGTATGCAAAATCATCAGTGTAAAATAGAAAAGTCGCTCGTTTCTGCTTTGCAAATCTTTTAAAAGCCTTTTCAAATCTTCAATGTATAATACCAAATCAGAGGATAAAATATCCATGTCATAGCCTGATTTTACAGCTTTTTTCTGCTCATCAATCTTGACACGCTCAAGGTCTGATAACTTTGCCTTTACCATTTTAATGGCTTTGATATGGTCAATAGATTTAACGTGCATGGTGATATTTTGGTTTCCGTCAATATCCAAAAAATCAGCCAGTATTCTGTCAGAGATTTCAGGGGACAGGATATGCAAAAATGAAACGCTACCAAATCTGCCCCCTGTTTTAAATTGCCTACTATCTCCAAAATTAAAAGAAGATGGAGCAATAAAATCTTTCGTGGAAAGTCCAGTGGGTACAAGCCAGTTCCAGTCGAAATGCAGTTCGTTTTTCTCGTCCATGTGGAGCATACTGTAAAATAGTTTCAATCGCTCTAATCCATCTAAGGTAACAGAACGGACACCCATACGCTTCAAATTGTTTTTCACTTCAATTTCAATGCGTTCAAGTTTTGGTTTTACCTTTTTATAGCTTTTAGCGTGAATCCCAAAGGTGATATATTTTTGTTTTAAGATACCATTATTACCTTTGGATAGTTGCGTAAGAAGCATATCACTATACTCATGACGAATAGAGTTAAAATCATCATCTTGCTCTTTAATGGTAATGCTTTCTTCAAATACCTTTTCGTTTCCAGTTAGGTTTAAAAAGGATAATTGGAAATTTATCTGTGGATCAAAGAAGTTTAAAAAATCACACCAACCATCGAAAATAGCAGTCTTATCGTCCTTTTCAGATAAAAGATAGTTAATATCTTCAAACATTACTGTTTTAGAATAAAAGGTATCCGACACTTTACAGATACCATCTGGGTATAGTCGCTCATAGGGGATGCTTTCCCCAGCAGATTGTTCTTTTTTGTTTTTTGTGTTTCGTGCCATGATTTCTGCAATTTGCTTTTTCTCTGCTTTTGTGAGTTTCACATTTACAGGTGCAAGGCTTGCGGCTTCATCATTTTTTCGTTTTTTTCTTGCAAACAATATCGTAAACCTCCTTTTCGTAATCGTATTGTTTTTCAAGCAGAGCATAGAAATTTTGCACCCTATACAGTCTAATCTTAGGCTTTACAAATTTCACCTCGTATACTTGCTTTAAAATAACTTCTAATGGTTGCCCATGCTTTTGATACATGGCAAGCATAAAAAATGGCAACATAACAGCTACCATCATCAGCGTTGCAAAAGTTAAATGTATCCCTTTGAGTAGAAAAAACACAGGAACTCCAACAAATGCACCTAGCGAAAAACAGAATAATTGTCGTTTGGTTAAATTGAAGATAAATTTTGTTTTCACTTCATTTAAGTCTTTGGGTACAGAAACATATGCCATTTATCGTGCCTCCTTATCTTTGGTCGGTGGCTTATCCTTTGTGGTAACTTCTGATTTTTTATCATGAAGTTTTTTAAGAACAGAGGGACGTTTTTCTTTTTCTAATTTTTCTATTGCAAATGCTGGCAACAATTCTTTTTTTGCTTCTCCTAAAAAATCAGAACGCTGAAAGTTTGCTCTTTCGCCATCTACTAAAAATGTTCCCATAACAGTTCTACCACTGGCAGTAGGTGAACAACCAAAACCTCCAAAGGGTAAAAATAATTGTTCATCACGAGTTTTATGTTTTTCATTGAGAGAAGTAGGCTTTAACACCATAACTTTGCCCTCAAAGTCTAAGTTAGTTGGTGGGTTTACTTGTGATTTATCCCACAAATTTAGTTTTGCGACTTCTCGTTTAAACTGATTTACAAATAAATCTGTTAGTCCTGTGTGAGAACCCACAACAAAGTAGGTGTTCCTATCTGTTCCATCCAATTCATCAGGTGGAACAAAAATCTCTTTTGCCCATTCTTTATTGGCAGCAGACATTCGACCATCATGGTCTTTATGTTTTACAGTATTTGCAAGCACGTAGGCTGTTCTATCAATGCCAAAATCTGCAATGACTTGTTTGGCAAGGTCTTTGCCTAAACGCTGTCCGTCATAATTGTTTTTTATTATTGTTTCAATAGCGTTTTTGCAGTCAATATTCGCCTGCGTAGACTGCTTATAACTATCCATATCGTTATTCCTTTTGGCTTCCTCAAAAGAATGAGGATAAAAAGGTCTTGTATCCATCATATGGTTTCCTCCAGTTTTCTAAATTTAATGAGCATTAAAAATTTGTTTGCTCATAGTTCCAGTTTTAAACAGTGTAAAGCACAGTAGCACCGTATACATAATGCAAGTCCATATAGCACCGATTGGATCGCCATCAGTAGCAATGGATTGTATTAGCACTGCATAAATGCCTATGCACACCATAATTAAAAATCCTTGAAACGCTAATGCACAGATAGACTTAATATAATTTTGTCCCATGCTACTCCATTCCTTATTACCAAATGTCGCAAGGGGAATTGCTCCAAGAGATACCATTAAATAGATTTCAAGCATTCTCCCATAGACAATGACAAAAATGCAGACAGAAAGTACCCACATAATCAATCCAAAAAGAAAACTTTGAATAAATAACCCTAACAGTGGACCGATGTCCATTGCAGTTAAACTTGTTTCTAAACTATCTAACGTATCTACACCAATTGTTGTGTCAGTAAGAATTACACCACCTGCTGAACTTACAACACTTTGTGCAACATCAAATATTGCCATAATAATTGGAAATGTATTGGTGACTATGCTTATAGCGATAACGGTTTTAAATATCCATTTGAACACATCAGATGGTGGAAAATCATTCATATTGTTTTTCTCAATTATCATTTGTATCAATTCATGACACATGATAAAAGTAAGTATCATGCCAGCGATAGGCATTATCACTGTATCTGATAAATTTTGAATTAGGGAGAAGACACCACCGTTCCATGCCGATGGTGTCGTTCCCACTTGACCCGCAATTCTTGAAACTTCCGAATTGATGGTGTCAAATAAACCTGTTAGATTTCCCATGATTCCATCGACGAGCATTGTTTTGATCCATTCGTTAATTGCGTCGATGATAAAATCCATAAGCGTTTACCTTATAACAAGCCAGAAAGCAATGGTACCAGTGTAGTGCCGATAAGGGCAATACCGCCACCTGCCATAAGTTGTTTCATACCTTGTGATTTTGCACCAGATAGTGATAGGTAATCCTTTGAAGTAATCTCCAGATTTTCCCCCACTTCACACCGTGCATGCGACTTTCACCGCACACGGCGTTCCATCACAAGAAAGATTTTCACGTTTTAATTAAGACTTACACACTTCGTAACAAAATTATTTTGTTTAAATTGTAGGCAATTCTGCCTGTGTTCGGAGTTTGTTACATTTCTCAAGTTGCTTGCTCGTTAAACCAAGCTCGATTAAATATTTTTGGATTGTATCTTCTTTTGTGGCATGGATAAGTTTGTGTATACTTTCCGTGATGAGGACTAAATTTGCATAACTATCTGTACCACCTTTTTCAAGTGGTATTTTATGATGACAGTAAATGTCATGGGGTAGAAGTACAACCCCTGTAACAGCACATTTCCCATATTGAGCAGCAAATAGTGAAATTCGATTATCTGCAAATTCAATGCTTTTATCAAGCACTGGATGTCGCATGAGCCATAGCATTGTATCAACGTCAATGCGTAGGTTTTTATGGATAAATTCTCTACCATCTACCGTATATTTGTTGATGATTTTTCGCTTGTGCTGTGCGTCCTTTGTCTGAACATATCCCACAGGTATGAGTGGATGTCCATTTAGAAAACGTAATTGTTTACTTTTTCCATATCGTTCTTTGATAAATCCTTTTGTTAACGTTCCATTTGTTTTCACATCCAGTCTGTTGTTGATTTGCTTCTTAATATCAAAAGCAATATCAGCAAAATCCAAACTCACATTTGTAGCTATGCGGTAGTAATTATGTAGACCGACGACGGTTGCATTATACTGGATAATCTCCTTGTATTGCTCTCGCTCATTCGATGGTCTTTTCATTGATTTTACGCATTTAGAAATACTTTTCTTTGCGTTTTTAACCGCCTTGTCGCTCATGTGAGAATGTACAACAAACTTTTTACCCTTTGGCTTGACTTTTAACTTAAAACCCAAAAATTCAGAATACCTTTGTTTCAAGTCTGTGATTGTTGATTTCTCTTCACTTACAGCCAGTTTCAACCTATCTTGTAACCACTTAACAACAGCAATATATGCTTGTTTCGCATCATGATAGTTGCGACAAAATATCTTGAAGTCATCTGCATATCTAACGATATACATTTCTTTCAGGTTGCTCTGTCTTAACGCTCTGTAAGTGTGATTTTTAATCTCTGTACCTTGTTTATTTGTTTTTTGTTTATAAGGATAATGTGTAGGCATTGTTTCCCATTGTGACGATATCCACCAATCAAGTTCGTTTAATACTACATTCGATAATAGTGGAGATAGAATACCACCTTGTGGAGTTCCTTTCGTGGGCGTAACTGTTTTGCCATTTGGCATAACAATATTTGCTTTTAACATTTCCTTGATGATACAAAGAAGTTTTTTGTCTTGAATACCCATTTGCCATAGTTGCCTTATCAGTTTTGTGTGACATACATTATCAAAGAAACCTTGTATATCAATATCTACAACATAATGTAAATGTTGTATCTGCATATATCGACAACACTGTGCAATAGCGTGTTCGGTACTTCTGTTTGGTCTAAAGCCGTGTGAGTTTTCATGAAACTTTGCTTCACATATTGGCTCTAAAACCTGCTATACTATAAGTAAGCAGTTATTTTGAATCAAAACCGAATAATTATACAAATTAACTTCCATTATTTCGTTTATTAAACTCTTAGAGTTTGGTAAAATATATCTATACAGACAGAGGTGTTCTTCTATTATCCCTGTGACAAACAGTTCACTCAATGCAGTTTGAACCCTCTGCCATATAAGAGTATTGCTTATAAGCCGGATGTAGGAGTCTTTTTAGACTTTCTTCTAATATCGAAGCAGGATGCAACTTATATGGAACTGAGGAACTGTCTGTAAATATTCCTAGGAGGTGTCTAATGTTTATTGTTGGTATTGACATTGCAAAGCGTTCACATGAAGCTGTCATTATCAATAGTGATGGTCAAATTGTACGCAAAGCATTTGTCTTCAAAAATGATTTAGATGGATTTAAAAAACTTCTATCCGAATCCGAAAAACTAAGCACAAACAAATCTGATTTCATATTTGCTATGGAATCCACGAGCCACTATTGGTTGGCTGTTTATTCTGCCTTACTAAAGCAGGGGTTCGAAACAAAAGTTATTAATCCAATTCAATCTGATGCACTACGTAACCTTTACATCCGTCAAGTTAAAAATGACTCTCATGATAGCTTTATCATTGCCCAAGTGATTCGTTTCGGGCATTACTCGGAAGGCTCAATACAAGCATCCGAATACTTTGAGCTTCGTGAACTATGCCGTGCCAGAAGTTACATTGTTGATTTATGTTCCGATATTAAGAGAAAAACAATTTGCTTATTAGATCAGGTTTTCCCTGAATATGAAACTCTTTTTTCAGATATATTCGGTGTTACCTCTATGGAAATACTGAAAAACTGCCCGTTACCTGAGGATATTCTTGCCATCGATACCGATAAACTTACAGAAATGATTTCTGTTGCAAGTCGCAAGAAATTCAAAAAAGATAAAGCCGAACAAATTAAATCTGCTGCCCAAAACTCTTTCGGTATCATTATTGGTATTACGTCCATTAAAATTTTACTAAATGGGCATATCGAACACATCAAATTTATGGAACAACAAATCGCCGATATTGATAAACAAATTGTCCAGCTGTATAACACGTTTGATTGTAAACTTACTACCATTCCTGGAATTGGACCCGTTTCTGCTGCTATTATACTCAGCGAAATCGGAGATGTTTCAAGATTTTCTTCTGCAACAAAACTTGCAGCTTTCGCTGGTATTGATCCAACTGTCAAGCAATCTGGTGAATTTAATTCTAGCCATAACCATATGTCAAAACGTGGTTCTCCTTATCTTAGGCGTGCCATATGGCAAGCTTCTGTCCTAGCTGTAATGTATGAACCTAATTTAAAGACCTTTTTTGAACAAAAACGATCCGAAGGAAAGCCGTATATGAATGCCATTGGGCATGTCACACGAAAACTTACAAATATTATATATGCAGTTTTGCGTGATAATAAACCATACTACCTACGGCAATAACCTGTATATTCTGAAATTCCAGCCCTGCTTAGGGTTTAATTTTCATGCCATTTTTACTATTTTAATTATTGCATAATTATTCTCTATTTTTCCATTTTTTCTGTTGACAAATTGATAGCCGGCTGCAACTCTTAAAAAGACCTAAAATCTCTGCAAATCTCTGATTATGAAACCATACGCACCACCTCAACTTTCTTTCCTCTTTTTTTGCACCTCGCCACCATTCGCCCAAATTTCGGTTTGCACTTCTCATTGGGGCAGTTACTCCATTTGGGAAACAAAATGGCTGACAGTGGCTACAGTGGGGACACATCGCCTAGTTTCTGTTATCACCACTATTTTACGCAAACCAATTTATGACAACACCGTTGACACAAATTCATTGCATCAGTTTTTGTGCATTGTATTGACAACGCACATATTTTCTATTACAATGAATATACTGAAAAAGAAGGAGTTGATTTTATGGCTACAACAAATATCACAATTCGTATGGATGCAGGCCTAAAAAAACAAGCGGAAGAACTTTTTTCTGATTTGGGCATGAATTTAACTACCGCATTCACCGTATTTGCCAAACAAGCTGTCAGAGAGCAACAAATCCCCTTTGCTGTTTCAAGAGGATATAATTCTGAAACGCTTCAAGCAATCGAAGATGCCAGAAATGGTATCGGCTTAAGCCGCAGTTTTTCCTCTGTTGCAGACCTTATGGAGGATTTGAATGCTGACGATTAAATATCAAAATTCATTTAAAAAAGACTTCAAAACCATAAAAAAACGTGGATATGACATAAATAAACTAGAAACTATCGTAGACTTATTGGCAAATAGAGAGCCACTGCCAGCAGCAAATAAAGACCATAACTTGTTGGCAATTATGCAGGTTGTAGAGAATGTCACATCACACCAGATTGGTTATTGGTCTACGAAGTAAATGAAGATGAACTCATTCTATACCTACTTCGTACTGGTTCACACAGCAACTTATTTTAAATTCAAACGCTTAATGCTACACATAGAATGGTACATCCTACCATTTTGTGTGTAGTATTTTTGTTTAAAAAAATTCCATCACATGATTGTATCTTCTAACAGAGTCCCTTTATCCAGATTTTTCTTTTCCTTATCCTTCGGCTTACTCTCACTTACAATCCTACTTTCCAAGTACTCCCTTGTCACAGCTGGCACACGTTTTTGATACAATTCCTCGATGACAGTTTCCAATTCTTTCTCTAGCTTTTCTTCCTTCTTCTGCAAATAGAACACCAACGCATCCAGTTTGTCTTTTTCAAATTCCAACACGATTTTAGTTTTCTTCATATAATTATCACATCCAATCTAGGGCAATTCCGCACAATCCTGATTGCAAGATTTGTGCGGATATTTTTTCGTCAAAATTACAAAAAAACGCAGGCGATATAGGAAATATCGTCGAGTATTTTTAGTGGTTGTGACGGGAAAATAAACCACAAAGATTGTGGTCTAGGGTTGTGGGGTGTTGCCCTGTATCTTTTGGATTGAAACCATAGATTTCTACCCTTGGCTCCAGTTGTTTTTCTTGCATGGTAAATTGGGGGATTTCAGAAAACATCTCCCTATACTTTTCAATATCTTCCTCTTTTAGGGATACAAATTCCTCGCCATCATCACCACAAACAAAGAATGGACCACAGATGATATCCGTATCTCCCAGCCATCGATTGGGTTCCATGCCATTGATTTTGCCTTCTTCATTGACGATAATTAAGTTGCCATCATCCATATAGATGGGTTCGATTAAGCCTTCTACTTCGTTTTGCAATGACTTCAAATCTGATTCAATTTCTTTGACATAAGGTTCTTTGCCCACTTCTACTTTTAAAATTTTCATATTGTTTCCTCCTAAATCCACTTGATTTTCAATGTACTTTTGACTCTAACTTTTCACCATTCACTTTTCATTTTTCACTCCATGAGTTTATCTCATGGTTAATCTTCCATAGCCATAAAAATGTTGTTTCCAATAGGAGTTGCTCAAACTTTCATATCCAATGGGATCACCACAGTGAAGCATCTGGTTATCTCCAACGTAAATACCAACGTGGGTTACATCAGTTGTCGATGTATATGTGTCTGTGAAAAACACCAAATCGCCCGGTTGCAAATCCTCTTTTGCGACACTAGTGCATTGGTTATAAATTCCCTGTGCTGTTGTTCTGGACAGTTGATATACACCAGATTGAGTGTAGCTCCAACAAATAAAGCCTGAACAATCGAATCCTGTCACAGGGGAACTACCACCCCAAACATAAGCCATACCAATGTATTTCGTTGCTTCGCCCATCAATGTGGCAAAGGTTTCATCATCAAAGGCTTCACTGGGAATGCCATTGAAATTTGATGTTGCAGAGTATCCATACTTCACAAAGAGAAACAATTCTTTCTGGTCATTTGCCAAATCTTCTGTAAACTCCATATCCAACAATGTTTCCAATTCATTCTGTATCTCCAAGTCGGTTTCGTTCTCCACAAAAACTTCTACAAATTCTTGATAGAATGATTCTGCAAACTCCAAATCTTCTTTCCCAAAATACAAAACATAAAAATAAGACTTGATTTGTAAGTCATCAAGTCCTTCTATATCTTCCACTGTTTGTTCTTCTATTACTTCATCCAAAATCAAAAATTGTTCTTGCATTTCTTCGATATATACAACGTGTTCTTCTGGAAAATCTTCAGGTATTTCTTCTTGTTGGAATACAATTTTTGCCACTTCACGGCTATAGTTTGCTTCTATATTGACGATAGAAACCAGCAAAAGCAGTGGCAATAACAGGCAAATGACAGCACCAACTATTAGAGAAAGTATCCCATTTCGCAATCGTTCATCTGACAAAGCTGTTGCAATGGCTTTCTTCAGAAGTGCCACTTTCATCAGCGACCACCTGCAGTTCCAAACAATCTTTCTTTATATTTCTGACACTTTACAACCAAATGGTATACGTCTGCACCATGACGAAACACGCAAACACCCCTCGCTGGATAGCCAATCAAGTCATACAAACATTCTTCCAGTTGCAACATTTCCATATATTCTTTTTTGGAGATATTCCCTGGAAAGAACAAAAACTGATGGGTTGGTAGCCATTCCCCCATAATCCCAACCACGGTTTTTTAGCCTTACAACGTCTGATAACTGCGTTATCCTCAATCACCGTACCTTCAGGTACGCTTCAATCGTCTGCCTTGTTCTCATTTGTTGTAGTGCTGAAAAACTTCTGCGAACAAAAACCCTCTTATTTTGATGAATTTCAATGAAGAGGAGGAAGTCATAGCCGCAGCTCTGATGACGACGATGAAGAAGAAAGTCGCAAAATAAGAGGATTTTTGCGGGTTCGGATTATGGGGGCATGGCTAAGCAAAAAGTGGTTTTGTCATTTCTTTGATATTTGGCTGATTGAAATCGTCAACATTTTGACTTGCGATAATCACAGCACTTTCCTTTTTTCGCACTCGCTTCATTGCATTTCTGATATATTCAATGGCAGTTACATTTGACAAAAACAGATACAACTCATCCAAAAATGCAGCTGTATTCCCTTTGGATAGCAGTGCATCTGACATATAGGAAAGCACATTGAACAGCATAACATTGCGAATACTTTCGTCAGCTTCGAGGATTCCTTTCACCCCAAATGTAATGAATTTATGATTTTTGATATTGGTATGCCCATCAAAAAACTTGCTATCTGCACCGATGCAAATGGATTTGATTTTCAAGCATAGATTTCGCAAGGTTTCTTTGGTATAGATATTTCCTCGGTCATTCTGATAGATGTTCAACTTCCCCTCTGCCAGTTTGTATAAATCAGAAAGAATGGGAAAATCATTGCCACTCATTTTCTTCATCAAGCTATCCTCATTGATACCAAAATTATCATATAATTCTTCTAACAAAATCTCCAAAATGTCAATCTCTGCTGTAGTAAACTCTTTGTAAGAACGGAAAAAATCACGCAAAAAGGAAATATGACGAGGTAAGATGTTTTCGCCATCATCCCAAGCTTTTGGCTCAAGTACGTTGATGATAAACTCCCCACTGGTCAAATCAAGATATTGCCCATCCAGATTTTCTGTCAAATCCACATACTCTGATTCTGCATCCAAGCAAATGATGTCCATACCACTGAGTCGCATATTGGTCATCAAAATCTTCATCAGATAGGATTTTCCTTGTCCTGAATTCCCCAAAATCAACACATTGGCATTGGTTTTGTCCTCGCTTCGTTTCTGAAAATCTATGAATAAATTTGAGCCATACTTATCATTTCCAATATAGAAACCCTTTTCGTCAGCCTTTCCAGAATAATTGAACGGATAGGTATTTGCCACACTAGTTGCTGGCAACACCCTTTCATACTTTTCATGAAAGTCATTGTGTCCGCAAGGTTTCACCGATTGAAAGCCTTCTTGTTGTCGCAAAAAAAGCTTATCACAGGAAAGTTTGGAACGTGTCAGTTCTGCTTCTACATCGGATTGCATCTCTTTCAATTTCTCGTGTGATGGTGCTGAAATTTCAATATACACTGCACAATGAATCAAAGGTTCACGATCCCTATGAAGTTGCGCAATGAGATTGGATACACTTTGGAGATTGCTTTCTGCCACAACGGTGCTTTGCATATCCCCTGTGGAGCGTTCCAGTTGATTTTTGTTGGCTGCATTTTGAATGATTTTTCGTTCTTCTGCCGATGTGACGTGCCTTGTGTAAATATGGATTGTCACACCTGAACGCTCCCCCAGATGTTGCAAAATGGCTTGTTCATTGGTTTCTGATGGATAGTGACTGATTGCCCAGACAGAACGAAAACTGCTACCACAGATGTAATAATCATGGTAAAATCGCAACACCGATGGACTACACATATCCAAAAAATCTTTGACCTTGGCTTCTTCTTTTTCTCTTTCTGTTTTTGGCAATAGCAACTTGTTTTTCTTGATTTTACTGATTTTCATTTAGTCACCCCCATATAGTCTGAACCCGCAAAAATCCTCTTATTTTGCGACTTTCTTCTTCATCGTCGTCACCAGAGCTTTGGCTATGCCTTCCTCCTCTTCATCGAAATTCATCAAAATAAGAGGATTTTTGTTCGCAGAAGTTTTTCAGTCTTACAACAAATGAGAACAAGGCAGAGGATTGAGTTGTACCCAAAGGTACAATGATTGACGATAACGCAGTTATCAGAAGTTGTAAGTCTTAAAAACCGTGGTTCAGATTATATGTGGGTGACTTACCCCTTCTTTCACATATCGCTCTCCATCTATATCATCAAAGTACACTTGGGTGATATTTTGAATGAAATAAACCGATAAAATTCGTTTCAAATCCTCTTTTCTAGCCAATCGTCCATTGAACCCATTGTCTTTCAACAGCTTTTCCACTCTGCCAATCACCGCTAAAACTTCTTCTTGGCTATTCTTCGCCCTTGCCACCAACAAGAACTCCCTTGCCGATGCCATCTGCACTTGCACACGATCCAGATAGGTCAATTCCTGTTCCAAAATCTCACGAACTTTCAGGCTTTTTTCTTCCGAAATGCGTTGCTTATAAAAATGCTTGTTGCTGTCAAAGTTCTCTCTGGAATTGATACAAGCCATCTCCAAGCCATCTAAAGATTTCAAAATTGCTGTTAGATTGCGTATTTTTGTATGCACTGCTCCTTCTGAAAGCACTGCTAAGTTGTCTGGTTGCAAAATAAAAAACACCTACAATTAGGTGTTAGAAATAAAATAGTATTTGATTTTTTTCAGAATTGGTGGTATACTCTTATTAAACAAGGGGAATCGCTGCAGAGCAGTCAACCTCAACATTCTTTAAGCTACCTTAAAATCCGGTCAAGATCTTAGAAGGGTAGCTTTTTTATTTCTCTTACTAATTTATGTAAGAGAGCAGTGCAATAAGTAATAAACCAAATGTTAACATTAACATAATTGCTTCAAATACTGACATGCACATCACCCCCTCTTCCTTGTTAAAGGAGGCGACTACCCATTCACGATTCCATTTTTCATTATACCACATTAAGTTCTAAATGTGAACAATTTTATACTTATTTCTACACTCTATCTCAACTTCCTGAAATTTTGACACTAAATAAAAACAAAACCCAATAAAGTCCAGTAAAATCGGCAAATCTATTGATTTTTCTGGGCTTTTAGTGTATACTATTCTTAGTGGGTATACTCACTAAGAAAGGAGAGCGTATGTACTTTGATTTTACAGTAGAAATACCTGAGAGCAAGGGGAAAATCACAAGGAAAAAGATAAAAGATGTAACGTACATTAATTATGAATATGACCGAATATATAAACCTGAAAAACAATATACGATTCCGAAACGAACTACAATAGGGAGACGATGCGAGGAGGATATTGAAAAAATGTATCCCAATGCAAACTATCTAAAATATTTTCCGGATAAAGAACTACCAGATAAAAAGGATCGTAGTAAAAGAAGTTGTTGTCTTCGGATAGGTTCATATTTGATGATACAGAAGATTATTAAAGACTATGAACTTGATACGATGCTAAAGCGTATCCTTGGTAAAAATGAGGATCTGTTTTTGGATTTAGTTACATACTCTATTATTGCAGAAAATAACGCAGCACAATATTATCCAGACTACGCTTATAACCATCCGCTCTTTACATCTGATATGCATATTTATAGTGATAGTAAAGTATCTGATTTTCTTAGTGAAATCACAATAAATCAAAGTGTTGGATTTCTGAATGAATGGAATGCGTCACGTAATCATAGGGAACAGATTTACATATCGTATGATTCTACTAACATGACCTGTCAGGCAGGTGATATAGATTTGGCAGAGTTTGGACATTCGAAAACGGGGGATGATAAACCGATTATTAATCATGCTATCGCCTACGATAGAACGAATAGAGAGCCTCTGTTTTGTGAGGATTATCCTGGAAGTGGAATGTCAACACTTTTTTGGACAATTTTTATAAGGTCAGTACCCGATATTCGGCTGGTGTTCTATAATCCAAAGAGCCATGCAAACGTATGTTATTGAACCAATGCACATAGTCTGCAAGTTCTAACTTCAATTGCTCCAAACTGACGAAATTTCGTCCTCGAACAAATTCTGTTTTGAATACCTTGAAATTGGCTTCTGCAACTGCATTATCATAGGGGCAGCCCTTCATGCTGAGGGATCGTTTGATCTGAAACACATCTAACATTTCATCAATGAGATAGTTTTTAAACTCGCTGCCTCGATCCGTATGGAACAACTCGATTTCAGATAAATTCCCTTTGATTGTTGCAAAAGCATCATATACCAACTGAGCATTTTTGTGAAGTCCTGCACTAAATCCAACGATTTCTCGGTTGAATAAATCAATTAAGATACAAACATAGTTCCATTTATAGTTCACTCGAACATACGTCAAATCCCCAACAATTACTGCATTGGGAGGCTGGTTATCAAATTGACGAGCTAGTTCGTTTTTTACTGGCGACTCATTGCATTGTTGCTTTTGTGGTTTGAACTTGGCAACGGTATAGACCGAAATTAGCCCTAAACGTTTCATAATGCGGCAAATTCTGCGTCTAGAAACCTGTTTGCCCAACTTCTTCAGCTCTTTTTTCATTTTACGACTTCCGTAGACTTCTTTATTTTCATAAAAAATCCGTTCAATTTCTTGTTCTAATTCCGTATCATCTTTCTTGGACGAAGCCTCGTAATAGTAGGTACTCCTGCTGATTTCAAGGCATTTACACATGGCTGATATAGAGTATTTGTGTCGATTTGCTCGAATTACAATTACTTTCGTCCGAATATCAGCGCCGCTTGCTTTAGTATGTCATTTTCCATTCGTAGCTGTTGTAGCTCTTTACGAAGTTTGATGAGTTCAGCTTCTTCTGGTGTGCGATTATCAGCTTCTTTTGTAGAACCAGTAGCATTGTAACGCTGTATCCAGCGATTCAGTGCCGATGGTGTTAAATCGTATTCACGATTGATATCTGCTTTCGATTTTCCGTTGTTATATAATTGAACCATCTGCTGTTTAAATTCTTCTGTAAATTCTCTTCGTTGTCGTTTTTTAGTCATGTAATCATCTCCTTATTTTATATTAGTTTTATTTTACATGACCTTATCTTTTCTGTCTAGTTAAGTATAGCCATTCCAATCAAAGATGTAATAAAAAAAGTTCTGTCCCATAAAACAGGTCAGAACTTATGTAGTATATTTAAAAATAATCTCAAATATAACTTTCAATAATATAGACAATTATTGATATTATTAAGATAATACTGTACATCTCTAATTGCAAAATTCACAAGGATATTTTGATTGTAATCGGCAAATAATACAGACAATACAAAAAATCATCAGTTATTTTTTATGACATGAAAGTAAACCACTGAGATTGTAATTCAGGGCTGTACAGGATTATCTTAACACCTTAGCCCTTTAACAAACCAGCAACCATAATAACTTCATCAATAACTGGTACAGAATCTGGAATAAAAAGGTTTGCTATCAGCATAACTACTTGCATATATTTGGGGCAAAACCAATATACAAGTAAAACAACTGCATAAATTAAATATATCATCGTTAACCACCTTTACTTTTAGAAAATGCTCTTTGTATTTTAATTTCCATAACCACGTTCCTGTAAAAGCAACTTGCAAGCATATTTCCGTTCACCTGTAGAACTTTTATATTTTCGCATTAATTGTTCGTCGCTAAGACTAGCATATTCATCCTTGTATTCTTGTACTCTTTCCAATTTGCTTGCCGTCACATCATAAGCAGCTTTTCCTGCTTTAGCTAATCCATCCAAAAAACCCATATTAATTCCCCCTTGTTAAATTATCGTTTTTCCCATTGTGGTGCATGATTCGCATTTTTATCACCTGATGGGTGACTAGGACATTTCCCTTGTATACGTGGTGTAGATCTTGGCGGAAATTCATTTGCACTATTTGTGATAGAACCCTGTTTTCCACACCATTGACACACCGGTATCCAACGTGTGCTTGCCATATTAATCTCTCCTTCCCAGAATTATCAAAATGTAAACTTTTTGATAATTCTGGAGTGATGTAAAATAGATTCTTACCTACTTGTGTCAAACAAAAAATTACAGTTGAATCTATCAAAAATCTTGAAAATCCTTGACGTTTAACAATTTCTATATTATATTTGAATAAATACAAGTAGCTATCAAAAAGTTTACCTTTTGATAGCTACTTTCCATTTATTAGTCTAAGTTCTCTAAGTCTGCGATAAAAAGTAGCTTCGCTTATATCGCATTTTTCAAGGACTTGCTCAAGTGTAATTTTTTTCTGTTCCCATTCTTTCGCCAATTTTGCGAACTCATTTGGAACAGTTTTTTCAGGTCTGCCAAACTTAACACCTCTTGTTTTAGCAGCAGCAATACCCTCTGCTTGACGTTTCTTAATATTCTCACGTTCATTCTGTGCTACAAATGATAATATTTGTAATACCAAATCCGCTATAAATGTACCCATAAGGTCTTTACCGTTTCTTGTATCAAGAAGCGGCATATCAAGTACACAAATATCAATGGCAATTTCCTTTGTAAGTATTCGCCATTGCTTTTGTATTTCCTCGTAATTCCGTCCCAAACGGTCGATGCTACTTATGTATAGCAAATCACCACTTTTTAGTTTTTCAAGTAGTTTTTGATAGTTCTTACGCTTAAAATCTTTACCACTCTGTTTATCTATAAAAATATTCTTAAGCGGTACATCTATATTTTTTAATGCTATCATCTGCCTATCTTCGTTTTGGTCTGTACTTGAAACACGTACATATCCATAAATATCAATCATCTTTCCTCCTGTTTTTCATTTTCCTACAAAAGCAACAATCTTATTATCCTATCTTTCAATTCATCCTTGCTTTTAACTACTAGCTTCACACAAGACTGTCTATAGTCAACTGACTCCATCTTCATTGACCAATAACTCACAAACTTTTTTCTTGCTTTATATTAATATATCATATAAAAAATGCTTACCAAAGTTTGTCTAATAAACTCTGTAATGATTTTTATCAAACTTTACTTCTCACTAGCTTTGGCAATTAGAATTTTCGATATTTCCTTAAAATGCAAAAATCATTATATTCCCATCCCAAAATGACCCAGCAGATTTCCATACCCCTCCCTCAGGTCTAGGTATAAATATGGTGCTGTCAGCAATTTTGCACGTTTCTTCCAAGACCGCCTTGAAATCTTCGCCACTTTGGGATGAGAACACACCCATGACGTTTTCCCAGAGCATATATCTTGGTCGAATAAATTCAGCTGCATTTCCTCGTTTTTCATCCGCATCCCTCATTTCTTTTTTAAGGTGTCGAAAGTCTGCCACACTCGTCCTCAACGAAAATAAATGAGCCTTTCCGGCTTATCCTCAGCCGAAATAGCTTCGGCTATGGCGACTTCGGATGCACCAAAAATTCTCTATTTATTTTTCGCTGAGGATGCAAGCAGTTTTGGGATGAAAATTCTTTTTTCTAGCAAGGCGGAGGATTGAAGCGTACCCAAAGGTACGATGATTGACGACAACGCAGTCTAGAGAGAAGAATTTCATTCCAAAACCGAGTGGGGCAGGCTTACGACACCTTATACTCGTATTTGTTCCATAAACAATCCTGAACGCTCACCAGCCAAGCCTTTTCTAGCACCTGCAAGGCTGACATCTTGACAAGGACTCCCTCCACAAACCAAGTCCACAGGCGGTATTTTTGCTCCATCCAGTTTTGTAATATCCCCCAGATGCACCATATCTGGAAAGTGTATTTTCGTCACTTCCATTGGGAATTTTTCAATTTCCGATGCCCAAATAGGCTTGATTCCATTTCTTATGGCAGCAAGTGGAAAGCCACCAATCCCATCAAATAATGAACCCATTGTCATTTCTCTTTCGATACCATCACCTCCTTCCACAATAAAAAAGGAGAGCTTTCACTCTCCACTCTGTTTGTCTATTGATGTTTACATTGCTTCTACTTCATTTGTTTCATTGTGTTCTTCGTCCTCTAAGGCTTCTAAAATCAATCCGATGATAAAGTCTTTTTGTTTCATGCCCGTTTTCTGCAAGTGGTCTTTGATTCTTTCAAATAATTCCTCTGAGATTTGCAGTGCAAGTGTTCTAGTGTCTTTTGTCATTGGCTTTGCCTCCTTCATTCGATAAAATTCTTCTAAAATTTCCGTTACATATTGGCTTGTTGTGATGCCTTTCTTCTCTCGCTCATCACTTACCTTTTGGTGTAAGTCTATTGGAATTTGAGCGCATAAGTTCTTGGTTTCCATTTGGGTTCATCTCCTTTTCTGTTTTGTAAACACACAATGCTCGAAGTTTGAAGTATAAGCTATACCAATATGTAACAAAGATTAGATGTAGAAGTTTACTATATTCACTCTGCAATGCCTTCCAATAAAAAACAGTCGACAGATTTCTCCATCGACTGCATACAATTTGTATTTATTTTTCTTCTATCAAAAAATCAATGATGTTTTCCAGCTTAATTCCCTCATCAGACTTGATAAAGTTCCGATCCATCGATAACACAATCTTTTCGTAATTATCTCCGATTGCTTTTAAGCTACGCAATTCTCTTTCATAAACAGATGCATCCAAAAGGGATTCTGTCACTTGAATGTACAGCTTTTCATCTGGTTTTTCGGCTACAAAATCAACTTCGATTTCTCCAATCTTTCCAACACAAACCTTATACCCTCGTCTCAAAAGCTCCAAATATACGATATTCTCCAGAATATGCCCTCTATCCACATCACGATAGCCTAAGAGCATATTGCGAAAACCTATGTCCGCAATATAATTCTTGTTCAAAGTTTTCAACAGTTGCTTGCCTTTGATATCGTATCGCCCTGCTGTATAGAAAATAAATGCATTACTCAACATTTCAATATATTTATTGACTGTGCTGCTTGCAACATTTGCCTTACCCTTTGATGAAATATCACCTTCATTTTTCAAAATATTTCCAATGCTATTTGGTGAATTTAGGCTTCCAATGTTATCGCTCAAAAACAGCACCAGCTTACGCAGCAAGTATTGGTCAGTGGCCTTATTACGTTCCAACACATCTCTTAAAATAACGGTGGAGTAAATACCCTCTAGGGTTTCATTGATTTGGGATAGGTTAAAATCAAACTGTTTCAAAATTGGCATTCCACCAATTTGCAAATATTTTTGGAACTTTTCTTCCATAGTCATATCCACAGGGAACTCGTAGAATGTCAAAAATTCCTTAAAGGAAAGTGGCATCATGCGAATCTCAACATATCTTCCAGACAGCAATGTGGAAAATTCATTGGATAGCAAATACGCATTGGAACCTGTAATATAAATATCCACATCAAAGTCCAACCGAAATGATTCAATGGCTTTTTCCCAATGCTCCACTGTTTGTAACTCATCAAATATGAGATAGGTTCTCCCATTTTCTGCTATACGCTCACTGATATATCCATAAAAGGCTTCGTAGTGCAAAATATTTTTGAATTTCAAAGACTCTAAATTTATATGGATTACATTCTCTTTTGGGACACCACATTGCAATAAATGTTCATGGAATAAATCCAAAATTGTGGATTTCCCACATCTTCGAATACCTGTAACAATTTTCACAACATCTTTATCTTTGTATTCTATTAATCTTGTTAAATAGAGTGGACGGTTTATTTTATCCATAAAACTTCGCTCCTTTCTTCCACTCCATTATAGATTCCAAAGACATATTTGTCAAGTTTTTAAGTTGTATTTCAAAAACTTTATTCTTTCATGTTATTTTTGAGTTATATTTTAATTATTGTCAAAAAATGTTTTTTCTTGTTTCTATCAAATCCCCCAAATATCCCAAAAGATATTTGCATTAGGGCGGTTAAAATATACTTCTCCATAATCAGCAAAACAGTGAGCAGGCAAATGAATGCTTACTCACTGTTTTGCAAGGCTCACAGCATTTACTATGAGTCCTTTGCTTAATACATATTCATTTCTGGTTCTTGGCTTATGATTACTAACCTCTCATCTAGGGTTAGCAGAATTTCATTCAAGGACTTCATTCTTCGGCTCATCTCCTCGTAGCAAAAAACGTCTTTTTCATCAAATACATAAATCTCCTGCATTTTCATGAAATGCATTTGTAACGATTGGTTGTTCTCAAGTTCGTTAAACAAGGTGAAGTTCTCAAATGGTAAATCTGCAAGTTCACTGCCTTTCCGCAATAGTTCTTCCTGACGTTTATAGGACAGCATTTTTACAAGTTCATCATGACAAGAGAGCATTTCCTGTATTCTGGTCAAACCCATCATAACAGTTAAATCATACAAGTGTTTTGATACATCAAACAGTTCATTCCTCTGATAATAAAATTCTGCTGCAAGTATTTTATCAGCAAAAATGCGCTCCTGCTTAATGCTTTTGATAGAGAATGGAACAACTGCAAACTGTTCTTTTAATATCAATTTTTCTTCTTCTGTTGCTTTTGTATAGAGTAGGGGTTCTATTTCCGAGGTTTCATAAGGCTCACTGACAGTAAAGGAAGTTGCCTCCACTTTCACATGACCAAATCGTTGCAATTCATCTTGCGTGTCAATCGCTGTGATAGGCTGATAATCATAGATTGTGGTTATGCTCCCTTTTGCATTGATTTCTTTTTCTTTATCAGTAGTTCTTTGCAATACAGTATATTTCGTGCTTGCTCGTTCCAGCCTCGCCTTACCTTGACTTCTAGAACAATCGCTAATTTCTACCGTTAAATCAATATCTTCCGAAAAGCGATTTAGGGTTTTCAGTGCCTTATACAGTGCTGTACCACCTTTGAAATATGCAGGTAGCTCCGATTGTTTTCCAGCAAGTTCAAAAAGCATAAGCACCACATAATAATCCTTTTCTATAATATCTTTTCTGATGCCTGTTTTTTCACTGACGTTGTCTATGATAACAGAAAAGGCATCTCTATCATTGTGTAAATTCATAGTCATCCTCCAAAATAATTTCCAATACAGCAACCAGCACTTTGAGTGGGTAGTATTTTTTTGCAATTTTTATCATAGTCAACTTATCCACCACAAGTTTGTTTGCCCTTTCCCTGATGATTTGCTCTGGATTTTCTACATCTATATACTCTGTACTTAGCATAGCCACCACATCTATCAGTTGTAAATATTTTGCATTATCCTCTGTGATTTCTGTCACTGGCTTTTTTAAAATAATATGATTTTCTTTGGGTACTTTCACCCTATATTTGTTGGTCACAATCACTTTGTTTTTAGGAACCAAAGAAGTAAGTCCAAAATCATGAAGCAATGTTTCCGCACCTATATACCCTATTTTTTCACCATCGCACTGAATGCAAGTTTCATGAATCATCAGTTCTATCGGCGGCTTCGTTTTTCCGAATGCTGTCATTTTCGGCTTGTAATACACACCCTTTTGGATACGTTCTATAATATGATTATCTGCAAGTCTTTTTAAATTTAAATTGACAATGCTTTTCAAATCATCCACAGGCATTTCTATTTTGTCTGAAACAATCTTTACTACAGTATCTGTAAAAATTGGTATACCAACTGGAAATGCTTCTATGACACTTCCCATGTACTCACTGTATTTTATATTCATAGTTACACCACCTTTGATATTATTGCGTATTTATTTCAATATATTTTATACCATTATAATATCAAATATACTTATAAAAATCAAGTATTTTATATTTTCTCAGTGTGCATTCTTTATTATAATATCAATCCTCTACACAAGTGATTGCATAGAGGATTGTATTTTTGTTATTTGACTTCCTAAATCCCTAAAATATCCCAAAAGATACTCGCATTAGTACAGTAAAAAAACTCTCGGCTTCTACCAAGAGTTTTAATATATTTAAGATGCATTTTCAATTTCATAGGTTTTGCTCCACGCTCTATGATCAATTACTTATTTACCCAAGAACTAATGATGACCACATCAGTGTCATCTGAACTACGGAATAATTTCCAGCAAATCACGCCCAAACACCACGTTGCCTTCATACCCATTTTGGCGGAATATGGACAGTGAAGCTTCTTCGTCTATGATATTAGGTATCATATGGGTTAAGACAATGGTTTTCACATTCGCCTCTTTGGCTATTCGTGCCACATCTTTTGGAAGCGCATGAGGCATAACTCTTGGTTTACCCATGCCCATCCGTTGAAAGTTTGGAACACCTTTGTGTATAGGAGTTGAACCTTGTGCATATGGCGTACTAGCGCAAATAGGCTCTTTCCCTGGAAATGGTCCAGAATCCATCACCAAAATGTCAGCATCTCTCGCCAATTCCACCAATGCTAGGTCATAGCTGGTATCCCCAGAAACAACGATAGTTTCTCCATTTACCTCAAAGCGATATCCAAGATTATGGGCACTGTGGGTGAGTTTGGCTGTGGATATGGTGACGTCATTGAGTACAAAGGTTTCCTTATCTTCAATTTCACGAACACTAGACTGATGGATATATGCTCTAAATTCTGGACGTCCCATAGATCGATAGTCAATATCATCTTCATAGAGTTTCAATAAAAAATCATAATAACCTTTTGTTTTAGGTGGACCAACTAAATTTAGTTTCTTGCGTCCATTCATCCAGCCATTGATGAGCATATATGGAAAGCCACCGTTGTGGTCGGCATGATGGTGAGTAAAGAAAATGCTTTCAATATCGCCCACTGGAATGCCACCTTCAGCCAGTCGCATAGCAGTGCCATCTCCTACGTCTACCATAAAATAATGAGATTTATAGCGAACCAACGTACAGGGGTAGTTGCGCCCTAGAACCGTCATGGGGCAACCTGTACCAACTAAGATAACAGAAAAATCCGCCTCAGATTGATAAAGACATGGTGCCTTATGTGGAACTGTGGTAAGCGTTCCAGTGGTAGGCAGTGAAATTGTTTTCATGGTAGCGACTCCTTCTTTTAGATAGCTTCACTGGAAGCAAAAAACTTCTTGGATACAATCAAATACAAAACAATTGCCAACACAATGGAAATCACATCAGCTACAGGTTGGGCAAAGACCAATCCATCGATATTCCAGATATTTCCCATGATAAATAGCAATGGAATATACACAAATCCTTGACGGCTGGTATTCACAATAAGAGCCGAAGTGGCAGCACCAGCAGCTTGGAGGGCATTTGCCAACACAGATAGTACACTGAAAGCCACACTGGTAGAAATCAGCACCCCAGAGAAGTAGTAAGCATACTCATATGCCTGCGGATCGGACACAAAGGCATTTACAATCCAGTGGAGAGTCAGATAGCACAAAATGGTCAATCCACCACTGAGGATAACAGCAAAAATCACCGAAACTTTGAAGATACTGTTGTAACGTTCTTTGTTGCCAGCGCCAATGGCATAGCTCAGCAGAGGTTGAACCCCCAATCCAATACCCATACACATCATAGTCGTAATCATAGTCACCTTCATTCCGACACCGATGCCAGCAACCGCCAAGTCACCGTAAACCGACATCTGACTATTGATCAATATCTGGCAAATCCCCATCAAAATAGAGGTTAAAGAAGCAGGAATACCGATGAGGAGTACCTCTTTCAAAATACCCTCTTTACAAGTAAAATCTCGTGGTTTTATGGTCAGCATCGTGTCTGCTTTCAAAAGATAAATAAGATAATAAGCACCACCGCATAAATTACCAATTGCAGTAGCAATGGCAGCACCTTCCACACCCATATTCAATCCCAAAATTAAAATAGGATCTAGAACGATATTGATTAGGTTGCCTAACACCATCCCTGTCATAGCCTTTTGTGGTTTCCCTTCGCTACGAACAAGGGCAGAGTAACAACTGGAGATGAGAACAAACACGCCTGTGGTCGAAATGATTGCCAGATAATTAGATACCATATCAGCTGTATCGCTACTAGCACCAAAAGCAATTGCCAAGCTATCCACGGAGAAGAAAACCACCACGGAAAGTAAAATACCAATACAGATACAACTCCAAAAACAAAATGATGATATTTTTTTGGATGCGTCCTTATCGCCCTTACCCAAGCAACGTGATAAAAGAGATGCACCACCGATGCCAAAGACATTCCCCAAAGCCATAAACATCAAGAACAAAGGGGCCGCCAAGGAAATAGCCGCCACCATCAAGTCATTTCCTGTCCGACCGATGAAGAATAAATCCGCCATATTGTAGACCAAAGCCATCACCATGATGAGCATGGCAGGGATTGCATTTGACATGACAGCCTTCACCGGTGTCATAGATTCCATTTTTTCTAAATTTTCATTCATATTATTTTTTCACCTTTCTGATTTTCGGTGTTTCACACCATCATAAATTGATTATATAACTGTTCTATTGTAGGTTTGGTATAAATCACCGCTTTACAATAACGATGCAACAGAAATCAACGCAGGACTTTTCTTTTTAGGTTTGTCCTCTACTTGAATCGTGACAGTAGCCATGTTTTGTTCTTTGGCGATTGCAAGCATCAGTTTGATTCTATTTTCCTGGTTTACCCTTGAAGCGCCAGGATCGTAGTCTATGGCAGTAATATTTGCTTTTGGAAACCGCTCTTTGATGGGGCGAATGGTTCCTTTGCCGACTATATGATTTGGCAAACATCCAAACGGCTGTGTACAAACGATATTTTCAAATCCCTGCTCGCATAATTCTAACATTTCAGCAGGGAGAAACCACCCCTCGCCCATCTTATTGCCATGTCCTACAACACCATCAACAAGAGATTTCATATGAACATAGGGACTGGGCGCTAAAAAGCTACCGTTTGACTCTATTGCATGAATGAACATTTTTTCAATCTTCGCTATGTATTGAAACAACACATTAATTACAGCGGACTTTAGCTTATTTCCTCCGTATAACTTAACATCCTCTAGTCTAGTATCAATCATAAACAAAACAAATGCCATGAGCCCAGGAATCATATATTCACAATTTTGTGAAAGCAAAAAATCTTCAAGATTGTTATTTCCCAGACTAGAATATTTGACATAAATTTCGCCCACAATACCTACTTTTGTTTTTTCAGATTTCTGCATTTCTACTTCAGAAAAACTCTGAACGATTTCCTTGAAATTCACTTTCATTTGAGATAAACTCAATCCTTTATTACCTTTAAAATCTTCACAAAGTCGAGTTTGCCATTGCTTTACAAGTTGATCAGTCGCCCCTTTTTTTACCTCATAAGGTTTTACTTGATTTTTCAGGAGCATTAACATATCTCCGTATCCAATGATACTAATTGTTTTTCGAATGAGAGGAAGTGTAAACTGAAACCCAGAATTTTTCTCAAGCCCAGAAAGATTCAGTGAAATAACAGGCACTTGCCCGTATCCAGATTTCACCAAAGCCTTTCTCAATAAGTGAATATAATTCGATGCTCTACACCCACCACCAGTTTGTGTAATTAAAAGTGCTGTTTTGTTGACATCATATTTACCACTATTCAAAGCATCTAAGAATTGTCCAATCACCAATAGAGCAGGGTAACAAGTATCATTGTGTACATACCTAAGTCCTGCTTCCACAACAGCACTACTGTCATTATGCAAAATCTCAAAATGATAGCCCTCATTTGCAAAAACAGCACTGATCATTCCAAAATGTATGGGCAGCATATTGGGTACTAAAATGGTATAATCTTTTTTCATCTCACGAGTAAATTCTATTCGCTCCATCCTAACACCTCCTCTTGTTCTATGGCTGCAATTAAACTGCGTATTCTTATTTTGGTTGCACCTAAATTGGTGATTTCATCAATTTTTAATCCTGTGTATATTTTGTTGCCCTCTCGCAAAATTGCTTTTACTTCATCTGTTGTAATCGCATCAACTCCACATCCAAAGGACACCAGCTGCACCAATTGCATATCACGTTGGGTTGTAATATATTTGGCTGCATCATATAACCTTGCATGGTAAGTCCATTGATTGAGCACATTTGCATGATATTTTTCTTTTACCAAATGGCAAATCGAATCTTCTGTTACAATAGCGACTTGATAGCTACTCATCAACTGATCAATGCCATGATTCACCTTGGGATCAAGATGATAAGGCCTACCAGCAAGTACAATAATTTTTTGATTGTTTTCTCTTGCTATGCGAATCATTTCGGCACCCTTTTCCCTTGTTTTTGCCAAAAACAATTCTCGCTCCGCAAACGCTCTATCAGTGGCATTTTGAATATCTTTTTTAGAAATATCGGCAAAATATCTACTTAGAATCACTTGGATTTTTCCTACAAAATCTTTTGGTCTATGCAAGCCTATGTAGTCATAGATATACTGCACATTTTTGATAGAATCAATATTGTTGGCTACGGTTTCTGGATAATATGCCACAACTGGACAATTATAATGATTATGTCCACGCTTTTCATTGATATTATAGGTCATGCACGGATAAAAAATTGCATCCACCTCTTTTGTCAGCAACTTCTCTATATGTCCATGAACCAGCTTTGCAGGGAAACATACCGTGTCAGAGGGAATAGAATCCTGTCCACTTAAATATGTTTCACCATCAGAAAAGCCAGATGTAACCACTTCAAATCCCAATTCATTGAAAAATGTTGTCCAAAAAGGAAGCAATTCGTACATATTTAAAACCAATGGAATGCCAATTTTACCTTTTGGGGAAGGAACCATCTTGTTCATATACCCCTCTAGCAAAGTTCGTTTGTATGCGCATAAATTTAGATTATTCTGATGATTTCTATTGGGTGTGGTTGGTCTATCACATCGGTTTCCAGCAACAAACTTTCTCACTCCATCAAATGTGTTGATGGTTAAAGCACAGTGATTGGCACACAGGTTGCAGTTTGTGTAGGATATGGTATGTGTGAACTGTTTCAGTGCTTCTGGTCTTAATATACTAGAGCAAAGAAGCCCTTTATTTTTTCCATAAAGAGCAACACCGTATGCGCCCATAATACCTGCAATGTTGGGACGGATTACGTCACCACCGATTTCTTTTTCAAAGGAACGCAATACCGCATCGTTTAGAAAAGTGCCCCCTTGCACCACAATGTTTTGGCCGAGTTCACTTGCACTGCTGACACGAATCAACTTATAGATTGCATTTTTTACCACACTGATAGAAAGTCCAGCTGAAATATTTTCTACAGATGCACCATCCTTTTGTGCTTGTTTGACGGAAGAATTCATAAACACAGTACAGCGAGAGCCCAAATCAACTGGAGCATCAGCAAAAAGACCTAATTTGCCATATTCCTCCGAGCTGTACCCCAAAATATTTGCAAAGGTCTGGAGAAAGGAACCACAGCCAGATGAACAAGCTTCATTCAGAAAAATATCATCTATGGCACCATCTACAATACGGAAACATTTCATATCTTGCCCACCAATGTCGATGATGAAATCTACATCTGGATTGAATTTTTTTGCTGCTGTATAATGAGCCACTGTTTCTACAAGTCCAAAATCAACCTGAAAAGCATTTTTAATCATATCTTCTCCATAGCCTGTGACAGCAGCCGAGAGAATATTTGCATGGGGATTTATGTCATAAAATTCCTCTAAAATTGCCTTTATCGGAGGAATTGGATTCCCACCGTTGGTTTGATATCTTGAAAATATAATATCTTCTGCTTCATTGATTGCCACAACTTTGATGGTGGTAGAGCCTGCATCAATACCAATATGGACACTTCCATCATAATTGCTCTCCTGATGTATGGTCACATCGCTTTTGGCATGACGTTCTAAAAACGAACGATATTCTTCTTGGTTTTTGAAAAGTGGTTCTATTTTTTCAAAGTTTTCCTTGGATTTATAACTTGCAACCTTGTCAATCAGTTGGTCTATATCGGTCATTGTATCTGCACAGATAGCAGCTCCGATGGCAACATAATAGAGTGAATTTTCAGGACAAGTGCCTGTTAAATGTAACGTAGTATCAAATCTTTTTCTAAGCTCCGACATAAAGGTGAGAGGACCACCAAGGTATAAGATTTCACCTGTAATTCTTCTACCTTGTGCCAATCCAATAATGGTTTGGTTGACCACGGATTGATATATACTTGCTGATAAGTCTTCTTTTTTGGCACCCTGATTTAAGAGCGGTTGTATATCTGATTTTGCAAAAACACCGCATCTGGATGCGATAGAATATGTTTTTTCGGCTGATTTTGCAAGAACATTCATCTCCTCTGGTGTGGTTTCCAAAAGGGTTGCAATTTGGTCAATAAATGCACCTGTTCCCCCAGCGCAAGTGCCATTCATACGAACCTCTAACCCATTGGATAAAAACAATATCTTAGCATCTTCGCCACCCAGTTCAATGACAGTATCTGTATGGGGCATCAATGTACTTGTGGCTACTTTTGTTGCAAACACCTCTTGTACGAACCCTATGCCTAACCTATCGGCAAGCCCCATTCCTGCTGAACCTGTGATGGAAACTGCGATTGGTCCTATATCTGAATACTTTCTTTTTACCATATTTAAGCAAGCGAATAATTTCTCATTTATCTTTGAATGATGTCTTTCATAAGATTTATAGATCACCTCATTCGTTTCCGAAATAAGCACCAGTTTGATTGTTGTTGAACCAATATCTATCCCTAATTTCATATACCCTCCATTGCCATTTTTACACAAACTTTTGAAACGTCAATTCAAAATTTGTAATTTCTTATATCTAATTAACGCCTCATATTAACAGGTAGCTGTTGAATAGACTTTAATTTAAGGCAATACCGCATAACCCCGATTGCAAAGGTTGTAATAAAGGGTTGTGCGATGTTGCCTTAACTCTCATTGGAATATAGGAGTTAATCTAATTTGCTATTTAATTTTTTCAACAAACATTTTAGTGTTGCAATTTCATCATCTGTAAATTCAGAAAATAAGTAAGCTTCATTTTCCACTCGTGAAGTTTGAGTTTCTGCTAAAGTTGCCATCCCTTTTGATGTGAGAGTTGCATTTTTGATACGTTTGTCATTTGGATCACCACTTAAAGTGATAAATTCTTTTTTGACAAGTCTTTGTATATTGGCTTGCATCGTGGCTTGCGAAACTTTAAATGCTTTCTCAATATGCTTAATTGGTGCAGTATACTGTTCAAGTGTTGATAAATAGACTAAAATCCCACATTGTGTTAAAGTAATACCATACTGTTTCAAATCATTATTTGCTTTTTTTTCAATGCCATCTGATGCATTCTTTATAATGCGCATAATATCATCTGTCATGCTCTCACCTCCGAACGAATATCATTCTAACATATCAAAAGCTACCTGTCAACAGCTTACTGTTAATATTGGTCAAATATAAATTTATATCGTTTAAAAGTGTCTAATTTATAAATGCGAATACTATGAAAAACCCACTCCGTTAAAAGAAAAACTATGGAGTGTATGCCAACACAAATTCGTTATATCATAAGAATATGTCTTACTATAGATTGAAACTGCACTATTTGGGGAATATAATAGAATAAATAAAACTTTAGGTATATTACAAAGATTGTGATATAGGAGTGGCGTTACCCTTATAAATTGAGGAGATAAAAATGAATATATTAAATAATTATGGTCTTACTGAACGATTTTCAAATGAAGCTACGTTATACTCAGATTTTTTACTGGCTCGTGTAA
This sequence comes from Chakrabartyella piscis, assembly GCA_030067835.1. Taxonomy (GTDB): domain Bacteria; phylum Bacillota; class Clostridia; order Lachnospirales; family Anaerotignaceae; genus Chakrabartyella; species Chakrabartyella piscis. The sequence goes on from CP092441.1 coordinate 2,593,815, forward strand.
TTGCACAATATCGAGGGTTGTATAAAATCGTGACAAATTTTGGTGAGAAACAAGCTGAAATATCAGGTAAATTTCGGTTTGATACCACCGAACTTGCAAAATTCCCTACTGTTGGCGATTTTGTTATGGTAACTTGTGATACAAATAATAGCAACGCAATTATTCATCACGTGCTAACACGAAAAAGTGTATTTCTTCGAACAGCTGTTGGTGTGAGTGGACAGGCACAAAGCATTGCTGCAAACATCGACACGGTTTTTATTTGTATGTCACTTAATCATAATTTTAATCTTAGCAGATTGGAACGTTATCTGAGTGTAGCATGGGATAGTGGCGCAACGCCTGTTATTTTGCTTACAAAAGCTGATTTATGTCAAGATTTAGATGAGAAAATCTTCGAAGTGCAGCGAGTATCTTTGTTTTCTGATGTAATAACTCTTACGATTTTCGAAGAAAATGTAGAACAAAAACTTGAAAAACATCTCAAAACCGGCACTACTTCTGCGTTTATCGGTTCATCTGGTGTAGGAAAATCTACACTAATCAATAGGCTTTTGGGTGAAGAAACGATCAAGACTGCTGATATTGGAAAAGCTGACAAAGGCAGACATACCACAACTGGTAGAGAAATGTTTGTTTCACCGTTTGGTGGAGTACTGATTGATACACCAGGAATGAGAGAACTCGGAGCATATACTGCAGATTTTTCAAAAACATTTGACGACATAGAAGAACTCGCAGGAAAATGTAAATTTCACGACTGCACTCATACAAGCGAACCAGGTTGTGCAATACTTGATGCAATTTCAAATAAAACTTTAGATGAAAGACGATTTGAAAATTATAGAAAGCTAAAAATCGAAGCTGGATATGATGGTTTAAATGCAAAAGAAATAGAGGTCAAAAAATTAGATCGTATGTTTAAAGACGTTGGCGGCATGAAAAATGTGCGTAAATTTGCCAAAGAGCAAAGAAAACGCAAGTGATTTCATAGTATGGATAGCTTGGCTATACCCCCACACTAATTGATAAAATACGAATAACATAATTCCAATCAATTGCAAAAAGGCAAGCTCACAACACAACATGGCATTGTGAGCTTTTCTTTTTCATCAAATCCCCAAAAGATCCCAAAAGATACTTGCATTAGGACGATTTTCACAAAAGAAAACCTACGCAAACTAAAATTGCGTAGGTTTTCCGTATTTTACGCATATTATTTCCATCAATGCCTATCCAAACGTTCAAATCTCCTTACAAATACTGTGCAAAGAACTGCTCTATTTTCTCAAAGGGAATCACATTCATTTGGTCATATAGGTCTGTGTGAGAGGCATTTGGAATGATCATCAATTCCTTATTTTCGCCAGACAGTTTCTCAAAGGCATCTTTGCAAAAGTAGCAAGAGTGTGCATTTTCTCCATGAACAATAAGCACTGCACTTTGGATTTCATCGCTATACTGCAAAATAGGCATATTCAGCAGTGACAGAGGGGAAGTCACATTCCAACCACCATTGGAGTTGAGGGAACGTAGGTGATACCCTCTACTTGTCTTGTAATAGGCAAAATAATCTTTTAGGAAAGATGGCGCTTCCTCCGGCACTGCATCTGGCAGACCACCTGCAAGTGCGTAGCTTCCATTTTTGTAGTCAATGGTACGCTGGGCATTCATTGCCTGTTTCTTTTCATAGCGTACCTGTTTGGTATCTTCTGAGTCGAAATAACCCTTTGCTGTGACACGAGTCATATCATACATGGTGACTGCCACAGTTGCCTTGATGCGTGTATCCATAGAGGCAGCATTTAGTGCCATACCACCCCAACCACAGATACCAATCACGCCAATTTTCTCAGCATCAACATTGTCTTGCACCGATAAAAAATCCACCGCTGCACAAAAATCCTCTGTGTTCATATCCGGGGATGCAACGTAGCGAGGCTCTCCACCACTCTCACCTGTATAAGATGGATCAAAGGCAATGGTGAGATATCCACGCTCTGCCATAGTCTGTGCGTATAGGCCAGAGGATTGCTCTTTGACAGCGCCAAATGGTCCGCTCACTGCAATAGCTGGCAATTTACCTGTTGCATTTTTGGGAATGTACATATCGGCAGCAAGGGTAATGCCATAGCGATTATGAAAGGTGATTTTTTGATGCTCCACTTTATCGCTTTTTGCGAAAGTCTTATCCCACTGTTGGGTTAAATTCAGTTTTTCCATATCATATCCTCCATTTTATAATTGATTGTAGTATTCATCTGTAACCGCTTCACACCATTCGTTGGATGTGTTCTCTCCGGGTACTTCAATGGCAACATGGGCAAACCAGCTGTCCTTGCTTGCACCGTGCCAATGCTTCACCTCTGATGGGATGACAACGCTATCGCCGGCCACAAGTTTACGTGGCTCTTTGTCCCATTCTTGATACCATCCCTCACCAGATGTGCAGAGTAAAATCTGCCCACCGCCTTTTGTGGCATGATGAATGTGCCAGTTGTTTCGGCATTTTGGCTCAAATGTCACATTGAAAATGCCGATGCCCTCCATGCAAATGGGATTTAGATAACTCTGACCAATAAAATACTGTGCAAACATGGTGTTTTCTTGACCTAAGCCAAAAAGTCCTGCTTTTTCAAAATCATGATTCATTTTCATATACCTCCTTCGCCATTCTAAAAGCTGCCCATGCATTTGGCCAACCTGCATAAAATGCTGTGTGTGTCAAAATTTCTGCCATTTCTTCTCCTGTCACACCGTGATTTTTGGCATTCATAATGTGATACTGCAAGGAACTATCCAAAATTCCTTTTGCCATCAACGCTGTCACTGTGATGATACTTCTATCCCTTGGGGAAAGTTCGACTTCTCTTGACCAAACCTCTCCAAAGAGAACATCATCATTGAGTGCGGCAAATTTCGGTGCAAAGGTGCCAAGAGCATCTCTGCCAGCTGTTTGTTTTTCCATACTTTACTCTCCTTAATGTGTTTTATTTAGGACTTTACTTGCCCACATAGGATCTTTTTTCATGACTCTTCCAATGCCTATTAAATCGGCACAGTCTGAATTTATCAGTTTTTCTGCTGCATCTGAATTGGTAATTCCACCTGTTGAAATAACAGGAATAGAAATATGCTTTTTCATTTCCTTAGTTTCCACTGAAAAATAACCTTGCAGATGAGCTTTACTTTTAACCATATAGCCACATAGTCCGCCACTTACATCTAAAATATCAACACCAGCTTTTTCAAAAGCTATGGCTGCACATACGGCATCTTCTATAAGACTACCATTTTCCATATAATCAAGTGCACCCAAACGAAGAAGTATCAATTTATCTTTCCCAATTTCCTCTCGTACACTTTTGATAATCTCTAAATGAAGTCGAATACGATTTTCTATTGCCCCACCGTATTCATCGCTTCTTTTGTTTGTAATAGGGGAGTAAAACTGATTCAGCAAATATTTGTGGGCAGAATGAAGCTCTACTCCATCAAACCCTGCCATCATCGCTCTTTTTGCTGCCAATCTAAAGCCATTCACTACATTTGCAATATCTTTTGTAGTCATAACAATATCTGGTGTAAGTTTGTCATCTGCTAATTTTGATGCACCTAAGCTTTTATATCCTGTTACACTTTCAGATGTTACGCTTCCTGCATGGCTTAATTGGATAATCGCTTTCGCTCCATTTTTTTGTATTGCATTTGCCAGCTTTGAAAGACCTTCTACATCATCTTCCTTGGAAATGGATAACTGCCCTTGATGTGCTTTTCCTTCAGGTGAAATATAACTGTGTTCCACAATGGTAAGTCCTATGTCTTTTGACATTTCTGAATAGTAATTTATCATTTTATCAGTCACTGTATCTTGTTCACCTGAGGTAGCAGATGCCATTGGTGGTAATACCAATCTGTTTTTTAGGGTAAATTTACCTACTATCATTTTATCATTTATATTTTTCATACTTAATTCTTTGTCAGTGATAATGTAACGGTCACATCGCCACTTCCCAATGCCTCCTTCAGATTTTCGGTGTTTTCAATTTTGCCAAGTCTTGTGAAACTCCAAGAATTGGTGTCATAGTAAATGACGATTTGATTGCCTTGGTAAAGAATAATATCGCCCAACTCTGTGGTGATGGAGGTGTTATTGGTGGGCAGGCTTGTTCCAAGAGATCCCACCTTTTCAAAGCCACCATAGTCCACCATATCGATTGTAATATCGCCATCTGCAAGGAGTTCTTTTAGTGCCTTAGCAGAGGAATTGTCTGCAAAGGTGGTAGTAAAATCATAGGCACCAACCATTATTTGCAATGTTTCTTCTGTGATTTCCTCGCTATTCTCTGTGGTGGTCGCTACCTCGCCATATTTTGTAATGGTGATAGATCCAGTCATGTCTGCAATCTGGTCAATGCCAGTCAATCCAATGCCAAGGCGGTGCATTTCATCTCCTGCATAAAAATCCTCATACAGCATGAACACATCGCCCCAAGGGGCATAGTAACTCAGTTCGCCTTTGATGCCATCGTGATAAGCTTCCTCTGCAGTGACGTTCAGCTCTTCTGGAGGATAGAACATCCACTGTGCATTTCGGAAGTTGGAAAGTTCTAAGGTAAGTGGCAACTGCTGATAAAATTCATCGGCAGCTACCGTGTCATACAGCTGAAAAGTGGCAGTATTTTCTCCAGAGGTGATTTCCACCACCATGTCCGAAAGGGGAAGTGGCGTAGAAGGAGTGGCTACATCTGTTTCATTTGAAACTGACACAGAACCGATTGTGTTGTCATTCTCCGTTATCACTTCACTTTGGGTAGTGGAGTCTGTGTTTGGAACAACTGGTTCATCACTTGCTTGCTGATCGGTATTCTCTGTTGCCACTTCGCTTTGGGCAGTGGATTCTGCATTTGAATCAACAGGTTCATCATTTGTCTGCTGATTGGTATCCGCTGTTTCCATGTTGCTTGGAACTGGTAAAGAATTACTTATATCACTCTCTTCCGTTGCCACTTCAATTTGAGTAGTAGTTTCTAAATTTGAATGAATAGCTTCATCATTTGCCGATTGGCTACTACAAGCCACCAATGTGATACACATCAAAATTGCCACAATGAGCATATAAAATCTTTTCACGCTATCTACCTCCGCTTCGTAGCCAAGATTCAATTTCACCTGTTGCCATATTCCATTGGCTACCCAATATAGCAATTCCTTTTTCTACCTTTGCAGTGGGGCATAGCTTTTTGATGTCTTTTAAGCTATTACCAAATCCGCTTCCCTCGTGGGTACAAAAGGGACGTATTGTTTTGCCTGTAAAATCAAACTGCTCCAGAAAGGTAAATACCGCCATAGGCATGGTTCCCCAGTAATTGGGATAGCCCAGATAAATGGTGTCATAGCCATCTATGCTGGATAGCTGATTTTCTAGGGCAGGGCGCTTGTTTTTCCGTAGATCGGTTTGCACTTCATCAAGACACTGGTTATAGCCTTTAGAATAGGGTGTTTTCATTTTGATTTCAAATACATCTGCTGGTATCAATCCTTCGATTGTACTTGCAATTTGTTTTGTATTGCCAATTTCTAAATTTTTCAACACACCACAGACATAATTTTCGTCTGCTCGTGAGAAAAACACAATTAGATTCGTCATATTCATATTTCTCCTTCAAAGATTGCGTCATGGTTATTGCATATCTTCTCCATTTGATTTGATTACCCTTTGATACCAATAGAATGAGTCCTTTTTCACTCTGCCTAAAGTACCTGTACCATCATCGTATTTATCTACAAAAATAAATCCGTATCTTTTTGCCATTTCTCCTGTAGATGCACTAACCAAATCAATACACCCCCAAGGAGTATACCCCATAAGATTTACACCATCTTTCACTGCTTCTTTCATTTGCTCTATGTGACTGCGTAAATAATCTATACGATATGTGTCTTTTATTGTGCCATCTTCCTCAATCTTGTCATAAGCTCCAAGACCATTTTCTACTATCATCACTGGAATATTATATCTGCTATAAATTTCATTCAAAGTGTAGCGAAGTCCTTTTGGATCAATTTGCCATCCCCAATCACTCGCCTGTAAATACGGATTTTTCAACCCACCAGTTAAGTTGCCACCTTGTGTTTCGGCATCCTTTTCTACGGATACACAATTGCTCATATAATAACTGAATGTATAGAAATCCACACAACCAGCTTTCAATATTTCCAAATCGCCATCTTCCATATGAATATTGATGTCATTATCGTTGAAATATCGTTTGGCATAATAGGGATACGCCCCTCTGACTTGCACATCAGAACAAAACCAGTTTTTCATTTGCATTTCCTGTTGGCATAACAACATATCATTTGGACTGCAGGTTAATGGATAGGAGGTTAAAAAACAAATCATATTCCCCATTTTAAAATGTGGATATTTATTACGAGCGATTGTAACAGCTTTGGCACTTGCAACCAACTGATGATGCAGTGCTTGATATCTCACTTGCGGATTGTCTGGAAAATCCTGTATGGAACCTGTGTATCCTTTGACAGTCCCTAAAGACAGTACATTTCCAAAAGGCAAAGTCCCTGCATTAATTTCGTTAAAAGTAAGCCAATACTTTACTTTTGATTGGTATCTTTCAAAAAGTGTTTCACAATATTTTTCAAAGAAACCAATACACTCTCTGCTTTCCCAGCCATTGTATTTTTCTACCAAAGCATAGGGCATTTCATAATGGGATATTGTAACAAGTGGTTCAATATTATGTTTTCGACATTCATCAAACACTTTATCATAAAAGACCAAGCCCAATTCGTTGGGTTCTTCCTCCATGCCTGTTGGGAAAATACGTGTCCAAGCAATAGATAGGCGGTATGTATTGTATCCCATCTCTGCCATAAGTGAAATATCATCTTTATAATGCGTATAAAAATCCGATGCTTCGTGACTTGGATAAAACTCATTTGTATCCAGTTTTTCTGTAATACGTTTTGGCCTATCTATAGAACCAGAAGTGCACATATCTGGAACAGACACCCCTTTTTTATCAACATTCCAAGCTCCCTCAATTTGATTGGCAGCAGTTGCACCACCCCATAAAAAACCATCCTGAAATTTGTTTTGCATATCCATATCCTCCTTTAGTTTATTCTAATCAACTCATCTTCTAAAGTAATGTGTTTTGATTCTGTGAAAGTAATGTTGTCATACTCATCCGTGTTGGTTATTATGATTGGAGTGATTAAAGAAAATCCACTTTCCTCAATTTTTGCAATATCAAACTCCAACAACAATTCACCTTTTTTCACAGTGGCTCCTTGGGTAACCTTAGGAAAGAAACCTTCTCCATCTAACTTTACTGTATCCATTCCAACGTGTATCAACACCTCCACACCACTATTTGACAAAATTCCGATGGCATGTCCCGTTGGGAAAAAATTAATGATTTTACCATCAATCGGTGCATATACTTTTCCTTCTGTCGGAAAAATTGCAATACCCTTTCCTAACGCACCCGATGAAAAAACCTCATCCTCTACATCTTCTAAAGGGACTATATTGCCAACCAAAGGTGAATATATACAGCCAACTTCAGATTGACCACTTTCCCCATTGATGCTTTTCACTTGCTCTTCTTTTGCGTCATCATGATATGTAAGATACACGATAACTGCTCCTGCAATAAGAGCAACAACTGAAGCAATAATTGCTACAATCATCCCATTAAAATCACCAGTTATTAGATTAACATATGCTGGGTACATAAAAACGCCCATGCCACCTATCACGTATATACACGCTCCAAAAGCAGTAATAATCCCACCTGTAATAGCACTTATCACACAAGTTAAGACAAAAGGTTTCTTTTTTTGCAGGGTAATTCCATATATAGCAGGTTCTGTTACCCCAGCCACACCAGAAATAATCGATGGAATACATAAACGTTTGAGTTTTTGTTCTTTTGTTTTAAAGTAAATACCGATTACCGCACCAGTTTGCGCAAATGTTGTCCCAAGCATACTTGCCAGTATTACATCAAAACCAATTGTTTGTATGTTGATCATCCCAATGGGAACAAGTGCCCAATGCAAGCCAAAAATAACCAGTACTTGCCATAATCCCCCAACTACAACACCCGTTAATATAGGGCTGAAATTGTATATTGCCAACAATCCTGCTCCAACCATATCTGATGCCGTAGAAGTGACTGGTCCAATAATCCATAGAGTAAGACAAATTGTAACAAAACAGGTAATCAGCGGAACAGCAAACAACTTTATTGCATCAGGAACAAATTTTTTATACCGTTTTTCAAACCATGCAGCAAAAGCAACAGCACAGATAACAGGAACCACACTTCCCGAATAATCTCCTGCCGCAGGCATAGAAACTGGAATTCCAAATAAATTGCTGATATCCGCTGATGTGGAATTTAGTAAGCTCGGATACACCATTGTGCCACCAATTATCAGTCCTTGAAATTCTGAAATTCCGAATTTTTTCGCTGATGTATACCCTAAAATAATAGGGAAAAAGTAAAATACTGAATCTGAAAAAGCATATAAAATATTATATGTACCACCGCTTGCATCAAGCACTCCCAGTGCCCCAAATAGAGAAAGTAAACCTTTTAATATACCACAGGCACAAATCACTCCCATTACAGGCGTAAAAACTGAAGTAATTACCCCTACAAAGGAATCCAATGGGTTCTTTCTCTTTTCTTTCCTAGATTCGTTTTTTGTATCAAATGTAAATCCACCATTTTCTACAACAGCATCAAATACTTCTTTCACATGATTCCCTATTACAACCATATATTGTTCACTATTTTCAATAACTGTTACAATGCCATCTGTGTTTTTTAGCATATCGGTGTTTGCTCTTGATGCATCTTTTAAAACGAAACGCAGTCTGGTTATGCAATGTGTCAAAGATTGGACATTTTCTTTACCACCAATATTCGTAATAATTATTTTTGCTAATCCGTCATACTTGGTCATACATTATCTACTCCTTTGCTCATATCTTTTGGGTTGATTATCTCTTAAATTGATTATACAAAACTTTATATTGATTTTGAATTTCCAATACGTTACAATGGTATTAACCAATAGTTTATACGGAGGCGAAACCCATGCTATATAACCCACTGCTGAATACCTTTATCGCAGTTGCCGATAGTGGCAGCTTTAACAAAGCGGCAGAGAAACTCTATATTTCTCCCACCGCTGTTATGAAGCAAATCAATTCTTTAGAGGATGTTCTTGATTTGACACTAGTGGAACGGAAATCCCAAGGTGTTTTCTTAACTGAAATCGGAAAGAAAATTTATAGCGATGCAAAATTCATGATAGACTACTCTGAAAAATCAATTTCCGCAGCTTCCGTTATGAAAAGTGCTTTTGAAACCACATTTTGTGTGGGTACATCTATGTTAAATCCTGCAAAACCATTTATGGATTTGTGGTATAAGGTAAATAAGGATTTTTCTGACTACAAACTACATCTCATTCCCTTTGATGACAGCCATGATGGCATCGTGTCTGAAATCTCTAAATTGGGTGTAAAATTCGATTTTCTAATTGGGGTTTGCGATTCAAAGGTCTGGTCAAATGTTTGCAATTTTTTACCCCTGGGTAGATATAAAAAAATGGTTGCTGTGAGGCAATCCCACCCACTGGCAACCAAGAAAAGTTTGCAAATTTCCGATTTATACGGTTATACATTGATGATGGTGAAAGAGGGCGACTCTGGTGTCAACGATTTTCTTCGCAACGATTTGACAAGCAACCACAGCCAAATTGCCATCGAAGATACCCCTCCATTTTATGACGCATCTGTTTTCAATCGTTGTGCCGAAACAGACAACATTCTGCTCAACATTGAATGTTGGAAGGACATTCATCCAGCACTTGTGACCATACCCGTTCAATGGGATTATAGCATTCCCTATGGCATCATGTATGCCCTAAACCCAACCGATGATGTGAAGCACTTCATAGAACTTGTAATGAAAATCAGTAGTGTCGATGACAAACTTCATAAATAGCATCTTTTATTTTGTAATAATTCAAAGTATAGTTTATTTCTGACTCAAAAAAATTAGCACACTTTCAATAATATTTAGAAATATCTTTGTACCACAGATCATCTGCTTGTAGCATTTCCATAAAACAAAACAGCAGACCTACTTTTTTAGAGTAAATCTGCTGTTAATTTTATACGTATACTATATCAGAAAAGATAATCTCTTCAATTTGTGCAACAATGTTGTTTACACGTCCAACCCATTCAAGCTGATTAGTAGCTTTTTGATCCTCTGTCACACCTTGTCTTGCCTTATATTGTGGCAATAATCTATCAAGTAAGTTTTGTGTTTCCTCATTTACATCACGCAAATGGAAATGTAATTCACCATTTAGTAACAGGTGATTATATAACGGCTTGTGGTATTCTTTCAGATACGTTTCACGCATCATTCCGTACTTTCCAAGTGGTCTATTGTCTGTTTCATCTTCGTCATCATCAAACTGTCCAAAGTCAGGCACATAGTAATCACCAACATTGATATATTTACCACCCATTTTTTCAAATATGCTTTGTTCTTTTTCATTACTCATAATTTATACTCTCGCTTTCAATAAGATTATTTTGAAAAGAGTTCCAATTTCAAACGATATATAAGTATTCGAGTAGCGTTAGTCAATCATATTAAAATGTTCAAGAGCTTCTATTATTGCCTTTTCTTTATCAATAGGGCATTGTGGCACTTTCGCATCTTCTTTCTTAGACACATGATAATTCACACGTTCCTTAATTCCCATCTTATCTTTAATCTGTGCGATATATAGATTTGTTACTTTCAATCCACTATTTTCAAGTACATATCCCTTAATTTCTGCATAAGTCGCTTTACTCTCGGCAGAGGTTAAATCCAACTCATCCATATTAAGTTCTACTTCGATATGATGGTCGACATTTAGTTTGGACAAAAGACATACCGTCTCAACGTGCCATGAGGATTGGATTCTATTATCACTTGGTGGCACCTATCCCTTGGCGGAGCCTTATATTTTGTAAAAAAGTTTCATTTTCAGTCTTTCTAAAAAAAGCTTTCTGCAAATTTCTTTTGAAATTATACAGAATAAAACATTCAATGACATCGATGATTGAAAGCTTTATTCCATACAATTCACCCTAACAGTTAATCCTGATTTAAAGTGAATCTCCAATACATTCTTCTCTACTATATAGATTTTATTTACAATTCTTCTAAGAGATTTCATAGGGAATACTTCACTTTGATTATGTAAGCCATTCATCATATCCAACAGCTTTATTTCGTTGGCTGTCATATCTTTGATATTCAATTTTTTGAAGTTTTCTAAGTAATTCGATATATTCTTTTCTGCAATTCTTTCTGCAAGCCTATAAGATTTGGGACACTTACTAGCTTTTTTCATCCTTGTCGAACATTGCCATATAGGATTCATCTTGTTTGCTGTAGTTCTCGTATAACTTGCACCACAATGAGAACATTGAATCAAACTACTCAAAGAATACTTCCCACTGTAACCAAAACCTTTTTCTTTTTGTTTTCTTTTTTTCAACTCTGCCTGCACTTCATAAAACTGTTCTTTCGAAATGATAGGCTCGTGATTATTTTTGATATAATACTGCTTTACAATCCCATCATTTTTCACTCTCTTTTTCGTTAAGTGATCGATGGTGTATGTTTTTTGCAAAAGTGCATCTCCAATGTATTTTTCACAAGATAACATTTTATAAATCACTGAACCACGCCATTTGCTCTGTCCTGTTGCAGTCTTAATATTTTCAGATTCTAATACATCACAGATAAGTTTTAGCCCTAACCCATCTAAATATAAATCAAATATTTTCTGAACAATTTTAGCTTCTTCTGGGACGATAATTAGATTGCCTTCATCATCTTTGGTGTATCCCATGAATTTGTTGTGATTGACATGAACGATGCCTTGTTCATACTTTCTTACTATGCCAAAACGAGTATTTTCACTCACAGTACGACTTTCTTCTTGTGCTTGACTTGATAAAATAGTTATGAGAAGTTCTCCCGTACTGTCCATCGTATCAATGTGCTCGTTTTCAAAAATAATGCGAATCCCTTTGGCTTTCAGTTCTCGTATGATTTTCAAAAAGTCTACCGTGTTTCTTGCAAATCGACTAATAGATTTGGTTAACACCATGTCAATTTTGCCTTTGTTGCAATCCTCTATGAGCCTGTTGAACTCATCTCTTGACTTTAGTGCAGTTGCAGACTTACCAAAATCAGCATAAACTTCGACTAAATTCCAGTTTTGATTTGATAAGATTTTTGATGTGAAATAATCAATCTGTCTATCGTAACTTTGCTCCTGTTCCTCAAATCGAGTGCTGACTCTGCAGTAAGCTGCAACATTCAGTTTCTTTTGTTCCACCTTGATATTTCTATCATGTTTTTCTTTGGGTGGAATCACTACAATTTCTTTTTCTGCCATATAGCTACCTCCTTGTTCTCCCTCGGTTAGTTGAGGGGCGGAGTTATTATAGCATAGATTATACAATTGGCTAAATAAGGAATTTGTATTGAGCATTACAATTTATGTCTTGCATTCTTATATGACAAATCGAAGCTCTAACACTCCCTCCATTTGTTTACTTTTGTACAATTGCTATACTTGATTATTATTCAAAAGTAAACTAGTACGTTCTTAAAATACTCACGTAATGAAATATCAATTGCACCCTGCATTTCCGTTCTTGTTTTCGGCTTCGAACAAAATACAAACAGTTTAGAAACCTTTTTACCTTGTCCTGTTTCTTGACCTGTATCTTGACCTGTTTCTTGACCTACCAAATAGTTAATATCCTTTAAAACAACAGTAAGCCTTGAAGTATTTGAGTAAAAAACAGAATTTTTTCTTTATACGACCTCTGGTATCCACCTACTATTACTTCTATTCACCCCCTCCACCTTCTATTCGATAGAAATGCCTATATATACTAGAAAACTCTATACAACAAGGCTTTCTAGCTTTTGAAATCACCTTGGATACCATTTTTGTAACATCTGAAAATCACTTTTTTAATTTTTGGTAAAAACATTTTTCCTTTTCATCAAAATCTGTCAACATTTCAAGACACAGGATATCTTATTTTATATAGCATACTATTCGTACTACCTTCTTGAAATACATAACCAGTTTCCACTAACATTTTCATATATCTTCTTGATGTAGCTGGTGACTTTTTACACGCTAATTCCGCTTCCTTTGGAGTGATATTACCCTTTTCTTGAAGCACCTCTATAATTATTTCAACTTTCTCATAGTCTTTCGGTTTCAAAACTTCGCTCAGAACTTCGCTCAAACTTCGCTCATTTTTTTGATTGAAGTTGACTTTCGCTTCAAAATCATCTCTAATTTTAATTGTTGTTTCCAAATAATTCCTCTCTTCATCTGTTTCAAACTTTGGCATCAACGAACCATTCTTTTTTAATTCTGACAAAATAATTGGAATACCTATCGATTGTTTTTCAGATAAATCTAATTCCTTAAAATGCCACTAAGAATAAATATATCGCTTTATCGCAACCCACATCCCAAATAAACTCATTTTTCTACATTGTCCTCAACAACAATCCAACTACCTTTTTGGCTAGTTCCAACCCTCTTGATAACACCTTTTTTCTTCATCTCATTCATATGGAATTTAATATTTTCTCTTGTTTGTCCGATAATTTCAGCCAATTTAACTTGCGTTATTTGAGGATATTTTATAATTTCAGCTACAATTTTTTCTTCGATTTCTGTTAAAATTATAGCTTGGGTAGTAGCTTGGGTAGTAGCTTGGGTAGTAGCTTGGGTAGTAGCTTGGGTAGTAGTTGCAAACCTAACCATAATTTCATCTTTTTTCACTTCATACTCTGGTATCGGAACATTTGCTTCTTCACAACTTTCTTTTATTTTTTCTATTCCTGGAATGGCTATACTTAACTAGACAGAAAAGATAAGGTCATGTAAAATAAAACTAATATAAAATAAGGAGATGATTACATGACTAAAAAACGACAACGAAGAGAATTTACAGAAGAATTTAAACAGCAGATGGTTCAATTATATAACAACGGAAAATCGAAAGCAGATATCAATCGTGAATACGATTTAACACCATCGGCACTGAATCGCTGGATACAGCGTTACAATGCTACTGGTTCTACAAAAGAAGCTGATAATCGCACACCAGAAGAAGCTGAACTCATCAAACTTCGTAAAGAGCTACAACAGCTACGAATGGAAAATGACATACTAAAGCAAGCGGCGCTGATATTCGGACGAAAGTAATTGTAATTCGAGCAAATCGACACAAATACTCTATATCAGCCATGTGTAAATGCCTTGAAATCAGCAGGAGTACCTACTATTACGAGGCTTCGTCCAAGAAAGATGATACGGAATTAGAACAAGAAATTGAACGGATTTTTTATGAAAATAAAGAAGTCTACGGAAGTCGTAAAATGAAAAAAGAGCTGAAGAAGTTGGGCAAACAGGTTTCTAGACGCAGAATTTGCCGCATTATGAAACGTTTAGGGCTAATTTCGGTCTATACCGTTGCCAAGTTCAAACCACAAAAGCAACAATGCAATGAGTCGCCAGTAAAAAACGAACTAGCTCGTCAATTTGATAACCAGCCTCCCAATGCAGTAATTGTTGGGGATTTGACGTATGTTCGAGTGAACTATAAATGGAACTATGTTTGTATCTTAATTGATTTATTCAACCGAGAAATCGTTGGATTTAGTGCAGGACTTCACAAAAATGCTCAGTTGGTATATGATGCTTTTGCAACAATCAAAGGGAATTTATCTGAAATCGAGTTGTTCCATACGGATCGAGGCAGCGAGTTTAAAAACTATCTCATTGATGAAATGTTAGATGTGTTTCAGATCAAACGATCCCTCAGCATGAAGGGCTGCCCCTATGATAATGCAGTTGCAGAAGCCAATTTCAAGGTATTCAAAACAGAATTTGTTCGAGGACGAAATTTCGTCAGTTTGGAGCAATTGAAGTTAGAACTTGCAGACTATGTGCATTGGTTCAATAACATACGTTTGCATGGCTCTTTGGATTATAGAACACCAGCCGAATATCGGGTACTGACCTTATAAAAATTGTCCAAAAAAGTGTTGACATTCCACTTTGTCCTTGGAAAGTCCATAATCTTGACCGAGTTTATCTCTACTTTCCAACTTCTGCTGAACTTCAGCAGAAGTTGAATTTTCCTTGCTATCATCGGGGTTTAAGAGGATTTCTATTTCTTTCAAAAGGTCATTTCTTCTACCTTGTGACTTCATTGCACTGTAATGTTCCGATAGGCAATATGCACGTTCCGAATGTGATAAATCGGTAAAGGAACGCTGTCGTAAATTGGTTTCATTGACAATGAGCCTTGCTTCTTCCAATGTCAAATCTGTTTTAATTACAACAGGTGCTTTGTCAAGTCCTGCAAGTTCACCCGCATTTTTACGATTGTGACCACTGAGTATAATATACTCGCCATTTTCATTGTGCCACAAGATGATAGGTGTGATAATGCCAAATTCTTTGATACTATCTACCATATCTTGAAGTCGCTGACCTTCATACAATTTGTATTTATGGTTTGGAAATGATTGCATTTTGGAAAATGCCATTTCAGTAATGCCACTTGTAGTTACTGTTTCGGGTTCTTGCTTGTCGGGAAACATATCAATAAATGATTCCAACTGAATGGGTGGTTTTTTAAGAGCCAATATTTATCAACTCCTTTGCAAAATTTTCATAGGCAATGGCGGCAGGGTTATCGGGCAGATACTCACATATTGTCTGCTGATACATACAAGCCTCCGCAACCTTAATGGAACGAGGTATACGAGTTTTGAAAACTCTGATATTGTTGCCAAATTTGTCATTTAGCATTTCATTGACAAGTGCCGACAACATTGTGTTACGTGAATCCATCGTCACAAGTATGCCCTCAATGGTTAGCTTTGGGTTGCCGTTTTCTTTGATGATCTGATAGTGTTTTAACACCTCGGATAAACCTTGCATTGACAACAGTTCCGCTTGGGTTGGAATTATGATGCTGTCCGCACACATCATTACATTCATCATCGGTGTACCAATTTGGGGCATACAGTCGATGATAATGTAATCGTAGAGTTCTTTCAAAGGATTTACAATTTCGAGTAACTTTTTCTCTCGAAAGTTCACGTTGCAAAGATTTCTTTCAAGAGTAAACAGTTCACTATTTGCAGGGATAAGGTCAACACCATTTTCATTATGGTAAATGTACTCAGTAGGATCGGGCAGTTCTTTTTCAAGTATCACATGACCGAGCAGGTCGGCAATGGTAATTTCCACTTGGTTTGTATTTGCGATGCCACAAATAGTGCTTGCATTGCCTTGACCATCAAAGTCTATGACAAGAGTTTTTTTATTCTGTTTTGCAAGCAGATAGCCAAGTGTCGTTGCCGTGGTGCTTTTGCCTGTTCCTCCTTTTTCGTTGATTATCGCTATTACTTTTGCCATAAGTATAAATTCTCCTTTCGTTCTTTGGTTTTAGGGGTTGGGGTAAATGGGTTTTAGGGTATAAAAAAATAGGACTTAATCTGCAAACCCTTTGTTTAAAGGTTTATTGATTATGTCCTATTATATCAGCATCATCAGCGAATATTCCAGCCATCTTCCAATTTGGATTTTGATTGATTTTATTGGTGAAGTGTTCCACTTGGGTTTCATAGCTATTTTCTTGTTCTTCGAGTAGTGTACTGACACGACAATAAGCAGCAACTCTTAATTTCTTCTGTTCCATTCTGATGCCTTTATCGTATTTCATTTGTGGTGGTATGATTGCCACTGTTTTCTTAGCAACTGCCATTTTCATCTTCCTTTCCTAGTTTGTATTGTTCTGTTATTATCACTCCATTGATAAATTGAATTTGTACCATTCCATCTTCATAGATTGTGATTCGTTCTATGATTTGGCAGAAAATTTCCTCATCAAACTCCGTAAGTGGTGTAACATCTGCCAACACTTCTTGGATCAACTGTGTATGTACTTCATAGTCATCTACCTTGGATTCTTCATAGATCAACATAGCTCGTTTGAAAATAAGGTCTTTCAATTCTGACGAAGAGAATGCCTCATTTTCTTCTAGTGTTTCAATCTGTCTTTCCAGTTCCAATAGTTCTTCACTTTTTCTTGATTTATATCGTACAGGCTTTTGATCCAATAGTTTTGGTTTGGTAATCACCATATTGATTGCCTTTATAGATAGTTCCATCAATTCTTCCTTGGTGTAAAACAAGTTTCTACATAACACTCTGTTTTTGTAGATATACTTTTTGCATTTCCATCTTCGTTTTTCATAAGGTTTTCCACTATGTTCTACATACATTCGATATCCTTCACCACAAGTTCCACAATAAATCTTGTTTGTAAAAACATTTTTCTTTTGATAATCTGTACGAAAAATCCCTCTATTTAATTGTTTATTTCTTCTTGCTCTAATTGCAGCTGCCTGTTCAAAGATTTCTCGTTCTATTAACTTTGGGTGCAGTTCATCTCCCAAGTACTTGACATTTTCCAATATTCTTCCAACCGCTATACTCGCCCAGTTTGTCTTATCATTTGCATTCGGTACTTGATTTGCTGTCAACTCTTTTGACAAGGCAAGTATGCTTTTTCCGTCAACATACTCATTGAAAATTTTGATTACTGTTTGGGATTTCACCTCATCTATAACGAGTTTTCCATTCTCCATCTTGTAACCGATTGGTATATATGTTTTCATTTTTCCACCTCCATTTCATCATCTATTTTTTTAGTTCATTTCTTCTGTTAACTCCAAGCTATTGATGAGTTCGAATGTAATGTCTTTTCCAATATATACTTTTTCGACCACTGCCTTGAAAATTTCTTCTTGGTATTCCATTTGCACCTGTGGATTGTATCGTATGATTTGCAATATTCTGAGTGTTCCAGCAATTTCGCTTTCGTAAGCACTTTCGTCAGACATTCTATCCATCTCTTTTTTACATTCTGTTACTTGCACATTGATCGCAGTTTGTTCAGATATAAAAATAGCAGAGTCCATATATCCTTTCGATGCAACTCTACTTAGAATACGGCTCTGCTCATTCAATTCGATTATTTTATTTTTCAATTCTGCCATTCTTTCTTGTTCTTCTTCACTCATTCTAAGTTGTTTGAGAGAAGCAAGCAATGGTAATAAAATTTCTTCATAATTGCTTACCAATTTGTTCCACATAGTACAAAAAGCATTTTTGATCACATCATCTCTCACTGCTGTCAAATCACATATACCCTTATTGTATATATGTGTCTTGCAACACCATTGCACCTTTTCATATGGTTTTCCAATATAGATTTTTTGTCTACGGAATGTATTGCCACACTGCTTGCAAATAAGATTTCCACTGAATTCATATAGATTTTGATTTTTGCCACTATCGTCAATTTTAGCTTGTTTTCGTCTGTACTCAAAAATCTCTTGCACTGCTTGAAATTCTTCTTTTGATACGATGGGTTCGCGATTATCTTTGATGCTAAACATAGGAAGTTCACCATTGTTTTTCTTTTTGATAAATGGCACACCTTCGGTGGTGTATGTTTTTTGCAATACAAGTTCACCTTGGTAAATTGGATTTTGTAAAATCACTTTGATGGCATTGTCGCTCCATTTTTCTGAAGTTCTAATAGTTTCTATGCCATCAGCAATCAATCCTTTTGCTATGAGATGTGTTCCTTTTCCAGATAGATATTCGTCAAATATTCTGCGTACTATTTCAGATTTTTCTGCATCAATGATAATCTCTCCATCCTGATCTTTCACATAACCATAAGCGATACACGATACTCTGAACGTACCATCTCGAAATCTTTTTTGCACACTCCATTTTGAGTTTTCAGAAATATTTTCAGATTCACTTTGTGCAATGGAACTCAGAATACTGAGCATCAATTCACTTTGCGTAGATATGGTGTTGATTTTCTCTTTTTCAAAATATACATCAACACCCATTGATTTTAGATTTCTAACCGTATCTATCAAGTCTACGGTATTTCTTGCAAATCTTGTAATGGATTTGGTGATAATCAGATTGATTTTATCCCTTTCACAATCTTTTATCATTCGATTGAAGCCATCACGATTTTTCAGTTTTGTACCGCTACTTTCATCTGCATAGACTCCAACAAAATCCCATTGGTCATTTGCTTTGATATAGCTTTCATAATATTCGGCTTGTGCTATGTATGATGTGTGTTGTTTGGTGCTATCGGTGCTCACACGGCAATAAGCACAAACTTTTAGCTTTGGCTTTAATTCTTGTAAAACTTTCTTTTTTACTGGTGGAATGATTTTCACTGTTTTTTCCATATCTTCTCCTCCTTTCAACAAGCAACAATACTCTATAACGCTATGAATAGCTAGGGTAATACCACACAACTTTAATTGCAAAATTTGTGCGGATATTTTTTTGCCATAGTTGCCAAAAAACGGAGGTGATATCGGAAATATCATCGAGTATTTTTGACGAATATGGCGGAGAAATAAACCACAAAGGTTGTGATAAAAAGCTGTGGGGTGTTGCCCTGATGTTATTACACATATACTTCCTTTAGGTATGGAGAAAAACTTTCTCTATTAAGTGCATCAATTTGGGCATATTCCACATCGTCTATAATTCCTCTGCGAAGAAAAATTTTTAGCATTTTGAGAGACATTTTGTATTCCACTTCATTCTTATTTTCCTTGTTGGTAATGTCATGTTCTTTCTTGATTTTTTCAGCCATTGCCTCCATTTCAGCTATCATATACATAAAATCCCTCCTTATAGAAAATCAGAATTCAAACCAACGCTAATTTCCAGTGCCATGTTAATTTGTTTCAACTTATACTTTGGAACAGTACAAATATATTCTTGCAATCGCTCACGATCAATGGTTCGAATTTGTTCCAGCAATACACAAGAATGTACTTCCAACTTCGGTATAGACGATACCCTCACATGGGTAGGTATTGTCCTTTTCAATTTTGTAGTAATTGGTGCTACGATAACAGTTGGACTGTAACGGTTGCCAATGTTATTTTGCAAAATCAAAACCGGTCTGATACCAAATTGTTCCGAACCAACACCTGCACCCAGATTTGCATAATATATTTCTCCACGAGTGATTGTTCTTTCTTCCATAAGTACATCCCCTCTCTTTTGTTTTTCTCTTTGAACTTCTTCTTTGTATCCCTCTAATATCACAAACATAAGAACCAGTGATTTTTACACCACTGATTCTCATGGCTTCTAACATTAAGATTGTTGTTACATCCACCAAAACTGCAAGTGGTCAGCTTGCATCATGGGCTTCTCACCCCCAACAGGTTCTCCATCGGCTGCCCTCATTGCTTTTATTGCTGTGACTGGACAGAAGTATCATTATGCCATTGATGGTATTATTGCAAATAGACCACCATAGTCTATTTTTCAGGCAGATGTATATCGCTCGACACCTTACTTTTTCATAGAGATTTCTACAGGTATTTCTTGGTAAATCTTGGTAAATTCTCTACAGATGCTTCTTGGCGACATTCCTGATGTGCTTTTCCTTTTGGGACCATCAACTTTTGTATTTTGGTTTCTCATATGCAATTTTCAAAGAGCAATGAGAAGAATATAACGACAATACCGCATAGCTCTAATTGCAAAATTTGCGAGTAGATTTTTTCATCATAATTATCAAAAAACGCAGGCGATATCGGAAATATCGTCGAGTATTTTAGGTGATTTTGATGGGAAAATAAACCGCAAAGGTTGTAATTCGGAGTTGTGTGGTGTTGGCTAAACCCCCTCATATACTTAGCCGTTGAAACGAGCACTTGAACACCACTTTTTGCAATTTTTTTGAAATTTTTTTCATTCCCAGCTTTTCCAAGAGCTTTTTCAGCCTTTTACTCACCGTACTTTGTGCTTTTCCAATGCATTCTGCATACGCCCTTTGTGTAAGTTCCTTGCGAAACAACGCATCTATCAATTCCAACTCAACTACGTCCAATGTTTCCAACTCCCTGTTCAATTGTTCAATCCTTATATTTTTGATTGCTTCTTCTTCCACATTGTCCAGAGTGCCAAACTGGGCATTGGTATCCTCTTGCAATCGCTCCAAGGAATCTTCCCTACTGGGAATGAAATAAATCACTAATTTTTCTTCATTCTTATAAAACTTTTCTTCTTTCAAATCCTTTGTGAAATACGCCATCTTTCGGTCGCTTTCCTGCAAAAAATCAATGATTTCATCACTTACCCCTGGATATAAAGCTCTATATTCCTTTTTGCTCTTTCTTCTTTCCTCCATTGTTTTTCCTCCACTTCTACACTTTGATTGGATTTTTCAAAATGTTAGAAGCGGTGGTGAACGTACTTTTTCCTTCATATATGCAATACAAAACATACGCCTACCCCCTCACATCAGATGTAAAAAGGCAAAAAAACACACGTCAGAGAAATATCCTCAGACGTGTGTTAGGGAAATACCGCAAAGATTGCGTTTCATACCCAGCGGTGTTGCCCTAGTTTTGTGCGCAATAAGTCCGTGGATAGTTCACCTTAAGCACTAGAAAAAAATGCTTTTTTTGTGTTCTACTTTTGCCTTATTGCAACTCAGGCTTTATGATTTATGTATGCTTTCTTTATGAAAATGGTCTAGGGTAACACTGCATAACTCTAATTTCAAAATTTGCGAGTAGATTTTTTCATCATAATTATCAAAAAACACAGGCGATATAGGAAATATCGTCGAGTATTTTTGGTGATTCTGACGGGAAAATAAACCGCAAAGGTTGTGATAGAGAGTTGTGCGGTGTTGCCCTATTACTTTTTGAGAGCCATAAGGCACTGCTTACAGCCCCAAATGCTGGCTGTCTAATCTCAAATACAAAAAGAAATACCCCAATATTGAAAAAATCTCCAAATTGGTGTATGTCATATACAATCAACTTGGAGATTTTATTACAAAGAATTACAAGGAATTACAAGGAAGATTCCTTATACTCTATCTACTTTTCTATTTACTTTTTCTATTTACTCTTTCTATTTATTTTTTCTATTTGTTATTTCAACTCATTCTGCCACCATCCAGATGATAATTTACATCCGCAACACCAATGGTAGACGCTTTATGTGACACCATCAAAATGGTTTTGTCTTTTTTCGCTTCATGCAAGGATTTTAAAATCATCCCTTCATTCAAACTATCCAAGTTGGCTGTTGGTTCATCCAATAGGATAAAGTCGCCATCTTGCAAGAAGGCTCTTGCTAAGCCAATTCTTTGACGTTCTCCACCAGAAAGGCTTTCGCCAAGCTCTGCAACCTTTGTATCATATCCATCTGGCAAAATTGTAATGAAGTCATGTATGGATGCTTTTTGGGCTGCCACAACCATTTCTTCCTCTGTTGCATCTTCCTTTGCCAACAAGATATTTTCTCGCAAAGTCCCTTGGAATAAGTCTGTATCCTGTGTCATATAGCCTTCCATATCTCGTAGATGTTTCGTTTGGATTTCATCTATGTTTTCACCAGAAACAGAAACCACTCCTGATTCTGCACTCCAAAAACGCATAAACAACTTCAACAAAGTGGATTTTCCTGAACCACTGGCACCTGTCAAAGAAACCATCTGCCCTTTTTTCAATTCCATAGATACATCCAACAAAATCTGTTCTTTTCCATACGAAAAATCTATATTTTCTACTTTTGCACCTGTAAATTCTGGTGTTTTGCCTTCGTAGATTTCACTGGTTTGTGGTTGTTCTTCCAACAAATCCAGCACACGTTCTCCTGATGCAATGGTAGAAGTCAATGTTGTAGAAAGATTGGAAAGTGCAAGCACTGGTCCAAAAGAAGATGACAACATCAATGTGGTCAACAAAGTGGTTTGAAAATCTGATTTCAGATAAATATTCAATCCTACCATACACAAGGTCAATGCACTGACAAAGAAGCCAGACATACCAAAGTTCCAACCTTCTTGTTTCTTGATTTTGTGTTGCAATCCATTGATTTCTTCGGTCTTTTCATTGACTTCGTCCAATCGTTTTTCTGTGCCATTGTATTGCAAAGTTTCTTCCATGCCACGCAAGGATTCTAGGAAAAAGCCATTGAGATTACCTAGTTTATTACGAATATCCAAGCCATCTTTGTTGTCCTTTTGCCACAAACAGACAGGCAAGATATAGCCAATCACACCATAAGCAACCAAGGCAAAAATACCCAATCCCACATGGAAAGTGCCAATCACTGCCGACATAATCAAAGACACCACAATCGCAATGCAAACAGGTGCAATGGTATGTGCATAGAACACTTCCAAAAGTTCAATATCACTTGTGATGAGGGTGACCAAATCCCCTCTGGAACGAGTTTCCAACTTAGCTGGTGCCAATTTTCTAAGCACTGCAAAGAGCTTATCTCGAATCACCGCCAAAAGTTTAAAGGCAATGTAATGTCCACAAGTCTGTTCTGCATAGCGAAACACACCACGGAGCAAAGCACAAGCCAACACAATTCCACAGATGCTTTTGAATCCCAGTTGGAAATAGGATTCGCCCAAGGTGGTTAAAATCAATTCACCACCTAAGACAGTGATGGCGATGGCACACAAAAAGCCAATGGCACCAAAGGTAACACACAAAAACATGATGTGTGCCAAAGGTTTGACCAGTCCCAAAAGTCCAATCATTACACCAAAGCCACTTCGTTTCATATTGCCACCTCCCAAACTGCTTGTCCGTATCGTTCCAATTCCATTTGTGTTTCGTATAAGTTTTTATATTTCCCATCCTGTTCCATCAATTCCGCATGGGTTCCTGTTTCCAAAATATGACCTTTTTCCAATAGGAAGATGGTGTCGGAATTGACCACATTTTGCAATCTATGACTGATTTGGATGATGGTATGTTTGCCTTTCAATCCTTCGATGACTTCTAAAATATCAGCTTCGCTTTCAGAGTCAATGTTACTGGTTGCTTCATCAAAAATATAAATTCCACTATTTTTCAGCAAGGCCCTTGCAATGGCAAGTCTTTGTTTTTGACCACCAGAAAGGTTGGAACCTCTTTCCGAAATCATCATAGAAAGACCACCATTTTCTTTGATGAAGTCCAACAAATTCACCTTTTGCAATACATCTTCCATTTCTTCTTTTGTTGCTTTTTGGTTGGCAATTTGCAAGTTTTCTGCAACACTGCCTTTGAAGATATAGCTACCCAAAGAAACCACTGTCATCAAATCACTACGATTGGAAATGTTCGCCATATCCACGTTACCAATGGTAATTTTGCCTTGCTCATTTTTACGTCTACCACTGATGATATGGGAAATGGTGGATTTACCAGAACCACTTTCCCCTACAATGGAAACAAAGCTACCCTTTGGAATGTGCATATTGATGTCAAACAAAACCTGTTTTTCGCCATAGAAAAAGTTCATGTGTTCCAATGTAATATCGCCATTTCTTGCTATCACATCACCTTTATCTTCTTCTGGAATATCAAACAAACGAAACATTCTGCCACTTGCTGCAACACCATTCATTGCGATATGGAAGAAACTGCCCAAGGTTCGCATAGACAAGAAAAACTCTGCTGCCAATAGCACCATAAATATGGCTACCATCATAGAGATTTCACCTGCTCCATAGGTCATTGCAATGAAAATCATACCCAAAGCAGTACCGCCATAAGCCACCACATCCATCACTGTCACAGAATTCAGTTGCATGGTCAAAACACGCATCGTCACCTTTCGAAATTCCTCTGCTTCTTCGTTCATCTGCTTGTGCTTGCTTTCGTCTGCTTGGTAAATTTTTAAGGTGGTTAAGCCTTGTAAGTTTTCCAAAAAGCGGTCACTGAGCCCCATATATCTACCCCAATATTTGCTCAAAAGTTTTTTTGCAAACTTCTGCACTGCAACGATGGAAGCTGGAATCAGTGGCACACATACAAACAAAGCAACTGCTGTTTTCACTGAAAAATTCACATAGATACAAAACAATGTGACAGGTGCCAAAAAGGCATACACCAGTTGTGGAATGTAGTTTGCAAAGTAAATTTCCATTTGCTCCACACCCTCTGTTGCAAGCTGTGTCAATTCCGATGTTTTGAAATGCTCGTGATAGCCTCCACCCAATTTGGATAGTTTTTTGTATATCTTTTCTCTTAAATCTCGTTTCACCAACGATGCAATGTCATGGGATATGGAACTAATTCTTTTTGTAAAACCAAATCGCATCAATAGACATGGGATTGCAAATAAAATCCATTTGACATCCGCCGTATTTCCCAAAAACACATCTTCCAAAAGCTGTGCCAGACAAACATAAAATCCAATGCCTGCCACCAAAGAAAGCCAGTTCAAGCCCACCTTTTTTTGTATCAATTTTTTAGTACCGACCACTTCACCAAGTAGTCGCTTGTCAATCATCATAATTTCACCTCAATCTATAGGCAAGACGTTTTCCAATGCCTATTTTTTTCGTTTCGAATGCACAACCCCCGTCATTGCAGAGAATATCTCCACCACCTGTCATTCTGAGGAGCGTTTCTCAGTGACGAAGAATCTTGGTTTTCGGTATGTCGAGGACGCCACCCCCTACATTTTCTGAAATCCAACGGTTCGGTCAAGACCGAACCCTACAAATACAGGGTGTGTCCTTGTCGCTTTATTTCTTGGTTTTGACACAAAATCCAAAGCCAATGATGTGTGCAATCCAAACCACCAAAAGTGCAATCAATCCGTGGATTGTACCTCGCATAAAGAATGCTGCTACTCCGAGCAATACTGTCACACTACACAAAATTCGTCTTTTGGTTGCTATGGTCATACCTTCTTTTTTTGCAAAGGATTCCAAGTTGTCTTTATAAAGTTTCGTTCCTTTGAACCATGCGTTTAGTTTCTCTGAAGATTTTGCAAAGCATATGGCTGCCACAATCAAAAATGGTGTAGTTGGCAACATTGGCAATATGACACCAACAGAACCCAATGCCAAGGCAAGTATCCCCACAATCATAAATACAATTCGCATGATACGGCCAATCGGTTTGGAGGTTGCTTCTGCTGCAAAAAGCTGTATTTCTTCTGCTTCTTCTTTTGTTTCTTCTTTTGTTTCTTCTTTTGTTTGTTCTTCTGTTTTTTCTTTTGTTTTTGTATCTGTTTCTTCTATATAAATATCTTTTGTTGTATCCATTTCATTTTCCACCGCCACTTCTTGGTCAATCGCCAACACACAAAGGTTTCCCTCCACTTCAAACACAGGCAATTTTCTGCCATACAATTGATAGATGCTTTCTTGGTGAATCACTTCTTTTGGCTCTCCTTTGAACAAAACCACACCATCTTTCAACCCCATCACTTGATGGGAATAGGCTGCTGCTTGGTTGATGTCATGGAGTACCATCAAGATGGTGATGCCTTCTTCTTTGTTTAGTTTTTGTACCAACTGCAAAATATCCACTTGGTATTTCACATCCAAAAAGGTGGTTGGTTCGTCTAAGAAAAGATATTTTGTGTTTTGTGCCAATGCCATAGCAATGAATGCACGTTGTCTTTGTCCACCAGAAAGAGTCCCAATGGCACGTTCTTTGAGTGCTGTCAAATCTGTCAATTCCAAGGCACGATTCACTTGTTTTTCGCTTTCTGCATCCAAGGAAGATTGTAAAATCGAGGTGTATGGCAATCTACCATATCCCACCAATTTTTCCACGGTCAAATCGTCTGGTGCATTGTTTTTTTGGTGTACCATAGCCACTTTTTTGGCAAACTCTTTGATGGAAATATCTGCAATCGGCTCTCCATACAAAAGGATATTGCCCTCTTGTTGTTTCAAATTTTTGGAAAGCAAATTCAAAAGGGTACTTTTCCCAGAACCATTTGCCCCAAGAATGGTGGTGATTTTCCCATCTTCGATTTCAGCAAAAACACCTTGCAACACTTGCTGTGTTCCATAAGAAAAGGATAGATTTTCAATTTGTATCATGTTTGTCCCCCCTTCTCAAAAGCCAAATGAAGAATGGACCACCAAGAACACTCATAATGATGGCTGCTGAAATTTCATTTGGTGCTGCAATGATTCTGCCGATGGTGTCTGCCAAAAGAAGCAAGAAACCACCCAGTAACCCAGAAAATGGCACTAGAATTTTATGATCGCTCCCCATCAACTTTCTTGCAATGTGTGGTGCAATCAGTGCCAAGAATCCAACAATGCCAACCACTGCTGTGATGCCAGAAACCAAGATAACCGCCACCACAGAGATACCAAAACGCAACAAGTCTACGTTGATGCCCAAACTTCTAACAGTTTTATCTTCCAATGCAAGGATGTTGCAAGCTGGTGCAAAAATCAAAGCACCCACAATACCAATGACAGAATAAATGGTCAATACCTTTACATCATTCCATACCAGTTGGGACAAACCACCCACCACAACGGATACACCTGTTCTATTTGCCATTTGTCCTACAATTTCAGTCAAGCCAACCAAGACCGCAGAAATGACAATCCCCACCAAAATAATTCTAAGGGGATCGAGGCTACCTTTCCATGCTAAGGAATAAATCAGCAAAAAGGTTGCAAATCCACCGACAAATGCAAAGATGGGTGTTGCAAAATAGAACATTGGAAAAATTGCAGATACCAAAGCACTTGTGAAGGCTGCACCACCAGAAATACCGATGATACCAGGATCAGCCAATGGATTTTTCAGGATTGCTTGGAACAGCAAACCACTCAAAGCCAATGACGCACCACCTAGAAGTGCCACAATGATTCTTGGGAATCTTAAGTTATAAATGACGGTCACTCGTTTGTCATATGCCACAAACAAACCGTCGAATAGCTCTTTGTAGGTGACTTCGATGCTGCCCAATTTCATGGCGGTAAAGGTCAAAATCACAATCAGCACCGCCATAATCAAACAGCCAGCGATGCCAGCTCCTATTTTTTTATTCATCTTCTTACCTCATCACACAAAAGCATCATGAACGAATTTTCCATATCAATCAATAAAGCTTTCATATGTATCTCCATAAAAAATTTCTGTCAAGTCATCAAAGGCTTTTGTCCAAGCAAAGGTTGCACTCATGCCAAAGGTGTCATAATCCAATGCAAACACTTGGTATTCTTCCACTGCACGGAAGTTTTTCCAAATGTCATTGGTTGCAAATTCATCGGTGAACATTTCCATTGCCAAATCAGGCAAACCATGTGCTGTCAGCAAAATCATATCTGGATCCAGTGCCAATAATTCCTCTGTGTTCCAAGAAACAAAGTTTTCAATGGTATCCACTTGCACCACATTTTCTGCACCAGCAAGTTCCACCAAAGAACCTACATAGGAATTGGGTGTGCAAGCAATATACGCACCTGGAAGTCCCATCAAAACCAATACTCTAGGGGCAGTTTCGCCTTCCAATGCTTCTTGGAAGTTTGCCATAGATGCTTCGTATTCTGCCACAATTTGTTCTGCCACCTCTTCTTTTCCATACTTTTCACCAAGCATAGAAATGCTTTCATACAATCCATCTACACTTTGCAAGTCAATGAAAGTATATGGAATATCTGCTGCATCATATGTTGGCTTTATGGTTTCAATCAAGGTGTCTGGACCCACAACATCCGTTGGTTCCAACATAACAATTGCTTCTGTATCTGGTGACATTGCAGTGCCAACTGTAGGCAAATCCACATAGCTTTCTGGCAAATCCCCAGCAGTTTCAGAACGTGCAATGAGGTCAATGCCCAGTGCATCAAAAATCTGCATGGTTGCGTAAGATGTGGCAATCAACCTTGGTTCTTCCACTTCTTCTACCATTTCCGTCTCCACTTCTGCCGAGGTTGTTTCTGGTGCTTGGTTGACCACGCAACCAGCCAAGCCTATCGCCAAAGATGTCACGCCTAAAATCCCAAGGGTTTTCTTCAATTTCATTTGCCACCTCCAAGTTTCTTTTTGACAACAAGCATAAGAGCAGCCAATGCCACAACAATTCCAACTACCATAGGCAACGCACTCTTTTCTTCTGTTTCTTGAACTTCTTCCACTTCTGCAACATCTGTTGGTTCTTCTGTATTTTCTTCCTCAACAACTTCTGTTGTTTCTTCTTCCACAATTTCCACAGTTTCTGTCGCTTCTTCCACAACTTCTACTGTTTCTTCTGCAATTTCTTCAACTTCGACTTCTTCTTCAGCTGCTTCCATTGTTTCTTCTTCCACTACAACTTCTTCAGTAGTTTCTTCAAAAACTTCTTCCGCTATAATTCCTTCTGGTTGTTCCAAATTTGCAATGACATCTGCTGTTGCTGTCACCACAAAATCACCTGTATCGCTACTCAAAGTGCTTTCGTCCAAATAAATATACCAAAGTACATCTCTACCCATTGGTGTCACATACATAGTGGCTTTGATGGGTGCAAATGGATCTGCCACTTGGAAACGATAATCCACAGAATCTTCCATTGCATTTTCTGTCATAATGGTGTAGTTTACAGGTTGGTATTGGTCATATCCTGCATGGGTATAGAAAGAAACCTCTTTTGTATTGCTTTGGAGCAACAAACGAATGGTCACAAAGTATTCATCCCCAATTTTTTCCACCAAACCTCTTGTATCTGTTGCAGATCGACACATTCCTTCGCCAAGTGCTGCATTTGCTGTTCCACCATCATCAATATTGCCTGTGTCTGGATTGTAATAATCTGTGATGACATAGGCATAAAACGCACCATTATCCATAGCAAATGTTGGCACAGCCATACTCAAACACGCCACCAACGCAAGAACTAACATAAATATTTTTTTCATTTCCTTCTCCTTTTCCTGTCATCGCAAATTGAATATCATTTTTGCTTCCCCTTCAGGCATTGTGAAAATCCCCACAGAAGCACGAGCACGAATGGTAACCATACCAATCCCCTTCTTTTCATTGCACACTGCTGCAGAAAACGGAATATAGCACAAGCCATTTTCATCAATTTCCACTTCATGCCACCGTTTTTTGTATTGATACCAAAGACGTGACAACTGCCCTCGCAATAAATTTCTTTTTTTGGATCGGTATTCTAACTTTCTTGCTCGCAAAACCAACCACACTTCACCTTCCATTTCACATAAAGTTGCTGGTTTGATAAATCCTTTATCGCCCATAGACAATGTTTTTAAATCTTTTTTGTAGATATGAAAGTCTAAATCTCGTTCTGAAAAATCATCTATATCTGTTGGGTTTTTTGGCATTGCAATATCTCGGATATTTTTCGTCATTGCTTGCAAGGTTTCTTCTTCTAGGATTGTAACCAGCCTTCTGGCTTCTTTTTCCGCTTGCAGTGGTACCAACCTCAAACTGGTTTGCATCCATTTTGAAAATAATACCCCCCTTTCATACTTCTCTTGGATATACTCCAAGCCCAAAGGTGTTACAATGATTTCTTTATCCACTTGTTTCTCCAACATATCCTCTTTGATTAAATTTTCAATGATATGAAAAGCAGATGGTTTTGAAACTTCAAAATATTTTGCTGCACCTGCAAGAGTTCTGTCAACACCACTCACTGTGGCAAATAATAATAGATATTGTTCTTGTCTGGTTGTCAACTGTGCCACGTTACCATCCCTTTCAAAGCTGTATTTTCTCAGTGCCCCTCAGCAATTTTTCATAATCAACTTGTATAACTGACAAACATAGTTGCCACTTGCGCTCTGGTTGCTCCTTCTGTTGGTGCAAGTGTGGTTGCACTCATGCCATTGATGATGCCCATTGCATTCGCCCAAGCAAAAGCATCTTCTGCCCATGTTGCAATATCATTTGCATCTGTAAAGCCAGAAAGGTCAGCTCTCTCTGTTGCTCCACTTTGTGTCAATTCATAACGATACAACATAGTTGCCAACTCTTGTCTTGTGATGTTTTCAGTTGGTACAAAATCATTGTATCCACCAACAATACCTTCAGAAATCCCCCATGCAACTGCTTTTGCATACCACTGTGTTTCCGTTGTAGTAACTTCTGGAGTGCCAGCCACACGATACAAAACACTGATTGCCATTGCATTTGTCATGCTATCGTTTGGTGCAAATGTAGTTTCTGTAATGCCACTGAATAAGCCCAATTCTACAGCTTTTGCAACATTTTCTTTTGCCCAATGACTTGTCATATCTGTAAATTGTGTTGTTGTTTCTATAACTGGTGTTTCCACAACCACTTCTTCAACCTCTGGTGCTACATAAGATTTTTCGCCACCAACCACTGCAAATAACCCAAGGCTACGGCTGGAAATGGTATATTCATTATCCTTATACATACCACGCAAAACAGTTTTGGAACCATCATCATTGATACGATACAATTCAATTTCACTTGCGTTTGCATATTGGAACACAATTTCTACTGCTCCTGATGGTTCTTGTTCCACACCACTCAAGAGAGTGACTATTTTATACAAATCAAAATCTGTTGTTCCCAAAGCACTTTTTGCTGTATTGTAATCATCTCCGCTTGTGATTTCTACAATAGAAACGATTGCATCAGAAGCAACTGCTGTGGTATCTGCTTTAAATTCAATTCCTGTTGTTACATCTGTATATTCTACCTTTGAAACCTCTCCAGAACTCATTTCTGTATTGGGTACATAAATTTCCAAAGTGGTTGCTTCCATTTCATCCCAGTTGATACGCAATCTGGAATCCAAATAGCCTGTTCCCACAACAACGTCCATTGGTGTGTATGGTACTGACATTTGTAGTGGAATGTACTCAATGCCTTTCTTTGTCAAGTAAGAAGGCAATTCAATTTCAAAACTACTCAAATATTCCACCACATGATTTGTACCATCATTTTTGGTACCAGTTTCCATAATGTCTGTAGTCAAAATGGTTACATCTTCATAGTTGCCTTTGCCTGTTGTATCATATCTTGCTTTTGTAATGGCAGACATAAACCCACTGACATCCACTGGATTTGTGCCAATTTGCAAGGTGTTTTCATCTGGATTATAAAGTGCTTGTCCGTTGTTATCTGTTGCGATGTTCCCCATAGATGCTTGGTCGGAAACTGCGTTCCATAAGTCGATGGTCACCAACTGATTGTCAGCTGCAAACGCCACTGCTGATGATGAAATCATCACAGAACATACCAATGCACCCACTATTTTTCTACTTATTTTCATACAAATTCTCCTTTTCTAGGCAATGTGTGCCATTCATTTAATACACAACAAGCCATTCCCAGTTAAGAGAACAGCCTGCTGTAAATATATTGAATTTATTTAGGGACTTTCTTATTTTGCAAGATTTTCCAAAATTCTTGCCACTTGCGCTCTAGTTGCACCAGATTTTGGAGAAAGTTCTGTTTCGGATGTACCAGAAACAATTCCTTTTTCCACTGCCCAACCAAAAGCACTTGTTGCATAGCCTGCAATGTTTTCTGCATCCACATAACCAGAAAGGTCAGCTTCTGCACTCACATCTGCATCTTTGAATGCTGTGTATCTTTGCAAAATTGCAACCAATTGTTCTCTTGTTACAACATCATTTACACCAAATACATCTTCGCTGTAACCAGAAACAATGCCATTTTCTGCTGCCCACTGAACAGCTGTTTCATAGTACGCATCTTCTACAACGTCTGTAAATTCATACATACCTCTTGTAGTTGTGTATGGTTGATCTTCCATTCTCCAAAGAACAGTTACGAGCATTGCTCTTGTCATATCTTGGTTTGGAGAGAAGGTTGTTTCTGTTGTACCGCTGAAGATGCCATTTTCCACTGCAAATTCAACTGCACTAAAGAACCAATCAGATGCACTTACATCTGTGAATGGACTTTCCCAAACTTCCACAACTTCTTCATATCCAATCATGTATACAGACAATCTACCTGTTTTGAATCTTACTTCATTTGTATCTGCATCATGGGTGGTTTCTCTTGCTTCTTTGTTGCCTTCATCGTCTACATAATAAACAACAATGCCTTCAGAAACTTCTTCATCTGCCAATGTGTATGGCAATGTGAAGTACAAGCTACCACCATTAAAATCAGTGATTTTTTCGCCATCTACAAGGATAGAAAGTTCATATACAACTGCATCGCCAATGGCTTCTTGTGCTGCATCAGAAAGTTCATCTGTATCTGCTGCTGCGATTGCGATTGTAAATTCTTTGCCATCTGCTTGTTCGTGGATTGCTTGCATCGCTTCTTGGTCAATGGTCAATGTTTCTTTATCAGAATTGATGACCAAGGTTGCACCTTCTGTTTCAGACAAAACTTCCAAAGCATTTGCTGGCAATGTCACTTCCATACCTGTAGAAGTTGTTGTTGTTGGAATGGTGATGATGATTTCAACTGTTGCATCTTCATCTGCACCAATTGCATTTTCAATGGCAGCACTCATAGTTTCTTCAGAAACACTAGATTCGATTGTAGAACCATTTTGTGTTGCAGAAGCTGTGATTTCCACTGTTGTTTTGCCATCTTCTGTGACTGCATCCGCAACCGCTTCTTCTGTTTCCAATTCTTCTTCAGTTGTTACAGAACCAGCTGCAGCACTGCTATCTTGTTTCAAAGATGTATCAGATGTTTCTGTTGCATTTGTCCAATCCAATACCAATCTTGCATCAAAAGAGCCTACCATTGGAGAACCTGGAACAGTTACAGTAATCATATAAGAATCTTCTTGATCATCTGTATTGAATGCAAATTTCGCAATATAATCTTCGCCATTTGGCAAAGTTTCTGTTTCCAAGATTTGTACACTACTCATATTGCTATCGCCATAAACGCTACCAATACCAGCGGTAATATCTGCAATGGTAATTGGGTTTGTAGCAACTTCGATATAATAGCCATCATCTTCTACATAAACCAACGCATTACGATTGTTTTCAAAGGCAGAATCGCCCATAGAAAGTTGAGAATTTGTTGAATGCCAAAGTTCTACACCAACATAGTAATAACTGCCAACTTCCATTTCATCATTTGTACCAGTTGGAGGTGTTATTGTCCCACCACCACTGCCGCTATCATCACCATCTGTCAAATAAATCAACGCATCAATTGCATCACGCAAAGCCACTTGTGCAGCTGTTTGTTCTGCGAAAGTTGCAT
Source organism: Chakrabartyella piscis (assembly GCA_030067835.1). Taxonomy (GTDB): domain Bacteria; phylum Bacillota; class Clostridia; order Lachnospirales; family Anaerotignaceae; genus Chakrabartyella; species Chakrabartyella piscis. The sequence continues at coordinate 2,628,038 of CP092441.1, forward strand.
CTTCATTTGCAGCCACTGTTTCTGCTGCTGTTTTTGCTTCCAAGAATGTTTCAGATAGACTTGTTGGGAAATCACCTGTCACCACATTTGCAATTGCAATCACTTCATTGAGTGCATCTCCAATTGGTGGTTCTGGTGTTTCGTCAGAAGTTTTCTCTGCATTTGCCCAGTCCAAAGTCAACCAAGCATCTTGTGCATAATCGCCGCCGCCAATCAAATCCATGATTGGTACACGGAAGCGAACAGGCCATTGTGCATCATCGCTGACAAGTGTTGCATATCCTGTTGTAGGATAGTAATTGAAACCGCCTTCATTGTACACATCATTCAAGAAGTTTCCATCATCGTCCATAAGATAATCTGTGTATACAACTTGTGTTGTGGAACCACTAACAGAGGTGCCACTAAATGTCATATCTTCATCATAAAGCCACATTTGTGTCATATAGCCAAAGGAAGTATCAATGGTAACGCCCTCGAAATCAAAATAAATTGTTTTTACACCATCTTTGACCACAATTGTCACATCGCCATTTAAGCATTGATCTGCCATAGAAAGTTGATTTTCACTGGTCAAGTGGTAAACACTCAATGGAATACTATATGTACCATCTGCAAAACCTTCACCTGTGCCAGCCTGTGTCAAATCTTTCATTTCATGCAAGCAGAAATACCCAATTTTAGTAGTTTCAATGACATAGTAACCATTTTCAACACCAACCAATGTTGCTGTTACAGATGTATCTAAGTCGATACCACCTGTTCCTGTTCCACCCCAATAGGATAATTTGATTTGGTCTTCATCCCAACCGCTAGGAATTTTAAACTCCATGCGTACCGCTTGAGATGTTGTGCTGAATTGTGTACCACTTGCAGATTCATAATAATAATTGTACATCTGCATATGACCATCATTAACTAAATTAGCCAAGTTATTATAGAACAAGCTATATGCAGCCGCATCTTCTGTGTCAGAAGAGTTACTTGTAATTTCATACGCATTTAAGCTTGTTGTATCTGGCAAAATATTGCTGGTTGTCACAACTCTTGCACCTGTGGCGCTGTCTGTGATAATCACATCTTCCACTTCTTCCATTGTTGGATAGATATAAATCATTCTCACATTTGAATTTCCATCTGCCTGTACATAAATGGTACGTCCCAAAGCAATATCGGAAGCATCTGATAAATCAAATTCAAATACCAAACTATTGTCTGTCAATTTAAAAGTATCTTCTCCATTCCAAATGGTGATGGTTGCCGCATTCATCATGTCAACATAATCATCTGCAATTGCAACGGTCAATGTAGCGATATCATCCTCCACATCCCATTTTGCATTTTCAGTGACGAAAGCATCCACTGAAACACCATCTGCAATCGTTGTATTTTCATAGGCTTTGATTACTTTTAGTCCAACAGTGGAAGCTGCTCGGAATGCTTCCAAGTCAATTTTTTCCGCTGTTGTTTCACTAAAATCTATATATCCCATTCTGCTCGTCATATAGCCAGCAGAATATTTTGATTCGTATATCAAGCTCAATATATCACTAGACATATCCACCATAGGAACACTATAATCTGTATAGTTTTCATTAACTTCATAGTCTGTATCGTACCAATAGTGGTTATATGTTGCATCCCAACCAGCTTCTACTGCCGAATTGTACACCAAATCATCAATATTGATGCTAGGAAGAAAATTCTTGTCCCCAGATTGTTGACCAAATAGAGTTTCGGTGTCACTATAATACTCTTGGTTTAGAATTTGCATTCTTACATCCAAATCCGTATCCACTTTTCTAAATGTAACAGTATATTCTCCATTTTCCACTTCCAAAAATACCTGTCTACCAATTTCAGGATTATATAAACCAGGTGTACTGGTTTTGAGCCTTGAGTTGTACAGAACAAAATCAACAGCGTAAACACCGTCTTCAAATTCAGAAGTTGATGCACTTCCTGCCAATACCAACCCTTCTACCGCCGCAGTTAATGCTGTGATGTATAATTCCGCAACATTTTCTGGTAATGTTCTGATATCATCATCGCTTTGTGCCAACAAGTCGCTATATGAAGCAACTGCACTCCAGCTTTCTGCTGTGTAATCTTCTTCATTCAAAGCATTGATTTCCGCTATCAGTATAATTAATCGCTCAATTGAAGATGCTAATACTAATCCTTCTTTTGCTGTTGTTAATGCCGATATATATAGTTCTGCAACACTTTCCGATAATGTTCTGATTGCGTCATCGCTTTGTGCTAACAAGTTGCTATACGAATCAAACGCACTCCAACTTTCTGCTGTATAATCTTCTTCATTCAAAGCATTGATTTCTGCTATCAGCTCAATCAGTTTGTCTACTGATGATACTTCTGCCAATACCAACCCTTCTTTTGCTGTTGTTAATGCTGTGATATATAGTTCTGCAACACTTTCCGATAATGTTCTGATTGCATCATCGCTTTGTGCTAACAAGTTGCTATATGAATCAAACGCACTCCAACTTTCTGCTGTATAATCTTCTTCATTCAAAGCATTGATTTCTGCTATCAGCTCAATCAGTTTGTCTACTGATGATACTTCTGCCAATACCAAGCCATCCTTCGCCGCTGTCAGCTGAGTAAGATATCCCTCTGCTGCTGTTTCACTTAAAACATTTCTAAGAGATTCTTCGGTTTGTGCTAACAAAGTGGCATATGAATCAAATGCACTCCAGCTTTCTGCTGTGTAATCTTCTTCATTCAAAGCATTGATTTCTGCTATCAATACAACCAGCTTGTCTAGTGCAGTTGGTTCTGCTGAAACCAAGCCATCCTTTGCCGCTGTCAGCTGAGTAAGATATCCCTCTGCTGCCGTTTCACTTAAAACATTTCTAAGAGATTCTTCGGTTTGTGCTAACAAAGTAGCATATGAATCAAATGCACTCCAGCTTTCTGCTGTGTAATCTTCTTCATTCAAAGCATTGATTTCTGCTATCAATACAACCAGTTGATCTAGTGCAGTTGGTTCTGCTGAAACCAAGCCATCCTTTGCCGCTGTCAGCTGAGTAAGATATCCCTCTGCTGCCGTTTCACTTAAAACATTTCTAAGAGATTCTTCGGTTTGTGCTAACAAAGTAGCATATGAATCAAATGCACTCCAGCTTTCTGCTGTGTAATCTTCTTCATTCAAAGCATTGATTTCTGCTATCAATACAACCAGTTGATCTAGTGCAGTTGGTTCTGCTGAAACCAAGCCATCCTTTGCCGCTGTCAGCTGAGTAAGATATCCCTCTGCTGCTGTTTCACTTAAAACATTTCTAAGAGATTCTTCGGTTTGTGCTAACAAAGTAGCATATGAATTAAATGCACTCCAGCTTTCTGCTGTGTAATCTTCTTCATTCAAAGCATTGATTTCTGCTATCAATACAACCAGCTGGTCTAGTGCAGTTGGTTCTGCTGAAACCAAGCCATCCTTTGCCGCTGTCAGCTGAGTAAGATATCCCTCTGCTGCCGTTTCACTTAAAACATTTCTAAGAGATTCTTCGTTTTGTGCTAACAAAGTAGCATATGAATCAAATGCACTCCAGCTTTCTGCTGTGTAATCTTCTTCATTCAAAGCATTGATTTCTGCTATCAATACAACCAACTGGTCTAGTGCAGTTTCTGTCTCATTAATTTCATAAACAGTTGCATATATTCTCAACTTCCTGAAATTTACCCACTAAAACATTTATAGGTCTAGGACGTTTACAAAATCGTCCCAGACCTAATGTTTATTTACCTTCAAGAAACTTCAAAATGTCCTCGTAACTTCGTGTGCTATTCTCCATAGCTTCCAGTAACTCTTGTTTTTGCAGATCACTTTTCTTCTCCTGCAATGCAACTAACTCTGCTAGTGCTTCATCATATTTATCTTTACATTTGAATACATGTTCTTTAGCTCGTTCTATCTTTTCATCTATCGATATACTACGTCTTCCCATTTCTCTAATCCTCCTATGACTCTGCCAAAACAGCTTGGAATGGCTATACTTAACTAGACAGAAAAGATAAGGTCATGTAAAATAAAACTAATATAAAATAAGGAGATGATTACATGACTAAAAAACGACAACGAAGAGAATTTACAGAAGAATTTAAACAGCAGATGGTTCAATTATATAACAACGGAAAATCGAAAGCAGATATCAATCGTGAATACGATTTAACACCATCGGCACTGAATCGCTGGATACAGCGTTACAATGCTACTGGTTCTACAAAAGAAGCTGATAATCGCACACCAGAAGAAGCTGAACTCATCAAACTTCGTAAAGAGCTACAACAGCTACGAATGGAAAATGACATACTAAAGCAAGCGGCGCTGATATTCGGACGAAAGTAATTGTAATTCGAGCAAATCGACACAAATACTCTATATCAGCCATGTGTAAATGCCTTGAAATCAGCAGGAGTACCTACTATTACGAGGCTTCGTCCAAGAAAGATGATACGGAATTAGAACAAGAAATTGAACGGATTTTTTATGAAAATAAAGAAGTCTACGGAAGTCGTAAAATGAAAAAAGAGCTGAAGAAGTTGGGCAAACAGGTTTCTAGACGCAGAATTTGCCGCATTATGAAACGTTTAGGGCTAATTTCGGTCTATACCGTTGCCAAGTTCAAACCACAAAAGCAACAATGCAATGAGTCGCCAGTAAAAAACGAACTAGCTCGTCAATTTGATAACCAGCCTCCCAATGCAGTAATTGTTGGGGATTTGACGTATGTTCGAGTGAACTATAAATGGAACTATGTTTGTATCTTAATTGATTTATTCAACCGAGAAATCGTTGGATTTAGTGCAGGACTTCACAAAAATGCTCAGTTGGTATATGATGCTTTTGCAACAATCAAAGGGAATTTATCTGAAATCGAGCTGTTCCATACCGATCGCGGCAGCGAGTTTAAAAACTATCTCATTGATGAAATGTTAGATGTGTTTCAGATCAAACGATCCCTCAGCATGAAGGGCTGCCCCTATGATAATGCAGTTGCAGAAGCCAATTTCAAGGTATTCAAAACAGAATTTGTTCGAGGACGAAATTTCGTCAGTTTGGAGCAATTGAAGTTAGAACTTGCAGACTATGTGCATTGGTTCAATAACATACGTTTGCATGGCTCTTTGGATTATAGAACACCAGCCGAATATCGGGTACTGACCTTATAAAAATTGTCCAAAAAAGTGTTGACATTCCAGTTTGATTTTCTAGGATTTAATGTTAGGAAATTCAAAGGTGTACTACTTACACAACCATCTAAAAAAAGTGTAAAGAAGTTCCTAGATAATATTAGGTATGTAATTGATAGCAATAAATCTTGTACGCAAGAGACATTAATCAGGTTATTAAACCCTAAACTAACAGGTTGGGCAAACTACTATAGGTGTGGGGCTTCTTCAAGAACATTCCAAAGAGTGGATAACCAAATCTTCCAAAAGCTGTGGCAATGGGCAAAAAGACGACACCCTAAAAAAGGGAAACGTTGGATTGCGAATAAGTATTTTCATTTCTATAAAACAAGACGTTGGACTTTCTTAGTCAAGTCTATAAAGAATGGAAAGGTAGATATATTCCCACTGAAATTTGTGTTTGATACTAAAATTATTAGACATAAGAAAATAAAAGGGGAAGCCAATCCATTTGATGTAGAATGGAAATCATACTTTGAAGAACGAATGACCTATAAAATGCTTTTATCTCTAAAAGGTAGAAATTCATTGCTTTATATGTGGAATAAGCAGGAACGCAAATGTCCTCTTTGTGGGGAAGCAATTACTGCTGATATTCAATGGAATGTGCGAGAACAAAAAAAAAACGGACAAATAGTTCGTTACCTTGTGCATGACAAATGTTATAAACAACATCGTTAGTTGACTAGCCGACATCTGTATTGGCAGATGTTTAGAATTGCTTGAGCCGTGTGAGGGGAAACTCTCATGCACGGTTCTTAGAGGGGAAAGGGATAGTAATATCCCTGACCTACTCGACCTATCATTTTTTCAGCAACTATTTTGTACTGTTCTATCTTTGTATGTGGAACTGCTGATTTTGGTATTTCTCCATGTAGTTCTTTTAAATCCTCATTCCAATCTTTATTTTTAGACAACAAACGATTGATCGTATAGCCTTTTTCAGATAACATATCATAAAATTTATCATAGGTTTCAATGCCAGCCACATCATGGTCAATACAAATATGGATGTGCTTGATATTGTTCTGTTCTTCCAAAAATCTAAGCATTGCCTTGGGCGACAAGCCATCCAGCGACAAGTAGCTATTCCCTTTTTCTAAATCCTTTTGCAATGTCATAAAAGATAACATATCCACCGCACTTTCAAACACATACAGATGTTCATTGGTTCCACGATGACAAAATCCATAATTCATATCAGAACCTTTCACCGTTGAACGAAAGGAATTGTACGGACTTTTCGCACTTGCCGATTGGGGTATTCCATTTGGTTTCGTACCAACAAAAACGATGTTGTTAAATTGAAATCCTTGATAAATCTTTCCTTTGGAAACAAAAAAGTCTACAAATTCTTGGCGGATATATCGTTTACCCACCAAGTATTCATAGACTTTTTGATTGTATTTTGATTTTTCTGGAAGGATAAATTCTGGCTTTGGTTTTGTGTGATAGGACACTTCCATTTGCAAAGCGGTATTGTCCAACAACTCTGCCATTGCCCCTTTGAAATCCAAACCATAAAATTCTTCCAAGAACGAAATGGTATAGCCACCCTTTTGATTTTTGTGATCATACCAACGATTATTTTTGATGCAAACGCTATCGTGTTTCCCTTGGGAGTCATGGTAAATCCAACGAAACTCATTGCCAGATTGTTTCAATTCTTCGCCATGACACATAAGGTATTCTTCCAGAGAAATATTGTTCGCTTGTTCGATTTGCTCCTTTGTAAATTTTGACATAACTCTCCTTTCACAATTTCAACCCTTGATCTCGTTTTTTCTCAATCATTTTTTGGAACAACTTGCTTTCCACTTTCAACTTGCCTGTATCTTGTTTATTGACAATAGATTTTCTGAATATTTTGGAAAGGTGCTTCACAAGATTTACAGATATATTTTCCATTTGCTGCGTTTGAATTTCTGCGTGGTTCAATGACAAAACTTGTTGTATGATGTTGTTTTTGATGGATTGAAATTCTTTTTGTTCAGATAATTTGGGATAGATATATTCCTTGTCTGAATACAATTCATACACTTGGTTTTGCATCTCTTGCCACAACAAATATGCTTCCTGTACCGATGGTTCTTTCTCCAATTCATCCACGATTGCATCCACCAATTTTTTTGTATCCTTTGGAAGATATCCATATACTTTTTTACCCTTTGTTTGATTGAGTTGTCCTCGCAATTCCAAAACCAACTTCTGTATTTCTTGATTTTGCATTGGTTGCTTTCCCATTTCAGCAAAGACTTTTTTACATTCTTCCTTCAGTTCTTTTCTGCGTTCTGTCTTTGCAAAATACACATCTTGCAAGTGGTCTTTGAATATCAGTTTGGATAAATCTGATTTACAATTTGCAATACCTTGCTTGGTGACATACCCTTTCTTTGGATTCTGGGAATAGCAAATCAAATGCACATGAGGGTGTTGTTCATGATTGTGGTAGGCTGCGTACCAACAAAAATCTTCTATGGGGATTTTCATATTTTCTGCAAGCTTGGGTGCATATTGTTCCAAGGTGTTTTTCCATTTTTCTAAATGATTGAATCCTGTTTGTTCAGCATCTTCACGTTTCAAAGAAATGATGGGTGTCCAGACATTACCTTCGTGGTTCGCCACTTCTTCTGCAACTTTTCGCAAGGATATTTCTGCATTGCCTGAAGTAAATAGACCATGCTCTGCAACTTTCTCAACCCCTTTTCGCTTGGAAATATAGCTAACATAGTTTTCTTTCTTGTCATGTAAAAATGTATCGGCAACCAGATTTTTTACAACACCATCTCTCGTTGCCATATACTCCACAGTGTTTTTCTTATGGGTTGCACCACCCTTGAGATATGGAAATTTCAAAATCAACTTTGCCATCAACCATCACCTCGTTGATAAGCAATCGCATCTTCAAATTTGATTTTTCCATATGTTTTTTTCACCTCTTGCATACATCGTTCTCGTATTTTTTTGATATCAGCTTCATCCACGTTGATACTTGCCGCAAGCAAATTCATCATAATATTCATTTCTACCGCTAAGCGAAATAAGTTGCCTGAGTGTTTGTTTTCTGATTCTTTAATTGTAGCCTGCATAGAATTTACCAAGATTTTTGATAGGTACTCCGCAGATTCAGTGCTTGTTAAATATCCATGATAAAATTTCACTGCCTTTTCTATGAATTCACTGCGACTTTTGCAGTTATCAGATTCGTAGACTGTATCTATTTGTTCCCACATTTCAGGGTATAACCATACCATCAACCTTGTTTTCGCTTTGCTTTTTTCTGTATTTTTCATTGAAAAACCTCCATTTCATTACAGGTATACCTTCCCGTATACCTATCGTTTCTGCTGTTTTCTAAGCATTTGGGGATTTGTGTACACCTCCAACAGCACTTTTTTCATTTGACGTATACCCTTAGATAGTAACTCAAAATCTCCTGAAAGCCTTGATTTTGGGCATTCCCCCTCGGCACTGCCGTGGGATGTGAGCCGACAGGTATACCTGTCTTTATCCTGCAACTCTTAAAAAGACCTAAAAAGCCCTGTAAATCTCTGATTATGAAACCATACGCACCACCTCAACTTTCTTTTCTTTCTTTTCATACTTCGCCACCATTCGCCCAAATTTCGGTTTACATCTCTCATTGGGGCAGTTGCTCCATTAGGGAAACAAAATGGCACACCGTGGCTACAGTGGGGACACATCGCCATTCACCGCTTATGGCATTGATTCCATGTTTTCATTTCTCATAGCATTTGTGCTTGTTTGAACCGAATGTTGTTCTTTTATCTTCTCTATTTTTGACTTACTTTCACTTACAATCCTACTTTCCAAGTATTCCCTTGTCACCGCTGGTACACGTTTTTGATACAATTCCTCGATGACAGCTTCCAATTCTTTCTCTAGTTTTTCTTCTTTCTTCTGCAAATAGAACACCAGTGCATCCAGTTTGTCTTTTTCAAATTCAATTACAATCTTTTTCTTCATACCTAATCACATCCAATCTAGGTCTTTTGGATTAAATCCATATACTTCCACCCTTGGTTCCAGTGCTTTTTCTTGCATGGTAAATGTGGGAATTTCAGAAAACATTTCCTTGTATTTTTCAATATCTTCCTCTTTCAGCGACACAAATTCCTCGCCATCATCTCCACAAACAAAGAATGGACCACGGATGATATCCTCATTTCCAAGCCAACGATTGGGTTCCATTCCATTGATTTTGCCTTCTTCGTTGACGATAATTAAGTTGCCATCGTCCATATAGATGGGTTCAATCAAGCCTTCCACCTCATTTTGCAATGACTTCAAATCCGATTCAATTTCTTTCATATAAGGTTCTTTGCCCATTTCTACTTTTAAAATTTTCATATCATTTCCTCCTTAATCTCAATCCATATCTGCTAATCTTCCATATGCATAAAAATGTTGTTTCCAATAAGAATTGCTCAAACTTTCATATCCAATAGGATCACCACAATGCAACATCTGGTTATCACCAACGTAAATGCCGATATGGGTTACATCAGATGTCGATGTATATGTGTCTGTGAAAAACACCAAATCCCCCGGTTGCAAATCCTCTTTTGCAACACTTGTGCATTGATTATAAATCCCTTGTGCTGTTGTTCTGGACAGTTGATACACGCCAGATTGGGTGTAACTCCAACAAATAAAGCCAGAACAATCAAAACCTGTCACAGGAGAACTGCCACCCCAAACATAAGCCATACCAATATATTTCGTTGCTTCGCTCATCAATGCTGCAAAGGTTTCATCGTCAAAGGCTTCACTGGGAATGCCATTGAAATTGGATGTTGCTGCATAACCATACTTCACAAAGAGATATAGTTCCTTTTGGTCATTTGCCAAATCTTCTGTAAATTCCATATCCAGCAATGTTTCCAATTCATTCTGTATCTCCAAATCAGTTTCGTTCTCCACAAAAATTTCTACAAATTCTTGATAGAATGATTCTTCGAAATCCAAATCTTCATTGCCAAAATACAAAACATAAAAATAAGACTTGATTTGTAAGTCATCAAGTCCATCCGTGTTTTCTTCTGTATTCCCCTCTATCCATTCTTCTATCACTTCATCTAAAATCAAAAATTGTTCTTGCATTTCCTCGATATATGCAACGTATTCTTCTGGGAAATCTGTAGGTATTTCTTCTTGTTGAAATACAATTCTTGCCACTTCACGATTATAATTTGCTTCTGTATTGACCATAGAAACCAATAAAAGCAGTGGCAATAACAGGCAAATGACAACCCCAACCAGAAAAGAAAGCACACCATTTCGTAATCTCTCGTCTGTCAAAGCTGTCGCAATGGCTTTTTTGAGTAACGCTACTTTCATCAGCGACCACCTGCAGTTCCAAACAATCTTTCTTTATATTTCTGACACTTCACAACCAAGTGATACACGTCAGCACCATGACGAAACACACAAACACCCCTTGCTGGATAGCCAATCAAGTCATACAAACATTCTTCCAGTTGCAACATTTCCATATATTCTTTCTTGGAAATATTCCCTGGAAAGAATAAAAATTGATGCGTTGGGATAGCAAAAAGTGGTTTTGTCATTTCTTTGATATTTGGCTGGTTAAAGTCCTCCACATTTTGACTTGCGATAATCACAGCACTTTCCTTTTTTCGCACACGTTTCATTGCATTTCTGATATATTCAATGGCTGTTACATTTGACAAAAAGAGATATAACTCATCTAAAAATGCTGCTGTATTCCCTTTGGATAGCAGTGCATCTGACATATAAGAAAGCACATTGAACAGCATAACATTGCGAATACTTTCGTCAGCTTCAAGGATTCCTTTCACCCCAAATGTAATGAATTTATGATTTTTGATATTGGTATGTCCATCAAAAAACTTGCTATCTGCACCAATACTAATGGATTTGATTTTCAAGCACAGGTTTCGCAAGGTTTCTTTTGTGTAGATATTTCCTCGGTCATTCTGGTAGATATTCAACTTCCCTTCTGCCAGTTTGTATAAATCTGAAAGAATGGGAAAGTCATTGCCACTCAAATTTCCAAGTAATCTATCCTCATTGATACCAAAATTATCATACAATTCTTCCAACAAAATTTCCAAAACATCAATTTCTGCTGTGGTGAACTCCTTATAAGAACGGAAAAAGTCACGCAAAAATGAAATATGACGAGGCAAAATGTTTTCACCATCATCCCAAGCCTTTGGTTCAAGTACGTTGATGATAAATTCTCCACTGGTCAAATCCAAGTATTGCCCATCCAGATTTTCTGTCAAATCCACATATTCCGATTCTGCATCTAGGCAAATGATATCCATACCACTAAGTCGCATATTGGTCATCAAAATCTTCATCAGATAGGATTTCCCTTGTCCTGAATTTCCCAAAATCAACACATTTGCATTGGTTTTGTCCTCACTTCGTTTCTGAAAATCTATGAATAAATTTGAACCATACTTATCGTTTCCAATGTAAAAACCCTTTTCATCTGCCTTACCTGAATAGTTGAATGGATAGGTATTTGCCACACTGGTTGCTGGCAACACACGTTCATACTGTTCACGAAAGTCGTTGTGTCCACATGGTTTCACCGATTGAAAACCTTCTTGTTGTCGCAAAAAAAGCTTGTCACAGGAAAGTTTGGAACGTGTCAGTTCTGCTTCTACATCGGATTGCATCTCTTTCAACTTTTCAAGTGATGGTGCTGAAATTTCAATATATACCGCACAATGAATCAAAGGTTCACGATCCCTGTGCAGCTGCGCAATGAGATTGGATACACTTTGGAGATTGCTTTCTGCCACAACAGTGCTTTGCATATCCCCTGTAGAACGTTCCAGTTGATTTTTGTTGGCTGCATTTTGAATGATTTTTCGTTCTTCAGCTGATGTGACGTGCCTTGTGTAAATATGAATCGTTACACCTGAACGCTCGCCCAAATGTTGCAAAATGGCTTGTTCATTGGTTTCCGACGGATAATGGCTGATTGCCCAAACAGAACGAAAACTGCTACCACAAATATAATAATCGTGATAAAACCGCAACACCGATGGACTACACATATCCAAAAAATCTTTGACCTTAGCTTCTTCTTTTTCTCTTTCTGTTTTTGGCAACAACAACTTGTTTTTCTTGATTTTACTGATTTTCATAGCATCCCTTCTTTCATATAACACACTTTTTTACAGAATAGTTTCTTTCACATATCGCTCTCCATCTATATCGTCAAAGTACACTTGGGTGATATTTTGAATGAAATAAACCGATAAAATTCGCTTCAAATCCTCTTTCCTTGCCAATCGTCCATTAAAGCCATTGTCTTTCAACAGCTTTTCCACTCTGCCAATTACAGCCAATACTTCTTCTTGGCTATTCTTTGCCCTTGCCACCAACAAGAACTCCCTTGCCGATGCCATTTGCACTTGCACACGATCCAGATAGGTCAATTCCTGTTCCAAAATCTCACGGACTCTTGAACTTTTTTCTTCTGAAATGCGTTGTTTGTAAAAATGTTTGTTGCTATCAAAGTTTTCTCTGGAATTGATACATGCCATCTCCAAGCCATCTAAAGATTTCAAAATTGCAGTTAGATTTCGTATCTTTGTATGCACTGCTCCTTCTGAAAGCACTGCAAGGTTATCTGGTTGCAAAATAAAAAACACCAAAGTTTCATCCTCTAGTGTTTCAATGCTCGTTTCATTTATATTGGCTATCCCCACCATATCTCGTGTGGACTTTTCTTTTTTGAACCACATTTCTCAAAACCTCCAATCAAACGTCTGCTGTTCCTTCATAAAAAAGCGAAATGCAAACTTGATATAGTCTGCGATTGTCACTTCATTTTCACTACGAACGGTCAAAAATCCATAGATTGCAACCAGCACCAATGGCAACATCACGTCTATCACTGCCAAAATCACAGCGGATAAAATCGCACCAATGAGCAGTATGGTAATGTCTTTCAATGACCACAGTGCGAACTTGGACTTTTCTTTTAAATTACTTGGGTAAATGTACATTTGCTTCATCTCCTTATTTTTTAATCAATCTAGTGACCGCCTGTGTAGAATACATCACACTCATCATATTCACATTCATGCTGGTATCTAAGCCAAAGTTATTGGCAATTCGTGGCACTTCCGTTGCCGATAGCATAACTCCAATTCCCAACAACATATTTGCATTAAAGGTCACAAGTCCAGCAATTAAAATGATGGTTTGTAGGAATGCGGTCATGCAAAGAGCAATCACTTGTTTGCACCAATTGACAAAGCCATCGCCATATCCTCGTGGCACAGAAAACATATATAAACTGCCTACCCCCATCAAAATAATGAGTATGCCACCACGTTTTAAGTTTGCGAAAAACACCTTGACCACAGCATAGCCAATCATAAATGCCAAGACAATCTGTATGAATATCCCACCCGTAATCAGTTGAAATGAGCCTGCAACCAATTCACCAATGGCACCATAATCATCTGGTGATGAAGTCAAACTGGTCAAGCCATAAATCAGTTTCCCAGAAAGATTCACCGAAAAGGTGTACAGCTCGATTGGAATTATTGTAAATAAGCTAACGGCAAAAAAGCCTTTTAGGATATTGAGTCCCAAGTCTTGTATGGTATTTTTGCCCTTTTGTGCTTCGATTGCCATGTCAAAAACAGCCACCACAATGCCCACAATGAACAAACACCAAGCGAATTGGTAAAAAAATAAGAGCAGACCTTGAATCCAATCCATCTCAAATAATTCTGCACCCATTAAATTCATCATAGTAAAAAACTCACCAAAAAATTCGATAATGCTCCCATAAATCCAATCGCAAAATTGATCTAGAACACCATCCACCGCCAAATCAAACACATATATCACCTCCACCCAGTGCCAACGCAATGCCTTGCATGATGTACTCAGCACAAGGAATTGCAATGCTATTGCCCAGTGCTTTGTATCTTGGGGAATCGGCTGCACCATCAATGTTCGTCCAGTTGTCTGGGAAACCTTGTAATCGTTCACACTCCAAGGGTGTCAATCTACGAACTAAATTTCGGCTGACCGATAAGTTTTCACTTCCACCACCCAAATATCCACCACTGGCACAAAGTGTGCTGATTTCATCACCATATCCACCATAAGAACTTTGTCCAAACACCTGTTGTTGATCTACGATACATTTATTTGCACCCACATATTGGTTGTTTGGACCTTTGTCATCGGTGGCACAAATTGCACCAACCACATCTTGGTATGGCTCTGGTTTGTAAACCGAATGCACATCTGCGGTAGTTAAAGTGTATGCAATATCACTTTGACAACCCAATCCATTGCCACCATTTTTCACATCTCTATTGATGGTGTTGGCTGCAATGCAATAGCTTTCTTGCACAATGGCAAGTCCTCCTTGAGATTTGTTTGGATTGGGATTTGCTGTATCTAAGGTATGAGATGTGTCTGTTTCATTTATGATGGCTTCGATTCCAAAAGCTATTGGTTCTGCAACAAATGGAGTATTATTTCCGCCTGTTCCATAGATGGCAGATATGGTTGGTGCTACATCAAGTGGCCCTGTGTACCTTGCATCCTTTGCATGATTTTCGTACAACTCTTGTTTGATAATCGGCAAATGACCACCCATACTGGCTCGCAAAGTTCCAACCATATCTTTGGTAACATTCATGCATTCACCACCTTGGTCGGACAAACAATACAGTGGTTCTTTCACAAATGTTTGCATCTGTATGTTCTGTGTTGCAAGCAAGGCACCAGACAATCCATCCAAGTCAATCCCCTCATTTCTTTGATTGATGTGGTAACTTTTGAATTCATCATCCACCATTTGCACCTCTGCCATTTGCCCTGATTGAATCAACAATGCATCTTTCAACTGCTTTGGCAATTCCTTTCCTCTGCTTTCAGCTCTCCTTAAAATTCCCAAGCAAGCTGTCTTGCTCAAATAGTATTTTGGGTTGTTCAATACTTTTGGTAAACCAAAAGTCAAAACCTTCGGTTTTGCTCCGCCTTCTTGCGGATATGTGGAATGTCCTCCAAAATCTGCCACAAGAAACACTCGATTTCTTCTTTGGGGGACACCCCAGTACCCCGCATCCAATACTCGCCAAGCAACGCTGAATTTTCCTCCCAAAATGCACCCAGCAGATTTCCATACCCCTCCCTCAGGTCGAGGTATAAGTATGGTGCTGTCAGCAATTTTGCACGTTTCTTCCAAGACCGCCTTGAAATCTTCGCCACTTTGGGAGGAGAACACACCCATGACGTTTTCCCAGAGCATATATCTTGGTCGAATAAATTCAGCTGCATTTCCTCGTTTTTCATCTGCATCCCTCATTTCTTTGATTATTCTTACTTGTTCCATAAATAGTCCTGAACGCTCCCCAGCTAAGCCTTTTCTGGCTCCCGCTAGGCTCAAATCTTGGCAAGGACTCCCGCCACAAACCAAGTCCACAGTCGGTATTTTTGCTCCATCCAGTTTTGTAATATCACCCAGATGCAACATATCTGGAAAGTGTACTTTCGTCACTTCCATTGGAAACTTTTCGATTTCCGATGCCCAAACAGGCTTGATTCTATTTCGTATGGCAGCAAGTGGAAAGCCACCAATCCCATCAAATAATGAACCCATTGTCATTTCTTTTTTGATACCACCACCTCCTTCACAATAAAAAAGGAGAGTTTTCACTCTCCAAGTTGTTTGTCTATTGATGTTTACATTGCTTCTATTTTATTTGTTTCATTGTGTTCTTCGTCCTCTAAGGCTTCTAAAATCAAGCCGATGATAAAGTCTTTTTGCTTCATTCCTGTTTTCTGCAAGTGGTCTTTGATTCTCTCGAATAGTTCTTCTGGGATTTGCAGTGCAAGGGTTCTGGTGTCTTTTGTCATTGGCTTTGCCTCCTTCATTCGATAAAATTCTTCTAAGATTTCTGTTACATATTGGCTTGTTGTGATGCCTTTTTTCTCACGCTCATCACTGACTTTCTGGTGTAAGGCTATTGGAATCTGAGCACATAAGTTCTTGGTTTCCATTTGGGTTCATCTCCTTTTCTGTTTTGTAAACACACAATACTCGAAGTTTGAAGTATAAGCTATACCAATATGTAACAAAATCTAATTCTTTTTTACTCTAAGTATCATAATTTCACAAGATATGCTAAGATAGTATTAAAGAATAAATCATCTGATTTTGAAAAGGAGATGTTTAATATGGATATCAAATCTATTGACTTGATACTGCAAAACCTTGAATCCGATCTACATAAATATGAATTTATTGTAAGCCAAGTTCATAACACAGATTTATCCTCAAATAAAGAATTCCAAAAAGCATTTAATGGTTTCTTCAAGATGCGACAACGCTCGCAAGAATTCTACACCCTTTATTTTTCTTTGTTTGAATCTTTAAAAACACAATCACCAGATTTTTCCACTATAATAAAAACATTATACAATGAAACAAATCGTGTCGAAGCATCTTTTTCTAGTAAAATGCTAGCGACTATTGATCCAACCTATCCCATATTAGATAAATTTGTTTTGCAAAATTTCGGTCTAAAACTGCCATATCCATCCGCTAAAAATAGAATCGAAAAAACAATATCCGTATACGACGATATTATTAATCGTTATCAGTCTTTTATGGGGACAAGTGAGTGCACAGAATTACTCCAAAAATTTGATGCTCAATTTCCTAATTCAACCATAAGCGATATTAAGAAAATAGACTTTGTTTTATGGAAATTGCGATAATTTGCTAAATCCCTAAAACATCCCAAAAGATACTTATATTAGATTGGTATTTTACAAAAGAAACCCAATTGACAAGTTTCTATACATAACACTTCGTATATCTCCCACTGTTTTGGTGATACTGAACTATAAATATAACTTTGGGAGGTATTTATGAATACAGAGCAAACCATCAAATGGCTTTATGATAAAGCCTTAATTGAGCAAACCATTTTGAAATATGCAACAGCTGCTGACCTACGTGATTGGGATTTGTTAAAATCCATCCTCTCCGATGAAGTCTACATCGACTTCACTACATCTGGAGGTCCTTCTATGACAGTGACAAATGACCAATATATTGGACAAGTGACTTCTCTAATACCAGGGTTTAATGTTACACAACATCAGTTAACAAATTTTGTAATTGATATCAATGGTGACACTGCAAATACTGTAGTTTATATGCAAGCTGAACATTTTGTTCAGGAAGGCACAAGTGAAATCGGTCGAACTATTGGCGGATATTATACGCACAAACTGAAAAAAGAAAATGGCAATTGGAAAATATGCTCACTGAAACTAACTGCAACTTGGGGACGTGGAGATATGCGTGCTTTTGAGATTGCTAATAAACGTGCCAATTCATAATTCTATGCCAAATACCAAATATCCATCTAATCATAAAACACACCTACAACATATTAAGTGCTGTGGGTTTTGTTCTATCAAATCCCTAAAATATCCCAAATATAAAGCGGTGCTGTCAGGGCAAACATCAACCCAAAGAACAAAATAGCAAGTGGCATAAAGTCAAACTCACCATGTTTTTTGTAATCGAAATAACTTACTGCAAGTTTCACAAACAGCACAATCACCAGAATCATATCCACCACAGGGAAGATAACCTGATTGGTCACCTCTTTGATTTCCAGTGCTGCTGCTTTCCAAGTTTCCTCAATAGCGCCAGAAACATCTGCTGCATATACTTCATTTGCAAATAAAAAAATCAGTATTACAGCCAAAACAGCAACACCGAAATACAACATCATTCTTTTTTTCTTTGTCATATATTCACTACCTTTCTTTTAAAAAACTATGGAACCTCAAAATCTGAAGTCCCATAGCCATTTTTAAGTTATGCTATTCTTGTTTGATTCATCAATACCCTGTTTGGGGCAATGTTACATAGGTTGGATTGAGTCCAAATACAGTGGTGTTCCAGCTGGTTGTTCTGGATTCCCATTCATTTCCATAACGTCCACCAACTTCTGCACGATTGATGATTTGATACCCACTAGGCATAGTTGGCAACACTTGACAAAATACACTAATGTTTTTTGTTTGGGCAAAGCCTGAGCCAACGCTGTCAAACTCAAAACGCACATCAGTTACATACTCGCCATTTTGCAAACCAAGCACATTGGAATGTAAGCTAAACTCATAATCATTTTCCGTCAGCAAGTTATCGGCAAGCACCATATAATCACGATAATTGGTTTTATAGGTGATTGTGTAGTACCCACGTTCATTGAATGTACCGGTTGTGATTTTGAGAATTCTTGTGGCATCTGTTGGGATTCTATCGTGGATATAGAAATCTTCTATGCTACCAGAAGAACCATTTTCCACACCATAAATTTCATAGTGAATGGTGCTAGATGGCATAATCTGAACTGGTCCTTTTTTCTGGATACTCAAATCCAAATCTATGCTACTGTTCAACACTTCAAAGCGAATGATATCTCCATTGTGTCTAATCTCTGCCAACAACATTGTATCATTCAGTGCATAGTATCTCGGTGCAGAAACCTCTTTGATGGTATAGACACCCACTGGCAAAAGTGAGGATGCTGCCACACCATCGCTATCAGATGTGATTTGATCCACCAAGTTTCCAGTGATGTTATAAATCTCAAACACTGCACCACTAAGGGATGAGCCTGCTGGCAAGCCTGTCAATTCGTTGTATTCTGAAGATCGTTTGGTAATTACAATCTGACCTGCTTGTGGTGTGTTTTCCCAAATGATTTCCGTAGTTTTTCCTTCCTTAACCCAGAAAGTTTTCACTTCATCATCACCAATATATCCTTCGGCTGCTTCAATTTCTCTTAGTTTATACTTGCCATCTTCCAAGGTTTTGTCCAGCCATACATACCCATTGTTATCACTTTCGTATTCACCGATTGGATCATTGTCTGCATCGTACAAAAGGAACTTTACTCCGCCAATACCCTCTTTGGTTACGCTATCAATCTTACGAATGAACAAGGAGGACATTGGTGTATTTTCCACTTCCACTGTTGTTCGTTGTCCGTCTATCATAGTGAATTCGATTGCAGTATCTTCGATTTTGTAGCCATCTGCTGCTTCTGTTTCTTTCAAGATATAATCACCAGATGCCAAGCCTTCTACTGTAATCAAGCCATATTTATCTGTTGTATAGTAGCCAATTTCTTCCCCATTCAGTTTGGTAATCAAAAACTCTACGCCCTTAATGGGTTCTCCTGTTTGGCTATCAATCTTTTCAATGACAAGGTCAGAATAAGGTTCATTCAACACTTCCAAAACCGTTTCTTGTGTGCTTTTCACCTCGACTATCTTTGGTTCATTATCCAGATGATAGCCTGTCGGTGCTTTCTGCTCTGTCACCTCATAAAATCCATCTTCCAAATCTTCCACGAAAAATGTGCCATTGTAATCTGTTTTGTAATCACCTACATATTCCCCATTCAGCTTGCGTACCTCAAACTCTGCATCTGCAAGTGGTTCTCTGGTTTCGCTATCCAGTTTGATGATTTTCAAGCCACTGAGTGGTTGATTGGAAAAGGTCAATTCATAGGTTTTGCCATCTGTACCAATGTCAATGGTCTTAGCTGTTGAGTTGATGACATACCCTGATGGTGCTTGGATTTCTGTCACCACATAGCTATCTGGCTTCAAATTTGGAATCAGGATTTCACCATTTTGATCTGTGGTATATTCCCCATTGCTACTGCCCACAAGTGTGCCATCACCTGTTGTCACCTTGAACACTGCACCAGCCAAAGGTGTACCATCGTTTTCATCCACCTTATTGATGAGAAGTGAACCATATGGATAGTTGGTAAAAGTCATTTCTACGATACTCGTTCCGTCTGCCTTTAACCATGCTTGTTGTTGGCTATTTTCTGATAGCAAGTAGTTGGTTGGTGGATCAACTTCTTCCACGATATATGCACCTGCGGTCAAGCCTGTTACCACAACAATCCCTGAATTATCTGTGGTATATCGACCAATGATTGTACCTGAGTTGCCAGAAATATCTTCCGAAACTTGACGCAATTCAAAGACTGCACCAGCCAACATCTCAGAAGTATTTGCATCCACTTTTTTGATGACAATGCTGTTCAAAGGATAGTTTGTCACACCACCTGTATAGTCATTATCACTTGTGGTTGTATCTTGACTATCATCACTTCCAGTTTCGTCTAGGGTTAGATAGGCATTTTCGCCCTCTGACAGATAGATGCGAGTTGTGGGATTGGATGGCAAACTAAATCCTTGGGCTGGTATGGTTTCTGTCACAATATACCAACCAGTTGACACATTTTCAATGACGATTTTGCCACTGGCATCTGTTTTATAAGTGCCTAGATTTTCAATGCCACCATCTGGATTTTCATATTGAATTTCAAAGACAGTGCCTGCAATGGGTTCATTGGTCAATCCATTGATTTTTGTAATAATCAGTGTGGGATTCTTTGTATTCTCAAACACCAAAGTTTTTGTTTTGCCCCATTCCAGAGCAATGTCTTTATGCTGGGTATCCAAAATATACCCTGTTGGAGCAGAGATTTCTTCCACAGTATACACAGCTTCGTCCAAATCCCTAATGACGATTGTACCTGTGCTATCGGTGATGTATTCGCCGACGGTCATATCCTCTGTTTTGGTGACTTTGAATGTTGCACCAGCCAAAGGTTCATTTGTCACAGCATCAATTTTCATAATCTGCAAGGATGGTCGCAAACGATTGGTGAACATCACTTCCACCAACTGATTGGGTTCCAAATACACATCTTTGCTCTCTGTTTCCAGCAAATATCCACTTGGTGCTGTTGTTTCTGTGATGGTATACCAACCTTCCTCCAAACCTTCCAAACGAATTTCACCAGCTTTATCCGTTGTCATTTCGTAAATAATGGTTTCGCCTTTTTTCGCAATGCTAAACACTGCATTGGCAAGGGGCATTCCTGTATCTTCGTCCACTTTACGTACCAAAAGACCTGGTTCTGCTTGATTTTGCATGGTAAGTGTTGCAGTTTCCCCAGCTACCAACTTGATAATTTGTGGTGTATCATCCAACAAATATCCATCTGGCGCAACCAATTCTGTCACTGTATAAGTTCCAGATTTCATGTTGGAAAGATAGGCAACACCGCTGTTGTCTGTTTGCACATCAAAAGAATTGCTGCCATCGTCCAAAGCCACACGGAATATTGCACCATCCAACTTCTCCCCAGTATCTGCATCCACTTTTGTGATTTCCAACCTGCTTTCTGGTTCGTTGGCAAAAGTGACCGTGGTATCCCTATCTTCTTCCAAGACCACATCTTGATGAGGGTTTTCATCCAAAACGTAACCATCTGGTGCTACAATTTCTTCAATGTAATATGCACCTGTAGGCAAGTCTTGGATATTGATGCTACCACTATCATCTGTCACATATGTGCCAATGACTCCACCTGTGGCATTGGTTACACGAATGACTGCACCAGAAAGTCCATCATTTGTTCCAGCATCCACCTTTAAGATGTTCAATCCTGTTGTTGTAGGCTCGTCTGGATCGGTTGTTTCTGTTGTTGGAGGTGCGCCTTCGTCAGCAGAATAGGTGATATCTACCCAAGAATCCCCATTGTAGGTTGGCATTGGTGCAACGTAATAATCTTGTGTATCATCATGTGAGTTGCCATACATAACCGACTTATTCTCCAATGTTGCTTTCACCAAAACTCGGAAAGTGCCTTCTTCTGTGATGCTATCCTTTGGGATTTGAATGGAAAAAGAATTCTCTGTACCATCAAACTCCATTGCTTCTTCCCCTGACTCCGAAAGCACCACTGTCCCATCTGGCACATCGCCACTGAGTACAATGTAGTAGCTTTCCAGTTCCACATTTGAAGTCAATTCATAAGTTTGTGTGTAGTAATCACCTTCTTCTTGCAAAGTTGGTGATGTGGGTGTGGTTGCCAACCAAGTGTTGTAAACGTACTCATCGGCACGTCCAATGGCAACAAGATTTTTCATAGCTTGCTCCACCGCTGTGTTTTGGCTCCCATTGGCTGCCCAATCATCCAAGTCGCTGTAGTTGTCATGTACCACTGCCCATACCGCCATTTTGGTTGCATAATAGGCTTCATAGTCTGTGCTGACACCCAACTCCGCTGGCGATTTGTATGGATAGCCATTTGTGATGACACCCCAAACCTCTGGGTTTTGATCCAACTGATCCACATCCACATCGTAGGTATGGCTTGCCATTTCTTCCACCCCGGGTTTGTCTGGGTTGGCACAATAGGCTGGCAATTCTTCGCCATCCTCTGTTTCATAGACAATCATTGCTGTTGCGAAGTTATCTGCATCAATGACGCCTTTCCATGTCATAAGCTGTGCGCCTTTTTCTGCTTTCATATAGAGATTCACTTTGTTCAGTGCTGTATCCAATGATGTGCCTGCAAAAGCAGTCAATGCCGATGAAAGCATTAAAATCATTGACAACAACACGCAAATCCATTTTCGATTTCTCATTTTATCATCCTTTCCAAAGAAAAAAGACCTCGATATACAAGGTCTTAAACCATTAGCAATAACTATAAATTGCTAAAAATAAAGTTTACGTCCACGCTTTTCAAAGGGTGGTGGTTGTTAAGGCAACGCCTTAAGGTCTTAAAATTCCTTCAAAGAGTGTTTTTGAAGGGTTTGGGGAACTTTTCACGAATAGAAAAAAGTTCTCCAAGGTCTTATCACTTATTCTATTGATTGATACCCTTTACTGATTGAAATTGACGGAAACATAACCTGATAATCTCAAGTTGGTATCTTTTGTAAATTCCTCGAAACTCTCCTTTCGTACCACTCCATCTACATTTGGTGTGAATACATCCAGTTCTGTATCGCACTTTCCATTTGCATCCGTATAATAAATATACGTTGGATTGCCAGCATCATCCCTTTCGATATATTCGATGAATACCACATGACCTGGGTGTGTGTCATTCGGATTGATTGGGATGTATACCGCCACCGAATTTTCCTGTGGTTGATTGATGTTATATTCCACAAGAAATTCGTCCATTTCTTCAGCCTTTGCAATCCACCCTTTGGCTGCACCACTGATATGCACCTGTTTGTTGGTCACTTCTCGCAACCTACCATTGGCATACCAAGCACATTGCCCAAGGGAATAAGTGGCATAAGGTTCTGTGTAACTAGATGCGTAATTGAGTGGTAGGTTCTCACCTTCTTTCATAATGTTTCCAAGTACAGTACCTACTTCTGGTGGCTCGGTTAATACTAAAGTTGAATAGGTTAGTTCTGATTGGATTGATACTGTTTGTGTTATTTGTTCTTCTGTTGTTTCTACTTTCATTGTTTCAACTTCTTCTAACTTTTGCTCGTGAATGATTGTTCCATTCTCATTGATGAGCAATACCTCTCCAATCCGTTCTCCCAAGTGGTTGTATAACCCATAACCACCAACGATGTTTCGTTCTGCTGCCAAGGTTTGTGTTCCCAACATCAATATCATGGCAAGTGTAAGTGCAAGTTGTTTTTTCATATGATCAGCTCCTTTTGACTTACACATTACCATGAGTTGGTTGCAATAGCTATGGGGAAAACTCAATCAATTTCTACCCCTTGTACCACCAATCTTTTGTCACTTTGATCCGCAACGCAAGTAATCAGGGTGATACGATTGTCAATAGTGTATTGCAATTTTGTCCAATCCGTATCGGAGATGATACCAATAAAATCCACCTCATACTCTCTTGTGCCAAGGGTTGTTTTGTATTCGATGATGTCACCCAGTTCCAAGTCCTCCAAATCACCGAAGTAATCGTTTGTACCTCGATTATGCCCAAGCAAACCGATATTCCCATCCCAAGCAGATGTGGATGCAACGTGTCCAATGCCCTTTGCCATTGCTTCGTAGGTATCGCCATCATAGGCTGTCACCTTCAAGTCGATTGCATCAATGATGAGTGTTCCAATACTGCCATCTTCATTTCTCACATCTGCAATGCCTGTGGTTTGGTAGATATTGTAGGTTTCATATTCTTCTGCAATGTATTGGTATTCGCTGGTCGACTGCCCTGTGATTGTTCCACTGGAACTTGCCACATAGGTACCACTGACAGGTGAATTTTTCGGTGCATAAGTGGTGTAATTCTCTGTTTCCTCACTTGGCACAATGATGTTTGTACCATACTCCGATGTGTAGGTTGTTTGTGGTGTCATATCGTAAATATCATATAGATAGTCTGCCACTTCACCACCAAAGTTGAGAAAAGACGTGCCACCGATGACAAATTCTTCTGGATTTTCTGTTGTATAGGTGTATTCCAAAGATTCCCCAAAGGCATAAGCAGAAATGGGCAACATCATACAACAAAGCAGTAACAACAAAAGCCTTTTCATTCTTTTATTCCACATCCAAAACACCTCCCATGTCCAGCTCGAATTCATACTCTTGGTTGCGTTTTTTGACCATATGTTTGACGGTCATATCTTTTAAGGTGATGGAAATATTTCTACCATACAACTCTTTTGCAACTTTCTTATCCAAAATAAAACGGAATGTATGGGATTGGATCATGTCCTCGAATTCGTTCAAATCCACTAAAGGATTTTTTACGTCAATGGATTGTTTTCCAAGGCAGAAATACTCTCCATCAATCAAGTTGTAAATATCCACACCTTTCTTGGATTTCAAATATAAAAACCCTAACAATCCAAGTCCACCAAGAATCAACAAACCACCCACACAGGAAATGGCAATTAAATATGAGGGCAATCCATCATCCATTTTTGTACCCACATAGGTGATGATATAAGTCACTGTATCCACTTGATTCTTGGATACTTCCCCCTCGTATATCGCTTTGGAAGTGTAACCTGTTGGCACTTGTTTGGAGAATGTTTTGGAATAGGTTCCCACTGCTTTGTACTCCGTTGGCACAAGGCTATCGCCACTCAAACTGGTTGCCATAACATCAAACTGAATGTCTGTCAGTGGCAATGTTGTGCCATTTTTCAAACTGGTTTGCGGTACATAGGATGGATCGGGGTACATAAGCCCCGGGATTTCTTTTGTGTCCGTAATGGTGTAATAGCTGGTTTCGTAGCCGATTGCTTCGGTTGTGATGCTGTTGGCATTGAGTGTCAACTCGCCTGTAAATCCGTCTGCATCATATGGCTTTGTTTGTGGGAACAATCGGATGATGTCCTCCAACTGATCCGACTGGGTTTCCACAACTTCTGATTCCGTAACCGCCTTTATTGTTGTGCCTTCGTTTTCCACTTTTTCCACAGTTTCATAGGAAAATAAAAAACCACCATCGGTGAAATCAGATTCAATCAAAGATTCTGACTCAATGTCCGTGGTGGCTTCAAATGTTTTTGTGATGTATTCTGTGCCATCAATGTTTTGACGCTCCACATCTTTGGGTACTGATGCACTAGCAAACACTGTAGTTGCACATAATACACTCATCATAAATATACTTGCGATACGCTTCATATGGTTCACTCCTCATTTCTTTTGTCCTTTGCTACGCCTTCTTGGGGAACAACGCTTGTGGAATTGCACCTTTGCTTGTGTTTGCACTGGCTTTGCTGAAAACTTGCCTTTGAATTTTCTTTTGCTCATTGGAAACCTCCTTTTTATCATGGCAATATCTCATTCTTCATAAATCACTTCATCTTTCATCAAGCTTTCATTCAATTCCCCAAGGCAAATGCCAAAGTCCGCCAATCGTTGTTGCATATTTTCTGAAACATCACCCAAGTCATGTGTATGCTCCGCTGGCTCCAATACGATTTGTTTTGTTTCACTCATCACAGCAAAGAAGAATTTCGTATCAGCAGAATATCCTGCTTCTAGCTTTGCCCAATCAGGTACATGGACCGTATCATCAGCAAATGTTTCGCAAAATTGACAGCCTGTGCAATCCGTTGTGCAACTGAATTTTTCTTCCAACACCTCATATGCTTTTCCAATGGATTCTTCCATTTCTTCGATAAATGTAATCAAGTCTAGTGCTGTGTATCTTTGTTTTTCTCTTGTATTTTCTCCCATATAAATTCTCCCTTTCTATCATTGTTTGTTGTTTCTTTCTTGGTTCACCCTTGCTTCGTTCTTAAAAACTTTGTTCATGAGAATTTGATTTGATTGGAATATCTGGAACTCCTTCTACACCATTTCCATAGCCCAATTCTTCCAACTTCTGCTTGGCATACTCTGGAATATATTCCTCTTTGATCACTCCTAAGATTTGTGACCTATCCCATCGAACCCTAACTCCATCACCAAGACAGGTGGCAAATACCGCTCGACCAACCTTATCTGGTTCACAGCCAAACCCACTGGTTGCAACATAAATTTGATCCCTTTGGTTGAAGTATTCTTCTGATAATTCCGTTGGTATCACCGCAATGACTTTCCCTTCATAATATCCATCTTCCATATCAATTTGAGAAATATCGAACATCTCCAACTTGTCATATGCTCTCTGATATTGATTGATGAAACCATCCAGCAATGTTGGATGTGAGTCCACCGCAAAGTCCGCATTCAAATGATTTTTTTCTTTTGGAATATACACCGTCTTTGCCCACTCTTTGTTGGCACGTGAAAATCTACCATCGCTACTTTTGTGATTGACGGAATTTGCCAATACATAGGCAGTGCGTTTGTAACCAAACTGCTCAATCACCTTGTTGGCTGAATCTTGGTGCAAACGATTATCCTTGTAGTTTTCATCAATGGTTTTCTCAATGAAATTTTTACAAGCAATATTCTCTTGATGACTTTGCTCCCATCGTTCTACTTCTTCCAATCGTTTCGCCTCATTACGAGAATAGGGATATACTTCCACAAACTCTTTACCCACGATAAATCACTTCCTCGTCCATAATGCTCTCGTTCATTTCACCAAGACAAATCCCCATATCCACCAATCGCATACGCATATCTTCGTCAATATCTGTAATATCGTGTTTGTATTCCGTAGGCTCTAACATAATGTGTCCACTCCCTTCTTCTACGCAAACAAACAACTTGGCATCTGGGGCAATGCCAGCTTCAACCTTTGCCCAATCAGGTACATGAATGTTATCTTCCATGTAGCCATCACAGAAAGAACAATCTCCACATAGTTCATCTTGGGGGAATGCATGGATCAGTGCATTGTATAAATCGTCTACTAGATTTTCTAGTGTGAAAATGATCTCCACCATCTCCAATGCTGTCAAATTCGTGTTGCGCAATAGCATCACAGCATCAAAAACCTGCACTGTTACTTCGTTGCCGAGTTTTGTTTGTTTCGTCATTACTTGTTTGTTTTTCTTCATTTCGATACCTCTTTCTTTCGTCCTCTTAATTGTTGGCTTGGAGAATGTAGCAAAGAATATTCCCCTTCATTTTGAACAAAAGAAAAGTCACCAAACAATTGCATTTGGTAACTTCCGTTGTTCACATATTTCGTTATATCGTAGTTAATAATAATTAATTCTTCATAAACCTCCCCCTTCTTTTTGCTCATGGAATGGGATCTGGTTGTATGGTAAATATAGAAATCTTGATACAGTTCTAAAATCTCTGGTACGTTGTTGTAACTCACCATCACATACCCTTTTGCTTCATGCAACACATCTCGCAAACGAATATGATCCTCTTTTGTAAATGGCACTTCGTTTTTGTAGAAACTTTCTGCATCGTAGTATGGTGGATCACAGTAAATGAAAGCCATTTCCCTATCATACTGTTTGATGAGTGCTTCAAAATCCTTATTTTCGATTGTGATATTTCTGAAGATTCTAGAAAAGCTCCAGATGTCTACAAAAAACCTACGCACGTCACATTTCTTTCCACCAAATGTGTCTGCATTTGCATTGAAACTATATCGCAACAACTTATAATACGCAGCAGCACGTTTGATGTCTTTTTCCTTGCTTTGTTTGATGATCAACCTTTTTAATTCCTCTGCTTTTGGCTGTTCAAACATAATCTCCGTCAGTTTCAGTTCTTCCTCTAAGTCATACTCCGAAAATTCCTCCTTTTCAATGAATTTTTTGTACATTTCAAAATCATCTCGTGCATTGAGTGCCAAAAAACCAATTTCACGAATGAGTGCCAATGGTCTATCTCTTGCACAACGCATCAAGTTTACTAGATTCCCATTGAAATCGTTGTAAACACGAAGATTTGCAGTGGTACAAGCAAGATTCAATGTGACAGTGCCACTGCCACCGAATACATCAATGCTTCTTTCATATCGATTGGGTGCTAACAAGTTGATAATCCACATCAACTTTGATTTTCCACCCACCCATGCTATTATGCTTTTTTTCAAATAACAATCACCTCTCATTTTTATATAGAGCCAACATCCATGTCACCATCTAAATACAGTTGCAAAAAGTAGTTTCTTCCTGTTGTTGTCACCAAGGTTTGCACCCCTGTATGCCCATTTCTACAAAACTCCACAATTTCAAACAATCCCCTTTCTACATGGTGTTGATAGGGAAGCAGGACTTTTCTTACATCACGATAAAGATATTTGTTTTCCAACAGAAAATGAATTAAGAACATTGGCTTCACACCAATCTCTTTCGCTGTGGTTCGGAAGTTGATTGACAAACCTGTATCTATCATGTTGTCGAAGTATTCACCTTTGGTTTGCAACTCACCAACCTCTTGTTTCAGCTTTCTATTTTCTTCGGATACCTTGAGCATATTTGCAAGAAAGACGTGTAGGTTATCTGGATTGTTGAAGATGCTTGTTAGAGTTTCCTCTGTGACATAGCCGCCATATTTGCGAATGGAAGGTAAAACTTCTTCAAACACCCAACACTCAAATCTTTCCGCAGAAGGCAATTTACTTTTGACAATCAGACGATACAAATCGGATTCTGGAATAAATAACATCTGCTGATTTCCGCCTTTTGAAGGGGCTTCCATTTTGGAAACCCCTTTGCAATGTGTATTGACTGCTTTGGTCGGAACCGAATATCCCAATGCTTTTGCTACATCTGTGCCACAAAACAGTACATTTCCTTTTCCATCTTTTGTTGTGCGAATTTCTCCAAACTCTTCATTTTGAAATATCTGTAATTCTTGCATGATTTCTCCTTTCCCTTAAACGCAAAAAAGACCGTCTGCTTTGCTGTTGGGTACAGCGAAACACACGGTCTTATGGGTTACTATTCTGCTTACTATTCTTTTACATACTTTGTTCCATTTTCACTCCTTGGGATTGCACCACTTTCGGTTGTGTCAGTTTTTCCATCAGTGGCACTCCATCTCTAGGAACCAACACCCCATAACTGGTCATGCTCACTCCATTTTTCTCTGCAATTTTTCTGCCATAATCTTCGGTATCCAAGCATTCCAACAGTTCATCTGGCAACACATTTTGAAATCTACTTCTTCCGTAATCGGCATAACTTCTATCCTTTGGTTGCAATGTAAACTCATCAACATATTCACAAAGGTTGTGTGCAGTTTCCAGATTCACAGATTGTGTCGCATCCACCATTGCTTTATAGGTGTTTAACTCATTCAGTTCTTTGAAGCAATAAATGGAGGCTGCGAGTTCATTCAATGTTTCAATATCTTCCATCCCAAAGTCCATATTTTGCAACTGTGGCACTATGCTGGCAAATTGATAACACCTCAAACCTGCCACATCTGTCACAGCAAAGTCCTTCATCATCTGACGAAACTCCGCATTGCTTGTTGGCAGTTGTATAGTATATCTTTTGTCATTTTTCGGTTCTGTTTGCAATCCAACTTCCAATTGAAAAATATAATTTTCGTTTTCTGGCATTCGCATATCACCCTCATATAAATTTTCCAATTCTTCCTTCGTGACATAATCGCTACTGATGAATGTGCCATTTTCTTTCTGACAAATTTCTTCCCCAAGACTCTGTAAATCAGTATGATCCACAATCCAATCATAAACTTCATCATTGATACCTGCAATCTCTGGTATCAAATCATTCTCGAGATAAAACTTTGCCAAGTCATATTCATCCATTGCTGGTTGCGATACTACAAGATTGTTGCTTTGTATGTTCATTGCAAGATTGATGGCTTTGTGAACATCCATCGGCTCTTTTTGATCCATAATAAAGTAACCGCCAATGAACTGGCTGCTTTCATCATAGTCAAAGTTTTCTATGGTGCTTGCCAAGTAGTTCAGTTCAAAGACGTTGCACTTTTCAAAGTAGAAAGCTACTATTCCTCGCTCGTAGCCATCCAAAATTCTTCCGCTGGCGCTGATCGTTTCATCACAGTTTAATCGAAGCAGTGCATCTTCGATGACACCATACTTTGCTGGTAAGTCAATGTCCAATCGTTGTTTGGTTTCTGGGTTGGATATGGCAATGTCTAGTTTCATAGGCTCATACCTCCCATCTGCACTCTTGATTCATTTTTTTGCACTTCATTTGGTTCATCGAGAGTTGGAAGAACCTCAAACTTATCTTCGAATGGGATAAGACCTAACGTTCTACCATTGTCCCACTTCATAAGAAACGTTCCACAATCGTCGATGCCTACAATTTCGCCCTCTGTTCCAGCTTCAATTGGACTGTACTGATCATCCATCGAAATCAATTTGATTCTTGTACCGATTGGGTACATTGCTTTGATTTTTTTTATTTCCTTTTCCGTTGGAAATCCTCTCATTTTTTACCTCCTGACATAGAAAAAGTGCCGACATTTCTGCCGACACTAATATAAATTGACAATATTTAATTTTTGTTTTTCCGCCATACGAATGGTCTGTCCTGTTCCACTACGCACACCACCATTGTAATAGGCAATGACTTTGCTGCTATGGTCTACCATGTATTGATTTCGATTTTTAAAACAGTCCTTGGTATATTCTTCTTGTAAGATAATCACTTCATCACATAGATGCAAAAGTTCTCTATACTTTGTCTGTTCTTCTTTGCTCCACTTTTCTTCTTGCTCTCGAAATGGCACTACCGCCACCAACTGTATTTCTTTGTACTTTTCTTTTAGGGATGCTACTACAAAACCGCAAAGCATATCCCAGCCGATTGCACCACCAAAGAGAAATCTAATATAACCATCATTGATAGATACCTCTATTTCATTTGCCAGCTGTTTTTGTAGTATTTCTAATTCCATATCCATTGGCAATTTGCGATGCCCAGTAACTGATGCCGTTTTCTCTTTCATCTGCATATTCCTCCTTTGCATTTTATACTATATACATAGTAACTATATATATGAGAATAGTCAATATGTAACTGTTTACATAGAATATATATAGGAGGGTGCCATTATGAAAAACAATTCAGTAATCACTTTGAAAGACTACGGAGAAATCGAATTTAAGCTCAAAGAATTTATGGATGAACGCAACATCACTCGTGGTGCATTGTCAAGGCTTGCTAATATTCGTCACGAAGTAGCAACCAAATGGTATTTTGGAAATATCGAAAAAATGGATTTAGACGTTCTCGCAAGAATATGTTTTGCTCTTGATTGCGATATAAATGATATTATTTCTTATAAAAAAGCAAAATAATCATCATATCTAAAGGGACTATCCCAAAGTTTGTGTAAACCTCCAAATTGATGTATGATAAATACAATCAGTTTGGAGGTTTTATTATGGCAAAAAGAACAAGAAGCGAAACACCACAAAAACAAGCAATGCGAGAAATGATGAAAGAATATTTAAAAAACAATGATGTATCCGTCAAAAATGGTGCAGACGTAAACGCCATCATGAGGGACATGATGTCTGTAATTCTCGAAGGCTCTCTTGATGAGGAACTAGACGAAGAATTAGGCTATTCTAAGTATGATTACGCAAACAAAGACACAAAAAACAGCAGAAATGGACACTCTTCCAAAACCATGCACACAAGTTATGGCGATATGGAGCTCGCTATCCCTAGAGATCGCAATAGCGAATATGAGCCACAGCTCATCAAGAAATATCAAAACACTGTCACACAAGACATGGAAGAAAAAATCATATCTATGTACGCCAAAGGTATGACCACCAGTGATATTGAAGATCATATGCGAGAGCTTTACGACATCAAAATATCAGACAGTACAATCAGTAGAGTTACAGATAAAATCATTCCTATCGTGAAAGAGTGGCAGGAGCGCCCGCTGGAATCAGTCTATGCCGTTGTTTTTATGGATGCAATCCATTTCCATGTACGAAGCGAAGGGCGAATTGTGAAAAAGGCTGTATATATTGCCTTGGGTATAGATATGTCTGGTCGCAAAGATGTACTTGGTATGTATGTAGGCGAAAATGAAAGTGCGAAATTCTGGCTTTCTATCATGAATGGTCTCAAAAATAGAGGTATTCAAGACATTCTAATTGCCTGTATTGATGGACTAATCGGCTTTCCCCAAGCCATTGAAGCTGTTTTCCCACAGACCGAAATACAACACTGTGTTATTCATCAAATCCGCAATTCAACAAGATTTGTATCGTACAAAGATATCAAAGCGTTGATGGCAGATTTGAAACGAGTATATGCAGCTGCAACAGAAGAAATTGCTTTAAACGAACTGGAATTATTCGCTGAAAAATGGAATCAGAAATACCCTAAAATCTACAAATCTTGGATGGATAATTGGGCTACCTTATCCACGTATTTCAAGTATCCCGAAGCCATTAGACGGCTTATTTATACCACAAATGCCATCGAAGGTTTTAACCGTCAGTTACGAAAAGTGACAAAAAGTAAGACTATCTTTCCATCCGACGATAGTCTTTTGAAAATGCTCTATTTAGCCACTATGGACATTACCAAAAAATGGACAGGTCACCGCCAAGATTGGGGTCAAATCCATTCTCAACTTGAAATTTATTTTGAAGAACGTTTGGACGAAGCTGGATATTGATAGTCAGATTATATTGACATTTTTAAAAGTAACGCTATAATACAAAGCAAGGGCAGAACCAAAATCGACTCTGCCCTTCATGTAACTATTCATATATCATACATCTAAATTTTCAGTTTACACAAAACTTGAAACTGTCCCTATCTAAAACATTATTTCTTGTAACATGGGCATAGCTTTTTGCTTTGCCTTTTTTATTGCATCATCATATCAAATCCATCTCTTTGTACCTGTTCACGAAAACCCATTTCTTCAGCAGTTCGCAAAAAATAATGGTTACTATCCCACAGGCTGATATTCACATTGCGACCACATAAGTTAAAATCCTCTTGCTCCAATCCCTCTCCAAAGCCGTCACTTGCCTGACCAGTGATATACTCTTTCAATGTGGCCATTTCCGTAGCATCCAGCGGTGCTTTCAATTCACAAACCGCTACACCATATACATCGCCATCCATCTGCTCAAATTCAAACTTGAAGCTTTCCACCTTTGCATTGACCGAATCCTTTGTATCATAATATTCCATCAAACCTCGTTCTTCTGGAACATGATCGCCATAGGACTTTATAAAACTTTCAAGCTCATCTTCATAACCACAAAGATCACAGCTGTCTAGTTCTTCTTCATAATCAGAAGTTTCATATTGCCCCCAATCGTTTTCTTCCTCGTAAGAAATCACTTTCAGTGGCATATATAGCTTTAGAATTTCACTGTAAGATTGATTCTGGATATTCATGTTGAGGTTTCTATTTAGGATTTCAGCCATTTCTGGATTGTAACCCATATATGTCATGTATCCTTGCTTTGTGAAAGTGCCAACTTCATTCGCAATGCGATTTTCTCCATATCTTTTGAAGTCGATGTATTCCTCAAGGTTTTCATCGTATTCGTAACGTCCACTGTCGCAAATCATATATTGCCCATATGCCTCTGGTGTGTGAATGTCATGGAATACTTCAAACTCATGCATACAGTGGCATAGGGTTTTCAATTCTTCGGTAGTATTGATTTTTGTCATAACCGCAAGCTTATCCAAATAGTCATACTCTCGTTCACCCACTTGATGCAAGGTCTTTGCAATTTCGTTGAGTGGCTGCAAATCGCATTCAATTTCATGTAAAACATCTTCTGTTTTATCAGGCAAGTTGTGATATAAAATCGTGATAGATGTATCATCTAAACTTGCCACTTCCAATCGTTCCATTGCCTTTTGGATTTCACTTTCTTCACAAGGCAAGTCCAAATATTCCTCGCCGGGATCGGTTTGCAGTGCCACATTGAAAACCTTAAATCCATTTAGATATTGAGGAAATGTCTTGCCAAAATAAATGTCTTTTGGTTCGTTTTGGTTGGGATATACCAACCCATAAGGCGATACCAGAGGATTTGGATTGTCTGCAATCATTTTTTCGATATATTGTTGCCCGTCTACATTTCGCAATTCTTCCTCACTCGCTGCTCCATTCTCGTTGAGGTATAACTTTTCGCCAAGCCTATTTATGTCGCTGAAATCGGTCACAACGCTGTAACACTGCTCGTTAAAACTCAGGTTGATTAAGTCCTTGATATCTGACAGATTTTTCGCTGTTGCTACAGTATAAAAGACTTTCATTTCTTCATCTGTAAATCTGTCTACACTTTGAAATAAGAAATCGAGTTCTGTGAGGTTGTATTGGTTGCCTGCAAGAATAGTGTTCATTTTGTCATCAAAGGGTACTTCGTTAACAATAGCTCTACTCCGCATATCGTTGTCGATACTCAATTCGTCACAATATGTTTGTAGTTGTTTTTCCGTAGCTGGCAAGGTGATTTCAATTTGCTTTTTCGTGGTTGGTTGTTGTATTCGTAATCTCATTCAAGTTCCTCCTCGTTCCATTTTTGTTTGTAGTTTGCACTCACTGATATCCTCTTTATAAATCACCACCTTTCTCAAATCTTAATCTGTTTTCAGACATTAAAAAACGAGATTCTATCTCTAAAATCTCGTTCAATTTCCGAACAAAAAAGCACCAAGATTTCCACCTTGATGCCCATTTTTTGTTTCTATTCAATTATTACTACCTAGTTTCTTTAATAGACATACCCTATCATACATCTATATTACATCATAGTTCCACATCATCAAAACGAATATTGCCTCCAGTATATTTGATATTTGCCATATATTCATTCCAAACTGTCCACCACTTCATATCTTGACCAAAATCTTTGAACCACTTATCATCCACTTTGATGATACCCAAAGAAATCTGCATACCTTCTTTGACATCTGCATTGGACAATGGCATTCCTGCTTCCACATTGGTATCCACGCCATTTGCATCCAAGCAATACATGCAAATGATATCAGGGACAGTCATCATAGGTACATATGTACCATCCACTTCTTTGGACACCAGCAAATTTTCATTTTGGAAATCAATTTTATACAATTGACCTCCACCATCTACAACCACACGACCATAATCAAAACCGCCAGATGTATCTGTAAACACTTCTACCACTTGACCTTCACAAATTTCTTTTGCAGATATCGATTCTATTTTTTCAATCTCTTTCAAAAGATGTTTCTTTTCTTCTGTCCCTCTAAAAATAGCGCCAATTTTTTCTGCCAAAGTAACAGATCCATCCACAATCAACTCTTGAATTTCTGTTGCAGAAACCATCCAACCAGACAATCCAGCCAACATACCAAACTCAATACACACATCTCTACCTAATTTTTCTGCCAAAGGTGCATCGTATGGATCTGCCAACTTAATTGTAATTTGATCATTTTTGTCATTCGCCATAGCCAAAGGAGATGTTGCACAGCCATTGACATTGAGCAAAAGAGTTTCCAAAGCAGGAACAGCACGCCCCGCACCATCTGCATCCACAAATGGCAAGCCAGTTTCCAAAGAAATCATCATTGGCACAAAGGTGTTGAACCCACCCATTTCCACAGGAATGCTATATTTCAAAACCTTTCCTTCATCATCAGCAACTTTTTGCAAGAGTTTGAAAGCATTTTCAGCATATACAGAGAAATCTTTGCCAACAATTGCTTGTGGCGAACCCATGCCTGCTGTTACCGCTGCATATGTTCCTGCTTCCATTTCATCATAAGTAATCAATTCGATTTCTGGTGCTTTGTCTGGATGGTTTTTCTTGTAGGTTTCCAATAGTTCCATACCGCTTTCGATGGAACCACCGCCACCGCCACCAAGCAAAGTTGCACCCCAGATAACATTCAAAATACTTTCTTCGTTCATAATTCTACTCATACCAGTTCCTCCTTTTTTCTCGCTTATCCCATCTCAATAAATATGTTCGCCATCTTTCATAATCATCACATCATCCACATAGACCGTTGGTTTGTTGATGATACAATCGTAGTGGATGTTGGATTCTCTTGTGCCACCAAAGGAAAGATTCATCCCAAATGCAATGTGAATGGTACCCCATACCTTTTCATCCACCAAAGGATGACCAATGATTTTTGCTCCTGGGTTTGTGCCAATGCCAAACTCTGCAATGCCTTTTGCTTCTACATCTTTGTCTTTTAGGAAGTCCAATAATTTGGCTGCACCTTTTCCACCTTCAATGTTGGTAATCATGCCATCCGCAAGTGTTAATTTGATGTCATCTTCCAAAACACCCACATAAGCAATGCAACCATCTACAACAATGGTTCCTGTGCCGATGTTTTCAATAGGTGCAAAGTAAGCTTCGCCAGCTGGTAAATTGCCCAAATCCCCTTTGTTTGTCAAAAGTCCTGTATCTGCATGACATTCTCTGCCTTCTGCTGAAAAAGTGATGTCTGTTCCTTTTTCTGTTGTCACACGCACAGTTTTCGCTTTGGTCAACATCTCTGCCAATTCTTCACTGATTTTTTTGATAAATGGATAATCTGCATCCAAATAATTTTCTGCAATCTCCATATTCATCATAGGCATAGAGGCAATTCTAGCACCTTTTTCTGTTGCTACAATACGTGCCTTCACATGAGAATAGCTCATGGAAGTCAACAAAAATTCCACATCTGCTGCTTCCATTGCTGCTGCCACCGCTTCTGGTGGTTCGCCTTTTGTTTGTGTTGGTGCTTCCACAAAGGTGGTTTCAATTCCACATTCACGTCCAGCAACTGCAAATCCATATCCCAAATCAAAGGTTTTTTCATCTGCCACAATGAGCAGTTTTTCATCCATTTTTGTTCCCATACAGTTCAAAATCAATTTCTTTGCCGCTTCTACAATTTTGCGATTGGCTTCCATCGGTTTTCCTCCTTTTCACAATCTCCTATGAAATTTTATTGAGATACACTTTCTTCCGCTTCTTCGATGGACATTTTGCCACCACCAGCAAAGCTTGTTTTTCCAAGGAATTGATGCAATACAACATAAACAATTGCACAAACAATGATGCCATCTAGTGCTGGACTAAAGAAACTAAATTTGAGTGCAACAATGGAGCCGATTGCCCAAGCGGCAATACCCACACCATTAAACCCTTTCACAGGATACCAATTTTCTGCTTTTCCTTTGCCCACAATCCAATAATCCGCAACCATAACCCCAGCGATTGGAGGTACGATACTAGAAAGAATGCTGATGAAATTGGTCAATACATCTGCAAGCCCTGCAATGGCAATCAATGTACCAACTGCACCACAAATCATGGTCACCATCGGACGTTTTTCATCTTTGAAACCAAATACTTTCATAGCTGCCAAACCAGATGTATAAGCATTACTTGTGTTTGTTGTCCAAGTTGCCAAAATCAAAACAAGCATACTGACAACTGGCAAACCGATGTTTGCAAAGAAACCAGTTACATCAAAGTTTCCTGTTGCCAAAGCCATAATTGCACCCACAGTAATCATCATAACCGCTGCTGGCAATACACCGATAAAAGTTGCTTTCGTAGCATCTGCTCTACTTTTTGCGTATCTTGCATAATCACAATTGATAACTGTCCCAACTGCAAACAATCCAATAATCATGGAAATCGCTGCACTCATAGGCATTTCTGCTTCTGGTGTCATTGCCATCAAACCAGACATACCCACACCCGATGCCGCTTTTCCTGCACCAAAGATACACATTGCAACCAAAGCTGGTACTGCGATATAGTTCAAAATTTTCATCATATTAAATCCATAAACTGCTGTCACCAACATAATTGCACCCCAGATGAGGCAAGAAATCCAAAATGGGAAGGTAACACCCATCATTGCCATCAAGGTATTGAAAGCAGTTGCACAAGTTGCTGTTTGCACCCCAAACCAACCCAATTGGGCGATGAATACAACCAAACTGGTCAACAAGGAGGAGCCCCTGTCACCAAAAGCTTTTGTTGCACACATAGCAGAGGGCAATCCTAAATCTGTTGCCATCATACCTGTCAACACCATGATTGCACTACAAATTAAAAATCCCAAGAATGCTGCCAAAATAATATTGCCCAAGGTCATTGCTGCCGATAACATCCCACCAACCATCAACATTGGAATACAAATCATTGTTCCAATCCATAAAAATGCAATGCTCACCCAACTTTGTCGTTCACTGTCCAAAACACGGCTCATAGCCTTGCTTTCCACATTGGTTTTTTTCTTTTCTTGTTCCATACACGTTACCCCCTTTGTGTTGGCATCTTTCTACATGGTTATCTTTCTTACAGTGTAGCCAAATGGAAAATTTTTGTATATGTCTGAAAAGTCAAATAACTCCTGCATTTTTTAGTCAAAAAGACAAATAAAAAAGCCTGTCAGAAATTTTCATTCTCCAACAGACTTCCTTATTCTTATGTTATTCTTTTCAGTGCAAGTGCCAAATACAAATTGTATTGCGCTGGCATACAATCCAAATCGTATCCCAATCTCTGGCGAATTTTGTTCAGCCGATACTTTATGGTGCTTTCGTGTAGATATAAGAGATTTGCTGTTTGCAAAACATTACATTCTGTATCGAAATAATAAATGGATAAGGTTTTCAATAGCTCGTCTGTATTTTTGTATCCCAACAAAGGCAAAAGCACTTGTTGGTATTCCAAAACCACTTCTTCTCCTTGTGCCAAAATCCGCATACATTCTTGGGTGAATCTAAGCTGTGCCTCTGTAAATACTCGCCTTTTCGGAAAGATTTTACAAATCATAGGAAAACTATTTTCCATCATCACATATGCCTTTCGAACGTCTTGTGTGGAATCCATTCCACCGCAACAGAATAAAATCACATCTTCATCAGACTCTTGCTCCATATAACATTCTGCAAGTTGCATATCCATATCCCAAAATGCCCCATCCTCCATAAAAGCTACAACGCCATCGTCCACATCATCCACAATGACTCGTTTTTGATGTTCTTTCAGATAGGATTTTAACTTCATCAAATCCAATTGCATCCCCATGCCATTTTTTCTTTTCAGCACCCACATAATGCGGATTTTTTTCAAGTCAATTTGATAGTTCACCGCTAGACGCTTCATCATATGAGGATGATTGTTCAAAATGGCTTTCACCAATACATCTTCATTTTCTGCACAAAACACATCGCTCCAAATGTTTCCAAACATCTGTAGCACTTCCACCACTTGCTCCATACCGTAACCGTCCAAACGACCACCTTCATCCAAGGCAAATATTTCTAACCTTTTTCGTCCAGTTGTGTCGAATTTTTTTCGATACACATGAAATTTTCGTTCTTCAATTTCCATGGCGGTGACATCTTTTTTCTTGGAATACCCCTGCCCTTTTAACTCCTCAAATACCATTTGAAAGATATCCTTAGATGCCATTGGCCAACTTGCCAAACCTTGTATTTCGCCCTCTCGATTGAACAAGCAAAAAGAACAACGCAAGCGATCACTCAAAATACGCAACACACTATCCACTGTACGTTGGCGTTCAGGCATTCTGGAGATAATTTCCATGATATTGTTCACAAAGTATGTTTCCTTCTTCTTTTCCTCAAATATGGCTTCCAAAACCTCTGTAATGACTTCGCTATAACGGTGCTGGAGTACATTTTCTGGCATCACAATTAATGGAAATGCAAGTTCATCCGCAAGGGCAATCAATTCCTTTGAAATCTCTGGCAAAAAACACCCCACATAATACAATACAAGTCCAGCTTCGCCCATTTCATGGAGTCTACGAATGGCTTCACACTGGTCTTCCACACTATCTTTTACAGAGATAAACGCACTCAGTATCAGTTCATTTCCCAGAAAAAGCACATCTGATATGGATGAAATTTTTGCATATTCCAATACGGATACTGTCACCACAAATTGATCCAGCCCTTCATGTCCAGCTATGACCTTTGCTTCTCGTAAAGCGGATAATTGCAAACAATCTGCCACTACCATATTGCACCTCCAGTCCTTCTACATTTATTTTTTCCATAATTTTCTAATTTATGGTCATTATATAAAATATATTGGGTATCGTCAAATATAAATTTCTTTTTTATTTACTGATAAATAGTTTCATATTATATATACAAAAAAGACTTGCATCTCATATTGAAATCCAAGCCTTGTATTTTTGCTTTTTTAAGTTGTCATCTGTCTACATACTCTGAAATACCCGATGTCATCCGTTTTTTAGCCATTTTTTGAGGCTCAAAAATGCCACTTTTTTACCGATTTTTTCACTCCAAAACCGCCCTCAAACCACAACATCTTGTGGTTTAACCCTCATTTTTAGGCGTTTCACCACAATACGTCATCATAGTTATGCACTCAACGTGCCATGAGGATTGGATTCTATTATCACTTGGTGGCACTTATCCCTGGCGGAGCCTTTAATTTTGTAAAAAAGTTTCATTTTCAGTCTTTCTAAAAATAGCTTTCTGCAAATTTCTTTTTGAAATTACACAGAATAAAACATTCAATGACATAGATGATTGAAAGCTTTATTCCATACAATTCACCCTAATCGTTAATCCTGTTACCAATGGCAGCATAAGAGGAAATGATTACGCTTTCTTCTATTAAATTGAATTCATTAAGAAGGTATAGTTTTTTGTCTTGACAACTGACCCATTATACTTTTAAACAATTTAATATTTTAAAACTTTTTATTTGAAATCCCTTTATTCTTATCATTATCGCCTTTAGTATCAGTATAATATACTTTGTTCAAATAAAATATGTCATCGCTTGTTTTCAATGCAATAGCATTTGATAGGTGACCTTTAAATTGAATTTCAGCTTTTTTAGAATAAATAAAAATAATTTTCTAGTTCTACGTCAAAATCATATACATCAAATAGTAAAGATTGTTCAGGTTTTGACTTCATTTCATTTTGAATGACAGTAAATACTTGCCATATCTACTCAACCTAAAATAACCCATATTATTATATACCAATTAAAGCAATTTCTAATTCCTTAATTCTTAAATTTATTATACTATATTTAACGACCGTTTAAAACAGATTTTAGTAAATAGCCTTTAAGCAAAAAACGATCATACAAGAACAAATCATCTTGTATGATCTCACTTTTTTATAGCAAAAATCGCCTTGTAAAACAAGACGATTTCAGGAACTCTTTCTACACATGGCAGATGAGCTACTATTAGTATATGCTATTTTTTAAGTTTTGTCAATAATAATTGAAAAAATAAAATCAGTACCACCAGCTTAGCTGGTGGTTTGCTCTGTGGCTATAAGCCACGCTTACCCGCCAACCTCTAAAGTCTTACTTCAGCACTACTTGCCTTACAGCTCTATCGAGCCTTATCAGAACTCACCTGCATAGCAGGTGGATTTTTTGTCTGTGATACAATTAAAGTTGTTGTTCTATGTATTTTTTATAGTGTTCTAATTTCTTTTTTAAAGCGTGATCATATTCAAGATAAAATGCTGTAATTAGAAGACAATATTCTCTTCTTGGCTCTAAAACTACCAAATATAACTCTTCTTCTAATAATAGGTGAACTCGTTCATTGCTTTTAACCTTTTCACGCCATACCTTAATCCCTTCGCAATCATCACACAATGTAGAATCACATTTATAATTTTCTATAAAGGCTCTAATCCATCTGATACGTTCACATCGTCTAAAATCTGGAACTCGTTCACCATTTTTAATGTAATCTTGGCAAGTAACATGGAAAAAGGCTTCTGGTTTATTATATTCTATAGGGTGCCAACGAATTTTTATGTTTTTCCCCTCAAAACTAGGTGGATTATCAATGATATCACCCTTAAAGATAGTATATACAGCATCTTCATATTTATTCCAGTCACTATTATAATCTACATATAATTCAAGCGATGGTAGCCAACAATCATTACTCATATGATATCCCTCGCATTCCAAAATAGCAAGTTTAACTTTTCCTCTCGTAATAATGTAGTTTTTTCCATACTGTAGCCAGAACGCTCTTTTATTAGATCGATAATTTCTTGTTTAGCTGAACTTTTTATGAAGTCATGATCAAACTTACGATTATTGTACCCAAGTGCTCCAATTAACACGTCTACAATCTGCATTATTTCTACTTCTTCTGAACGTATAGGTTGAAGTCTTTGAATGACTTTTTGTGAAAAATCATACAGAGAATTAGAGCAAACTTCTTTTAATTTTTGCGATTTACTATATGAATTAGTATCTTTTATGTCGATATAAACTTCATAACGATCTGAAGGATTAAAAATCACTTTCAACATATCAAAATACATCTTATAGTACCAATCATCATGTGTTTGATTAAATTGTTTATGGTTTAACTTTGTTTTATCTGGGATGATGATAGCTCGAAAATG
This sequence comes from Chakrabartyella piscis, assembly GCA_030067835.1. Lineage (GTDB taxonomy): Bacteria > Bacillota > Clostridia > Lachnospirales > Anaerotignaceae > Chakrabartyella > Chakrabartyella piscis. The sequence continues at coordinate 2,670,948 of CP092441.1, forward strand.
CAAATCATCATCGTCAAAGTAATAATTTATTAAGTCCTTATATAGCTCAATCTTTGCAGGACTAATCTTAGTCCATTTTAATTCCATTGTAGGAGAAACACCATTTCTTTCTTTTATTTTACGAATTCTTTTATTGATTTCACTTAATTTTGATTGTGAACACCAAACAGCACCTAAAACCATTACATTAATTCTATCGTTTTCCAAATGACAACTTTCATCACAGTATACATTATATAACAAACTTTATCTACTCCTTCCTATTCCATCGGTTTGATTTTCTCTTCAATGAATGATATTTCTTTTTCGCTTAAACCATATGTTAGTATAATTTAGTTGTTCTATCTTTTAGAAGAATATCAAAAATATCTTCAGAAATATTATTAATTTCTTTTTCAAGAATATCTATCATATTAAGTCACCATCTCCGTTTCTTATTCATTGCTAGAGGTAATCTCCACAATATCATCTATCTTACAATCAACTACTCGACATATTTTCTCTATCAATTCTAAAGAAATATATATCATTAATTCCTAATCCGCGTAGAAATATTGACACTGTAACCTGCTCTTTTTTACAATTATGCACTACTCATATCTTTATCTATTAATAAATGCAGCAATTTTTTGTATGTAACAGCCATTGTCCTACCTCTGCATAATTAATTATTATTATATCACTAAAGTGTGAATTTTTCGAGAGATTTCGGAGCAATTAACTAAAATAGTCAAGTTTTAGAAAATGTGTTTATTATATGGTTATAACAACAAAAAGGCAGAGTTTCCTCCACCTTTTCCTCCCTCATTCTAATACCACTCCCTATCCTCAATCTTCTGCTCCACAACAATCCCAGAATGGAACTGTATGGTCAGTTTCATATTTCGATGCACCTTGATTCCTTGTATCAGCCTTTTCACTAGTTCTTCATCGAATTCTACAACCTCTGGATTGATGGTCCCCACCAATTTATCCACCTCACCTAGGCGAGACTCAAACTGTTCAGCTTTATTATGCTTTCGGATATCTTCCACTTTTGCTTGTTTCAGATTTTCGATTTCTTCTGATAAGTGTTTATATGCTTCGTCAAATTCTTCGCTGATGCTCCCCTGTTTTGCATTTGCTTCTATGAGTGTAAGCATTTGCTTTTGCAACTCTGCTATCTGTTCATCGTATTTTGCAGTGGTTTCCGTTGGCGTATAGTTTCCAATGACTCGTATGACATTTTCCCTCAATATACTAATCATACCATCTGAATCTTCCACCACCTTATTGATGGCAGTCATAATCGCTCTATGCAAATCATTTTCTTGTATGGTAGGCGATGTTTGGCACTTCGATTGCTTGCCATTTTTCAATCTATCTTCACATCTCCATACCGCATTCTTCTGACCATATTTCGACCATACTTGTCTACGATATGGATGTCCACATTCGCACACCATCAAATTGGTTAATACAAATTTGGAACTATGTCTACTCCTCTCTACTTGTTCTTGTTTCTTTTTCTTTTTTGCGACAGTAGATTTGTGTGCATTGGCTCGTCTTAATTTCTCATCTTGTACTTCGAAGAACAGTTCCTTTGGTATGATAGGTTCATGGTTATGCTCTATAAAATATTGTTGCACATGACCATCATTCACCACTCGTTTTTTCGTAAGGAAATCTTCAGTGTAAGTCTTTTGCATAAGTGCTGCACCCATCATTTTTTCATTGCTAAGCATTTTCCCAACTACACTTTCATTCCACTTTTCTTTTCCTGTTACTGTTTTGATGCCATCTGCTTCTAGTCCACGACATATGCTCAATAAACTTCTTCCCTCAAGGTATTCTCGAAATATTCTTCTGACAATTTTGGCTTCTTCTGGCACTATCACCAGATTGCCATTTTCATCTTTGGTATACCCCAAGAATTTGTTATGGTTGATTTGTATGATTCCGTTTTCAAACCTTCTAACAACACCCCATCTTGTATTCTCGCTGATGTTTCGGCTTTCTTCCTGTGCTTGGCTTGATAAAATGGTAATCAGCAATTCACCAGCACCATCCATCGTATTGATTCCCTCTTTTTCAAATACAATAGGGATTCGTTTTTCTTTCAGTTTTCTGATATTCTCAAGACAATCCACTGTATTTCTTGCAAATCTGGATACCGACTTCGTCAGCACCATGTCGATTTCTCCATTCATACAAGCTTGTATCATCAGATTGAAACTATCACGATGTGCTGTTGCTGTGGCACTCTTGCCCTCGTCAGCGAATATTCCAGCCATCTTCCAATTTGGATTTTGATTGATTTTATTGGTGAAGTGTTCCACTTGGGTTTCGTAGCTATTTTCTTGTTCTTCTAGTAGTGTGCTGACACGACAATAGGCTGCAACTCTTAATTTCTTCTGTTCCATTCTGATGCATTTATCGTATTTCATTTGTGGTGGTATGATTGCCACTGTTTTCTTAGCAACTGCCATTTTCATCTTCCTTTCCTGGTTTATATTGTTCTGTTATTGTCACTCCATTGATAAATCGAATTTGTACGTTTCCATCTTCATAGATTGTGATTCGTTCTATGATTTGACAAAAGATTTCTTCGTCAAACTCCGTAAGTGGTGCAACACCTGTCAACACCTCTTGGATCACCTTTGTATGTACTTCATAGTCATCTACTTTAGATTCTTTGTAAGTAAGCACGGCTCGTTTGAAGATGAGTTCTTTCAATTCTGTTGACGAAAACATTTCATTTTCCTTTAGTGTTTCAATCTGTCTTTCCACTCCCAATAGTTCTTCACTTTTTCTTGATTTATATCGTACAGGCTTTTGATCCAATAGTTTCGGTTTGGTAATCACCATATTGATTGCGTTTATAGATAGTTCCATCAGTTCTTCCTTGGTGTAAAACAAGTTTCTACATAACACCCTATTTTTGTAGATATACTTTTTGCATTTCCATCTTCGCTTTTCATAAGACTTTCCACTATGTTCTACATACATTCGATATACTTCACCACAAGTTCCACAATAAATCTTGTTTGCAAAAACATTTTTCTTTTGATAATCTGTACGAAAAATCCCTCTATTTAATTGTTTATTTCTTCTTACTCTGATTGCAGCAGCCTGTTCAAAGATTTCTTGTTCTATTAACTTTGGGTGCAGTTCATCTCCTAAGTATTTGACATTTTCCAATATTCTTCCAACCGCTATACTTGCCCAATTTGTCTTATCGTTTGCATTCGGTACTTGATTTTCTGTTAATTCTTTTGACAAGGCAAGTATGCTTTTCCCAGCCACATATTCATTGAAAATTTTGATTACTGTTTGGGATTTCACCTCATCTATAATGAGTTTCCCATTTTCCATCTTGTAACCGATTGGTATATATGTTTTCATTTTTCCACCTCCTTTTTCATCATCTATTTATTGGGCTCATTTCTTCTGTTAGTTCTAAGCTATTGATGAGTTTGAATGTAATGTCTTTTCCAATATATACTTTTTCGACTACTGCCTTAAAAATTTCTTCTTGATACTCCATTTGCACCTGTGGATTGTATCGTATGATTTGCAGTATCCTAAGTGTTCCAGCAATCTCTCTTTCATAAGCACTCTCGTCAGATATTCTATCCATTTCTCTTTTGCATTCTGTCACTTGTACATTGATAGCAGTTTGTTCAGATATAAAAATAGCAGAGTCCATATATCCTTTCGATGCAACTCTACTTAGAATACGGCTCTGCTCGTTCAATGCAAATATTTTATTTTTCAAATCTATCAATTGTGCTTGTTCTTCTTCACTCATTCTTAGCTGTTTAAGTGAATCAAGCAACGGTAGCAATATTTCTTCATAATTGCTTACCAGTTTGTTCCACATCGTGCAAAAAGCACTTTTGATTACATCATCTCGCACTGCTGTCAAATCACATATACCCTTATTGTATATATGTGTCTTGCAACACCACTGCACCTTTTCATATGGTTTTCTAATATAGATTTTTTGTCTACGGAATGTATTGCCACACTGCTTGCAAATAAGATTTCCACTAAATTCATATAGATTTTGATTTTTACCACTATCGTCAATTTTAGCTTGTTTTCGTCTGTACTCGAAAACCTCTTGCACAGCTTGGAATTCTTCTTTTGATACGATAGGTTCGTGATTATCTTTGATGCTAAACATAGGAAGTTCACCATTGTTTTTCTTTTTAATAAATGGCACACCTTCGGCGGTGTATGTTTTTTGCAATACAAGTTCACCTTGATAAATCGGATTTTGTAAAATCACTTTGATGACATTGTCACCCCATTGTTCAGACGTTCTAGCAGTTTCTATCCCATCTGCAATCAATCCTTTTGCTATGAGATATGTTCCTTTTCCAGATAGGTATTCATCAAATATTCTGCGTACTATTTTGGACTTTTCTGCATCAATAATAATTTCTCCATCCTGATCTTTCACATAACCATAAGCGATACACGATACTCTGAACGTACCATCTCGAAATCTTTTTTGCACACTCCATTTTGAGTTTTCAGAAATATTTTCAGATTCACTTTGTGCAATAGAACTCAAAATACTGAGCATCAATTCACTTTGTGTCGACATGGTGTTGATTTTCTCTTTTTCAAAATATACATCTACACCCATTGATTTTAGATTTCTAACCGTATCTATCAAATCTACGGTGTTTCTTGCAAATCTTGTGATGGATTTGGTAATGATCAAATTGATTTTATCCCTTTCACAATCTTTTATCATGCGATTGAAATCATCACGATTTTTCAACTTTGTACCACTGCTTTCATCCGCATAGACGCCAACAAAATCCCATTGGTCATTTGCTTTGATATAGCTTTCGTAGTACTCGGCTTGTGCTATGTATGATGTGTGTTGTTTTGTGCTATCGGTACTGACACGGCAATAGGCACAAACTTTTAGCTTTGGCTTTAATTCTTGTAAAACTTTCTTTTTTACTGGTGGAATGATTTTCACTGTTTTTTCCATATTTTCTCCTCCTTTCAACAAGCAACAATACTCTATAACACTATAAATAGCTAGTGGTATTACACATATACTTCCTTTAGGTGTGGAGAAAAACTTTCTCTGTTAAGTGCATCGATTTGGGCATATTCCACATCATCAATAATTCCTCTACGAAGAAAGATTTTCAGCATTTTGAGAGACATTTTATATTCCACTTCATTCTTATTTTCCTTGTTGGTAACGTCATGTTCTTTCTTGACTTTTTCAGCCATTGCCTCCATTTCAGCTATCATATACATAAAATCCCTCCTATAGAAAATTAGAATTCAAACCAACGCTAATTTCCAATGCCCTGTTGATTTGTTTCAACTTATACTTTGGAACTGTGCAAATATATTCTTGCAATCGCTCACGATCAATGGTACGAATTTGTTCCAACAACACACTGGAATGTGCTTCTAAGTTGCGTATAGGAGATACCAGCACATGAGTGGGCATTGTTTTCTTCTTCCTCGTTGTCACAGGAGCTACGATAACAGTTGGACTATATCGGTTACCAACATTATTCTGTAAAATTAAAACAGGTCTGATGCCAAATTGTTCCGAACCAACACCAGCACCCAGATTTGCATAATATATTTCTCCACGAGTAATCGTTCTTTCTTCCATAAGTACATCCCCTCTCTTTTGTTTTTCTCTTGGAATTTTTTTGTATCCCTCTAATATCACAAACATAAGAACCAGTGGTTTTTACGCCACCGATTCTCATGGCTTCTAACATTAAATTTTGCACTTTATTTGACACTACATCCGAAGTGCACACGACGATTACCTAAACTGTGGTTTGCTACTCCACATCATGGGATTCTCACCCCCAATGGGTTCTCCATCAGCTGCCCTCATTTTTTTGCGACGGATTGGTTACCGCTCGAAGTTATGACGAGACAGAAGTATCATTGTAGGTTGATGGGATTATTGCAATACAAGTGGCAATCACTTGTTTTTCATCCAAATGTGATACGCTCGTCACCTTATATTTTTTGATACATATTCTTGTAGAACATCTACAGGTGAGTCTTGGCGCATTTGATGAAGTTGCTTTTCCTTTTGGGACCATCAACTAAAGTATTTAGGTGTTCGGACATTTAATTTTCAAAGAACAATAGGGTGTAAAAAATACCCTTCACTTACTTACCCCCTCGAGATGGGGTTTTAAGAACCACTTTTTTCAAACTTTTATTTTTTTATGCAATTTGTCCAAAATTTTCTTCTTTCTTTTGTTCACTCCTTTTTGTGATAATCCAATTTTCTTTGCGTACTTCATTTCTGTATATCCTTGATAAAACAATGCATAAATCAATTCCAACTCTTCACTATTTAATTGATTCATAGCTTCTCGTAAGTTTTGTATCATCAAATTACGCATTGCTTCTTCTTCCACATTTGTATCAATAGAAAACTGAACTTCATTCTCACCCAATCGTTCCAACGAATCTTCTCTGCTTTTAATGAAACGAACTTCTTCCTCTTCGTTATTTATATAAATTTTCCCAAATTTCAACTTTCTTTGATTTTGCATCTTACGTTCACTTTGTTTCAGAACTGATACCACCTCTGGGCTCGCTGTTGGATATACTTTTGCAAAATTGGTTATTTTATAACTCATACTTTCTCCTCCATTCTTTCGTTCTTTACTTTCATAAAATTTGAAAATAAAAAACCAATGGAGGAGCACGTTGCCTATGTATCTCTTTGCATAAAAAAATCATGTTTCACCTCGATATCTACAAATTCCGTAGCTTCAAAGCAAAACATGATGGCTTGATTCCAAGAGCAATAAAAAAAGGCATAACAAAATAGCTTCAAAGCTACTTGTCACGCCTTATCTCGTTCCAATGCACAGGATCATTTCGATTCTCTTTCTATGGCACATTGCCGGATTGACACTTGTACTAAAAGTAGTAGTATTTAATTTTTAGGTGTTTTCCAATACAACGTGTATCAGTTCACCACATCGATTGCACTTTAGTTTTATTGCTACTTCTGTAGCACACGGTTTGAATGGCTTGCTACCCGACTCAATGTCCAACAATTTATGACTGCATTTTGGACAACGGACAACCTTCATATTCAGCTGCAATTCTAATGATTTTCCTTGCACAGCATCACCTTTCTTCCATATATAACCTCAACTTTTTGAGACGAATTTCCATCGCTTGTGTAGATACCTCAAAAATATGAGATAAATGATAAATCAATTCTTTTCGTTCCATTTGATGAACATTTCTCTTGATTGCAACTTTTAATCTGCCTTGTGGCATCAAAATGGCTGCGCCTAGTTCATCCGCTTCTTTCTCTGTTCTAAAATCACTTTCCGTTGATATTTTGCTCGCCAACTCCTGTACTTCTAAATAATATTCACTATGCAGAATATAGTGGGCAAGCTCATGGGCAAGTGTAAATCGAAGTCGATTGTTTTTATTACTTGCCAGCAATCTTTTGTCGATGAGTATGGTTCCAGCCTTTACAACAATCGGTTCATAACGCTTGTTTGCATCATCGTATATTGGAATGATACTATCTTCGAAAACAGTAATTCCATGTATATGACCTTTTTTCGATAGATTTCTATACTGAAGAATGATTCCGTAATGCAGTTCTATCATTTCTTCTATGGGAACAACTTTCGGTTCACCATTCACCAACTCAGAATCAAACTGCAATAACTCTCTTTGGGCAATACTTTCTATTGCTCGTGGTTTATACTCTCTCATAATTACAGCCCCCTGCATCCATTTTTTCTTGGAGCCTTCTCATAAAATCTTCCCATTCTTCATCTGTGGCATCCAGATTTTTTGCCACCCGAAGTGCAATTCTTACAGTGTTACTTTTATTGATTGTAATGTCTGCTGGGATTGTGTTGTTGGTCTTGGTTTCTAATGCTAAATCGTATAGCAGTTTTCCTTCTTCTGAATTAAGTTGCAGCACTGTACAAATAGATTTCAGCACCTCATCTGATGGTGCTGTTTTATCTCCATTTTCAATGCCAGAAATAGTTGAAGGTGTTTTATCAATGAGTGTGGCAAACTTTCTCAAAGTCAAATTTCTTTCAATTCGTTTTTCCCTTAGGTATACACCAAAGTTCACATAAATCCTCCTTTCTATGATAGTTTTCTCTTTGGAATACCTTGATTATAACAGAACATACGTTCTATTTTCAATGGGAAATTGGACAAAAAAAGAAGTTGTCAGTTTTAACCGACAACTCTTCGAGATTTATTCTGATAATACAACTTTTTTTGCTAGTTCTATAAATTCATTTTTGACATTGATAGGTGATAGAATGCTAATTTGTCCACTGAAACCAAACAACCAACCATAAAATCTCGGACTCAAATGTACATTTACCACAGCCTTAAAATGCTCGTCATCCAACACCTCTGTTTCCACATCTTCGCCAAATTTATCTACAATCACATTCATCAAATGATTGGCGCATTTCAATTCTACCGATGCAGCTACTCCGTCGAACATTTCAAAAACCTCATTGGCATAAATTGAAGAATCAAAACCATCTGGTGGAGCAATCCATAAATCTTCTGTAAGACTTGTATGACCCATTCTATCAATACGAAAGACGGTTATTTTCTCATGTTTTTTTGAATATCCCACTACATAGTAATGGTCATCCCTCCAGAAAGTTGTGTATGGACACAGGTGGTATACATACCCATCATGCTTGAAAATCCGTTTCTTTTCTGCTGTGTATTCCCAATATTGGAATGAAATGCATTTTTCATTTTGCATTGCTTCCACAATCACATCAACATTGTAATAAATTTTTTCATTGATTGGCTTTATCACCTTGTTTTCACCCAATGTTTTTTGCAATTCAAATGCAGTTGTTTTACTTGAAAGTCTGGTGATTTTTTCAATTAGGTTTGCTGTTTTCTTTTCTGTAATAAATTTTGATGATGTTACTGCATCAATCAGCATTTTCAATTCCATCATTTCAAAGGTTCTTGATGCAATAAAATATTTGTTTGGCGAAGAACGCATAGTGACCACATCAATTCCGCTTTCAATAATAAGAGTAATATCTGAATTGATTGTTGTCCTATGTACTGCAAAACCTTCTGTTGCCAAATACTCCTTGATTTGTTTTGTCGAAATAGGATGTTTCTCATCGGAATTTTCATATAGAAATTTTAGTAGACATAGTATTCTTGATTTTTGAGTCATACCAATTCTCCACCTCTTAACCATTCACACGTTGCTCAATGCTCAATTTTAAACTTATCCCATGTTTTTGCAACTTGCATTACCACTTCATTTTCAAGTGCCTTAAAGTGTTCTATTCCACAGTGAATTTTCAACTGTTCTGGTGTTCTTAAATTCCAAACATTTTCAGTACCCTTTGTTTCAATAATGAAATATAACTTTTCAGTACCTTCTCTATCCATGTAAACAGCCCAATCAGGATTATATGTTCCAATTGGTGTTTCAATTGCAAACTTAGATGGAATCTTAAAGAACAGCTTTACATCTGGATCATCGTTCAGAGCAACTGCAAATGGTTTTTCAATCGTAGCGCTATCATAAACCACATAGTTATACATACTATTTTCAACTTCAACTGCATTTCTATCAAGGTTCGCAGACAATTCCTCTGTATCAAAAATTTCCATTGCATAGTATTCTTGCCCCTGCAATTTTACATACTTAATTCCGTCTATTGCAAGTTCATGTCGATTATGTTTTATAATTTCAAGAGCTTTTTCCAAGAATGCTTGTGGATTGGCCAAGAAATCCACACTTCGACCGCTTTCCAAAAGGATTCTTCTAACTGTTGCACGCTTGATCAATGTTTCTTCGCTGATAATGCTAATGATATTAGGTAGTCTATCATAGCTTGTATCAAGGTCTGTCATTTTGAAACCTCGTTCCGTATGAGATACTCCAGCATTCTCAAGATTGATTTCTGCACTTTTTGTCAATAAACGTGCTTTTGGAATTGGCGCCATCAACTTAAAATCATCTACACTACGTTTTACAAGTTGTTCTGTATCTATTTGAACTCTATATGCAGTTTTTTGTTTGATTCTATCCCATATTTCTTTGAACTCAGGCGAAATCAAAACTTGCTTATTGAGTTTCACAGTCACTTCACGAGACGCATCTCGAATTGGTGGTTTATTGTCTGCTTTGGCAATTTGCATTTCCAATTTATTTCTTGCCGCTTCAAATTTTTGTGGCAAATCCAAAGTCCCACTGATTAAGGCATTTTTCATTGTATCTTTCATTTTTCCTGTTTTTGTGATATACCCCTTGCTTTCAAAATGCTCCAATAACTCTGCCGCTTCTTCATGGGTAACTTCTTTCTCCACTGTGACAATTTCTGTATACGTCTTGCCTATAATATCTTCTTTTTGAATTGCAGAATCTTCTTCAACTGCTTTTGTAATACTTTCCACAGCAACTTTCATTTGTGAAGGAATGTTTTGTATTTGGTTTGTCACAACATCTTTTGCTTTTTCTGTTGGCTTCAAGTCAGCAGATAAAAATCCATTGTTCACCATATATGTAACAACTGTTTCTGTGGTTTCTTTATCCATTTGCTTTTCAGATACCACTTTTTCTTCGTATTTCATTCCACTAAACACATTTAGTTGTAGCACTCCAAATTGAATTCCAGTTTCTGTTTCCATCTCTTTTTGCAATCTTTCTGCAAATTCTGCAAAACTTTCATTCGCCATAACATGAAGTACATTGATATTTTTATCCTCTATACGATTTCCATCTTGATCTACACATAATCTAAGCCCTCGACCTATTTTTTGTCTTTGTGTAAAAACAGACTTTTGCTCAATCAATGTACAAACTTGGAATACATTTGGATTATCCCAGCCTTCTTTTAATGCAGAATGAGAAAATATAAACCGCAAAGGGCAATCAAAGGATAGCAACCATTCCTTATCTTTCATAATGGTATTATAAGTATCATAATCTGCAATGGTGTCACCCTTAGTATCTTTGAATGTTCCCTTTTTATCTTGTGAGAAATACCCATTGTGGATTGTGGTTGTATCTGCAACAAATTTTTGTTTGAGTTCTGCATATTTAGGAAGTTGCAAAAGCTCGTTGTAGCAGCTCTCAAACATCTCTGCATAAACACCTTTTTCGCCTGCTGCTGTTCTGTATTTATCCACCTTATCAATGAAAAATAGAGATAGCACCTTGATTCCTTTATGGGTATACATCAATTCTTTATCCAAATGTGCCTCTATGGTTCGTCTGATTTGTGCCTTTTTTACGATATTTTCATCAATAGCACCAATGGCTTTTCCCAACCGAACAACTTCCGTATTGGAGAACTCAACACTCTCAAAATTCAGTGTACAATCAATGCCTGCGATAGTATATCCATCATAAATTTCTCTATCGCCAGATTTTTTAAACAAATCATCATTTGGTTTTACTGTAATCACTTTTCTTGAAACAATACTCTCTTTATTTTTGATGTCAATTTCCAATTTTGCTTTGAATCCACCATCTTGTGATACAGAAATCAATTTAATATATGGTTTATTGAAATCATTTTCGATTTGATTGGAAGATACTACAATCTGTTTTACCAATCCTTTTTGATACGCATCAACAGGTGTCAAGCGGTATAGCAAATTGATTTCTTCCTTGTGTGTTGCCGAATAACGCAGTACACACAAAGGGTTCAAGCTAGAAATTGCTTCTTTTGCTTTTTCTGTATTATCCACACTTTGTGGCTCATCAATAATGACAACTGGGTTGGTATCTTGGATATAGCGAATAGCCTTTTCTCCATTGAGCTTGTCCTGTGCTTGATTGATTATATTTTCCGACTTCTTGAATGCATCAATATTGATAATCATAATTTCAATATTGCCACTGGTTGCAAACTGTCTTACATCTGATAATTTTGCAGAATTATAAATAAAATAACGATTTGGAACATTGTCATATTGGTTGGCAAAATGCTCTGCTGTAATCTCAAAAGATTTATATACCCCTTCACGGATGGCAATCGATGGTACTACAATAATAAACTTTGTAAATCCATATTTTTTGTGCATCTCAAAAATGGTCTTGGTATACACATATGTTTTTCCAGTACCAGTTTCCATACCCACACAAAAAGAACGAGGAACGCCATCCCCTTGATTTCCAATCTTTGTCAGTGGCAATAGATTTCTTTTTTGAATGCGATTCATATTTTCAGTTATGGTTTCATCGTCCAAAAACAAGGCATTTCCTATACCAAATTCATTTTGCAAAAAATTCATCTGTAAATCTGGAGTCACAGAAAATGTTGCTTGTTTCTTCTCTGCACCTAAGAACAAATCACAAACGGAATTGACTGCATCTGTTTGGAAGTCCTGGATTTTAAATTGTAGTTTCATTTGTCAATTCTCCTTATCGGATATTCTTGTTGCCATACTATTTGACCATGTCAATTACGCAGACACTATTGCACAATTTGCAAGTATTCATTATTGTTGATACGCATTCTCTAACACCTTTTCTTATGTTGTTATAGATGTAATAATTCCTCTATCAGCTTTTGCTTTTCTATAATCATTGAGAATACCTTTCCGTAAAGATGTACCGAAATGAATATTATTCATCACCAAAAAGGTATCATAAATAATCTTATCCCCAAAGGGAATTAATACAGTAGATACAAAAAGTGGTGCTTCTCCTCGGCATATAGTATGGAAGGAATCGCTAATGCCCATTGCCCCATACAATATCACCTGATTTTCTGATGCCCTCATAAATACAGAATAATTCTTTAAGTGTTTTACAATAATAAATCTATCCTTTATAAAATGTTCTCGCCACGATTGAATGATTTCACGTTCTTTTTCTGTAAATTCTCCATTATTATATTCAGCCAAAAATTCGTCAATCCATTGTGGATTTTCCCACATTTTATCACGAACTTCCATAAATTTTTCTTGAGAAACCATAAGTCCGTTTTCATAAATAGGCTTTGGAAAAAACGGAATTACTTTATGTTTTTTATTGATTCTCCAGACCAGTGTATACCATAATTTATAAAATTGTTCAATCTCTTTTTGTGATAAATTCATTTTCTGCCTCCTTACACCAACTTCATTTCAATACCCTTATCTTTCAAGATATAATGTGCATTGCTCAGTGCGGAATCATCGGCAAAACTTTGTTCTGCACAAATGATTTTCGCTGGTGCATATTCTGCCATTGCTTCCACATCTTCCGCTGTGATATTTTCAGCAAAGCAAATCAACAAAAGCAAATCTCCAACCACATATACAATCTTTTTGTTCACTTCTATATAGGAAACAGGCACATCCAAAGGCACACCCATTTTCAACATAATTTCATATACAACATCCATTGCCAAACGATCTGGTTTGATGCTATCCACCATATCATTGAGCCTTTGGTTGAATAACGTAATATCATTATTTTCGATCGGGGTGCTATCCCATTCACGAAGGTTGGAAGTATCCAATTTGAATACCTTGAATCCAACATCCAGTTTTAAATTCGGAATTCTGAGTTCGGAATTCGGAATTATTTCCGCATTTCCTTCCAATTCCGCATTCCTAATTCCCCATTCCGCATTTAGTTCCGCATTTCCTTCCGCATTCCTAATTCCTAATTCCGCATTTGTTTCCCATTCTGCATTTATCTTCTTCCCAGCACGTCGAATACGCTCTTTTCCAATCTCACAGATATTATGGTATCCTTCGTTAGAGGCTTCTGATTTTTCATCTGTCTTTTCTGGAAGTTGTACCATGATGAACTTACGATTGCCACCATCTTCTGCATTCAACCGCATAACTGCATGGGCAGTGGTTGCTGAACCAGAGAAGAAGTCGAGGATAATGTCATTATTAATATTATCCGTTGCCTGATTAATAAAAAATTTCATTAAACTTACTGGTTTTGGAAAATCAAAAAATTTATCATTAAAAATCAAACTCACTTCTTTTGTTCCATTTAAAGTATATCCCACTGTTTCTGGCAATACAGAGGTGACTCCTGTAGTTGATTTTTCAAGTTCATATAAATATTTCTTTTCTCTTGGTCTACCATCCAATTTTTTGGGGAATATAATTCTTCCCTGCTTAATTTTTTCTGCCATAGTATCCCTTGAAAATCTCCAACCTGTGTCAGGATTACATGGATATTCCAAACCTGTTTCTGGATCAACAATCGAATAATGTAAATTAGGACGCTGTGCCGCATTAGCCAATCCAAGCATTGTATTACTCATCCAAGGTCCCTTCACATCATTATCAGGATTGGAATATTTTGTAATATCTATTTCTTTCCCATGCAATTTAAAGTTTGTAATCACCTTGCTATAAACCAAAATATATTCATGGTCACTTGAAAAAGCTGTTTTATTTCTACTATCAACAATTTGTCTGCTTTTCCAAACAAATTGCCCCACAAAATTTTCTTCACCAAACACTTCATCACATACTCTACGCATATTCACTATTTCGTTATCATCAATGCTAATAAAAATAACCCCATCATCACGAAGCAAATTACTTGCCAATCGTAATCGTGGGTACATCATATTCAGCCAATTTGTATGGTATCTTCCCATTGTTTCTGGGTTGGATTTTGTGGTTTGGCTTGTCACCTCTTTATATTTTGCCATTGGATCTTTGAAATCATCTTCATAAACAAAATCATTCCCTGTGTTATATGGCGGATCAATATAAATCATTTTCACCTTGCGATAATAAGCTGTTTGCAACAACTTCAAAACCTCAAGGTTATCTCCTTCAATGTATAGATTTTCTGTTTCATCGAAATTCACACTTTCTTCTTTGCATGGACGAAGTGTGCCTGATGAACGCTTTTGTGCCAATCGCAAACAATCGGCTTTGCCCTTCCATTCAAATTTATATTTCTCAAAATCATTGTCTATGTACGCACCACAAAGAGAAAGTAGTTTGTCTATATCAAGTGTTCCCTCCACAAAACATTCTGGAAATACAGATTTTAGCTTGTCTTTGTTGGTTTGTTCAAGGTCTAGAGTAAGACCATTTAGTTTGTTAGTCATTGATATTGTCCTCCGATTATTTCCAACACTCTGTTGTGGTAGGCTAAATCTTCATCAGCAGCATCATAAATAATATGCCTATTGTAGTATTCAGAAATTATAGTATAGTCATTATCTTTAACATCTGTCCAAGAACAGAAAAAAGTTTTTCCTATTGCTCTAAAATTAAATAATTCCTCAATAGCTTTCATCTTATTTTCTCTGCACATAGAGTCGATAGGATAAACTATTGCAAAATCATAATTTCCAACTGTCTTACTCCACGTAGCAGATGAGGTAAAGGCATCAAAGTAATAATAATTATTTCCAAGCTTTACTCTCTCACCAGCTTTAGGTTGCTTTTTAAGCGGTGTGAAATTTTGGTCTGAGATGTTCATCATTGCATTAATTCTAAACAAAATATGTTTATTTTTATAGTACTTATTCAGCATAGCCATAATAAGTATGTGTTTTTTATACTGATTTGTCCCAGTAATCAAAAGCCCAGCATCATTAGATTGTAAGAAATCCTCAATCTCTGCAATAGCTTGTTGTTTATTATTCATCCTAATTCCCCTCCTTCAATATAAGCTCTATTTATTTTCTATTAAAAATTTTGCATCATTTTTTCTATCTCTATAATTTTTTGCGCTACCACTTCATAAGCCTGCTTGATATCACCTTTATTAGCAGTCATCACCAAGCTCCCCAACATATCATCTACTTCAACATCAATTTTCCCTTTGCAGTAGTTTTGCACTTCATGAATTTTATCATTTATATTGTCAATATTTTTTCTCTTTTTCGTTTTCAAATTCATAAATTGACAAAAGAAATTAATTTCACCATATATTTTATCTAGTTCGTCTATCTCATATCCACCAGCTGTTGCAAAATCCCCCATAAATTGAAGATTTTCAATCCTTTTCTGTATATTTTCTTTTTTGAAATTAGAACACTTAGATAGCATTTTTTTAACTTCTAATTTGTAAAGTGATAAGTTTTTCTTTTTTTCAATAACATATCCAACTATCGATGTTATCCACAGCAACACACTACTCGAAAATATTCCCAACAACACATTACTATAAAAATCATTTGTTCCCACGCTCAAACCACGCAAATAAAAATTCTGGTCACACATTGTATGTAGCCATATAGCTCCAACCAGACTCACTACTAGTATCAAAAAACTCACTATTATTGTACACTTATATATTTTCATATTCACCCCATACTAGAAATTTTATTCTGTATTTACCTCCACAACAAACTGTCGCACCACATCAACGCCCAATTCCTCATTTTGCAAAAATTCTTTGATTTGCTCCTCCAATGCAACATCCATTTGCATTTCTTCAAAAAACTGCACTTCTTGTTTCTTTTTCAATTCCAATATCTTACCATTCTTTTCTTTGGTTACTTGCAAAACTTCCATACGATTTAGGCTATCTTCTTGCAAGGCTTTCTCCAAGCGCTCAACTTCTTTTTTCAAATCACCAAGCATATGTGTGAGCTCCACCTTATCTTCTGAAACTTTCATTTCCATCCTTGCAATTTCTTCTTTTTGTGCTTCGCTCAAATTTGCCTTTTCCATCTGTAATAGGCTTTCTGTTTCTACGCAAATATCCAAATCGTGTTTTTGTGCAGCCGCTTTCAACCATGCTGGACTTCGCTTACCATTTTCCACATATCGCAACACTTCTAAATGCAAAATTTCCTCGCATTGTTTATTGGACAATATTTTCCCCAATTTGTTTCGCCCTACCAAAACAGGTATTGATTTGATGACGGAATGTTTATTTTTCACCCTCACATCATATAGCCCAATGGTACAAGGAATCACATCTTGTTTCACTATTATTTCACCCTCATTTGCACAAGAAATTTCATTTAAAATACCTTGTCCAATTATACTTGTAAGAGAAATTCTATTCTGTGTAGGCTTAAAATCCTTCGCCATTCCATATTGTTTTTTACTGATATACTTTCTATTTTGTGTTCCATTCCAATAGTAGAATAATACAGGTAGTTCCTTATATTCTGTAGCTGTAATGGTTCTATCTTGTTCATCCATTACAAATACACAATCCTCATTGTTTTCATTGTAATTCTTAAAGTAATATTTTGCAAGCTCCCATAAATCATCTTGAATATATCCACTCTGCTCCACAATATAATTTGGTGTGATATGAACCTTATTGGCAAGCTCTCTAGTAAAGGTTGTGAACAGTTTTTCTTCTGCCAATAAAACAGTTTCTTTATTTTCTTTCTCGTGTGTCAGCAATATCTTTTGATATTCAGATTCTATTTCTTTCTTTGTTCGACTACACTTTGCTGTTTCATCAATCTTCACCGATAAATCTTTCGTAAATCCACCAATAACCATATCGCTAAGTCCAAGCACTCCATCAGCCACAAGTGTTCGTTTGTTAATCAATTCCAATTTTCGTACATCAGCAAAGTTTTGCGAATTGATAAAAGATACAACAACAACATCGTTTTGCTGTCCCAAACGATGTAATCTATCAATGCGTTGTTCCATTTTCAAAGTGTTATACAAAAGGTCATACTGTATCACCACAGAACATTCTTCCAAGTTGAATCCTCTTGCACCACGATCCGTTGCAATTAAAATCTCTGCTGTATTTTTGAATTTTGTTATAGCTGAATAATCACTATTCCCATTGTACATCTCTGTTTTGTACTGTTTTTCAAGTAATGAATATAGATATTTTTGCGTTTCCACGCTTTCTGTAAATATCAATACTTTTTGTTCTCCCTTTGTTTTTTTCGCCAGTGCAAACAATCTATCCAATGCACCCAAAAGTGCAGTTGCTTTTGCATCCACCTGTATTTTTGAAGCCATATCAATAATGGTATCTATCTCTGTATCATAAGGCGCATTGCCCATTCGTTCTCTTATATTTTCAAAGGATTTTTTCAGTGCCGCTGTTGATGAACCCAATATCCCTAATAATCGTAAGGTCAAATCATATGCCTTCATTTGTGGAAATGCCAATTTACTTTCTTTCTGACAATAAGAAAACACCACGTTATACAGCTGTTTTTCTTGTTCTGTCAAAGTATATTCCAAGGTGATTGGTACTCGTTTTGTTATTTTGGCATATGATTTCGCCTGTGAACGCAATGTTCTAAAACAATACTTACTCACTCTATTTGCTAATTCTGGGTAATTTTCAGGTTTTCGTAAATAACGATTCAAAAATGATTGTTCATCTTCCAAAATGGTTTCATCTATAAAATATAGCAATCCATATAAATCCATGATGTTTTTTTCGATTGGTGTTCCTGTGAGCAATAATCGAAACGCATCATTAGAAACTTGTTTTAATATTTTTGCTATTTTATTTTCTGGTTTGTATACACCAACAAGCGCTGTTGCTTCTTCAAACACCATCATATCCCAAGCAACTTCATTTGCAAATTCATGCATCTCCGCAACAAAATCATATGTTGAAATAATCAATCCTTGCTGAACAAATCCATTCGCCCCAACTTCATCACAAGCAGTATCCCATTGTGCTTGATTACACACAACAACAAAAGGAATCGAGTAATGCTTTTCAATCACATCTATCCACTGAGTCAATAAGTCAATATTGGGTATACATAATAAAATACGTTTTTTCCCTTCATACCATTTTTGACAAATCACCAACATAGCTTCGTGGCTTTTTCCCATTCCACTTTCATCACAAAGAACAACTCCTTTTTGATATGGGGAACGTAAAGCAAAGTGAGCTGCCGCAATTTGAAATGGATATACTTTTATATCAGAAGAAGAAAATACAGGCAAAAATGGAATATCTCTTGATATATTTTCTAATTTTCTTGCCATGTAATATGCTTCAAACGTCGATTGTAACATGAGCTTTCCTCCTGATTTTCTTTTGATTTTCTAATATACATTTTAACATGAATACTTTTTTGTTACAATGAAAACCGTCTATTGTATATTTCACTATAATATATTCCCTTTTCTGTAACAAAGTTACAGTGATAACTTCTTGATGCGACTTAATGACGCCACCCATATGCCACCGAATGGGCAGACTTCACCAATTTTATCCCTCATCATTTTTTCACCGCACAATCCAATACAAGCAACTACTTCTTCCACCATTCTCACGAAATCTATCCTCTTTTTGGAGATGTCCAGACTTCTCCAAATCCTTGATGGCTCGTTGCACGGTTCTAACGGAAATGCTCAAATCTTTTGCAATTCGCTTTTGTGATGGGAAACTATACCCCTCTGCATCGGCTCGGTCACGCAGATATAAATATACTTGCTTGGCTCGATTGCTCAACTCCGCTTCCTCATAAATTTTTCTATCATTTTTCAATGCATCACCGCCTAACTTTCACTGCTTTATCTATTGTAATCTCACTA
Organism: Chakrabartyella piscis; assembly: GCA_030067835.1. Classification (GTDB taxonomy): domain Bacteria; phylum Bacillota; class Clostridia; order Lachnospirales; family Anaerotignaceae; genus Chakrabartyella; species Chakrabartyella piscis. Next base: position 2,690,418 of record CP092441.1, read on the forward strand.
TCTACTTTTGGATTTTCGGTTTTCATAACACCATGCCCTTTACACATTTCCGCAATTCCACCAAATATAATGCGTTGACGAATTTCTTCTTCATTGGCATACACAACTTTTCGTACCACAGGCTTTGGCGGTACATATACTTGATCCAACACAATTCCCCACTCAAAAAACAGTTTCAATGTCAACTTCATAGGATTGATTCCTGTGCGTGTTACGATGAATGTATCCTTTGGCATGGCTTTGATTTCATCAGGTGACATAAGTGGTCTACCAACCATCTGATAAGACTTGGAATGTTCCTTTCCCTTCGAGGTGCTACCTGACAAAACAGTTCGTTCTCCCAGATTTTTGGACAACACATTTGCTGTTTCAGAGTTGGGAGCAAACCCACCATACAAACCAATCTGACAGTTATCCATAATGATTTCGCCACCCTCTTTGCCATAGTTTTTCGTCAGCTGTGCAAGGGATTGAATGATGGGAACAAAGGAAATTCGTCTTGACCTAGAAGCCGAAAACATCATTTCCGCAGATTCAATTTTTGGCAAAGTGCCAAACTCATCCAAAAAGAAAATGGTGCGATTGGGTAGCTTTCCACCCATCTCGTCAGCTATGGTCAACATCTCTCGATAGAGCTGTTGCACAATCAAAGAAACGAGGAAAAACTTCGTTTGATCTTCCTCTGGGAGTATCAAAAACAATGCCGATTTTTCTTTTACAAATTTTTCTGTATCCACTTTTGACTCAAAACAAAGCAATTGTTCCACCTCAGAATCTAAAAAAGCATTCAGCTTTGACAAGGCTGTGGACATAACAGATGCCATCCCTTGATCCGATGTGTTCAGTGCTGCACCACTCAGCCATCTTGCTTTATGGTCATCTGGTAATTTATCCATCAATGTTTTGAATTTCGATTGTTCATTTTTTTCAACTGCAAGCAAATCTTGAATCATTTTGAACACAGAAACGATATGCCTTTGTTCCCCCTCAATTTCGAATTTCACTGGCGAGCAAAATTCTGCTATCACTAAAATCACTGCTGTCACAAGACCTTCTGCAGAATCATAGAAATACGAGTTTTGCCCTGCTCCACCTTCCAACCCATTTTGCACAATGGTTTTTGCAATAATCTTTGCATACTTTTCAGCTTTTGCCTTTGCCACAAGGGAGCCTGTCTGCAAGAAATTATCCATATATTGATTGACTAGATTGAGCATATTGAAGCCATCTGATTGTGTTGGATTTCGTAAGTCCAATACCGAAATGTCATAACCATATGCTTTTGCCACTGGACCATAAGAACGCAGCACATCACCCTTAGTATCTGTCACAAGGAAGCTCATTCCCGCTGCACAACAGTATTCTAAATTTGGATATAGGAACTTAGCTGTTTTCCCAACGCCAGCTGCACCAATCATAAGTGCATGAACATCGCCATCGTCTACAATGGCTATCATCTTATGCTTTGACTTCCTGCAACCAATAATCAAGCCTTGTGGTAAATCTTTCGGTGGTTGCTTTCTCCATTTTTCAGGTGTAAAGTCCACATACTGAAACTGTTTTTGCTTTTCTTTTTCCGTTGCAAAACGAGCTGTGCCATACTGTCCATCTCCCACTGTTTTGCTTTTGATGTTGAGTGAATTTTTCTGTTCCAATAAAAAAACCACTATCATAAATAGGGTAAATACAACTCCTAGAATGATAAGTGGTAAAAGATTTGATGTTTTGATTTGGCTCACCTCCATAAAAAAACCTCCCAAAAAGGGAGGCTGTGATTGATTGATTATTTTTTGTTTGCTTATGTTAATATTAAAACAGCATCTGCTATGCTCATTTTATAATTTAATCAATTCCAGTAAACTCATCTAAATTAGGTTTTCGTGTATAAGGTATCATTTCTTTTTCACACGCTCCAAAACTTAAGAAATTCTGTTGTGCTTGCAATAAACTGACACGATTAGCACCGCCTTCATAAGTTGGTTCATCTAATTGAATTGGATCATCTTCCCAAAAGCAAACCTCACATATATCATAAGTTCCATTAGGCTTTTCAGCAAACGTATAATAGCCACAACAAGGACACTTATATTTCATTTCCACATCTCCTTATATAAGTTTATAACTAATATCATTTATAAACTCTACTAGACCTGCTACCATTCCAATTCTTACATACCCTTCTCACCTTTTTCAATCTTTATAATCCCACCATTTATATGATACCAGACACAACTCAATTCGCCACGCAGTGCGTAGCTTTTTTGAAATTTGGTTCTACAACAATCTTACCATCTTAAAAACTTATTTTCAACTCAAATCACAATCCCCCTCTTTCATTCTTTTCAGCTTTTCCAATCGTTCCATCTCTTTGGGATATTCCAAAGCAAAATAAATCTTCAACCGAATTTCCAAGTCCACCATCTCCATCCACTTCTCCACATTACACACACCTGTTGTTTGAAACTCATGCCACAACTCTTCTCCCAAAGTACCAATAGCTGTTAGTCTTTTTCTTAGCTTATTTTTATCCGTATAAGGTTTATATTTTGCTCTCGATTCTTGCAACACCATTTCGTATGTTTTTTCTGCATCGCATAAGCAAATAGTAGTGATGCTCAAATCTATCAACCGCACAATGGATTGATTTCTTTTTTTATCATCATCCATATTCCCCTCTAGCTTTTTCACCTCACCACATACACCTCGAACCAAAAACCGCAAACCATGTTTCTTGACATACTCATCTCGAAAGGTATTGTATTCTGATTCTCGATGACGCATGGGTGTGACTTGAAAGTCACATAGATAATTGTTTAACTAAATACAGATTAAACCCTCTATTCCGTTAGAGGTAGCCTAATGCCACCTGCTTTATCAGCAATGATAATGTTAGGAAGCTGGCATGACAATGCAGCCCTCCACGAAAGTGGTTAAGTCGAAGCCGTGAGGCAAAGACGAATCTGCTAGCAACAATGCGGTTAGGGAGCTAGGCTGAGTAGTATGGCTAACATATGTGAACTGTCATTAAACGTCGTAACGTCGAATGAGCCAAAGTTGCTGATAGGCTCTTACCCAAAATGGGAAGCGGTCAGATAATCCTCTCCATGGTAGGATTACACGGATATAAGCATGGAATGGCTATACTTAACTAGACAGAAAAGATAAGGTCATGTAAAATAAAACTAATATAAAATAAGGAGATGATTACATGACTAAAAAACGACAACGAAGAGAATTTACAGAAGAATTTAAACAGCAGATGGTTCAATTATATAACAACGGAAAATCGAAAGCAGATATCAATCGTGAATACGATTTAACACCATCGGCACTGAATCGCTGGATACAGCGTTACAATGCTACTGGTTCTACAAAAGAAGCTGATAATCGCACACCAGAAGAAGCTGAACTCATCAAACTTCGTAAAGAGCTACAACAGCTACGAATGGAAAATGACATACTAAAGCAAGCGGCGCTGATATTCGGACGAAAGTAATTGTAATTCGAGCAAATCGACACAAATACTCTATATCAGCCATGTGTAAATGCCTTGAAATCAGCAGGAGTACCTACTATTACGAGGCTTCGTCCAAGAAAGATGATACGGAATTAGAACAAGAAATTGAACGGATTTTTTATGAAAATAAAGAAGTCTACGGAAGTCGTAAAATGAAAAAAGAGCTGAAGAAGTTGGGCAAACAGGTTTCTAGACGCAGAATTTGCCGCATTATGAAACGTTTAGGGCTAATTTCGGTCTATACCGTTGCCAAGTTCAAACCACAAAAGCAACAATGCAATGAGTCGCCAGTAAAAAACGAACTAGCTCGTCAATTTGATAACCAGCCTCCCAATGCAGTAATTGTTGGGGATTTGACGTATGTTCGAGTGAACTATAAATGGAACTATGTTTGTATCTTAATTGATTTATTCAACCGAGAAATCGTTGGATTTAGTGCAGGACTTCACAAAAATGCTCAGTTGGTATATGATGCTTTTGCAACAATCAAAGGGAATTTATCTGAAATCGAGTTGTTCCATACGGATCGAGGCAGCGAGTTTAAAAACTATCTCATTGATGAAATGTTAGATGTGTTTCAGATCAAACGATCCCTCAGCATGAAGGGCTGCCCCTATGATAATGCAGTTGCAGAAGCCAATTTCAAGGTATTCAAAACAGAATTTGTTCGAGGACGAAATTTCGTCAGTTTGGAGCAATTGAAGTTAGAACTTGCAGACTATGTGCATTGGTTCAATAACATACGTTTGCATGGCTCTTTGGATTATAGAACACCAGCCGAATATCGGGTACTGACCTTATAAAAATTGTCCAAAAAAGTGTTGACATTCCAGTTTGATTTTCTAGGATTTAATGTTAGGAAATTCAAAGGTGTACTACTTACACAACCATCTAAAAAAAGTGTAAAGAAGTTCCTAGATAATATTAGGTATGTAATTGATAGCAATAAATCTTGTACGCAAGAGACATTAATCAGGTTATTAAACCCTAAACTAACAGGTTGGGCAAACTACTATAGGTGTGGGGCTTCTTCAAGAACATTCCAAAGAGTGGATAACCAAATCTTCCAAAAGCTGTGGCAATGGGCAAAAAGACGACACCCTAAAAAAGGGAAACGTTGGATTGCGAATAAGTATTTTCATTTCTATAAAACAAGACGTTGGACTTTCTTAGTCAAGTCTATAAAGAATGGAAAGGTAGATATATTCCCACTGAAATTTGTGTTTGATACTAAAATTATTAGACATAAGAAAATAAAAGGGGAAGCCAATCCATTTGATGTAGAATGGAAATCATACTTTGAAGAACGAATGACCTATAAAATGCTTTTATCTCTAAAAGGTAGAAATTCATTGCTTTATATGTGGAATAAGCAGGAACGCAAATGTCCTCTTTGTGGGGAAGCAATTACTGCTGATATTCAATGGAATGTGCGAGAACAAAAAAAAAACGGACAAATAGTTCGTTACCTTGTGCATGACAAATGTTATAAACAACATCGTTAGTTGACTAGCCGACATCTGTATTGGCAGATGTTTAGAATTGCTTGAGCCGTGTGAGGGGAAACTCTCATGCACGGTTCTTAGAGGGGAAAGGGATAGTAATATCCCTGACCTACTCGACCTATCATTTTTTCAGCAACTATTTTGTACTGTTCTATCTTTGTATGTGGAACTGCTGATTTTGGTATTTCTCCATGTAGTTCTTTTAAATCCTCATTCCAATCTTTATTTTTAGACAACAAACGATTGATCGTATAGCCTTTTTCAGATAACATATCATAAAATTTATCATAGGTTTCAATGCCAGCCACATCATGGTCAATACAAATATGGATGTGCTTGATATTGTTCTGTTCTTCCAAAAATCTAAGCATTGCCTTGGGCGACAAGCCATCCAGCGACAAGTAGCTATTCCCTTTTTCTAAATCCTTTTGCAATGTCATAAAAGATAACATATCCACCGCACTTTCAAACACATACAGATGTTCATTGGTTCCACGATGACAAAATCCATAATTCATATCAGAACCTTTCACCGTTGAACGAAAGGAATTGTACGGACTTTTCGCACTTGCCGATTGGGGTATTCCATTTGGTTTCGTACCAACAAAAACGATGTTGTTAAATTGAAATCCTTGATAAATCTTTCCTTTGGAAACAAAAAAGTCTACAAATTCTTGGCGGATATATCGTTTACCCACCAAGTATTCATAGACTTTTTGATTGTATTTTGATTTTTCTGGAAGGATAAATTCTGGCTTTGGTTTTGTGTGATAGGACACTTCCATTTGCAAAGCGGTATTGTCCAACAACTCTGCCATTGCCCCTTTGAAATCCAAACCATAAAATTCTTCCAAGAACGAAATGGTATAGCCACCCTTTTGATTTTTGTGATCATACCAACGATTATTTTTGATGCAAACGCTATCGTGTTTCCCTTGGGAGTCATGGTAAATCCAACGAAACTCATTGCCAGATTGTTTCAATTCTTCGCCATGACACATAAGGTATTCTTCCAGAGAAATATTGTTCGCTTGTTCGATTTGCTCCTTTGTAAATTTTGACATAACTCTCCTTTCACAATTTCAACCCTTGATCTCGTTTTTTCTCAATCATTTTTTGGAACAACTTGCTTTCCACTTTCAACTTGCCTGTATCTTGTTTATTGACAATAGATTTTCTGAATATTTTGGAAAGGTGCTTCACAAGATTTACAGATATATTTTCCATTTGCTGCGTTTGAATTTCTGCGTGGTTCAATGACAAAACTTGTTGTATGATGTTGTTTTTGATGGATTGAAATTCTTTTTGTTCAGATAATTTGGGATAGATATATTCCTTGTCTGAATACAATTCATACACTTGGTTTTGCATCTCTTGCCACAACAAATATGCTTCCTGTACCGATGGTTCTTTCTCCAATTCATCCACGATTGCATCCACCAATTTTTTTGTATCCTTTGGAAGATATCCATATACTTTTTTACCCTTTGTTTGATTGAGTTGTCCTCGCAATTCCAAAACCAACTTCTGTATTTCTTGATTTTGCATTGGTTGCTTTCCCATTTCAGCAAAGACTTTTTTACATTCTTCCTTCAGTTCTTTTCTGCGTTCTGTCTTTGCAAAATACACATCTTGCAAGTGGTCTTTGAATATCAGTTTGGATAAATCTGATTTACAATTTGCAATACCTTGCTTGGTGACATACCCTTTCTTTGGATTCTGGGAATAGCAAATCAAATGCACATGAGGGTGTTGTTCATGATTGTGGTAGGCTGCGTACCAACAAAAATCTTCTATGGGGATTTTCATATTTTCTGCAAGCTTGGGTGCATATTGTTCCAAGGTGTTTTTCCATTTTTCTAAATGATTGAATCCTGTTTGTTCAGCATCTTCACGTTTCAAAGAAATGATGGGTGTCCAGACATTACCTTCGTGGTTCGCCACTTCTTCTGCAACTTTTCGCAAGGATATTTCTGCATTGCCTGAAGTAAATAGACCATGCTCTGCAACTTTCTCAACCCCTTTTCGCTTGGAAATATAGCTAACATAGTTTTCTTTCTTGTCATGTAAAAATGTATCGGCAACCAGATTTTTTACAACACCATCTCTCGTTGCCATATACTCCACAGTGTTTTTCTTATGGGTTGCACCACCCTTGAGATATGGAAATTTCAAAATCAACTTTGCCATCAACCATCACCTCGTTGATAAGCAATCGCATCTTCAAATTTGATTTTTCCATATGTTTTTTTCACCTCTTGCATACATCGTTCTCGTATTTTTTTGATATCAGCTTCATCCACGTTGATACTTGCCGCAAGCAAATTCATCATAATATTCATTTCTACCGCTAAGCGAAATAAGTTGCCTGAGTGTTTGTTTTCTGATTCTTTAATTGTAGCCTGCATAGAATTTACCAAGATTTTTGATAGGTACTCCGCAGATTCAGTGCTTGTTAAATATCCATGATAAAATTTCACTGCCTTTTCTATGAATTCACTGCGACTTTTGCAGTTATCAGATTCGTAGACTGTATCTATTTGTTCCCACATTTCAGGGTATAACCATACCATCAACCTTGTTTTCGCTTTGCTTTTTTCTGTATTTTTCATTGAAAAACCTCCATTTCATTACAGGTATACCTTCCCGTATACCTATCGTTTCTGCTGTTTTCTAAGCATTTGGGGATTTGTGTACACCTCCAACAGCACTTTTTTCATTTGACGTATACCCTTAGATAGTAACTCAAAATCTCCTGAAAGCCTTGATTTTGGGCATTCCCCCTCGGCACTGCCGTGGGATGTGAGCCGACAGGTATACCTGTCTTTATCCTGCAACTCTTAAAAAGACCTAAAAACTCTCCAAAAGCTCTGGTTCTGCAACCATAAGAACCACCCAGCTTTCTTTTCTCCCTTCGTCCCCATTCGCCCAAATTTCGGATTATATCTCTCATTGGGGCAGTTGCTCCATTTGGGAAACAAAATGGCTGACAGTGGCTACAGTGGGGGCACATCGCCTAGTTTCAGCTATCACTGCCATTTTACGCAAACAAAAAAGCAACCTCTGCAAAAGGTTACTTTTGATTGTCAAATTTTATTTTTTGATTCACACTCACTCTTTATCGTCGCTTTGTATCACTTCTGATGTTTCTGCTATTTGCATAAATTCATGCAATTTTTGTTTCAGCAAATTTTTGTCAATTAGTTGTGTAGTATACTCAGATACCAATGTTGGAGACAAACTTCTTGATAAAGCAAATTCAACCACTTCGTCATCTTTACTGGCACACAGAATAATACCTACACTTGGATTTTCATTTTCTTTCTTTACTTCTCTATCCAATGCTTCAAGATAAAAGTTTATCTTTCCAACATACTCTGGTTTGAATGCTCCAATCTTCAACTCGAATGCAACCAAGCAAGCAAGTCCTCTATGATAAAATAATAGGTCAATATAATAATCATGCCCACCAACCTGCACTCGATATTCCTCTCCAATGAAGGTGAAGTCTTTACCAAGTTCCAGCACAAACTTCTTGATATTGGCAGTGATTGCTTTTTGGAAATCGCTTTCAGAGAACTTATCAGGCAGATCCAAAAACTCCAAAACATAGTTGTCTAAAAAATTATTTTTTATACTTTCTGGCAATTGAATTGGCTCCAATTTTTCTTTTGAAAGCATATACCTCTCATAGTAAGCACTGTCGAGCTGTCGTTCCAATTCACGTTTGGAATATCTTTCTTTGATACAAAGATTTATATAAAACACTCGTTCTTCTATGGTTTTGGTGGCGGATAAAATCAATATATGATTCGTCCAACTAATTTGTGTCACCAGCGGTGACACAAATTCATTACCTCTATATGCTTCATAAAATTGCTTCATTCGATAAAGTCCACGTCGATTAAAGCCTTTTATACCTGGGCAGTTTTTGCTAATATATTTTGCAAGTTCATCGACATATGCATCGCCCCAATTTTGATTTTCCATCTCAAAAGAAATGTATTTACCAACATTCCAGTAAAGCATAATCAATTCTTCATTGACTTTTCTCAGTGCATTTTCACGAGCAGTGGTGATATATTCTATAACTTGACTAAAATCTTTTGATGTTTCTAAATCCACAATACTCCACCTCTCTATCTTTTTATCTCAGCATGCCAGACATCAAGCAATATCCTAGCATCTTGAGTATATCACATTATATTTTTAAAATCCATCAAACTTTTTGGTACAATCCACCTCTACACCTTCTACCTTTCTCTCTTTCTTCTCCTTATCCTTCGGCTTACTCTCGCTTACAATCCTACTTTCCAAGTACTCCCTCGTCACAGCTGGCACTCTTTTTTGATATAATTCCTCGATGACAGTTTCCAATTCTTTCTCTAGCTTTTCTTCTTTCTTCTGCAAATAGAACACCAACGCATCCAGTTTGTCTTTTTCAAACTCCACTGCAATCTTTTTCTTCATGTAAACATCACATCCAATCTAGGTCTTTGGGATTGAAACCATAGATCTCCACCCTTGGTTCTAGTTGCTTTTCTTGCATGGTAAATGTGGGGATTTCTAAAAACATCTCCTTATATTTTTCGATATTTTCTTCTGACAATGATACAAATTCCTCGCCATCGTCACCACAAACAAAGAATGGTCCACAGATGATATCCACATCTCCAAGCCAACGATTGGGTTCCATGCCATTGATTTTGCCTTCTTCATTGACGATAATTAAGTTGCCATCGTCCATATAGATGGGTTCGATTAAGCCTTCTACTTCATTTTGCAATAACTTCAAATCTGATTCAATTTCTTTCATATATGGTTCTTTGCCCACTTCTACTTTTAAAATTTTCATATTGTTTCCTCCTAGTTCCACTTGATTTTCAATGTACTTTTGACTCTAACTTTTCACCATTCACTTTTCATTTTTCACTCCATGAGTTTATCTCATGGCCAATCTTCCATAGCCATAAAAATGTTGTTTCCAATAAGAATTGCTCAAACTTTCATATCCAATGGGATCGCCACAATGCAACATCTGGTTGTCACCAACATAAATACCAACGTGAGTTACATCAGTTGTTGATGTATATGTGTCTGTGAAAAATACCAAATCCCCTGGTTGCAAATCCTCTTTTGCAACACTTGTGCATTGGTTGTAAATCCCTTGTGCTGTTGTTCTGGATAGTTGATATACGCCAGATTGGGTGTAACTCCAACAAATAAAGCCTGAACAATCGAATCCTGTTGATGGATAGCTACCGCCCCAAACATAAGCCATACCGATATATTTTGTTGCTTCGCTCATCAATGCAGCAAAGGTTTCATCATCAAAGGCTTCACTGGGAATGCCATTGAAGTTCGATGTTGCTACATAGCCATACTTTATAAAAAGATACAATTCCTTTTGGTCATTTGCCAAATCTTCTGTAAACTCCATATTCAGCAATGTTTCCAATTCATTCTGTATCTCCAAATCCGTTTCGTTCTCCACAAAAACCCCTATAAATTCTTGATAGAATGTATCTGCAAACTCCAAATTTTCTTTGCCAAAATACAAAACATAAAAATAAGACTTGATTTGTAACTCATCAAGTCCTTCCGTATTTTCCTCTGCATTCCCCTCTATCCATTCCTCTATCACTTCATCTAAAATCAAAAATTGTGCTTGCATTTCTTCGATATATACAACGTGTTCTTCTGGAAAATCCTCTGGTATTTCCTCTTGTTGGAACACAATTCTTGCTACCTCACGGCTATAGTTTGCTTCTGTATTGACCATAGAAACCAATAAAAGCAGTGGCAATAACAGGCAAATGATAGCACCAACCACAAAGGAAAGCACCCCATTTCTTAATCGTTCATCGGTCAAAGCTGTTGCAATGGCTTTTTTGAGAAGTGCCACTTTCATCAGCGACCACCTGCAGTTCCAAACAATCTTTCTTTATATTTCTGACACTTCACCACCAAATGGTATACGTCTGCACCATGTCGAAACACGCAAACACCTCTTGCTGGATAGCCAATCAAGTCATACAAACATTCTTCCAGTTGCAACATTTCCATATATTCTTTCTTGGAAATATTCCCTGGAAAGAATAAAAATTGATGCGTTGGGATAGCAAAAAGTGGTTTTGTCATTTCTTTGATATTTGGCTGGTTAAAGTCCTCCACATTTTGACTTGCGATAATCACAGCACTTTCCTTTTTTCGCACACGTTTCATTGCATTTCTGATATATTCAATGGCTGTTACATTTGACAAAAAGAGATATAACTCATCTAAAAATGCTGCTGTATTCCCTTTGGATAGCAGTGCATCTGACATATAAGAAAGCACATTGAACAGCATAACATTGCGAATACTTTCGTCAGCTTCAAGGATTCCTTTCACCCCAAATGTAATGAATTTATGATTTTTGATATTGGTATGTCCATCAAAAAACTTGCTATCTGCACCAATACTAATGGATTTGATTTTCAAGCACAGGTTTCGCAAGGTTTCTTTTGTGTAGATATTTCCTCGGTCATTCTGGTAGATATTCAACTTCCCTTCTGCCAGTTTGTATAAATCTGAAAGAATGGGAAAGTCATTGCCACTCAAATTTCCAAGTAATCTATCCTCATTGATACCAAAATTATCATACAATTCTTCCAACAAAATTTCCAAAACATCAATTTCTGCTGTGGTGAACTCCTTATAAGAACGGAAAAAGTCACGCAAAAATGAAATATGACGAGGCAAAATGTTTTCACCATCATCCCAAGCCTTTGGTTCAAGTACGTTGATGATAAATTCTCCACTGGTCAAATCCAAGTATTGCCCATCCAGATTTTCTGTCAAATCCACATATTCCGATTCTGCATCTAGGCAAATGATATCCATACCACTAAGTCGCATATTGGTCATCAAAATCTTCATCAGATAGGATTTCCCTTGTCCTGAATTTCCCAAAATCAACACATTTGCATTGGTTTTGTCCTCACTTCGTTTCTGAAAATCTATGAATAAATTTGAACCATACTTATCGTTTCCAATGTAAAAACCCTTTTCATCTGCCTTACCTGAATAGTTGAATGGATAGGTATTTGCCACACTGGTTGCTGGCAACACACGTTCATACTGTTCACGAAAGTCGTTGTGTCCACATGGTTTCACCGATTGAAAACCTTCTTGTTGTCGCAAAAAAAGCTTGTCACAGGAAAGTTTGGAACGTGTCAGTTCTGCTTCTACATCGGATTGCATCTCTTTCAACTTTTCAAGTGATGGTGCTGAAATTTCAATATATACCGCACAATGAATCAAAGGTTCACGATCCCTGTGCAGCTGCGCAATGAGATTGGATACACTTTGGAGATTGCTTTCTGCCACAACAGTGCTTTGCATATCCCCTGTAGAACGTTCCAGTTGATTTTTGTTGGCTGCATTTTGAATGATTTTTCGTTCTTCAGCTGATGTGACGTGCCTTGTGTAAATATGAATCGTTACACCTGAACGCTCGCCCAAATGTTGCAAAATGGCTTGTTCATTGGTTTCCGACGGATAATGGCTGATTGCCCAAACAGAACGAAAACTGCTACCACAAATATAATAATCGTGATAAAACCGCAACACCGATGGACTACACATATCCAAAAAATCTTTGACCTTAGCTTCTTCTTTTTCTCTTTCTGTTTTTGGCAACAACAACTTGTTTTTCTTGATTTTACTGATTTTCATAGCATCCCTTCTTTCATATAACACACTTTTTTACAGAATAGTTTCTTTCACATATCGCTCTCCATCTATATCGTCAAAGTACACTTGGGTGATATTTTGAATGAAATAAACCGATAAAATTCGCTTCAAATCCTCTTTCCTTGCCAATCGTCCATTAAAGCCATTGTCTTTCAACAGCTTTTCCACTCTGCCAATTACAGCCAATACTTCTTCTTGGCTATTCTTTGCCCTTGCCACCAACAAGAACTCCCTTGCCGATGCCATTTGCACTTGCACACGATCCAGATAGGTCAATTCCTGTTCCAAAATCTCACGGACTCTTGAACTTTTTTCTTCTGAAATGCGTTGTTTGTAAAAATGTTTGTTGCTATCAAAGTTTTCTCTGGAATTGATACATGCCATCTCCAAGCCATCTAAAGATTTCAAAATTGCAGTTAGATTTCGTATCTTTGTATGCACTGCTCCTTCTGAAAGCACTGCAAGGTTATCTGGTTGCAAAATAAAAAACACCAAAGTTTCATCCTCTAGTGTTTCAATGCTCGTTTCATTTATATTGGCTATCCCCACCATATCTCGTGTGGACTTTTCTTTTTTGAACCACATTTCTCAAAACCTCCAATCAAACGTCTGCTGTTCCTTCATAAAAAAGCGAAATGCAAACTTGATATAGTCTGCGATTGTCACTTCATTTTCACTACGAACGGTCAAAAATCCATAGATTGCAACCAGCACCAATGGCAACATCACGTCTATCACTGCCAAAATCACAGCGGATAAAATCGCACCAATGAGCAGTATGGTAATGTCTTTCAATGACCACAGTGCGAACTTGGACTTTTCTTTTAAATTACTTGGGTAAATGTACATTTGCTTCATCTCCTTATTTTTTAATCAATCTAGTGACCGCCTGTGTAGAATACATCACACTCATCATATTCACATTCATGCTGGTATCTAAGCCAAAGTTATTGGCAATTCGTGGCACTTCCGTTGCCGATAGCATAACTCCAATTCCCAACAACATATTTGCATTAAAGGTCACAAGTCCAGCAATTAAAATGATGGTTTGTAGGAATGCGGTCATGCAAAGAGCAATCACTTGTTTGCACCAATTGACAAAGCCATCGCCATATCCTCGTGGCACAGAAAACATATATAAACTGCCTACCCCCATCAAAATAATGAGTATGCCACCACGTTTTAAGTTTGCGAAAAACACCTTGACCACAGCATAGCCAATCATAAATGCCAAGACAATCTGTATGAATATCCCACCCGTAATCAGTTGAAATGAGCCTGCAACCAATTCACCAATGGCACCATAATCATCTGGTGATGAAGTCAAACTGGTCAAGCCATAAATCAGTTTCCCAGAAAGATTCACCGAAAAGGTGTACAGCTCGATTGGAATTATTGTAAATAAGCTAACGGCAAAAAAGCCTTTTAGGATATTGAGTCCCAAGTCTTGTATGGTATTTTTGCCCTTTTGTGCTTCGATTGCCATGTCAAAAACAGCCACCACAATGCCCACAATGAACAAACACCAAGCGAATTGGTAAAAAAATAAGAGCAGACCTTGAATCCAATCCATCTCAAATAATTCTGCACCCATTAAATTCATCATAGTAAAAAACTCACCAAAAAATTCGATAATGCTCCCATAAATCCAATCGCAAAATTGATCTAGAACACCATCCACCGCCAAATCAAACACATATATCACCTCCACCCAGTGCCAACGCAATGCCTTGCATGATGTACTCAGCACAAGGAATTGCAATGCTATTGCCCAGTGCTTTGTATCTTGGGGAATCGGCTGCACCATCAATGTTCGTCCAGTTGTCTGGGAAACCTTGTAATCGTTCACACTCCAAGGGTGTCAATCTACGAACTAAATTTCGGCTGACCGATAAGTTTTCACTTCCACCACCCAAATATCCACCACTGGCACAAAGTGTGCTGATTTCATCACCATATCCACCATAAGAACTTTGTCCAAACACCTGTTGTTGATCTACGATACATTTATTTGCACCCACATATTGGTTGTTTGGACCTTTGTCATCGGTGGCACAAATTGCACCAACCACATCTTGGTATGGCTCTGGTTTGTAAACCGAATGCACATCTGCGGTAGTTAAAGTGTATGCAATATCACTTTGACAACCCAATCCATTGCCACCATTTTTCACATCTCTATTGATGGTGTTGGCTGCAATGCAATAGCTTTCTTGCACAATGGCAAGTCCTCCTTGAGATTTGTTTGGATTGGGATTTGCTGTATCTAAGGTATGAGATGTGTCTGTTTCATTTATGATGGCTTCGATTCCAAAAGCTATTGGTTCTGCAACAAATGGAGTATTATTTCCGCCTGTTCCATAGATGGCAGATATGGTTGGTGCTACATCAAGTGGCCCTGTGTACCTTGCATCCTTTGCATGATTTTCGTACAACTCTTGTTTGATAATCGGCAAATGACCACCCATACTGGCTCGCAAAGTTCCAACCATATCTTTGGTAACATTCATGCATTCACCACCTTGGTCGGACAAACAATACAGTGGTTCTTTCACAAATGTTTGCATCTGTATGTTCTGTGTTGCAAGCAAGGCACCAGACAATCCATCCAAGTCAATCCCCTCATTTCTTTGATTGATGTGGTAACTTTTGAATTCATCATCCACCATTTGTACCTCTGTCACTTGCCCTGATTGAATCAACAGTGCATCTTTCAACTGCTTTGGCAATTCCTTTCCTCTGTTTTCAGCTCTCCTTAAAATCCCCAAGCAAGCTGTCTTGCTCAAATAGTATTTTGGGTTGTTCAATACTTTTGGTAAACCAAAAGTCAAAACCTTCGGTTTTGCTCCGCCTTCTTGCGGATATGTGGAATGTCCTCCAAAATCTGCCACAAGAAACACTCGATTTCTTCTTTGGGGGACACCCCAGTACCCCGCATCCAATACTCGCCAAGCAACGCTGAATTTTCCTCCCAAAATGCACCCAGCAGATTTCCATACCCCTCCCTCAGGTCGAGGTATAAGTATGGTGCTGTCAGCAATTTTGCACGTTTCTTCCAAGACCGCCTTGAAATCTTCGCCACTTTGGGAGGAGAACACGCCCATGACATTTTCCCAGAGCATATATCTTGGTCGAATAAATTCAGCTGCACTTCCTCGTTTTTCATCTGCATCCCTCATTTCTTTTATCACTCTTATTTGTTCCATAAACAATCCTGAACGCTCACCAGCCAAACCCTTTCTGGCTCCTGCAAGGCTTAAATCCTGACAGGGGCTTCCGCCACAAACCAAGTCCACAGGCGGTATTTTTGCTCCATCTAGCTTTGTAATATCCCCCAGATGCAACATATCTGGAAAGCGTATCTTTGTCACTTCCATTGGAAATTTTTCGATTTCTGATGCCCAAATCGGCTTGATTCCATTTCGTATGGCAGCTAAGGGAAAGCCACCAATCCCATCAAATAGTGAACCCATTGTCATTTCTTTTTTGATACCATCACCTTCCTTACAATAAAAAAGGAGAGTTTTCACTCTCCAAGTTGTTTGTCTGATTTAGTTTTCTACTACTCAGTTTGCTACTTCTTCGTCCTCTAAGGCTTCTAAAATCAAGCCGATGATAAAGTCTTTTTGCTTCATTCCTGTTTTCTGCAAGTGGTCTTTGATTCTCTCAAACAGTTCCTCTGGGATTTGCAGTGCTAGTGTTCTGGTGTCTTTTGTCATTGGCTTTGCCTCCTTCATTCGATAAAATTCTTCTAAGATTTCTGTTACATATTGGCTTGTTGTGATACCTTTTTGCTCTCGCTCATCACTGACTTTCTGGTGTAGGTCTATTGGAATTTGAGCACATAAGTTCTTGGTTTCCATTTGGGTTCATCTCCTTTTCTATTTTGTAAACACACAATACTCGAAGTTTGAAGTATAAGCTATACCAATATGTAACAAAAATTAGATGTAGAATAGAATTTTTAAGTTGTATTTCAAAAACTTTTGATTTCCATAAACTTCTTACATTTAGTTCAATACAATCCACTACACATAACTTTTGGAAACTATAATAAACGATAAAACCCTTATGTAGGGAATCTGAGCATTCATTTTAAAATACCATATCCCAATCCACCACACAAAATTCACCTAATCTTAAAACCAACCCACAGCACACTTACCTTTAACTATGCTGTGGGTTTTGTTCTGTCAAATTCCTAAAATATCCCAGAAGATACTTGCATAAAGATAGTGAAATTTTTTCATTCCGTAACTTTTAAATACTTATAACTCCTTTCCAAAGAATCACACCCACCCCATTTTATCCTACGACGATTTTGTCTATCAACTTTATCATCAACTCTCAAGTATTGGCTTTATGACATTGTAGCTTTTGATTAGCTTAACCCTTTAAACATTAAATTTACATCCAGTGTTCTCAAATAAAATAATCTACTACCATGACTAAGTAATATAAAAAACTAGAAATCAAATTCCCTTTCACTTTGCAAAATATATCCATATACAAAAATACCCCTTATCAGAGGACAAGCTGTTTTTAGCTTGTTCTAATAAGAGGTATTTAATCCCACAATATTTATCGAATTGTAATGGTTTTCAATTCAAACTTATCAGATCTATGATGAGATACAGAATATTCAAAAATCCGACCGTCATCCAGATACGCCACTTGTTCAATAGCCAGAATACATACACTGCCATCATCAATTGCCAACCATTCTGTTTCCTTTTCGGTTGGCATCATAGCTTTTGCAATTCGATGACAGCTTCTAATTTTCAACCGCAGTACATTTTCGATATGTGCATAAATGGATTTTTGCACCGTATCCTTGGTTACGCCAGATATCACCTGAATGGGCATATAGGTATATTCTACAACAAAGGGTTCACCATCCACCAGTCGAATTCTACAAACATAATAAGCAAAATCCTCAACGGACATTTTCAAAGCTGCCGCAATTTCCCTTGGCGGATTTACCACAGCAAACTCTATAATTTGAGAAGACACCTTTTGCTCTCCCATATCTTTAGTGAAACCGCTGAATTGTGAAGATTGTAAGAAACCTTTGCGTACTTCTTCTTCCTCGCTAATGCTTTTTACATAACTACCAGAGCCTCGGCGCTTGAAAATCAGCCCCCTGTTTTCCAGCAACTGCATAGCTTCTCGAATTGTAGTTCTACTGGTTTCATATTGATCGCACAGTTCATATTCCTTAGGCAATTTTTCAGAAGTCTTATACACACCATCTTTGATTTTCTTTTGCAAATCTTCCGCAATTTCTTCATATCGAAACATATCCACTCTACCTACTTTTTATCTTTCTGCATACTTCACACAGCAAGTGCCTCCACGCCCAATTGCACAGCTCCCAAAATCCCTTGGTCATCTTGCAAACTTGCCAATACAATAAAATCTTCTATTTTTGCAATTTCTTTTGTTTGAATGTACCCCGCCATTTGACGCTTGAACTCTGCATGAACGAGTGGCAGCAACTGTGTTTGTTTCATAACGCCACCTCCCAAAACAATGCGTTCTGGGGAAAGTATCATAGTATAGCTGACAAGAGCTTGGGCAATATAGTATGCTTCCATTTCCCAAACTTCCATAGTATCACTCAATTCTACAGCCTTTTTTCCCCATCGTTTTTCAATAGCTGGCCCCGCTGCCATACCCTCAAAACAAGTTCCATGATACGGACACCATCCTGTAAATATATCTTTTGGATGTTGTTTCATTTGAATATGTCCTGTTTCTGGATGCAACATCCCATGCAACAAACGTCCTTCTGAAATAACACCAGCGCCAATCCCTGTTCCAATTGTGATATACATACTATTTTGAATCCCTTGTGTAATTCCCCAAGTGGCTTCGCCCAAAGCAGAACCATTGACATCTGTATCAAACCCAACTTTCACACCCAAGGCTTCTTCCAATGTTCCAACTATATTATAATTGACCCACGCAAGTTTTGTTGTTGCTGTAATATATCCATATGTTTCTGATTCCTTGTGGATATCAATGGGACCAAAGCAACCAACGCCCAGAGCCGCAATATCAAACTGTCTGAAATAATCAATAATTTTTGCCATGGTGACTTCTGGTGTTTCTGTTTTGATTTCAATTCTATCTAATATTTCGCCTCGGTCTGTACCAATTGCACAAACCATTTTTGTGCCGCCTGCTTCCAATGCTCCAATTTTCATGCGATGTCTACCAATCCTTTCCTTCAACATCTTAGACCACGCATGTATTTTAATTTGCATTGCAATTTAATCGATATGTCATTACATCTTGTCTATATGTTACACTGTTTTTATAATAAATTCAATACATATCCATAAAAAAAGCAAAAAAAAATACACCCTTACCAGTCGCAAAATGTCAAAACCCTTCATTTTTCCTTATTCTACCGATGCAACAAGTGTCATATTGCCTACAAATTCAGCGATTTCCAGCTCTGTAGTCAAAATAAAATGCTCGCCCTTTTGGATTGACACACCATTGATTTCGCCCTCACCTTCAACCACAGACATCATCATATATGGATATTCCTTTTGGATTGTTGCCTTGCCTTCCACTTGCAGTGCAAACACCTTATAATATGGGCAATCATACAAAAGGTTGAGGGCATTGACTGGTTTTCCGTTTGTATCTATGATACAAGATGCACCTGATACCGCTGGCACCGTAATCACATCAACACTTTTTTCGATATGCAATTCTCTTGGCAAACCATTCTGCAATCGACCATAGTCATACAATCGATATGTAATATCACTATTTTGTTGTGTTTCCAATAAGGTGATACCACCACCAATGGCATGAACCGTTCCCGGATCAATTTGGAAAAAATCACCTTTTTTTACAGGAATCTTCTGCAACAATTCTTCCCATTTATTTTCTGCAATCATATGTTGCAATTCTTCTTTTGTGGTTGCAGTATGCCCCAAAACCAATTCCGCATTTTCCTCGCAATCCAAAACATACCAACATTCTGTTTTGCCCAAAGAACCATTTTCATGTATCTTTGCATAAGTATCATCTGGATGAACTTGTATGCTCAAATTATTTTTTGCATCAATGACTTTAATCAGCAAAGGAAATACATTTTCCGCTGTTTCTTCCGCACTTTTCCCAAATAATTCTGGTCGTTTTCTCCAAAGGCTGCTCAGTGTTTCGCCTTCCATACCCAAAATATTACAGTCTCCATTTTTGTGCGCCGAAACACCCCAACATTCACCAATGTTATCCCCATCCACATTGTAATGAAACTCTTCTCTCAGTTTGGTTCCGCCCCAGATGTAATGTTTTAATACAGGTTCCAAAAAAATCAAATCCATAATGCCCTCCTTTTTGTTGTTTTTGTTGTTTTTATTGTTTTTTCTCCATTTTCTATCTATTTTTTGCCGCAAAAGGCACTAGGGGTATACACCCTAGTGCCTCTCCTTAACGTGTCAATGATTTTTTCAATTTTTTGACTATGTCTTATGCCAATTTTTTATATAGGCTGATGATTTCCTCCGCAAAAACTTTCGCCATTTCTGCATTTGCCATTTGATCTTCTGCATGAATCAACAACAAAGAAGCGAGAACACCATCGCCAGAAGCTTCGTTTGTAATAAGATCCAAATGCACAGTGTGTGCTTCATGGAAGCAATTTTCACCTTCTGTCATTAAGGTTTCTGCACCTGTAAAATCTCCTTCTTTTGCTTTTTGAATGGCTTCGATATAACAAGATTTTGCGCTACCGCTATTTGAAATGATACCAAAACAGATCATTGCCAATTCTTCATCCATATCATCATTCCCCCATTTTTGCCAAAGCAGTTTCCAAAACCTTTTTGCCATTCATTGTACCATAATCACGCATATCAATAGGCAAAACTGGAATGGAGCCAGCAATTTTTTCCACATTTGCTTTTTCATATCTGATTTGTGGTCCAAGCAACACAATATCCACATCGCCCAATCCCATTTTTGCTTCTGTCAAAGGTTTTGCTTCAATGTGAGCTTCCACATTCATTTCCACAGCTGCCTTTTGCATTTTTGCCACCAACATACTTGTGGACATTCCCGCATTACAAACAAGTAAAATATTCTTCATTGCAAATCGCTCCTTTTCTATGTAGTTTTGTCTATTATTCTGCATCTTTACTCATAACATTATCATTGATTTTTACAAATGGCATATAAATCAAAACACCCAATACCAAGATGATTGCTTGCAAAATTACTGCTCTGAAATCACCTGCTGTTGCAAGATATGCACTCAAAAGTGGTGGTGTTGTCCAAGGCACTTGCACAACACAATAACTGATCCAACCAAGGCTTGTTGCTACATAGGAAATGATAATCCCAAGGGCTGGAACAAGGACAAATGGAATTGCCATTGCGATGTTGTAAACGATTGGATAACCGAACAATACAGGTTCATTGATGTTGAATAAGCCAGGTCCCAAAGACATTTTGGAAATACTCTTAGAAGCTGCATTTTTACTAATGAGGAAGGTTGCAATCAACAAGCAGATTGTAGAACCAGAACCACCCATCATACCAAATGTAGGTACCATTGCAACATTGATGATGTTTGGAATTGCTTCGCCAGCAGCATAAGCCGCCATATTTTGTGTCATGTTGATGATCAACAATGGTTCCAAAATGGAGCTATAGATTACAGATTGGTGGATACCGAAAATCCACAACAAGTTCCCCAAGGTATACAAAATTACACAACCCCACAAGCCCGTTGTCACCAAACGCAAAGGTTCTTGAATGAAAGAAGTAATCATAGATACAAGGTTTGTGTCAAATACGTTGAACAACACTGCAGAAATGATTGCGAAAACAGATACAATAATGATAATTGGAATCAAAACATTGAAGGATTTGCCAACTGCTGGTGGCACTTGATCACCAAGGTTGATTTTCAATTTTTCAATGCTGGAAATTTTTACAAACAATTCTGTTGCCAAAAGACCAATGATAACACCAGCAAACATACCGCCTGTACCGATGTTGGAGAAAGAAAGTACACTACCAATTTCTACCGCTGCATCTGCACCGATTGGTGTAGAAAGAATGGTTGCAGGCATCATAACCACAAGTGTTGCCATGGATAAGATTGCTGCTGCCAAAGGATTGTCAAACCCTCTGTTTTGTGCCATATAATACCCAGCCAAAGGTGCAATCAACAAACCACTGATATTCAATGTGCCATTGACGATTGCGTTGCCCCAATATTGCAAAGAAGACAATGTTGCCCCATCAAACAACCAACCCAAAACAGTGTTGTTGATCAAAACTGCAATCCCTGCCAAAATATACAAAGGCATAATGGTTGCAAATGCATCTCTCAATGTTTTTAGGTGGACTTGGTTCCCCAATCTCCCTGCAAGCATTGTAAACTTTTCCACAAACTTAGAATTTTCAAAATCGATTTTCATTTCTTTCCCCTTTCCATGCCCCTCTTAATTTGATTTGTTGTTTTCTATAGTCTCTTTGATCCAGTGTGCCGATTTTTTATAGGTACGTTTGTATTGATTGGTTAAATCCACTTCAATGAATCCATATCTATTTTTAAATCCGTTGCTCCAAGACCAGTTGTCAATTAACCCCCAGTAATGATAGCCCAAACACTGCGCCCCATCTTCAATGGATTTTGCAATCCATTCTAAATGTTCTGTGACAAATTCAATTCTGTAATCATCTTGAATTTCCCCATCTTCATTTTTGAATCGTCCTTCATTTTCAACGCCCATACCATTTTCTGCAATGAAGAATTTCAAATGAGGATATTCATTTTTCATTTTCATACCAAAATCATAAATACCTTTTGGATAAATTTCCCATCCCCTATATACATTCATTTTAGCATCTTTCCAGACATATGTGTCAGAAAATTTATAATGTCCATTTTCATCAAACCGTTCTTTGGGTGCTTGAATTCTGGATGGGTGATAATAATTGAAGCCCAACCAATCCACCTTGCCTAGTTTGAAGATTTCTGAATCTCCCGCACGCATTTCTGGAAGCATATCCACCTCTTTCAATGTTGCAAACACATCTTCTGGCAACTTTCCATTAGCAGCAATATCAAGCCACCATCTGTTGTTGATGCCATCTTCCATCCTAAGAGCTTCCAAATCTTCTGCAGATGGATTTTCTTTTGTATATGGAGGTGCAAAACAGTTGATCAAACCAATTTGTGCATCTTCATGCAACAAACCTTTTTCCTTCGCTTTGTAAAACTCGCCCACCGCAAGACAATGTGCAAGAGAAATATTGTATTGTACATTCATTCCTCGTTTGGCATCTTTCAAAAATGGATACCACAAGCCATGTCTGTATCTTTGGTCTGGCTCTACAATTGGTTCATTGAATGTAAACCAATATTTAATTTCCTTACCAAATGTGGTGAATGCCGCCTTTGCGTAATTTGCAAATGCTTCCACAGTTTCTCTGTTTTCCCAACCACCCTTTTTGTATAAATACTCTGGCATATCAAAGTGATATAAATTCATAAACAATTCAATATTGTTGTTTTTTGCACTTTGGATGACTTTGTTGTAGAACTCCACACCTTCCATGTTGATGTTCTCATTTTCATCCAAAAGCCTGCTCCATTGCATGGATGTTCTCACAGAATCCAATTGCAAATCCTTGAAACTTTTGAAATCTTCTTCGTATTTTTCATAAAAATTATTACCGACATAACTGCCCACTCTATTATGAAAATCAGAAATTCTTTCGTCAGACCACAAATCCCATACATTTCTTATTTTGCCACCTTTATTGTATGCACCCTCTGTTTGTGGTCCAGACATTGCAGCGCCAAAAAAGAAATCTTTTGGTAACTGAAACCCCATAATCCGCCTCCTTTTTATTTGTCATTACATCTTTTTTATTTGTCGCTTCTTATATTTATATTATCATGCTGTATTTTGATTTGCAATGTACTCATTCACCAAAATATCATTCTCAACTTCCTGAAATTTACCCACTAAAACATTTATAGGTCTAGGACGTTTACAAAATCGTCCCAGACCTAATGTTTATTTACCTTCAAGAAACTTCAAAATGTCCTCGTAACTTCGTGTGCTATTCTCCATAGCTTCCAGTAACTCTTGTTTTTGCAGATCACTTTTCTTCTCCTGCAATGCAACTAACTCTGCTAGTGCTTCATCATATTTATCTTTACATTTGAATACATGTTCTTTAGCTCGTTCTATCTTTTCATCTATCGATATACTACGTCTTCCCATTTCTCTAATCCTCCTATGACTCTGCCAAAACAGCTCCTATTTCTTCTGATTTTCTTTTGATATAATTCGCATCAATTCCAAATGCCTTTAAAATCGTTTTTTGTGTTTTTGTTACTGCGTGATCTAGACGATAGCAATTATCTAAGTGCCTTGTCATCTCAATCTTTTCCAGTTCTTTTAATGCGGCTGGGACTGTCATGAAATTATGTTTCGTTTCACTTTCTTCCTCAGCATCTTTGAGGCTAGTATAAATCTTGCTACGTATAATTAATGCCACAAATGCAATGAAAAGCTTCGTCTCAGCTGATTCGTCCGATTGCACACGAAGCCCTCGATTTCCTAGGAATGACTTCTCAGCACTAAATAGTTTTTCTGAATTATCCCTACTTTTATATAATTCTAATGCATCTTTCGCTGACATCTTCTTAGATGTAATAATACAAAAATACCCACACATACGCATTTCATCACTGACTATATCTGTTTTTTCTCTTGCTACTGTAAATCGTTCATCCTCTTGTCCTGGATGGTGGTAAATTAAATCGAAATATTTCTCGAAACTCTTTGCTATAGTTACAGGCTTTCCTTCCATCTTTTTCAGTGTTCGTGCCATTTGATCTATTTTGTTTTCCAATAGTTCTCTTTCCATAAGATGTTTCTTAGTACTATAGTAAATATGAAAATATCGTTCTTTTTCATCAGATGGATACAAAAAATCTTTTATTGTAATTCCATTCACTTTGTATTTTCGAATACTTGTCTTTCTATCTTCTTCAAACTCACCTAAATGTTGACGGATAAGTGGCTGTACAATCTTCTTCATTCCCTTTACCATGATTACAAACTCATAGTTGTTCTTATCCATAAAGTGAATATTTTCTTTACTAAAGTATCCTCTATCTAAGATAAATCCAACTTTACGATATCCATATCCCTTTGCTCTCTCTAGCATGTATTGAAGTTGAGATATGTCAACTATACTTCCAGGATAATCCTCACAAAACAGAGGCTCTCTATTCGTTCTATCGTAGGCGATAGCATGATTAATAATCGGTTTATCATCCCCCGTTTTCGAATGTCCAAACTCTGCCAAATCTATATCACCTGCCTGACAGGTCATGTTAGTAGAATCATACGATATGTAAATCTGTTCCCTATGATTACGTGACGCATTCCATTCATTCAGAAATCCAACACTTTGATTTATTGTGATTTCACTAAGAAAATCAGATACTTTACTATCACTATAAATATGCATATCAGATGTAAAGAGCGGATGGTTATAAGCGTAGTCTGGATAATATTGTGCTGCGTTATTTTCTGCAATAATAGAGTATGTAACTAAATCCAAAAACAGATCCTCATTTTTACCAAGGATACGCTTTAGCATCGTATCAAGTTCATAGTCTTTAATAATCTTCTGTATCATCAAATATGAACCTATCCGAAGACAACAACTTCTTTTACTACGATCCTTTTTATCTGGTAGTTCTTTATCCGGAAAATATTTTAGATAGTTTGCATTGGGATACATTTTTTCAATATCCTCCTCGCATCGTCTCCCTATTGTAGTTCGTTTCGGAATCGTATATTGTTTTTCAGGTTTATATATTCGGTCATATTCATAATTAATGTACGTTACATCTTTTATCTTTTTCCTTGTGATTTTCCCCTTGCTCTCAGGTATTTCTACTGTAAAATCAAAGTACATACGCTCTCCTTTCTTAGTGAGTATACCCACTAAGAATAGTATACACTAAAAGCCCAGAAAAATCAATAGATTTGCCGATTTTACTGGACTTTATTGGGTTTTGTTTTTATTTAGTGTCAAAATTTCAGGAAGTTGAGAATCATATGTCATTTTATCAAAACTGCATAAAAAACGGCTTTTTTTAGCACTTTCTTCATTTTGTTTAATCATCTTTTATCCTTCCAAACGAAAAGTTGTCATGGAATTTGTATCTTTTGCAATACAAATTTTGTATATAAAAAGCCGTCCTTATATTGAACAATACACACCCCCTCTATTCTGTTACTAGCTATGGCGTAACCTGTGCCAATAGTAGTACTCGTATAAAAGATACATTGTTCTATCGAATTTCCAAAATATCCCAAAAGACACTTGCATTAGGATAGTAAAATTTCTTCACCCACCAAGTTATAGATAATCGTAATGTCTTGCCGTAAAACACCATCCACCTCTACTTTTTGACCTACAATGATTTTGTCTATCAGCTTTATCATCAACTCTCGGTCAATGGTTTCGATGTTGGTACAACCTTTAATCAACTTTACCCATGTCTTGATATCATTGTCTACTTCTCTGGAAACACTTAATTTTTCAGTGATTTCATTTAGCAAAGCAGTTTTTTCTAACTGTTCTTTTTTATATTTATCTATCATGGATAGCACTGTATCTCGTGGAATATCCCCAAGTACCATTTCCTCGTACAAATTTGCAACAAGCCTTTCTATTTCGGTTAGTCTATAACTTAATGCGGATTGATTTTTCTTTAATGCTTTTTGTTCACTACTTGTTCCAACCTCCTTCTTTTTCTTAATTTGTCTTATCACCTCATCTTCATCCATTTCAATTTTTTGTGCATATTCCTTAATTTGACTCAATACTAAATCGTGAAGTATCGAAAGTAATGTTCTGTGAGGAGAACAGAATGCTTTACCACCTTGTGAGTATCCACCACATATATATGCATGACGATTGTTTTTACTCCCGTCTTTTTTCACATTTGAATCCTTTATTATCTTCATACTTCTACCACAGTCAGCACACTCAAGCAATCCAGAAAACAAACTAATTTCACCATTCTTATTGCTGCGAGCGATTGCCTTTCCTCGCTCTGCAAGCCTACAAGCTGTATCCCATAACTCCCTGCTAATAATTGGCTCATGCATATTTTCGGCTCGTACCCACTCATCTTGTGGACGATTGATTATCTTTCGATTTTTGTATGAAATGGTTCCAATTCTCATTTGCACTATATTTCCAATGTAACACTCATTGGATAAGATTTGCCTTACCACTACATCACTCCAGCTTTTCATACCATTTTTAGGATTTGATTTTCCAATTTTCTGATAATAATATTCTCGTGGTGGGGTTATCTTTTTTTCATTGAGTTTTGTTGCTATCGCTCTATATCCCAAGCCCTCAGCCCTCATTTGAAACATCTCCAGTACGATAGGTGCAACTTCTTCATCTATCAACAGTGGTGGCATTCTATTCTCATTTTTGATGTAGCCATAAGGAGCATATGCACCCATAAAATATCCATTCTTAGCTCGTGCAGCCTTAGCAGATTTCACCTTTTTGCTTTGGTCACGGCTGTACCATTCGTTGACTAAATTCTTAAATGGCATCAGCTCATTCTCTTTTTCAAGGGTGTCAACTCCGTCATTGATAGCTATAAATCTGCAACCGATTGAGGGGAATAGGTAATCGGTGTACTGCCCAATCTCGATGTAGTTTCTTCCGAACCTTGATAGGTCTTTTGTTATGATGCAGTTGATTTCACCATTTCGTGCATCGTCAACCATCCTTTGGAAACTTGGTCTTTCAAAATTTGTGCCTGTCAGACCATCGTCGATGTACTCGTTTTTGTAAATCCAACCTTTCTTTGCTACATACTCTTTGATGATTTCTCGCTGATTTTCAATGCTAAGGCTCTCGCCATTTCTCTCATCATCACGAGATAATCGTAAATATGCTCCTACTTGATAAATCATTTTTGTTATCCTCCGTTCTTATTTTCATAGGTTTGATGCTTGGGTATAGCTACACACAATACCACAGGCATTTTCAAATAGCTATTACCAACACTACTAAATATTTGCTCCAGCAAGTACCTTTTCAATTACACGCTCAGTAAGAATTGTTTTGAGATCTTTTGTACCTGTAAAAATAGATGTGACATTAAAAACCACCTTGTTTATAACAATCTCTTGTGTTATCCTTGTTTCGTTTATATCAATTTTTGATTTTCCCTTCATCTAGTATCCTCCCATCGTCATTCCACTTTGACTTTCTTCATGATCATCTGCTTTTTGTCCAAGTGCAATTTTCTTTTCTTTCATTTTCTTTCGTACATTTTTGTCAGTAACTGATTTTGGTGTATGGGTTACAGGAACATCATTTGTAATACGTTCCATAGCTTTACCGAGCTGTAACAAATCACTACCAAAGTGACCAACAGCATTGGTACTATGATATACATTGGTGTCCATTCCAGTGTAGGCAAGCTGATTTTCGGAAGAAAAAAAGAACGCTCTTTGGGTTTCCCAACCAGTAATATCATCTTGTTCATCTCCACTAATTGTTCCTCTATCTTTTTCAAATCTCGTGCTGTCATCTGCCTCTTTAGTATTTGTTTCGTGTATATCAATTCCCCATAATTCACCTCTTGATTGCGTATCATAATCTCTATTGCTTCCATCAAGTCCTTCTGATTTTCCAATATCTGTTGCAAATCTTTCGTTGTTATCGGTGGCGGTGTGGACTGTTTTTTCATTGGCAAATTCCGTTGTTTCAGCTCGTCCATTGATAATTTCTCGTCTTGTTGCAAATTCTTTTTCCACCCTTTCTTTTAAATACTTCTCCTCGTACAACTTACTGTCACGACACTTTTTACCATCGCCAAGCTCGTAAGTGATATTTTTACGACTATCAGTCCACTTGACTTTGATGCCCTCGCTCTCCATAAGGCTGATAAAACTTTCTTTGTCATACGCATATTTCATGCATTCATCAATGATATTGGCAAGCTGTAATTTCCAGTTCTTGCCCTTGAGTGCCATGTGATATTCGCCAATGGTCATGGCTTTTACCTTGGTTCTATCTTGCTTTGGCTTGCAGATGGACAGTCCAAACTGCATACACAGCTCGTCTGACTTCTGTCGAATTTCTGGGATTGCCTGTGCTGACTGGTGTAGTTTTTTGCCTGTTTCAAAATTCACAGAATTGATTATGAAGTGGGAATGTATGTGTTCTCGGTCGGTGTGAGTAGCAACCAAAACTTCAAAACCATTGTAATGTTCAGCCAGTTTTAAGGCTATTTCATGTGCTGTTGTAGGTGATATAACTTCGTCTTTGGGAAAGGATTGCACGAAGTGATAATACATTCTTCCGTCATCTTTTCCGTAAAGTAGCTTGGTGTTGATGAATTCTTCATAGACAGAATGAGGTGTACAATTCATTCCACCGACTAAAAAATTGCCATCGTGTTCGGTCTTTTTATCTTGCATGGTGTAGTTTAGAACTACCCTTAGACCTGCACGACTCTGACTTTTCTTTCTGTTAATAAAATTAACTGTTGCCATCGCTCCACCTCTTTCGCTCTAAAACAGCTTGGATACTTTGGTTGATTTCAGTAAATTTTTCAAGTGTTTCACCGAGGTAAATAGTCCCTATTCTACCACTATTGGCAAGCATAATGGCTTGGTTTAGATTTCTACCAACTGCTTTTAATTCTCTTGCTACTTGTTCTAAATCGGTGATAATTACAATCTGCTTTTTCATTCCTACTTTTGTTAGATATTCGGTAAGTGTCATTTGTGACTGATTAGCTTTGTGATGGATTGTAGCTAAATCTTCAGCCGATATTCTAAGGCTTAATCTCTTGTCTTTCATTGGTGTAACTCCTTTCGGTGTAGTGGGTTTGGGCTACTGCCCATAAAAGGGGGTCAGGGGTTCTCCCCAGCCTGCAAGCATCGGCGTGTAGCCGAATGCGATGCTGGCTCTCTCCTCAAAGGAGAGAAAGTCTAGGTCGGTAACTTTCGGTAAATCGGTAGTGTTTTGGTAACGGAATAACAGACTTGTGGTTACTGTAAAACTGCCATTTTGCGTGCCAAATCGGGGCAAACAATCGGCTATGTGGCTCTCGTTTGGTGAGGGTGGGGCATTACCCCTATGAGGTGTTTTGAGGCTCACACAGGCTGTAATTCCTCGATGGTCATCGTGGTATCTTTGCCTATTATGGTTGTACCCTTACCACTGTACCTCTGTGCTTTTTCTATGGCTGTAACCTTTGATGGGGATTGTTGTTTTTGAGGGTAGTTACTCTATCTATCACAGAAAAACAAGAGGGCAAGGGGGCAGTGTCCTTAAGGCTTTACCCTCTTACCCCCTTGGAAGTGAAGAGTACCATTTATCGCCTTTTCTAAAAGATTTCACGCCTAAATTTTGTTTAGCAATTTTCAGTGTCCTGTTGGAAATATCAAGCTCTTTTGCTTGGTTTGTGATTTCTTCAGAACTCAGTTCACCATCTGCAAGGATTTCTTTTAGTAGATTTTCAGCTTGAGTGGTTTTACTAACAACCGAACCTCTGCCACTAAGCAAATCATCAACTGAAGTTTCACAGTAGCCTTTCCACCTAAATCCTGTATCTGGATTTAACTCAAAAGCAATTGATTTTCCTTCTGGTGCAAGACTACTTTTATCGTGAGCAACAATTCTTAGTGTCGGTTCGTCTTTCACTCTGCCAACAACTAAAACACTTCGCACTGCTGCACGAATATCAATTGAGCCTAAACCACGATATGCAGATTTTGCTCCACCCATTTTGTTCATGTGACCGATGAGAATAACTGCACAGCCAGTTCTTTCTGCAATTAGTGACAGCCTTTTCATAATAGGTCTAATCTCGTTTGCCCTGTGCATATCAACCTCTGCACCGAGATATGCTTGGATAGGATCGAGGACGATTAGCTTGGCTGAAGTTTTTTTGATAGCTTGTTCCAGTCGCTCGTCAGAAAGTGTCAACTGAATTTCGTTTTCATCAATGACAATTACTTTTTCAAGGTCTGCACCAGTGGATAGCAGTCTTGGCTTGATGGTATCACCCAGTCCATCTTCTGCTGTTTGGTAAATCACAGTAATTGGTTCGGTTGCTGTTTCTTCTTCTGGTAGCGGTGTGCCTGTTGTGAGTAGTGCAATTAAAGACAGGACAAAAGTTGTCTTGCCCTCTCCGGGATCACCCTGTATGATGGTGACTTTGCCATAGGGAATGTAGGGATACCATATCCACTTGATTTCTTCCTCTTGGACTTCGCTGAGTTTGATTAGTTTTAATTCTTCTTTCAAATTTTCATCTCCTTTTCTTCGGCTTTGTAGCCGACTGTAATTTTTGTTTGGTGGTATGGGTCGATTAAATTATTTGTGTTCGCTGTATCTAAAGCAGTTCCTAACCGAGGTTCTCTCCGTTGTTATCATCGCTCACTTTTTCAAGGTCGTTGCAATGTATCATCTTTAGGCGACTCATTCAATTTTCAAGTTGCAAAATTTCTCCCTCACTTACTTCCTCACTCAAACAGGATTTTTCAAGTCTGTTTTTAAAAAACATAAAAAAATCACCGACCTATTTCTAAGTCAGTGATTTGGGATCGGTGTTTTCTTATTCGGTTATGGGTAGTGGCTCATCACTTGCAAAAGTATCTAGTGCCATTTTTGCTCCAAGTCTAAAGCCTAATTTGAAATGTGCCACATCTGATTCGCCATGTATGGTTGCGTAGGCTGTGAGAAGCTGATTAAAAATATCTTTTTCTTTCCCATCAAGTAGACTGAGTAGTTTATCCTCGTTGGCTGTTACAAATTCCATTGCTTTGTTGTAGTTTTCGTTTTGAATTTCCTTTTTCAGATTGGGTTGAATATTTCCATAGTATAGTTCTTCGATTAAGTCCATTGTGTTTCACCTCATTTCCAGACATAAAAAAACGAACCGTCAGCCCATAATAGACTTCAACTGTTCGTCAGTTTTTTCAAATATTTCTAGCATTATCCTTGCTCCAAGTTTAAATCCCTCGGTAAATCTTTCTTCATTTCCAATGCTGTCTAGGTTGCACCAAGCGGTCATCACATTTTCCAACAAGACTTTTTCTTCTGTATTTAAGGCTTGCTCTAATTTATCCGCAGCGTCGCTTAAAATATGTTGGTTTTTCTGATAGGCACTGCCAACAACTACTTGCTTTGTAGATGGCTGAATATTCCCATGATATAATTCGCTGATTATTTTTTCGTTCATAAACCGAACCTCCTTTCTCAAGTCAAACACAATACCACAGAAGATGAAGAATAGCTATCTATATTGTTAACAAAATCCAAGTTGAATTTGGATGTTTAATTATGGTATAATAAATATAGTGATTTAGCCGACTTCGTAAAATCTTTGCGAATGTGTGGTGCCGAAAATATGGCTCGGTGGAGCTAAGTTATAAAATTACCCCTTGACAAAAAGTTAAATCCAACATATAATTTATTTAGCACTACTAATTAAATTCGGTGGTGTTAAATTTTACAATTTATTTTATTAGCACTACTAAAGATTGGAGGACTTATGGAAAGTTTAAATGATTTAGAACAAAGTCTTGATGAACTTCAAAAAAGATTGCAGAAAATAAAAAAAACGAGCATGGCAGAAGATAGTTTTTTACACTCTGGTGAATTTTCGGTCATTAAGTTTATCGCTCACTATCATAAAAGGTTTGATACAGCACCAACCCTTGTGAAAATCAGCCAAGTGATTGGTATTTCTGGAGCGACTGCGACAACTCTTTCAGATAGGCTGATTAAAAAAGGTCTTGTGAAAAAAGAAGGCTCTTTGGAGGACAAGCGAACAAAACTTTTATCACTTACTGAAAAAGGCGAAGAATATCTTCTTTCAAACAAAATGCGAAATAAAGAAATGATTTTAAAACTGATGTCGTCTATTGGTGAAGAAGATACAAAAGAACTTGCTAGAATACTAAAAAAAATTAACCAGCATTTAGAAAATGAATCATAAAAATATATGTGCATCTTCGTATGCACATATATTTTACAAACATTTTAGTTAGCACTACTAAGAAAAGGAGTTAATCATTATGAAAAAAATTGCAATTTACGGAAAAGGTGGTATTGGTAAATCAACTACTACATCAAATTTATCAGCAGCACTCGCACTGAAAGGATACAAGGTTATGCAAATTGGTTGCGATCCAAAATCTGATTCAACCAAAAACCTTATGGGTGGTAAAATCATTCCATCTGTACTAGATAAAATCAAAGAAAAAGGTGATGACATCACTCTTTCAGATGTTGTTTATGAAGGCTTTGGTGGTGTACTATGCGTGGAATCAGGCGGTCCTACCCCTGGTATCGGTTGTGCAGGTCGTGGTATTATCTCAGCATTTGAAAAACTAGCTGAACTAAACGCTTTTGAAACCTACAAACCAGACATTGTAATCTATGATGTTTTAGGTGATGTGGTTTGTGGTGGTTTTGCAATGCCAATTCGTGACGGGTATGCTAAGGAAGTGTTCATTGTATCCAGTGGTGAAATGATGGCTCTTTATGCTGCCGATAATATTTCAAGAGCCATCAAAAACTTTGAAAAACGCTCTTACGCAAAAGTTGGAGGGCTTATTCTAAACTCTAAAAATATTGAGGATGAACGTGAAATCGTAGAGAAAGCTTGCGTGGAAATTGGAACTGATATTGTCATGCAAATCCCAAGATGTGCAGACATTCAAACAGCAGAAAATGCTGGCGGCACTGTTTTTGAGTTTACAAAAAACTCTGAAATGCTTGCCATTTACAATGATTTAGCAGATAAAATCCTAGCAAGAACAAGCGAAAATTAAGGAGGAACCTATGCGAAATATGAAAAAAATGCTGCATGGAGATATGGATATGAGTCGTTGTCCACTTTCTGGTGCAGCGAAAGCAGTAACGATGATTGATGGTGCAGCAATGCTAATTATCGGCACAGAGGAATGCACCTATTACACCAAGTCATCTTTGGATATGAAAGGTGATGGAAGCAATTGTTTTTCGGTTGTATTAGATAAAAATGATGTGACTTTTGGCAGTATTGACACTGTAACAGAGGCAGTTTATGAACTTCTTGATGAATATACACCCAAAGCCTTGTTTCTAATTACAACTTGCGTGGTTGAAATTATCGGCGATGACTTTACTGCTCTTGCAAAAGAGGCAAGTGAGAAATATAATTTGCCTGTAAAAGTCATTCAAACCAATCATTACAAGGGCAAAGATGATGAATATGGCATGGATTTGGTTTTTGATGCAGCCAAGGAAATCGGGCAAAACCCCCATAAGTTTAGTAGCATGGCAAAAATGCTAGGCAACAAACTTGGTAGTAAAGGAAATATGAAACACTCAAATATGTCCGAAGAAGAAATGTTTCAAATGCTCAAAGCAAAAACAGGTGGACGAATGTCAGACGAAGAGATACGTCAAAAAATTCGTTCAAAGATGGGAGGAAGATAATATGGCACTTACTAGATTTTTACCAACTCCATCGGATCGAATGGGAATTTTATGGACGCTGCTGCAGATTGATAATGCTGTAATTTTAGAATATGGCACAGAGGGTACAACTGCTTATGCAATGAAAACTTTTATGATGATGGGTATGGATGTTCATAATAAACTTTTTGCCACAGGACTTGATGAAAACAATGTGGTTATGGGTGATACAACAAGTTTAGAGAAGAAGATAGTAGAGCTTGATAAAAAGTTCTCACCAAAAGCAATTTTTGTGATGGCTAGTTCAGTTTCTTCCATGACTGGATCTGATGTAAAAGGAGTTTGCACCTATATGCAAGATGAAATCAGTGCAGAACTTGTTGTATTTACACAAGGTGGATTTAATGGGGATTACAGCAGTGGTATCGAAGCTTGCTATACAGATTTGGTATCAAACTTCGCAATTAGTCAATTTGATATAGAAAATTGCTATAATATTTTAGGTGTTTCAGCTATGGAACATAATGCTAAGGCTGATGTTTTGATAATCGAAAAATTACTTTCAGAAAATTTTGGCTTATATAAAAATGCTGTATTATCATTTGAAACCAACCTTGAATCAATCGAAACTATTTCGAAAGCAAAGGTGAATCTCGTGCTAAGTTACGAGGGATTAAAGGCAGCTGACATCCTAAAAGAGAGATTTGGAACACCTTATGTTTATGCATTGCCGATTGGTGAAACTGCAACAAATCAGTGGCTTACGAATATTGCAAAGGCTATTTCTGTAAGTTTTGAAATGCGAAAAATAGAGTTAGCAAAGAACTTAAATCGTGATGTTTTGATTTTTGCAAGCTATGACAAGGCTCTTGCTTTAAAACAGTATATGGAAGAAATGGGTTGTACTGTTTTAGATGTTATCTGCACGCACAAAATAAAAAAGCGAGATGATATTCGATACATCAAGAGCGAGAAAGAAAAGATTTCTCTGTTTCAATCAGCGAAGAATGCCATTATTTTTGCAGATGATACTTTTTTAAAATTTGCAGATGGTAGTAATGTTAAAGTAAGCTTAAACCAGAATAGAAGTCTGTTAGGCTTGCAAGAACTGTCTGAAATCTCTAGATAATTGCTATCAATAGTAAATCTGAGGTTATGAGCATTTGCTTGATACAAGGCTTTTTACTCCTACCGAAGATTATCTAACTAAATAAACACAAAGGCTCAAACCTTGCTTAATTGCTTGGTCTGAGCCTTGTTTTTATATAATCGCCTTTATTCGAGTATCTGCCAAATATAAAGTGGTGCTGTCAGGGCAAACATCAACCCAAAGAACAAAATCGCAAGTGGCATAAAGTCAAACTCACCATGTTTTTTGTAATCGAAATAACTTACTGCAAGTTTCACAAACAACACAATCACCAAAATCATATCCACCACAGGGAAGATAACCTGATTGGTCACCTCTTTGATTTCCAGTGCTGCTGCTTTCCAAGTTTCCTCAATGGCGCCAGAAACATCTGCTGCATAGACTTCATTTGCGAATAAAAAAATCAGTATCACAGCCAAAACTGCAACACCGAAATACAACATCATTCTTTTTTTCTTTGTCATATATTCACTACCTTTCTTCTAAAAAACTATGGAACCTCAAAATCCGAAGTCCCATAGCCATTTTTAAGTTATGCTATTCTTGTTTGATTCATCAATACCCTGTTTGTGGTAATGTTACATAGGTTGGATTGAGTCCAAACACAGTGGTATTCCAACTGGTTGTTCTGGACTCCCACTCATTACCATAACGTCCACCAACTTCTGCACGATTGATGATTTGATACCCACTAGGCATAGTTGGCAACACTTGACAAAATACGCTGATGTTTTTTGTTTGGGCAAAGCCTGATCCAACACTATCAAACTCAAAACGCACATCGGTTACATACTCGCCATTTTGCAAGCCAAGCACATTGGAATGTAAGCTAAACTCATAATCATTTTCTGTCAATAAGTTATCTGCAAGCACCATATAATCACGATAGTTGGTTTTATAGGTGATTGTGTAATAACCACGTTCATTGAATGTACCTGTTGTGATTTTGAGGATTCTTGTGGCATCTGTTGGGATTCTATCGTGGATATAGAAATCCTCGATACTGCCAGAAGAACCATTTTCCACACCATAAATTTCATAGTGAATGGTGCTAGATGGCATAATCTGAACTGGTCCTTTTTTCTGGATACTCAAGTCCAAATCTATGCTACTGTTCAACACTTCAAAGCGAATGATATCTCCATTGTGTCTAATCTCTGCCAACAACATTGTATCATTCAGTGCATAGTATCTCGGTGCAGAAACCTCTTTGATGGTATAGACACCCACTGGCAAAAGTGAGGATGCTGCCACACCATCGCTATCAGATGTGATTTGATCCACCAAGTTTCCAGTGATGTTATAAATCTCAAACACTGCACCACTAAGGGATGAGCCTGCTGGCAAGCCTGTCAATTCGTTGTATTCTGAAGATCGTTTGGTAATTACAATCTGACCTGCTTGTGGTGTGTTTTCCCAAATGATTTCCGTAGTTTTTCCTTCCTTAACCCAGAAAGTTTTCACTTCATCATCACCAATATATCCTTCGGCTGCTTCAATTTCTCTTAGTTTATACTTGCCATCTTCCAAGGTTTTGTCCAGCCACACATAACCTTCGTTATCGCTTTCGTATTCACCGATTGGATCATTGTCTGCATCATACAAAAGGAATTTCACACCGCCAATACCTTCTTTGGTTACGCTATCAATCTTACGAATAAACAAGGAGGACATTGGTGTATTCTCCACTTCCACTGTTGTTCTCTGTCCGTCTATCATAGTGAATTCGATTGCAGTATCTTCGATTTTGTAGCCATCAGCTGCCTCTGTTTCTTTCAAGATATACTCACCAGATGCCAAGCCTTCTATGGTAATCAAACCATATTTATCCGTTGTGTAATATCCGATTTCTTCCCCATTAAGTTTAGTAATCAAGAACTCTACACCCTTAATGGGATCTCCTGTTTGACTATCAATTTTTTCAATGACAAGGTCAGAAAATGGTTCATTCAACACTTCCAAAACCGTTTCTTGTGTGCTTTTCACCTCAACTATCTTTAGTTCATTATCCAAATGATACCCAGTAGGTGCTTTCTGCTCTGTCACCTCATAAAACCCATCTTCCAAATCTTCCACGAAGAAGGTACCATTGTAATCTGTTTTGTAATCGCCTACATATTCCCCATTCAGTTTTCGCACCTCAAACTCTGCATCTGCAAGGGGTTCTCTGGTTTCGCTATCCAGTTTAATGATTTTCAAACCACTTAAAGGTTGATTGGAAAAGGTCAACGTATAGGTTTTGCCATCTGTACCAATGTCAATGGTTTTGGCTGTAGAATTGATGACATAGCCTGATGGTGCTTGGATTTCTGTCACCACATAGCTATCTGGTTTCAAGTTTGGAATCAAGATTTCACCATTTTGATCTGTGGTATATTCCCCATTGCTGCTGCCTACAAGTGTCCCATCACCTGTTGTGACTTTGAACACTGCACCAGCCAAAGGTGTACCATCGTTTTCATCCACCTTATTGATGAGAAGCGAACCATATGGATAGTTGGTAAAAGTCATCTCCACGATACTTGTACCATCAGCCTTTAACCATGCTTGTTGTTGGCTATTTTCTGATAATAGGTAGTTGGTTGGTGGATCAACTTCTTCCACGATATACGCACCAGCGGTCAAACCTGTCACCACAATAATCCCTGAATTATCCGTGGTATATCGACCAATGATTGTGCCAGAATTGCCTGAAATATCTTCAGAAACTTGACGCAATTCAAAAACTGCACCAGCCAACATCTCAGATGTATTTGCATCCACTTTTTTGATGACAATGCTGTTCAAAGGATAGTTTGTCACACCACCTGTATAGTCATTTCCACTTGTAATGGTGGTGCTTGTGGTGGTACTTGTAGATGTATCTTGACTATCATCACTTCCAGTTTCATCTAGGGTTAGGTAGGCATTTTCGCCCTCTGACAGATAGATGCGTGTTGTTGGATCGGATGGCAAACTAAATCCTTGGGCTGGTATGGTTTCTGTCACAATATACCAACCAGTTGACACATTTTCAATGACGATTTTACCACTGGCATCTGTTTTATAAGTGCCTAGATTTTCAATGCCACCATCTGGATTTTCATATTGAATTTCAAAGACAGTGCCTGCAATGGGTTCGTTGGTCAATCCATTTATTTTTGTAATAATCAGTGTGGGATTCTTTGTATTCTCAAAGACCAATGTCTTTGTTTTGCCCCATTCCAAAGCAATGTCTTTATACTGGGTATCCAAAATATAACCTGTTGGAGCAGAGATTTCTTCCACAGTGTACACTGCTTCGTCCAAATCCCTAATAACGATTGTACCTGTGCTATCGGTGATATATTCGCTGACGGTCATATCCTCTGTTTTGGTGACTTTGAAAGTTGCACCAGCCAAAGGTTCATTTGTCACAGCATCAATTTTCATAATCTGCAAGGATGGTCGCAAACGATTGGTAAACATGACTTCCACCAACTGGTTGGGTTCCAAATACACATCTTTGCTCTCTGTTTCCAGCAAATATCCACTTGGTGCTGTTGTTTCTGTGATGGTATACCAACCTTCTTCCAAGCCTTCCAAACGAATTTCGCCAGCTTTGTCCGTTGTCATTTCATAAATGGTGGTTTCGCCTTTCTTTGCAATGCTAAACACTGCATTGGCAAGGGGCATTCCTGTATCTTCGTCCACTTTGCGTACCAAAAGACCTGGTTCTGCTTGATTTTGCATGGTAAGTGTTGTGGTTTCACCAGCCACTAACTTGATAATTTGTGGTGTATCATCCAACAAATATCCATCTGGCGCAACCAATTCTGTCACTGTATAAGTTCCAGATTTCATGTTGGAAAGATAGGCAACACCGCTGTTGTCCGTTTGCACATCAAAGGAATTGCTGCCATCGTCCAAAGCCACACGGAATATTGCACCATCTTAGCCACCCATCCATAGCCCGTACCCGCAAAAATCCTCTTATTTTGCGACTTTCTTCTTCATCGTCGTCACCAGAGCTTCGGCTATGCCATCCTCCTCTTCATCGAAATTCATCAAAATAAGAGAATTTTTGTTCGCAGAAGTTTTTCAGCCTTACAATCTTCGAGAACAAGGCAGACGATTGAGGCGTACCCAAAAGGTACGGTGATTGAGGATAACGCAGTAATCGGAGCTTGTAAGGCTGAAAAACCGTGGTACGGGCTATGGATGGGTGGCTATTTTCACCAGTATCTGCATCCACTTTTGTGATTTCCAACCTGCTTTCTGGCTCATTGGCAAAAGTGACCGTGGTGTCCCTATCTTCTTCCAAGACCACATCTTGATGAGGATTATCGTCCAAAACGTAACCATCTGGTGCTACAATTTCTTCAATATAATAAGCACCCGTTGGCAAGTCTTGGATATTGATGCTACCGCTATCATCTGTCACATATGTGCCAATGACACCGCCTGTTGCATTGGTCACACGAATCACTGCACCAGAAAGTCCATCATTTGTTCCAGCATCCACCTTCAAAATGTTCAAGCCTGTTGTTGTGGTGGTAGGCTCGTCTGGATCGGTTGTTTCTGTTGTTGGTGGTGCGCCCTCATCCGCAGAATAGGCGATGTCCACCCAAGAATCCCCATTGTAGGTTGGCATTGGCGCAACATAATAATCTTGTGTATCATCATGTGAGTTACCATACATAACCGACTTATTCTCCAATGTTGCTTTCACCAAAACTCGGAAAGTCCCTTCTTCTGTGATGCTATCCTTCGGGATTTGAATGGAAAAGGAATTCTCTGTACCATCAAACTCCGTTACTTCTTCCCCTGACTCTGAAAGTACCACTGTACCATCTGGAACATCTCCACTGAGTACAATATAATACCTTTCCAACTCCACATTTGAAGTCAATTCATAGGTTTGTGTGTAGTAGTCACCTTCTTCTTGCAAAGTTGGTGATGTGGGTGTTGTTGCCAACCAAGTGTTATACACATACTCATTGGCACGTCCAATGGCAACAAGATTTTTCATGGCTTGCTCCACTGCTGTGTTTTGGCTACCATTGGCTGCCCAATCGTCCAAGTCACTGTAGTTATCATGCACCACTGCCCATACTGCCATTTTGGTTGCATAATAGGCTTCGTAATCTGTGCTGACACCCAATTCCGCTGGTGATTTGTAGGGATATCCATTTGTAATGACACCCCAAACTTCTGGGTTTTGATCCAACTGATCCACATCTACATCGTAGGTATGGCTTGCCATTTCTTCCACCCCAGGTTTATCTGGGTTGGCACAATAAGCTGGCAATTCTTCACCATCCTCTGTTTCATATACAATCATTGCTGTTGCGAAGTTATCTGCATCAATGATGCCTTTCCATGTCATAAGCTGTGCGCCTTTTTCTGCTTTCATATAAAGATTTACTTTGTTCAGCGCTGTGTCCAATGATGTGCCAGCAAAAGCAGTCAATGCCGATGAAAGCATTAAAATCATTGATAACAATACGCAAATCCATTTTCGATTTCTCATTTTATCATCCTTTCCAAAGAAAAAAGACCTCGATTGCACAAGGTCTTAGTAATGGTTATATTGATTGATTTAACTATTTATTCCCGTTGTTATTCACTCATTAAGATTGACGGAAACATATCCAGACAATCTTAAGTTGGTGTCTTTGCTAAATTCTTCGAAACTCTCCTTTCGTACCACTCCATCTACATTTGGTGTAAATACATCCAGTTCTGTATCGCACTTTCCATTTGCATCCGTATAATAAATATACGTTGGATTGCCAGCATCATCCCTTTCGATATATTCGATGAATACCACATGGCCTGGGTGTGTGTCATTCGGATTGATTGGGATGTATACCGCCACCGAATGTTCCTGTGGTTGATTGATGTTATATTCCACAAGAAATTCGTCCATTTCTTCAGCCTTTGCAATCCACCCTTTGGCCGCACCACTGATA
The DNA here is from genome assembly GCA_030067835.1 of Chakrabartyella piscis. GTDB lineage: Bacteria > Bacillota > Clostridia > Lachnospirales > Anaerotignaceae > Chakrabartyella > Chakrabartyella piscis. The sequence goes on from CP092441.1 coordinate 2,731,785, forward strand.
TGCACCTGCTTATTGGTCACTTCTCGTAATCGCCCATTTGCATACCACGCACATTGCCCAAGGGAGTAAGTTGCATAGGGTTCTGTATAACTAGATGCGTAATTGAGTGGTAGGTTCTCACCTTCTTTCATAATGTTTCCAAGTACAGTACCTACTTCTGGTGGCTCGGTTAATACTAAAGTTGAATAGGTTAGTTCTGATTGGATTGATACTGTTTGTGTTATTTGTTCTTCTGTTGTTTCTACTTTCATTGTTTCAACTTCTTCTAACTTTTGCTCGTGAATGATTGTTCCATTCTCATTGATGAGCAATACCTCTCCAATCCGTTCTCCCAAATGGTTATATAATCCATAACCACCAATGATATTTCGTTCTGCTGCCAAAACCTGTGTATTAAGTGCAATTATCATGGCAAGTGTAAGTGCAAGTTGTTTTTTCATATGATCAGTTCCTTTTGACTTACACATTACCATGAGTTGGTTGCAATAGCTATGGGGAAAACTCAATCAATTTCTACCCCTTGTATCACCAATCTTTTGTCACTTTGATCTGCAACACAAGTAATCAAGGTGATACGATTATCAACAGTGTATTGCAACTTTGTCCAATCCGTATCGGAGATGATACCAATAAAATCCACCTCATACTCTCTTGTGCCAAGGGTTGTTTTGTATTCGATAATGTCACCCAGTTCCAAGTCCTCTAAATCACCAAAGTAATCGTTTGTACCTCGATTATGCCCAAGCAAACCAATATTCCCATCCCAAGCAGATGTGGACGCAACGTGTCCAATGCCTTTTGCCATTGCTTCGTAGGTATCACCATCATAGGCAGTGACTTTCAAATCAATTGCATCAATGGTGAGCGTTCCAATGCTACCATCTTCGTTTCGCACATCTGCAATACCTGTGGTTTGAAACAGGTTATAGGATTCGTACTCAGTGGTTTCTGAGATATATTGGTATTCGCTGGTCGACTGCCCTGTGATTGTTCCACTGGAACTTGCCACATAGGTACCACTGACAGGTGAATTTTTCGGTGCATAAGTGGTGTAATTCTCTGTTTCCTCACTTGGCACAATGATGTTTGTACCATACTCCGATGTGTAGGTTGTTTGTGGTGTCATATCGTAAATGTCATATAGATAGTCTGCCACTTCGCCACCAAAGTTGAGAAAAGACGTACCGCCAATGACAAACTCTTCTGGATTTTCTGTTGTGTAGGTGTATTCCAAAGATTCCCCAAAGGCATAAGCAGAAATGGGCAACATCATACAACAAAGCAGTAACAACAAAAGCCTTTTCATTCTTTTATTCCACATCCAAAACACCTCCCATATCCAACTCAAATTCGTATTCTTGGTTACGTTTTTTGACCATATGCTTGACGGTCATATCTTTTAATGTGATGGAAATATTTCTACCATACAACTCTTTTGCGACTTTCTTATCCAAAATGAAACGGAATGTATGGGATTGGATCAAGTCCTCGAATTCATTCAAATCCACTAAAGGATTTTTTACGTCAATGGATTGTTTTCCAAGACAGAAATACTCCCCATCAATCAAGTTGTAAATATCCACACCTTTCTTGGATTTCAAATATAAGAAGCCTAACAATCCAAGTCCACCAAGAATCAACAAACCACCCACACAAGAAATTGCAATCAAATATGATGGCAATCCATCATCCATTTCTGTGCCTACATATGTGATGATATAGGTCACTGTATTCACTTGATTTTTGGATACTTCACCCTCGTATATCGCCTTGGAAGTATACCCTGTTGGCACTTGTTTGGAGAAAGTTTTGGAATAGGTTCCCACAGCTTTGTACTCCGTTGGCACAAGGCTATCACCACTCAAACCTGTTGCCATAACATCAAACTGAATATCTGTCAGTGGCAATGTTGTGCCATTTTTCAAACTGGTTTGTGGCACATAGGATGGATCGGGGTACATCAGACCTGGTATTTCTTTTGTGTCCGTAATGGTGTAATAGCTCGTTATAATGGTTCAGTTGTCTGGACAAAAAACAATTCTTTTTTAACGAATTCAATTAGAGAGAAAAAATAGTACCCCTTTCCACTTATAATTCAAGGAACACTGTATATTCGCCATCTGTATAGTAGGCTTGATTATTTAGTTAAAGTTTTAATCTTTGTAAATTTGTCATTGTATTATTTTCCTTTCATATATAAAAAAACACCCACCAATTAAAGTGAGTGTTAAATAAGTTGTAACCCCTAAAATTTATGTTTACAGTGCATACAAACTCTATCAACTTTATTTGTCATAAAACCTGTCACCATAGACCATTTTCTTTGAACCATTTGAATTTGAGTAGAACCACATTTAGGACAACGAATAGAAGTATTTCTTAAAGTATTATTTAAGGTTTCGATAAAATCTGCTATATTGTGGGTTTCCTTTCCACAATTACATTTTACTACATATTTAGTTTTGCGATGCATTTCTTCATTGACATCGGTATTATTAAAAGCTATTACACTGTAGTCTTGGTTAAGTCCTTTCATATATTGTAAAACTGGCACTTTTATTAACTCGTGTCCATTTTCATCGAGCAAGAAAACAATATCGCCATTGGAGATGTTTCCTGAAATATTTCCCAAAAAATTACAAGCTTTCTTTAAATATTCACGATCATTGATTTTATACATAGCAAATGAAAATTCACATTTTACACTATCATTACTATTCATTGGACAACCACAATGTATACAAACCGCTGCCTTATCACTTATTTCTCTACCGCATTCTGGACAATTAATTATTGCCATAATTACAATCCCCCCAAGCTATTGTTTTTACAATCCGTTTGTATCTACTTCTTTCTCTGTATTTTTATCTGTATATGCTATAGTTATTTGCACTTCATAATTTGTACTCAGCATACCTAATAGAATTTCAGTCTCCTCCGTATCCCAAGTGGTTTTATATGCTACATATCCATATTCTAAAGCACTTGATTCACCTACATTATCCACTCGACTTTGATCCACAAAATTACTTATTATGTCTTCTACAGGTTCACCATATTTTGTAACCAAAGATTCTTTTATAATATTAAAACTTTGAATATATCTTCCTCCATTGGGAAGTTTTTCTGTCAGCATATATGCTCCTTGAAGTAGCTTTTCATCTTGGAATACATATAATAAATCTGTATCATTGCCCAATATAGTAGTAGTATAAACCAATATTTCATTGGAAGAACTATAATGGCTCAGTTGTCAAGACAAAAAAACAATTCTTTTTTAATGAACTCAATTTAATAAAGGAAAGAGTAACCCCTCCTCTTATGCTGCCATTGGTAACAGTTGCATGGGATAATACATGGATGCTGGTGTCTGGTAGTCCAGCGCCGAATGAAGACGTTCAAAGTTATATGTGTGAATATACTTTGCTATCTCTATTCGAGCCTGCTTAATGGATGTATATTCTGTCAAATATGCTTCTTCGTATTTGAAGCTGCGAAACCATCGTTCAATCATGATGTTATCAGCCCATCGCCCTTTGCCATCCATGCTTTGTTTGATTTTTTGTTCCTTCAAAAAGGCTCTGTATTCATTGCTTGTAAATTGAGAGCCCTGGTCTGAATTCAATATGATAGGTGTTGCTACTTTCAATGCCTTTTTGACCGCATTCATAACCATATGAGTGCTTAATGTATCATCCACTTCCCAACCAACAATGCAACGACTATACCAGTCGATGATGGCTGTTAGATACAGAAATCCGTGTTTTGTTCCAATATAGGTGATGTCGATTGACCACGCCTGATTGGGACGTTCGATAACCGCATTACGCAATAGATAGGGGCATATCTTTGCCTCCTGCATGCGTTTGGAAAGGTTCATCTTTGGATAAATCGGATCAATGGCCATTTCATTCATGTAACGTCTAGCACGCTTGCGACCTACGTTATGGTTGCGTTGTTTCAGTTGTGCTGACATCTGCCTTGCACCCCAAGTGGGATGTTCTGTGTGTAGCTGATCAATGATTCGTTTGCATTCCAATTCCTCAGCGGATATCGCTGGCTTTTCATAGTAGATGCTGGTACGATTCACCGATAACAGCTTTGCACCTGTAGATACAGGTATATCCTTAGTCTTCGAAAGGTTTTGGAGAATACTTCGTTTCGTAGTCTGGTCCAAGAACTTCTTCAGATTTTTTTTTGAGCCAGTCCACTTGCATTGTAAGTTGACCGACTTTTTTGGCATATGCTTCTTTTTCCTTACGCTCTTGTTGTAATTTTTCGTTCGTTTTTTCCATACGAGTATCATCAAATGCAGCAGATGCATTGGATAAAAATTCTTTTTTCCAATTTCTTAACAGGTTAGGCTGGATGCAATTTTCGGTAGCCAATGTGTTTAAATCTTTTTCGCCTTTCAGCAACTCAATCACCAAATCGGCTTTGAATTGAGCGGTGAAACTTCTTCTTGTTCGAGACATGTGTGAGCACCTTCTTTCTGATGTTGTTAGTATAACAAATTCATTAAGAATTGTCTCGAAAATTGTCTTAAATCACGGTACCATTATAAACCTACATATTCTGCATCTGTTTCAATTGCCATTACATCTTCAACACTATCACCCCAATATACATTTCTAAAGTTGGCATCTGCTCTTTGCTCAATAATATCATTGGGTTCTTCTGTATCTTCTGGTTCTACCTCATCAGATGCAACTTCTGCAATCTCTGTTTCCACATCCACAGCTTCTTCTTCAATACTAACATCTGCATTGTCTGCCACTGGTTCTTCCCCACCACAAGCAACAAAAAAGACACTAAAAGCAACAACTAATAATAATATCAATTTATTTTTCATATTTATCCCCCTCTACATACTTTCCCTACTTTTTCCACTACAATATACCACATTAAATTTCGTACTACAATAGTTTTATAGCATAAAATAATAATTATTATCGAAAAATAGAAACGGTGTGTTAAAATGAAAAATACGCAACCATATAAAGTCAAAGCGAGTATATCTCTTGATAAAGATGTTATAAAACATATTAAATCACTAGCAGAAAATGATGATAGAAATTTTTCTCAATATATCAATCTAGTTTTGAAAAAACATATACCGGAAAATCGGTGTGAAATTTTTAGGTCTGCCGAATGACATCGCATAACAAATATGATAGTGTTGCATACTGTATGTTACGCATAATATTCAAAACATATTTTCATCTCTCCACTTACCTTACACTTCTTTTATGTCTCACAATAATATTTTTCTGTCTATTCTTAATGGTTAATATTAATTAAATTCTACGCAAGTATTATTACTTCTCTTTCAATTCGTATGCATAAGTTTCCTTTTAGCTCTTATCAATGCACTTTTACTGATTCCAGTTATTTTCTCTGCTTGCTTATAACTGTGGGTTCTTAGTAGTTGTAAAACATGGTCTACTTGCTTGTTGCTATATATGTGAGAATATCATTTCGATACCTCTTTCTTTCATCTTCTTAATGGTTGGCTTGGAGAATGTAATAAAGAATATTCCCCTTCATTTTGAACAGAAGAAAAGCCACCAAACAATTGCATTTGGTAGCTTCCGTTGTTCACATATTTCGTTATATCGTAGTTAATAATAATTAATTCTTCGTACACTTCACCTTTCTTTTTGCTCATGGAATGGGATCTGGTTGTATGGTAAATATAGAAATCTTGATACAGTTCTAAAATCTCTGGTACGTTGTTGTAACTCACCATCACATACCCTTTTGCTTCGTGCAACACATCTCGCAAACGAATATGATCCTCTTTTGTAAATGGCACTTCGTTTTTGTAGAAACTTTCTGCATCGTAGTACGGTGGATCGCAGTAGATAAAAGCCATTTCTCTATCGTACTGTTTGATGAGTGCTTCAAAATCCTTGTTTTCGATTGTGATATTTCTGAAGAGCCTAGAAAAGTTCCAAATGTCTACAAAAAACCTACGCACATCGCATTTCTTCCCACCGAAGGTATCTGCATTTGCATTGAAGCTATATCGCAATAACTTGTAATATGCTGCAGCACGTTTGATGTCTTTTTCCTCGCTTTGTTTGATGAGCAACCTTTTCAATTCCTCCGCTTTTGGCTGTTCAAACATAATTTCCGTCAGTTTCAGTTCTTCTTCTAGGTCATACTCCGAAAACTCCTCCTTTTCTATAAATTTTTTGTACATTTCAAAATCATCTCGTGCATTGAGTGCCAAAAAACCAATCTCACGAATCAGCTCCAATGGTCTATCCCTTGCACAACGCATCAAGTTCACTAGATTCCCATTGAAGTCATTGTACACACGAAGATTTGCACTGGTACACGCAAGATTCAACGTGACAGTGCCACTGCCACCAAATACGTCAATGCTTCTTTCGTATTGATTGGGTGCAAGCAGATTGATGATCCACATCAACTTTGATTTACCACCCACCCACGCTATAATACTTTTTTTCAAATAAAAATCACCTTACCTTTTTATATAGAGCCAACATCCATATCACCATCCAAATACAGTTGCAAAAAGTAATTCCTACCAGTTGTTGTCACCAAGGTTTGTACACCTGTATGTCCATTTCTGCAAAACTCCACAATTTCAAACAATCCATTTTCCACATGGTGTTGATAGGGAAGTAGGACTTTTCTTACATCACGATAAAGATATTTATTCTCCAACAGAAAATGAATTAAAAACATAGGCTTCACACCAATCTCTTTTGCAGTGGTACGGAAGTTAACCGACAACCCTGTATCTATCATGTTATCAAAGTATTCGCCTTTGGTTTGCAACTCACCAACTTCTTGTTTCAGCTTTCTGTTTTCCTCGGATACCTTGAGCATATTTGCAAGAAAGACGTGTAGGTTATCTGGATTGTTGAAAATACTTGTTAATGTTTCCTCTGTCACATAACCCCCATATTTTCGGATGGAGGGAATCACAACAGATGTAATCCATCTCTTAAAAACTCTTGATGTTGATAACTTACTTGATAAAACTAAGCTATACAATCCACTTTCATTGATAATCCAACCACCACGTTGTCCCAAACTCAGTAACGATTCGTTATTGAGTTTATCTTCTTCATACACATGATCTTTCAGTGCTTTGCTATGGTTTTTATATCCCAATGCCGATGCTACATCTTTTCCCACAAACCAAGGCTCACCATCAATCGTAATGGTACGAATTTCTCCAAACTCTTCATTTTGAAATACTTGTAATTCATTCATGGCTACTCCTTTCCCTTAAACGAAAAAAAGACCGCCTGCTTTGCTGTTGGGTACAGCGAAACACACGGTCTTATGGGTTACTATTCTGCTTACTATTCTTTTACATACTTTGTTCCATTTTCACGCCTTGCGATTGTATCACTTTCGGCTGTGCCAGTTTTTCCATCAGTGGCACTCCATCTCTGGGAACCAATACACCATAACTGGTCATACTTACTCCATTTTTCTCGGCAATTTTTCTGCCATAATCTTCGGTATCCAAACACTCCAACAGTTCATCTGGCAACACATTTTGGAATCTACTTCTTCCGTAATCGGCATAACTTCTATCCTTTGGTTGCAATGTAAACTCATCAACATATTCACAAAGGTTGTGTGCAGTTTCCAGATTCACAGATTGTGTCGCATCCACCATTGCTTTATAGGTGTTTAACTCATTCAGTTCTTTGAAGCAATAAATGGAGGCTGCAAGTTCGTTCAATGTTTCAATATCCTCCATCCCAAAGTCCATAGTTTCCAACTGAGGTACTATGCTTGCAAATTGATAGCACTTCAAATTTGCTACATCTGTCACAGCAAAGTTCTTCATTATCTGACGAAACTCCGCATTGCTTGTTGGCAGTTGCAAGGTATATCTTTTGTCATTTTGGGGTTCTGTTTGCACTCCAACTTCCAATTGAAAAATATAATTTTCACTTTCTGGCATTCGCATATCTCCTTCATATAAGCTTTCCAATTCCTCTATTGTGACATAATCGCCACTGATGAAGGTGCCATTTTCTTTCTGGCAAATTTCTTCCCCAAGGCTCTGTAAATCCGTATGCTCCACAATCCAATCATAAACTTCATCTCTGACACCTTCAATTTCTGGAATCAAGTCATTCTCGAGATAAAACTTCGCCAAGTCATATTCATCCATTGCTGGCTGAGATACTACAAGGTTATTGCTTTGGATATTCATTGCAAGATTTATGGTTTTGTGAACATCCATTGGCTCTTTTTGATCCATGATAAAGTAACCACCAATGAACTGGCTGCTTTCATCATACTCAAAGTTTTCTATGGTGCTTGCCAAGTAGTTTAGTTCAAAGACATTGCACTTTTCAAAGTAGAAAGCTACTATTCCTCGATTGTAGCCATCCAAAATTCTTCCACTAGCACTGATTGTTTCCTCACAGTTTAATCGAAGCAGTGCATCTTCAATGACACCATACTTTGCTGGTAAGTCAATGTCCAATCGTTGTTTCGTGTCTGGATTGGATATGATAATGTCTAGTTTCATAGGCTCATACCTCCCATTCCCATCGATTGTTTTTCCACTGGTTCATCTGGCATTGACAGAACCTCGAATTCATCCTCGAATGGGATAAGACCTAAAGTTCTTCCATTGCCCCACTTCATAAGAAACGTTCCACAATCGTCAATGCCTGTAATTTCGCCCTCTGTTCCAACTTCAATTGGACTGTATGGATCATCCATTGAAAGCAGTTTGATTCTTGTACCGATTGGGTACATTGCTTTGATTTTTTCTACTTGTTTTTCTGTTGGAAATCCTCTCATTTCTTACCTCCTGACATAAAAAAAGTGCCGACATTTCTGCCGACACTAATATAAATTGACAATATTTAATTTTTGTTTTTCTGCCATACGAATGGTTTGCCCTGTTCCACTACGCACACCGCCATTGTAATAGGCAATGACTTTGCTGCTATGGTCCACCATGTATTGATTTCGATTTTTATAACAGTCCTTGTGATATTGAACACTGATAAACACCACATCATCACATTGTGCGTGAAGGTTGTAATATCGCTCTCTATTTTCCTCTGAAAAATCTTTTGCTTGTTCTTCATATGGAATGGTAGCAATCAATTTTATCTTTCTTGGATTTTGAATGGGTATTATCTTTTTCATTTGTACAATAATTTCGCCACACAACAAGTCGAACCCTTCAGCCGAACCGAATAAAAATGTATCATAACCATCAGCTAGTGCTTGGTTTATTTCTGAAATTAAGTTGCATTTCAATTTTTCTAATGCTTCACCTTTTGGCAAATGCCTGTGTCCTGTAAAACATACTGTTTTTTCTTTCATGTTAACACCCTCTTTAGTTTGCTTCTAAATATAGTATAGTTTATTTCTAACTATATATTATAACGAAACTCACTGATTTAGTCAAGTTGGAAAGGTTATAATATATAGTGTAAAACTAACTAGAAAGGTGGTGCGAATTTGATACGTTTGATTGAACTAAGAAAAGCAAAAAAGTTATCTCAATTGAATTTAGGTGTTAAAATTGGTGTTGCTCAAGAAACCATTAGCGGATATGAAATTGGAAGATCAGAGCCTGATTTGGCTTCATTGATAAAACTAGCTGATGTACTAGATGTTTCTGTGGATTATCTTTTGGAAAGAACAGACATAAAAACAATGATTACCGAAACAGATTTAACAGCACAAGAGATTGAATTGCTATCCATATTTCGCAGTTTGCCTTCTCCTAAAAAAGAACGAGCAATCGGTATGGTTACAGGTCTATCAGAATAACACAAAGCGACAGGATTTGATTTCCTGTTGCTTTTTTATTGCATCATCATATCAAATCCCTTTCCTTGCACTTGTTCTCGAAACCCCATTTCTTCAGCAGTTCGTAAAAAATATCGGTTGCTATCCCACAAACTAATATTCACATTACGACCGCATAATCTAAACTCCTGTTGCTCCAATCCCTCACCAAAGCCATCACTCGCCTGACCAGTGATGTACTCTTTCAGTGTAGCCATTTCCGTAACATCCAGTGGTGCTTTCAATTCACAAACTGCCACACCATATACATCACCATTCATCTGTTCAAATTCAAACTTGAAACTTTCCACCTTTGCATTGACCGAATCCTTTGTATCATAATATTCCATCAAACCTCGTTCTTCTGGAACATGGTCACCATAGGACTTGATGAAATTCTCCAACTCATCTTCATAACCACAAAGTTCACAGCTGTCTAGTTCTTCTTCGTAATCAGAAGTTTCGTATTGTCCCCAATCGTTTTCTTCCTCATAGGAAATAACTTTCAGCGGCATATACAGCTTGAGTGTTTCGCCATAAGTTTGATTCTGAATGTTCATGTTGAGGTTTCTATTTAGGATTTCAGCCATTTCTGGATTGTAACCCATATAGGTGATGTAGCCTTGTTTTGTGAATGTGCCAACTTCATTTGCAATGCGACTTTCTCCATAACCTTTGAAGTCGATGTATTCCTCAAGGTTTTCATCATATTCGTAACGTCCACTATCGCAAATCATGTATTGTCCATATGCTTCTGGTGTGTGAATGTTGGGGAATACCTCAAATTCGTGCATACAGTGACATAGGTTTTTTAATTCTTCGGTAGTATTGATTTTTGTCATAACTGCAAGCTTTTCCAAATAGTCATACTCTCGTTCACCCACTTGGTGCAAGGTCTTTGCAATATCATTAAGCGGATACAAATCGCATTCGATTTCATGCAAAATATCTTCTATTTTATCAGATAAGTTGTGATATAAAATCGTGATGGATATATCATCTAAACTTCTCACTTCCAACCGCTCCATTGCCTTTTGGATTTCGCTTTCTTCACAAGGCAAATCCAAATATTCTTCACTGGTATCGGTTCGTAGTGCAATATTGAAAACTTTAAATCCATTTAGATATTGAGGGAACGTCTTACCAAAATAAATGTCTTGCTGTTGATTTTGGTTGGGATATACCAAACCATAAGGGGATACCAACGGATTGGGATTTGTTGCAATCATCTTTTCGATATATTGCTGTCCGTCTACACTCTGCAATTCTTCCTCGCTCGCTGCACCATTTTCATTGAGGTATAACTTTTCGCCTAGCTTGTTTATGTCGCTGAAATCGGTCACAACGTTGTAACACTGCTCGTTAAAACTCAGGTTGATTAAGTCCTTGATATCCGTCAGGTTTTTCGCTGTCGCTACAGTATAAAAGACTTTCATTTCTTCACCTGTAAATCTGTCTACACTTTGAAATAAGAAATTGAGTTCTGTGAAATTGTATTGGTTGCCTGCAAGTATGGTATTCATTTTATCCTCAAAGGGTACTTCGGTGACAATAGCTCTATGCTTCATGTCATTATCAATACTCAGTTCATCGCAATATGTTTGTAGTTGTTTTTCTGTAGCTGGCAAGGTGATTTCCATTTGCTTTTTCGTGGTTGGTTGTTGTATTCGTAATCTCATTCAAGTTCCTCCTTGTTCCTTATTTGTTTGTAGTTTGCACTCATAGATATTCTCTTTATAAATCACCACCTTTCCTCTCTTTCCAATTTATTTGTCGCAATAAAAAAACGAGATTCTATCTCTAAAATCTCGTTCACCACTTTTTCTATATATGAAAAAAGACTTGCATCCCATATTGAAATCCAAGCCTTGTATTTTTGCTTTTTTAAGTTGTCATCTGTCTATATACCCTGAAGTAGGCTATGTCATCTGTTTTTTTGCCTATTTTCAGGGGTGAAAAATAGCACTTTTTTATCGGTTTTTTCACTCCAAAATCGCCCTCAAACCACAACATCTTGTGGTTTAACCATCGTTTTTAGGTGTTTTGCCACAATACGTCATCATAGTTATTGCCTCAACGTGAATTGTATTCGGGAACATATCCACAGCCTGCACTTCTTCTGCCACAAATCCCATTTCTGTCAAGATTTTCATATCCCTTGCCAAAGTTGCTGGATTACAAGAAATATACACAATCTTTTCTGGTTTGATTTGTCCCAGAACATCCAAAAGTTGTTGGTCACAGCCTTTTCTAGGTGGATCCACCACCACCACATCAGCTGTAATTCCTTTTTCTCTATACAGTCTTGGAATGACTTCTTCTGCTGCACCTGCTTCAAAAGTTGCATTGCCAATACCATTACGTTCTGCATTTTTCTCAGCATCCACAATGGCTTCTTCCACAATTTCCACACCAAACACCTCTTTGACATGTTGTGCAAAGAACAAAGAAATGGTACCAATTCCACAATACAAATCAAATACCCTTTCATCACCTTTGAGGTTTGCCATTTCCAAAGCTCTTCGATACAGCACCTCTGTTTGCAATGGATTCACCTGATAAAAAGAAAGTGGTGAAATTTCAAATTCAATTCCGCCAAGAGTATCTGTAATAGTATCTTTGCCCCAAAGTGTGGTACATTTTTGACCCAAAATCACATTGGTATCTTCATGGTTTTCATTGAGCACAACAGAAACCACGCCTTCTACTTGTTGCAAACGTTCCACAAGAATTTCGCATTTGGGCAATTTTTTACCATTGATGACGATACACACCATGATTTCGCCTGAATGTTTGCCTATTCTTGTAAGGATATGGCGTACCAAGCCTTTATGTGTGATTTCGTTATATGTGGTAATTTTGAATTCTTCCAAGAACTCCTTCACCAACTGGATAATATTATCGTTGATTTCATTTTGCAACATACAGACAGGTGTATCGATGATTCTATGGCTACGTTTTGCATAGAATCCAATTTGCACCTGACCATCTTTATTACAACCCACAGGGAATTGTGCTTTATTGCGATAGCGATATGGATGTTCCACGCCAATAATCGGCAAAGATTTCACACCTTGCAAACCGCCAATTCTTGCAATATCTTCATTGACTTTATCTTCTTTATAAGCAAGTTGACCCTTATAAGAAAGGTGTTGCAATTGACATCCACCACATTGTCTTGCAACAGGACAGACTGGTTCCACTCTCTCTGGTGATGGTTCTAACACTTCCAACAACTTCCCAAAGCCAAAGCTTTTTCTGGTTTTCAAGATCAATACTTTCACAAGTTCTTCAGGCAAAGCACCATCTACAAATACAGCATATCCATCGATACGTCCAATGCCCTCACCATTGCTGCCCATACCATCTATGCGCATTTCATATATTCCATTTTTTTCAATTGGCAAGTTCATTTCAATTTCCTCCGTATATTTCTGTTTCTGAATGTTCGCACACAACGCCATTGCAGACACAATATCTACATGTGGCAAAGTCTGCATTTGCTGCACCTTCACCCGTTTCCAACATATTTCGCATTTCTTCCATCAAAGAAAGCACTTCTTTTCTCAATTTTTTTGTATTTTGCACTAAAAACATATAGTCTGCATAGACCAATCTACCTTCTTTTGGTCGCACTCCATAAATATCTTCAATCATCAGAAAATAGGCGCATAGTTGCATCAAGTCCCCCAAATGTGGTACATCTGCATCACCTATTTTCCCACTTTTCAATTCCACTGGCATCAACATTTTGCCAAATCGTTTGCGATAGATGTAATCTGGTTTGCCACGCAAGTCATACTTCTCAGATTTCAGCATCTTACCAAAGCCTTCTTTGCCCTTTTGTTTCTGGTCTGCATAAAACAAAGTATACCCAGAAACATACTGTGATGCAGGCAATTTTTGCATCTTTCCAGTGTTTCGTTTCAAAAGAATCAACAACACCAATGCTATGACACAACCAAACAAACACCAATCCCACACACTCATTGCATCACTCCATAATACACGCAAAGTCCAACAACACACACCAAAATCACCAACAGACACAGTTTTTGCAACCGACTACGCCACTGCAATTTTCCATACAAGCGATTGTGGTGCTTTTCACCCCTTGCAAAATGACTCACCGTTGTATCTTCCAAGTGAAGTGCTTCATTGCGTTCTTTTCGCAAGCGTGTCAATTCTGCTCTACCATAAAAGCGTTCGTAATACCACTGATATGGACAATAGGTGTATTTATTCAATTCATTTGGTGATAGGGTTTTGCGATTCCAGTCCATATTTATTCCATTTCTATTGATATCCAATTGATTTGTGGTGATTCATAACGGTCGATTCGTGAATCGCCCCTACAATTCGCCACAATTCTGTCATTCTGAGAAGTTTGCGACGAAGAATCTTTATCTCCTTTGTAGGAAACAATATTGTGTTGTTTTTCGGTTCAGTCAAGACTGAACCCTACAAAAAGCAAAAGACCCATTGGTTTTTGGCAGTTTCACATTACAAATCGGAGCGTCTCATATTGCGTTGCAACATACGGTTGTAACCCATCCAAAGACCTGTATTGCCTTCATCTTGCAACATTTCTTCAAACATTTTTGTTTTGGCATCCATATTATCGGCACAACTCAAAATAAATGCTTCGATTGTAGATGGCAATTTGGGTGAACCATATTCCAATTCACCATGGTGTGACAAAATGCAATGTTTCATCAAGTTTTCCAATGTCTTTGGGAAACCTTCAATTTTTGCTGCTGTCACTTGAATCAATTCTGCGCCCATATAAATATGGCCCAACAATTGACCTTCATCGGTATAATCGTTTTCTGGGAATTCAGACAATTCCATAATCTTTGCCACATCATGAAGCATTGCACATGCCACCAACACATCACGATTGACAAATTGATAGCGTGTTGCCATAAAATCACAAATTTGTGTTACAGACAAGGTATGTTCCACCAATCCACCACGAAAACTATGGTGCATGCTTTTTGCTGCTGAATGGTATTTGAATTCTTTGCTGATCAACGGATGTTTCAAGAAAATTTCTTCCAAGAGCAATTTGATGTGTTCATTTTGGATGCTATCGATATAGCCCAATACTTCTTCATTCATTGCATCAATATTTTTTTCTGTAGATGGGATATAATCCGCTGCATCATATTCCCCTTCGATACTTTTACGCAAACGTTTGATGTTCAGTTGCAAATCGCCATTGTATGTAATCAAGCTACCATCCACTTTGATGAAATCGTTTTCTGCAAATGGTTGGATATCACGGTTCACATCCCAAACTTTGGCATCCAAAATACCTGTTTTGTCTTGCAATTTCAAAGACAAGTATGTTTTGCCATTTTTGGATTTGAAGCTTTGTTTGGATTTGCAAAGATAATGTTCAATGACCATATCGCCATCGCACAATTCATTAATATATATCATAAAATTCCTCCTAAATTCCCATTTTTTCATTATGGCAATACCTCGTGACCCTAATTGCAAAATTTGTGAGTAGATTTTTTTGTCAGAATTGTTAAAAACGGAGGCGATATCGGAAATATCGACGAGTATTTTTGGCACTTATGACGGGAAAATAAACTGCAAAGGTTGTGATAGAGGGTTGCTGGGTGTTGCCTTACATTATATTGTATCATAGGGAAATGGTGGTTGTCATTAGGAAAGTGGGTAATTTTTGTGAAAATAGCGGTATAGCAAAGCATTACCCTACAAATCAAACATCACCAATCATCAAAACAGGAGGATACTATCCTCCCCTACGAACCAATATCGTTATCAATCATCAATCCAGTAGGGGCGATTCACGAATCGTCCGTTTTATCACAATCATACAAAAAGGGTGGATATAGAATCCACCCCTACAATACATATATTTTATTTAGAACAAACTCAACTGATTGGTTTCTGGAATACCTTGTAAAATACCATTGTCTTTCAACAAATCAATCAAGCTACGTCCAAGGGAAGTGTGTTCTTTCAGTTCTTCAATGGTGTTGAATTCACGTCCCACACGTCCATCTACAATGCTTTGTGCTGCATTGGTACCCAAACCTTGCAAAGAATTGAATGGTGGTATGAGTCCACCTTCTACCACAAGGAATCTTTTTGCATCTGACTTATACAAATCCATTGGTGCAAAGTGGAATCCCCTTGCGTAAAATTCTACACACAATTCCAAAACCGTCAATTTATTCTTTTCTTTTGTGGTCACTTCATTGCCCTTTGCATGGATTTCTCGAACCGCTTCTTTTGCCACTTCCATACCTTTACACATGGATGCATAGTCAAAATCATCACTGGCACGAATGCTGAAATAAGCTGCATAGTATGCCAATGGATAGTTGATTTTGAAATAGGCAATACGAAACGCCATCATCACATAAGCCGCTGCATGGGCTTTTGGGAACATATATTTGATACGCAAACAAGATTCCACGTACCAATCCGGCACATTATGGGCTTTCATATCTTCAATTTCATCATCCTTAAGACCCTTACCTTTACGGACATTTTCCATGATTTTGAAGGATTTCTTCTTATCCATCCCTTTGTTGATGAGATAAATCATAATACTATCCCTTGTGGAAATGGTTTCTTGCAAAGTGATGGTACCATCGTCAATGAAAGATTTTGCATTGCCAAGCCAAACATCAGTACCATGTGACAAGCCAGAAATACGAATCAAATCGGCAAAGGATTTTGGTTTGGTATCCAACAACATACCACGTACAAATTTCGTTCCAAATTCAGGAATACCCAAAGTGCCTGTTTTGCAATCAATTTCTTCTTCGGTAACACCCAAAGCCTTTGGTGATTCAAACAAAGACATGGTTGCTGGATCACCCAGTGGCACTGTTTGGGGATTGATGCCTGTAATGTCATGCAACATACGAATTACTGTTGGATCGTCATGACCCAACAAGTCCAATTTCAACAAACGTCCACTGATGGAATGGTAGTCGAAATGAGTTGTGGTAATGGTGGAATTCATATCATTTGCTGGTCTTTGGATAGGGCAAAACTCATAGATGCTATGGTCATTTGGTACAACCATAAGTCCACCTGGATGTTGCCCTGTGGTACGTTTGACACCGGTACAGCCACCAATCAAACGATTGATTTCTGCATTGTGTACTGTTTTTTCTTTGGCATCGAAATATTTTTTTACAAAGCCATAAGCTGTTTTTTCTGCAAGTGTACCAATGGTTCCCGCTTTGAACACATGTCCTACACCAAAGAGTTCTTCTGTATAGGCATGTGCCGATTGCTGGTATTCACCTGAGAAGTTCAAATCGATATCAGGCTCTTTATCACCTTCAAATCCAAGGAAGGTTTGGAATGGAATATCGTGACCTTCTTTGTGGAGCTGAGCACCACATTTTGGACACACTGCATCTGGCATATCACATCCACAAGCTTCTGCCATTGCATAGGATTTCACCACTTCTGAATCAAAATCGGAATATTTACACTGGTCACACACATAATGTGGTGGCAATGAATTTACTTCTGTAATCCCTGCCATATTGGCTGCAAAGGAAGAACCAACAGACCCACGTGAGCCTACCAAATAGCCATCTTCCACTGATTTCCAAACCAATTTTTGTGCAATGATATACAACACTGCATAGCCATTGCTGATGATGGAGTTGAGCTCTGTTTCCAATCTGTCCAGTACAATTTGTGGCAATGGATTTCCATACAATTCATATGCTTTATCCATACAAATTTGGCGGAGCTCATCGTCTGCACCTTCGATTTTTGGTGGGAAGGTTTCATCTGGAATGGGTTTGATTTTTTCAATCCAATCTGCAACTTTATTGGTGTTTGTGACCACCACTTCATATGCTTTGTCTGTACCCAAATATTGGAATTCCTTCAGCATTTCTTCTGTGGTACGCAAATACAAAGGAGGTTGGTTGTCCGCATCAGAAAAACCCTCTGCTGCCATAATGATTTTTCTGTAAGTTGCATCTTCTGGATCAATGAAATGGACATCACCAGCTGCCACCACCAATTTATTGTATTGCTCACCAAGTGCCACAATCTTCTTGTTGATTTCTTCCAAATCCTTGAAAGAACCGACTGCTTCCACACGTGGTGAATGGATCATAAATTCGTTGTTGCCAAGGGGTTGAATCTCCAAATAATCATAGAAATTGACCAAACCTTCCAACACTTCTTTTGGTGCATTGTCCAGAACTGCTTTGTACAATTCACCTGCTTCACAAGCACTACCAATGATCAAACCTTCTCTAAATTTCAAAAATTCGCTTTTGGGAATCCTTGGTCTACGGAAGAAGTAGTCAATATGTGCTTTGGAAACCAATTCATACAGGTTACGCAAACCAACGTAATTTTGCACCAAAATCACTGCATGGTGTGCTCGTAATTTTTTGTAATTCACAGTTCTACTGGAATACACATTCACATCATACATGGTGTGTACCTGTTCTTCTTTCATGCGTCTGATGAATTCCAAGAACACATGAGCAGTTGCTTCTGCATCGTTGACTGCTCTATGATGACCCACCAATTCAATGCCCAAATGGTCACAAATCAGGTTCAATTTATGTTTATTCAAGTCTTTGAGAATACATCTGGACAGCTCCAAAGTATCCAAAACTGTATTGGTCACTTCAAAACCGCAATCACGCTCTGCTGACATACGAATGAAGCCCATATCAAAACTGGCATTATGTGCCACCATAACTGCATCGCCAACAAATTCCATGAATTTAGGTAAAATCACATCTATGGTATCTGCGCTTGCCACCATTTCGTTGGTGATACCGGTCAGTTTTGTAATTTCTTCTGAAATATGTTTCTTAGGGTTTACAAATGTGGAATATCTGTCCACAATTTCACCATTGGTCACCTTTACAGCACCAATTTCTGTGATACGCTCTATTTCTTTGGACAGACCTGTGGTTTCAATATCGAATACCACAAAAGTATCATCCAAAGTTTGACCACGTGGCATAGTCACCACATTGCCCAAATCATCAATGAGGTATGCTTCCACACCATAAATCACCTTCAAATCAGACTTACCAGCAGCATTCATTGCATCCGGGAAAGCTTGCACCACACCATGATCTGTGATGGCAATTGCTTTGTGACCCCAATCAATGGCACGTTTGATATAGCTTTTCACATTTGTGATGCCATCCATACTGCTCATTTGGGTGTGCAAATGGAGTTCCACTCGTTTTTCTTCTGCATTGTCCTGTTTGGGTGGTTTCTTTTGCCCCAAGTTGATGGATTTCGCCATCATATTGATTTCTTGTGCATATTTATCGAACTGTACATCACCAAATGCTTTGATACAAGCACCTGTTTTCATAATACTGGAAAGTTCTTCATCAAAAATGGATTTTTTTACAAAGAACTTCACAGTTGTAGAGTCTGTCATATCCGTAATGTCAAAGGAAACAATGTACTTTTCACCTTTGATTTCACGTGTTTCCACATTGAAGATATTGCCTTCGATTAAGAGAGTTTCACCAACCACTTTGGATTCCAAAATTGGGGTTGCTGTACCAACGCATTCTTTGCCAAACAAAATACCCTTTGCAACAGATTCGCTGACACCTGCCAGAACCGCTTCTTCTTGTGCCTTTTGTGCTGAAGTTTGTGCTTCCATAATTTCACGCAAATAGGTGGTTTCTTTTTCTTCTTTTTTCTGTGCAAAACGAGTGATTTTCTCATCTGCCACAACGCCATCTTTGAATTGTACCACTATGGTTTGACCGAGTTCTGCTGCAATTTTTTCTTGCACCAAAACATCAATTTTTTTACGTGCCATGAAATATGCCATATTGTCTTGGACTTGGATGAACAATTTGCCTTCTTTGTATTTCCAAGTGGCTTGTTTCATAATACCACTGCATACACGACTGATTCCACCTACAAAGACTTGGATGTTTTGCCAATATGTACCCATGATTTGAGACATATCCCCTTCTTCCAAATCATAGGAAACAGAAACTTCTACACCCTTTGCACCTGTCAATTTGGATAGGAGTTCCATTTTCAATTTTGTAATTTCTTTTTCAGACAACAATGTTTTGGAGCGGATTTTTGCCAGAACCAAGTGATCTTTTTTGCTGATTTTCAAATCTTCTACATATGTATTTTGAAACACCCCCATAATTTCAGATGAAAGTGCTACCTTTTGAAACACATCACCGAATGATTTTGTGGTCATAGAATCCCCTCCTTTTTTGATATTTGAAAATGGGTGCCCACATAGGGGCACCCCTACAATGGCATCATATTTGCATTTTGTGGTGATTTATAATGGGAGGGCATGGAAACCCTCCCCTACAATGGTATCATATTTGTATTTTTTGGCTGTTTATGACGGCACATTGGGAATTATGTATTACAATTTTTCAATTTCTGCCATCAAGGTTGCCACCAATTCTGATTCTGGTACTTTACAGACGATTTCGCCTTTTTTGAACACAATGCCAACACCATTTCCGCCAGCAATGCCGATATCCGCTTCACGGGCTTCACCAGGACCATTGACCACGCAACCCATAACCGCTACTTTGATGTTTTTGTTGATGGATTTGCAACGCTCTTCCACTTCATTTGCAATGGAAATCAAATCGATTTGTGTTCTACCGCATGTTGGACAGGATACAAAATCCACTCCAAATTGACGAAGCCCTAGGGCTTTCAAGATGGCTTTTGCTGCTTTCACTTCTTCCACAGGATCACCTGTCAAAGAAACACGAATGGTATCGCCAATGCCCATAGCCAGAATTGCGCCAATGCCAACAGCAGATTTGATGGTACCACCATAGACAGTACCTGCTTCTGTGATACCCACATGGATTGGATAATCAACTGCTTCTGACAGCATTTGACAGCACTGGATAGAAGCTTGTACACTGGTTGCTTTGATGGCGATGATGGTGTCATAAAAACCATATTTTTCTAGGATTGCAACGTGTTTCAACGCACTTGCTACCATACCTTCAGGTGTTACCCCATTATATTGGTCAATGATTTCTTGTTCCAAAGAGCCACTATTGACACCAATGCGAATTGGAATTTTCTTTTCCTTTGCCATTTCCACAACTGCTCGTGTATGTTCTTCCACACCAATATTACCTGGGTTGATACGCACCTTATCAATGCCCAATTCCATAACACGTAGTGCCAAACGATAGTCAAAATGGATATCTGCAATCAATGGAATATGAATTTGTTTTTTGATTTCACAAACTGCGTCTGCTGCTGCCATATCTGGAATTGCCACACGCACCACTTCACATCCCGCTTCTTCCAAAGCCAAAATTTGTGCCACTGTTGCATCCACATCTCTGGTATCGGTGTTACACATAGATTGGATGACAATTGGACATTCTCCACCAATGTTTACATTGCCCACTGCAACCACTCTTGTTTTCTTTCTTTGCATCTCTTCATCTCCTAGAAAAGCGTCCAAATGCAGGCAATATTGCCAAATATCATCTGAACGCCTTATTCCTTTATACAAACAACTTTACAATATCACTCATAAATATAAATATCATAAATCCAACCAAAAAGACAAAGCCTAAAAATTGAATTTTATTTTCCATTTCTTCACTCATTGGCTTTCCACGCACTGCTTCAATACCAAGGAGTAAAATCTTTCCACCATCCAATCCTGGAATGGGGAATAGATTCAAAACACCTAGATTTGCACTAAGAACTGCTGCGATATACACAATATTTTGCACTGCTGCTGACAAGCCAATGGTCATACCCGCATCGTAGCTATCACCAACCACTTGCACAATGGTAATGGGTCCACCATATTCTTCTTGACTTGCTGTGAAAGTGAATACACGCACCAAACCTTCTGCTGTTAATTTGATGTAATTGAGCATAGAATAATAGCTATATTGCATAGTATCAAAGACACTTGCTTTTGCAACACCTTCTACATCTTCTGTCAACAAACCACCTACAACTGTTGGCACAAAACCAATCAAATAGGCGTTTCTTTCGGTATCCAATCGTGGTGTGATACGATATTCATAGATTCCACCACCACGCAAAACTTTCAAATCCAAAGATTCACCTGTATTTTCGGATAAAATATATTGCAATTCATCGTAGATATGGATATTTTGTCCATCAATACCAATGATTTCATCGCCAACTTGTAAACCAGAAGCTGCTGCTGCAGAATCTTCCACAATGCTACTGATGACAGGAATTACTTGATAGGAAGTGATACCCAAACCAAACAACAACACCAAAGCCAACAAAAAATTCATTGTTGCACCTGCTGCCATAACTGCAAATCTTGCTCCAATGGATTTGTTCAAAAAGGAACGTTCTCCAATTTGACCCTCTCCATCTGCACCCTCCATACGACAAAAACCACCCATTGGAATCATACGTATGGTATACTCTGTTTCTTTGCCTTGGATGGAAAATAGTTTCTTACCCATGCCAATTGCAAATTCCTCCACCATAATACCGTTCTTTTTCGCCACAATAAAGTGACCCCATTCATGTACCAATACCAAAACGCCAAGGACCAAAATGGTAATCAAAATAGACATTGTGATATCCTCCTTATGATTTGTCAAAAGCCACTGCCTTTGCAAAGTTTTTTGCCCAAGCATCCGCCTCCAACAAATCTTCTAGCGTATACTCCTGTTTCACAGTATATGCAATCATAGCTTGTTCTATCAACTGTGGTATTTGCAAAAAGGAAATTTCTCCATTTAGGAAACGTTCCACAGCAATTTCATTGGATCCATTCAAAACTGTTGGCATAGTTCCACCAATCTCCAAAGCTCGATATGCCAATGCCAAACAAGGGAATGTTTCCAAATCTGGTTCTTCAAAAGTCAGCTGACTACGCAAAGTAAAGTCCAACTTTGGATATTTATTTGCAACACGATTTGGATAGGTCAATGCATATTGAATGGGTGGTCTCATATCCACTTCGCCCATTTGGGAAATGACAGAACCATCTACATATTCAATTGCAGAATGCACCACACTTTGTGGATGAATCAACACTTCGATTTGGTCGATATCCACATCAAACAACCATTTCGCTTCCATTACTTCCAGACCTTTGTTCATCAAAGTTGCTGAATCAATGGAAATTTTCTTACCCATATTCCAATTTGGATGACGCAACGCATCTTCCACAGTCACTTCTTCCAATTCTTCTCGTTTTCTGCCACGGAAAGGTCCACCTGATGCTGTCAACAAAATACGTCTAATTGCATTGTGCTCATTTCCTTGGAGTGCTTGGAAAATAGCAGAATGTTCACTATCCACAGGATAAATGGACACACCATGCTCCTTTGCCAAATCTATAACCAATTGTCCTGCTGAAACCAAGGTTTCTTTGTTTGCAAGAGCAATGTTTTTACCTGCTTTGATGGCTGCAAATGTTGGTTCCAAACCAATATTACCCACAACTGCTGTCACAACTGTATCCACTTCATCTATGGTGGCAACTGCAACCAATCCTTCCATGCCAGACAGCACTTGTATCTCCACATCAGACAAGCGTTTGCGTAACACTTCTGCCTTTTGGTGATCCATAACCCCAACCAATTTGGGATGATATGTACGTACTTGCTGTTCCAACAATTCTATATTTTGATTCCCAGAAATTCCAGACACCACAAAATCACCCAACTCTGAAATCACAGAAAGGGTTTGTGTGCCAACAGAACCTGTAGAACCCAAAATCGAAATTTTTCTCATGTTCAACCTCGTTTAAACAATTGCACTTACAAAGGCGCAACTTCTATCAAAAACAACATAATGTAGTACAATGCTGGTGCTGTCAAAATTACACTATCGAAACGATCCAACACGCCACCATGTCCTGGTATCAATTTGCCAAAATCTTTGATGCCAGCCATACGTTTCATGGCAGATGCAGCCAAATCGCCAATTTGTGCCAAGAAAGATCCAAAGAATCCCGTCAAACCACAAAGCAACACAACATCTACACCATCAAAAACAAAGAACCCATCAATCAAAGTACCATAAATCAATGCCAAAATGGTTGCTGTTACAATACCACCAATGGCACCTTCCACTGTTTTCTTTGGACTGAGGGATGGAATCAACTTATGTTTTCCAAACTTGATGCCAACGAAATAGGCACCTGTATCTGTTCCAAATGCAGTTGAGAATACCAACCAAACCAAATATTTTCCATACATAAACTCACGAATCAAATAGATGTGTGACAGTAAGAAAAATACATAGAAGAAACCAAAGAAGCCACTCATACCTTCCACTGCATTGGTTTTGTCATGGCATATTACAGTATACACCAAAAGCACCACCAAAAATACAGCTACAAAAATATTAAAATAATTGTCACCATTGATGACTTGCTCCATAAACACACCATAAAATAGAGCAAACAAATAAGAAATGGTATGAAGTCCATTGTTTCCTTTGGAAAATGCTTGGTAAAACTCACGCATACCAACCATACCCAAAATCATGATGCTGATTTTCAAGGGCAAACCACCCATTGCCACCAAAACAATCAAAATCGGTGCCAATATAAGCGCTGAAATCACTCTTGTTTTCATTTCCACACCTCACTTATCTTCCGCCAAAACGTCTATCTCTATTTTGGTATCCTTCTATTGCAAGAACCAAATCTTCTTTGCCAAAATCTGGCCACAATGTATCTGTAAAGCAAAATTCTGCATAGGCAATTTGCCACAACAAGAAATTGCTGATGCGTTCTTCTCCACTGGTGCGAATCACCAATTCTGGATCTGGTACACCCTTTGTGTCCAAATGTGCAGAAATCACATCTTCTGAAATATCAGATGGCTGCAATGTACCTTCAGAAACTTTTTTTGCCATTTCTTCCACTGCACGTCGAATTTCATCACGTCCACCATAGTTGAGGGCAATGTGTACAAACAAGCCATCTTTGTGCTTGGATTCCTCTTCAATCTCCAAAATTTGTTCTTGAATGTCCCCATCCAATCTGGAAATATCGCCAATGACATCCATACGCACATTGTCACCTAGGAATTTACGGAAATAGTTTTTCAGATATTGACGAAGCAAATCCATGATTGCTGCAACTTCATCTTCAGAGCGTTTCCAATTTTCTGTAGAAAATGCATATACTGTCATGTGTTGCAATCCCAATTCACGAGCACCTTCAATGACACGTTCCAATGCTTCTGCACCGGCTTTATGACCTGCTTTTCTTGGCAATCCACGTTTGGTTGCCCATCTACCATTGCCATCCATAATAATTGCAATGTGTTTTGGCAAATTTTCCAAATCTATAACAGGTGCTTCCTCTTTTTTCTGAAAAAACATAGTCTCCTCCATGCAACAAAAACCCCTCCTAAACTAAGAGGGGCAAGTTTATCTTCTTATACTGCCATAATGTCTGCGCATTTTTCATCACATTTTTTATCTGCTTCTGCAACGTATTTATCTGTCAATTTTTGTGTTTCATCTTCCAATCCTTTGAGATCGTCTTCTGTGATTTCTTTTTTCTTTTCTGCTTTTTTGAAGGAATCCAAAGCATCACGACGAATGTTACGGATTGCAACTTTAGAAGCCTCTGCTTTTTTCTTGATTTCTTTGGTCAATTCTTTTCTACGATCTTCTGTAAGTTCTGGGAAGATCAAACGAATCACTTTCCCATCGTTGTTTGGGTTGAGACCCAAATCAGACATATTGATTGCTTTTTCAATTGCTTTCAAAACGCTACTATCCCAAGGTTGGATTTGCAACATACGACCTTCTGGAACAGAGATATTGCCCACTTGGTTGATTGGTGTTGGAGAACCATAGTAATCCACCATAATTCTATCGAGTACATGGGGATTTGCACGACCTGCACGAATGGTTGCATAGTCATTCACCAAAGCACCAATTGTTTTTGTCATTTTTTCTTCATAAGGTTTCATTTGTTCAGATGCCATAGATTTTCCTCCTCTAAATATATATGTTTTAAGATACTGTTACGATTGTTCCAATTTTTTCGCCACCAACAGCACGAATGATGCTATTTTCTTCGTTCAAACCAAAAATAATCACTGGGATTTTGCGTTCAAAACAAAGATTTGCTGCTGCGGTATCAATGACTTTCAAGCCATTTTTAATGATATCTTCTGATGTAATCACATCAATTTTTTTTGCATTTGGATTGGTTGCTGGGTCATCATCATAGACCCCATCAATGCTTTTTGCAAAGAACAAACCATCCACATCCAATTCAGCACCACGAAGGGCTGTAATGGTATCTGTGGAGAAGAATGGGTGACCAATGCCTGCTGCAAAGATAACCACTCTACCAGCTTCCATATGTTCCACAGCAGATTCTTTGGAGAACAACTCTGAAACTGTACCAATGGTGATTGGTGTTTGTACACGAGCCACAATGCCTGCTTGACGGAAAGAATCAGCCAAATAGATGGCATTCATAACCGTTGCCAACATACCAATTTGGTCTGCTTTTGTACGATCCATTTCAGAAGTTGCACTTCTACCACGCCAGAAGTTGCCACCACCAACAACCAAACAAACTTGAGTCCCTTTATCCAATACAGTTTTGATTTGTGCAATCAAACCACGGATGATTTCATCGTCAAAAGTGACGCCATCTTTATCTCCTGCCAAAGCTTCGCCACTGAGTTTTAAAATAATTCGATTATACATATGTCTCTAGCCTCCCTTATTCTACTAATGTACCACAAATTCTGTAAAATTTCCAGATTTTTATGGAGAAAGTCCTTACATTTTTGTTAAGAAACCTCTGGGAAATGACAAATTCCATTGTTTTTTCTATTCTGCGCAAAATCCATACAAAATCTCAAATCAGATTGTGTTGACAAATTCTAAAATTGAAGAAGATTTATATTTTACGTAGTTGCGGAGCGATGAGGGCATCGCTCCCTACGAAAACCCAAAACGTAAATACGATATACTTGTAGGGGATGGCGTCCTCGACATCCCGTCATGAATAACCACGAAACTCAAGTATGCAGTTGTAGGGGCGATTCACGAATCGACCGTTGAAATTCAAACGAGTGACGAAACGTCACCCCTACAGATTATAAGTATAATAGGTGTTCCACAAACAAAAAAATAACCTGCAACAATTACAGGTTACTCATTAATCTTATTGGTTTTGCAAAACATCTTCTAGTGCCACTGCCAATTGGTCTGGGCAACTGCTATTTCTCATGCCACAAGTGATACCTTTCATACGTTTTGCTGCTTCTTCTGGTTGCATCCCTTCCATAAGCGCTGCCAAACCTTTATGATTGCCATCGCATCCGCCAAGAAAAACCACATTTTTCAAAACACCATCTTCAATATCAAAATCCACTTTTGCTGCACAAATTCCCTTTGTTGGA
This sequence comes from Chakrabartyella piscis, assembly GCA_030067835.1. Lineage (GTDB taxonomy): Bacteria > Bacillota > Clostridia > Lachnospirales > Anaerotignaceae > Chakrabartyella > Chakrabartyella piscis. The sequence continues at coordinate 2,759,018 of CP092441.1, forward strand.
TATGTATAATGCATTTATTTTCCTCCTATTGTCACATACTTCTATGTAATAAAAAAAGTGAGCATATACTCACTTTTTTACGCTTATTATTCAGCTTTGATTGCACCTGTTGGACATGTACCAACACATGTACCACAGTCGATACATTCAGCACCTTTAATTTCAAAAACGCCACCTGCGTCAACGATACATCCTGTTGGACAATCACCAGCACAAGCGCCACAACCAATACATTCAGGTCCGATTACGTGAGCCATTTTACACACCTCCTCTTGGTTTAAACTCTATCACAGCTATTGTATCTTATGAATACCGAGTTTTTCAAGGCAAACTTGTCTTTTTTGCAAAATAATTTAAAAATGCCATGTTGTATTCATAATTATACAACACAGCGCCCATTTTTTTACATATTTTATTCACAATCAACCGTGGAACAATTTCTTTGTTTGGTATTTTGGTTCACAAGTCAAATGCACACCCAACTTACCAAAAATGTTTTCATCTACAGCAGACAAAATTACAGAAGAATGCACTTCACAAGTTTTCAGTTTTTCCAATTGTGCCAAAGCCAATTTTGCATTTTCATCTGTGTTGGCACTGATGCAAAGAGCAATCAAAACCTCATCTGTATGCAAACGTGGGTTATGGTTCCCCAAGTTGCCAACTTTCAATTTTTGGATGGGTTCAATGACTTCTGGTGCAATGACTTTCACATCTTCTTGCAGTCCTGCCAAAGCTTTCAGTGCATTGAGCAACATTGCAGATGCAGCACCCAAAAGTGGTGATGTTTTGCCTGTGATGATTCTGCCATCAGTAAGTTCAATACCCACTGCCGGTTCACCTGTTTCTTCTGCTTTTTTCTGAACCACATCAATGACTGGTCTATCAGAAACAGTCAATTTTGCTTGACGCAAAAGCAATTCCAATTTGCCAACCACTTCGTCAGGTGCATTGCCTTTTCTATGATCACAAAGACCTTTGTAATATCTTCTAATGATTTCGTTGTTGGATGCTTTTTGTGTTGCTGCATCATCAAAAATACAGTTTCCAGCCATATTCACACCCATGTCTGTTGGGGATTTATATGGGGATTTGCCATAGATTTCTTCAAACATGGCATTGAGCACTGGGAACACTTCCACATCTCTATTGTAATTGATGGTGGTTTCACCATATGCTTCCAAATGGAATGGGTCAATCATATTCACATCGTTGAGGTCAGCAGTTGCCGCTTCATATGCAATATTCACAGGATGTTTCAATGGAAGGTTCCAAATTGGGAAGGTTTCAAACTTCGCATACCCTGCTTTTACACCTCTTTTATTTTCATGATACAATTGAGACAAACAAGTTGCCATTTTTCCACTACCTGGACCTGGTGCTGTGACCACAACCAAAGAACGTTCTGTTTCAATATAATCATTTTTGCCATAGCCATCATCGCTGACAATCAAGCTGATATTAGAAGGATATCCAGCAATTGGATAGTGTTTGTACACCTTCAAGCCAAGTGTTTCCAATTTCTTTTCATATGCCACAGCAGATGCTTGTCCATTGAATTGCGCCAAAACCACGCTACCCACATACAAGCCATAGCCACGAAACGCATCAATCAAACGCAATACATCCATATCATATGTGATGCCCAAGTCGCCACGTACTTTGTTTTTTTCAATATCACCAGCGTTGATGACAATGACGATTTCAGCTTCGTCCTTAAGCTGCACCAACATATTCACTTTACTATCTGGTTTGAATCCAGGCAACACTCGTGATGCATGGTAATCGTCGAAGAGTTTACCACCAAATTCCAAATACAACTTTCCACCAAACTGACCAATTCTTTCTTTGATATGATGTGATTGCATGGTCAAATACTTATCGTTATCAAATCCCAACTGCATACGATTCCTCCTTGTATAACTTTATGTCCCAATCTTTTCCATTATTCGCCCAAAACAAAACAATGAGAAGTCACCCTCCCATTGTATTTTTCTCCCTATGTGTTACCACTGTTACAAATTATACCCTGTTTCCACAAGTTTCGCAATGGGTTTATACCCTTTTTTCTTGATTTTTCTAAGGTTTTACAGTCGATTCGTGAATCGCCCCTACAATTGCAACAGGTGAAATCAATTCGCAGCTTGCAGGGGTGAGTTTCCATGCCCACCCATTTGTTTTGCAGCAATTTATAACAGGCGCTCACAGGTCGCCCCTACAAGTACACCATATTTATGGTTTCGGTTTTTGTAGGGAGCAATGCCCTCATCGCTCTGTTGTTGTGGCACATAACGGGAGGATGATATCCTCCCCTACGATTGTATCACAAATTGGATTGTATTACATTTCAGGTTTCGTGGCAATTTATTACGGGATGTCGAGGACGCCATCCCCTACGGTTATATTGTATTTTAGATTACATCAAGTCCTTCATCATTAGCCTTTTGTATGTGACAAACAAAAGATTCTGACTTCCTTTGCGCCTTTACGATACAATTCTTTGCTACATTCATTTGCAGTGGTGCCTGTAGTGAAAATATCATCCACCAACAAGACTGCTTTATCTTTGCACTTTTGAGCTGTAAACACACCTTTTAGGTTGCTTTCACGCTTTTTACCATCTAATTTGCTTTGTGGTTTGGTGTTTTTGGTTCGTTGCAAAACATCTTCTTCATATGGAATGTCACAGATTTCTGAAATCCATTCACACAAAATCCCACTTTGATTGAAGCCACGTTTTCGTTGTTTCTTAGGGTGCAATGGCACTGGTGTTATGAAATCCATTTCTGCAATCCAATCTTTATGAAATTGCAACAAATATTCAGCCATCAAAATACCATAGGTATCACCATCCACTTTGCCACCGCTATACTTATATCTGGCAATGCCTTTACGCACATCATCATACACAAACGCTGCACATGCCTTGGTAAACACAGGTCTTTTACGCAAACACTGTTCACATAAGGTGCCACCAATAGCTGGTTTTCCACAAATTTCACACACATCACCTTGGATATAAGGGGTTTCCTGTTCACAATGGGCACAAAGTCTTTGATCCCATTTTGCAAAATGCAGATGCTTACCACAAATGACGCAATATGGTGGAAAGAACACATACATAATGTATTCCCGTATCTCATCTACAATTTCTTCAAAACTCATTCAAACATCACCTCATGTAAATGACCAATACGTTTTGCAAGTCCTGTAAATCTGCCAACTTCTTTATCGTTATATACCATAGAATTGACCGTTTCTGTTAACCCAGTCAATACCACAAATTGTTTTGCACGTGTCACCGCTGTATACAGTAAATTTCTGGTCATTAGCATTGGTGGTCCACTGTAAATTGGTAGAATGACCACTGGATATTCACTACCTTGTGATTTATGAATGGTGATGGCATAAGCAAGCTCCAATTCTTCCAATTGATTCCAGTCATAATCCACCAATTTCCCATCATCAAACACCACTTGTAAACTTTCTTCATGATTATCAATCTTTGTAATGCGACCTGCATCCCCATTGTACACACCAAGTCCTTCATCGGTACGTCTACCAGAAGCATTGTAGATTCTCCAAACCATATTGTAATTGTTTTTGATTTGCATAACCTTATCCCCTTCACGGAACACAATTTGACGAAATTCTTTTTCCGCTTTCTTGGAGGATGGAGGATTTAAAGTGGCTTGCAACATTTGGTTCAAGTTTTGTACACCCAAAATCCCTTTTCTCATTGGTGTCAAAATCTGCATTTGTGTCAATGGATCGCAACCAGTATACTCCGGTAATCTTGTGGTCACCAAATCACGAATGGCACCCAAAACTTCTTCTGCATAGCTTCTGCGTACAAAGAAGAAATCGGTTCCACTTTCATTTAAGATGGGTTCTTCCCCCTGGTTGATTCTATGGGCATTCATAATGATTGCACTTTCACGTGCTTGACGAAATACATGATGCAAACGCACCACTTCTAGGCAATCGCTACGAATCATATCCTTCAAAACATTGCCAGCACCAACTGATGGCAACTGATCCACATCACCTACAAAAATCAAGCGTGTTCCATTGGCAACTGCTTTCAACAATGCATGCATCAAATGCAAATCCACCATAGATGTTTCGTCCACAATAATGGCATCTGCTTCGATGGGATCATCTTCATTTTTTTCAAATGTTTGACGTTTGCTATCGTCATTGACATAGGTGGTTCCCAGCAATCTATGGAGTGTTTTGGCTTCTACTCCAGTTGCTTCTGTCATACGCTTTGCTGCACGTCCTGTGGGTGCTGCCAAAACCACTTCTTGGTCATCCTCTTCCAACAAACGTAAAATGGTGTTGATGGTTGTGGTTTTACCAGTACCAGGACCACCTGTGATGATGAGTACACCACCAGACATTGCCGCTTGTACCGCAACTCTTTGTTCTGGTGCCAATTCCACATTGGTTTCCTTTTCTATACGCAAAATTTCACGTTCTATTTGTGCTTCGTTGATTTCTGTACGTTCCAAAGAAAGCTCCAACAAACGCTTTGCAACTGCCATTTCTGCATAGTAATAGAAATTCAAATATACCACATCTCTACCATAGAGTTTCTCTTGATGGACTTGACTTTCCACTTGCAATTCACGGATTGCATTTTCCAAAAGCAATTCATCCACATGCAACAATGCAACACCTTGTGCCAGAAGTTGCTCCTTTGGTAAGAAACAATCCCCCTTTGTGGCTGCCAAATTCAAAACATATTTGATGGCTGCACGTATACGTTCTGGGCTGTCTGCTGCAATGCCTGCACTGGCTGCCATCTGGTCTGCCATCAAAAACCCAATACCAGATACTTCATCTGCCAAACGATATGGGTTGGATTTCACAATTTCAAAGGTACGACTTTTGTATTTTTTGTAGATACGCATTGCATAAGCAGGTGAAATATCATATCCTTGTAAAAATACCATAACATTTCTCAGCTCAAATTGTTCTGAAAAGATTTCTGAAATGCGTTGTGCCTTTTCATATGTAATACCTTTGATTTCTGTCAAAAGGTCAGGTTTTTCTTCAATGACATAGAAGGTTGCATCCCCAAAACGATCTGCAATTTTCTTTGCAGTCTTGGGTCCCAAACCTTTGATGAGACCAGATGCCAAATAGCGTTCCATACCTTCTTTTGTGGTGGGCAATGCTTTTTCACAAAATGCCACTTGGAGTTGTTTCCCATAAACAGGATGTGTTGTCCAACTGCCACGAATGTCCAAATTTTCACCTCTATGCACCTGTGGTACTGTGCCAACACATGTGACTTCATCGCCATCACTTTCCAATACAAACACTGCATATCCATTGTCTTTATTTTGATAAATCACTTCTGTGATCTCGCCTTTTAGGGTTACTTCTTCCACTACTTCACCTCCAAGATGGGTTTTGTATATATTTTCGATTGCATAACGGGTGCCCACATAGGGATCCCTACAATACAAACAGAATATTCTCATATCATACTACCACAAAATGAATAAAAAGAGAACGGTTGTTCTAAATCATTTGTGGTTTTCTTTTGAGAAACATAAAAAATGCAAACCACATAATTGTAGTCTGCACCCTTTTTCACTCTTGTAAATATATTTTGATATCAATTTTCACCCAATTCCCTTTGACTTCTTTTTGAGAAATCCGACCAAATAACAACTTTCCTGCATCCATCAAACGTGCAAAGATAATATTATCCACCTTTGGTACGTATCCAATTTTGACTCCACTTGATGTCTGAATCAAAATGGCTTTTGGGTCATATGGATTGTTGGGTTCACGCAAAAAAATCAATTTATCTTCTATATTAAGATAAGGTTCCAATTCTTTGATACCTTCTATATGCGTTGTTCCAGCAACATGGGTATCAAACAAATAAATCTCGTGGGCAAATGGTTTTGGCATTACCAAATCACCACCATGACCTCCATGTAGCAAGCTGACAAAGCCCCCACTTCCACTAGGTATCAAATCTGCCATAGTATCACCTCAACATTTCTGCAATCTGCATTTTGTAATCTGCCACCAAATCTTTCAATTCTAGAACATATTTCTCCATGCGTTTTTTGTGAGCATCCAATTTTTCTGGATTTTGCAATAATTCCTTCTGATTATAAGGAAATTGCATTTTGATTTCTTGCATATGTTCTTGTACACGTGTCATAAAATTCTGCAATCGTTGTTTTTCTTTATTTAAACTTGCCAATCCATCTTCTATATCTGCTATTTCCTCATCTTGTTCCACCAAAGCTGCAATGATACGCAACTGCTCCAATCCACCATGTTGATACGCTTCCACCGCTCTATGGAATAATTCTATTTTTTCTTCTGGTAAATCAGGATGCATATCTGGATGCAAAACCTTTACAATGGTACGATACAGTTTTTTCAATTCCGCTGTAGCTTCTTTGCTGAGCACCTCATTCTTGCTCCACTCCAAAGCTACATTCATTTGTTCTATCTTCTGTTTTAATTCCGCTTCGTATTTGATAAATTCTTCTTCTAATATGGCTTCGATACCCTTTAAATCTATCTTTTCTTGGCGATTGATTTTGGCTTGTATCAATTCCTTCTTTCGTTTCAACCGCAAAACTCTACACTCCAATTGATATGCCTGATATTCTACAGCACCCAATTCAAGCATATATACCGCTTCTATATTTTTACATTCTTGATACAGCAACGTATCTCTTTCCAAAACCAGCATAGACAATTCTGTTCGCAATTTTTCTATTTTTTTTCGCAAGAGATCCAAATCTGTTTGCAAATATATAATATTGTGTTCTACATCCATTGCAAACACCCCTCTTTCTCATAAATATACGCAAATCAATACTATTTTTATCATACTCCAATACCTATACGATTGCAATATGAAAACAGCCAAATACAAACCTATACCCTATCGAAAAAATTTTAAATTCATTCCTTTTCTTTTTTGTATATTATTCTTACATTTACAAATACTACTTGCAAACACATGTAATACACCATTTTGATTTTATTGGAGGTTTGAATATGAAAGCAACAGGTATTGTAAGAAGAATAGACGATTTGGGTCGTGTGGTGGTGCCAAAGGAAATCAGAAGAACTTTGCGTATCAGGGAAGGTGACCCGTTACAGACAACATGGACACCATTCGAAAAATACTGCTTTTCTATGCTGGATTTGGAAAAAAGGATAGGGATTAGTGCTACATAATATATGAAAAGTGCATAAATGACTGTGCGTATCCACAAGGGGTATTTCGAGGGAAAACGAATTATTTCTTCCAATATATTACATACTCTTTATCTAAAGAAATGAACAAAGCCTACAAACTCCGCTGATTTTACGAAGTTTGTAGGCTTAATTTTTTATGCATTTGTTTTGCTATACCCCCATCATTTCAAAATAATAACTTATTTTGAAATGATAAACATACTTTTTCTAATTGCATTTTAAATAGATAACGTTAAACCACACAAGACGATCGCAAACCAATCGTCTGAAATTGAATCCTGCTCAACTACAAAACAGCTTGTTTTTATCACTACTCTCAATCAGTACCACCAGCTTAGCTGGTGGTTTGCTCTGTGGCTATAAGCCACTCTTACCCGCCAACCTCTAAAGAGGCATAAATTTTCTTACTTCTGCACTACTTGCCTTACAGCTCTATCGAGCCTTATAAAGTTAATATTATCCAGTGTATAATTAGTTGTTATTTTCATTCTTGATAATCTTCTTTGAAAATCATTTTACTGATAATTCATTTATGCTATTTCAAAGAAGATTTTGTACTTAAAGCTAAAGCTACTCAGAACTCACCTGCATAGCAGGTGGATTTTTTTGTCTATGCTACATTAAATATCTTTATACTCCGTTCTTTTGATGATTTCATCTTGTGTTTCCTTAATCAAACTGGTGAATACAGCACTAAAACCAGAAACTCGTACCACAAGTTCTCTATGCTTTTCTGGATGATTTTGTGCATCAATCAATGTGTCACGACCCACTACATTGAATTGTATTTCGCCACCACCTTGTGCTGCATACGCATCAATGAGCATACGAAGCGCCTTTTCATGGCTTGCTTTGTCAAAGAAAGAAGGTGTGAATTTCATATCCATTACCATACCATTGGTTGCACCAGTCAAATCTGTTTTCAACATAGAATTTAAGCTGGCAGTCGGTCCAACCACATCTTTTCCTTGTACAGGTGAAAAGGCACTTGCCATTGCTTCTCCTTTTCGTTTGCCATCAGGCAATGCTCCTGTATAGATTCCCATTTTTGCATGATCTTCCACAGAATACAATCCCATTTGCCATTTGCCACCACGAGGATTGTCCATAGATTGGATTTGTTTTGTTGCTGCATCAACAATATCTGCCATCAACAAATCTACACTATCTTTGTCATTTCCATACTTAGGACAACGTTCAATGTCATACACAAGTTCATCATATCCCACATAATCTGCTGCCATAGCATTTTTGAAGGTTTCTAAAGTATATCGTTTTTCTTCAAATACCAACTGACGGATTGCTGCAAGTGAATCTGCTACATTGGCAAGACCACATAAATTTATACCTGTATTGTTGTAAATTGCACCACCTGCTGTAATATCTTTTCCTGTTTCAATACAACCTTCCATTAATGTAGAAAGGAATGGTGTTGGATAACATTCAGGCAAAGCAGTATCCAAACGATTTATAGAAGTCATGGAGAACTGCAAATGATGTGTCAACTCATATTTGTACCAATCCAAAAGCTCTGCAAAACTGTTCACTTCAGAAATATCATTCTTTTGGAACAGAGGGAATATATAATCTTTGATGATTTTATCCCCCAATTTCAAAGATGGCATGGATGCACTACCAATAACAGTACCCACAGCTGTACAAGTGCTTTTTCCTGCAAAGAACATCAATTCTAGAATTTTTGCTACATTTACACGCAAGCATTCTGTTTTGGAATATTCTTTACCAGGACAACCCATTTCTACACAACCAATCAAACCATAGTTGGTGGCATCTTCTTTGCTTTGACCCATACGCATTTTGGCAGGAATACAGAAATCATCAATGAAGAAAGCAGGCAAACCAATTCCTGTTTTCAACAATTCCAAAGATTCTTGCCAAACTTCTTCTGGCATGGATTTATGATATCGCAAACAAAGAAGTGGTTGGTCAAAGAGTGTTTTTCTACAAGCTTGTAGCATCATAATGGTCAATGGATTGGATACATAATTGCCATCTACATCCAAACCACCAATGGTAATGTTTTGGTATCCATGCAAAGTAACCCCAAATTTCACCCAAAGTGCATCAATGATATCCACTGCTTCTTCATGTGATATTCTACCTGCTTTCAAGTCTGCTTCATAGAAAGGATGTAGATACATATCCAAACGCCCAAAGGAGAAAGAAGCTGGGAAGCTTTCTGCATATAGCATTTCATGGGTCAACCAAATCAATTGTACCGCTTCTAGGAATGTACGAGGCTTTCCACCTGCAATATGACGCAAAGCATCTTCCAATTTTGCCAAATGTTCTTTTTCTTCTACTTTATTTGTTGTTGCAATCAATTGTGCAGCATACTCTGCATAACGATTGATGTATTGAATTGCTGCTTTTTCTGTAATCAACATTGCTTCCAAATCTATGGTTGCAGTTCCTGTTGCTTCTTTGAGAGCTGCTTCTGTTTTTTCTATCAATCCATCAAAACCAGTGTTGATCAATCTTTCATAACCAGGAAGAATATGTCCAGTTTCCCAATGTTTGTATAACCAATGGGATACACAATGGGCAAATGTTTCCATTTCTTGTGCTTCTTTGGAATCTGGTGAAAAACCATTGAGTTTTGCGCCTACTTCAGCTTCTTCAAATGTATCAATCCCTGTAGGTGGTCGAAACAGTGGATCGTAATCATCTGGCATATTCAATGGAAAAGTTGGTCTGTATGTATAGCGATAAGAAAAGCCAGCCAAAACATCATATGGTTGGATCAGAATTTTTTTTCCTGCCAAAAAAGCAGCAAAACCATGGGCAATACGCAATTTCACATGGGAATCTGCGTATTCTTCATATGCTTTTTCATAATATGGTGTTCTTGTTGGAATTTGCTTACGATCATGATCATCATGTCGATGGTCTATGAGGTACTGTACGCGTGAACTTGCTTGTAATTTTTGTTGGTTCAAGTAACTCACTCCTTATCTTTATCTGGACAATAACATAATTTTATAAATTTATTTATAAATCTGTCAACCAATCACTGCATGTAAACCCTTTTCCAAATATTGCTGCAAAAAGGATTCCATCACTTCTTCAGGTGGCGGATTTTGATTTTTCATCTTAGAAGTTATACCAATCTCTTCATATTTCCCCACTCCATAAGCATGATATGGCAACAACTGAATCAAGTCAATATGCTCTAGCGAACGCAAAAAAGTCGAAATTGCTTCTTGCTCTTCTGTTGTTGCATTGCATCCTGGAATAATGGGTACACGAATGGTATAACTGACTCCTAGGGTATCCAAAGTTTGTATGTTATGTAAAATACGTTGATTGGGTACTGTTGTCCATTTCTTGTGAAGATGGGAAGTATACCCTTTGATATCATATAAAAACAGATCTGTAACAGACAACAATTTTTCATATTCTGTAAATGGAACATTTCCTGCAGTATCCACAGCAACATGTAACCCTTCTTCTTTACATTTTTTTGCCAAAATTGCCACTTCATCTGCAAATAAAAGGGGTTCTCCACCAGAAAAAGTCACACCACCACCAGAAGATTCAAAATACGCTTTGTCTTTTAAAATCTCTTTGACCAAAGCATCTGCATTCCATTGGGTGCCAATCAACTCCAATGCCTTATGGTGACATTGGGCAACACAAAGACCACAATGTGTGCATAGTTGTCTATTGAGCACATGTACTCCATCTTCTATTTTATGTGCTCCATTTGGACAGACAAATTCACATCTGCCACAATTGACGCAAAGATTCCCTTTCCACTGTAATATCTGTGCCATAGGGATACATTCTGGGTTGTGACACCAAAGACAAGCCAAATTGCAACCTTTGAAAAACACAGTGGTACGAATCCCTGGACCATCATCTAAAGAAAAACGTTGTATATTACTGATGTATATATGCCCCATATATAGGCATCTCCCTTCCATAATAAAAACAGGAACCTCTTCTGTATACCAATCCATTTTATATGTTTCAAAAAGAGTATGGAAAACCATCCTTCAAACTATAGTCTGATAAAATGGAAGTTTATTTTCTGTGAATTTGATGGGAAAAAGGCCTATTCGATGTATGGAATAAACCTTTTTCTGAATTATATACCAAAACTTTGTTGCATAATCAACTCTGGCAACCACAAAGAGATTTGTGGAATGTATGTAGTGAGAAGCAATGTTGGAATATAAGCGAATACAATAATCGCCATACAAGGTTTCATCATGTCTCTTGCACTTACTCTGCAAATTCTAGCACCTAAGTATAAGAATGGTGCTGTTGGTGGTGTAATGTTACCCATTCCCAAGTTGACACCCAATATTGCTGCCATTTGATAAGGGCTAATACCCAATTCCATTGCAATTGGGATTAAAATTGGAGTACAAAGAAGTGTACCACTCACATCGTCCATCAACATGCCAATCAAAACCAAAAATAGATTGATCATAATCAAAATTACATATTTGTTTTCTGAAACAGAAAGCAAAAGATCCAATACGATTCCTGGCAAATCTTCCATAACCAAAATACGACTCATTACCATAATGATGGCAAGCATAACCATGATAACACCTGTTGTAGTAGCAGAACTGATGAAGTTTTCTTTCAAATCTCTCCATCTCATACCTTTATAAATATAAATGCTGACAGGCAAAGCATATACAATTGCAACAGCAGCTGCTTCAGAAGGTGTCATAAAACCACCATAAATACCACCCAATACAATAATAGGCATAAACAAAGCTGGCAAAGCACGTACAGTGGATTTTCCTGTTTCTTTCATCCACACCTCTGGTGAAACAGATTCTGCCAAGATAATATCTTTATTTGTTTTGGAAAGCACATATCCCACAATGGAAATCAATGCAGTTAAAATAAGTCCAGGTACAACTGTAGATAAGAAACATGCCAATACAGATAATTGACCAGACCAAGCATACAAAATTTGAATGGAACTTGGTGGAATCAACATACCCAAAGGTGCTGCACAACAAAGAACTGCTGCTGCAATACCCATATTATATTTCTTTTCATGCATCTTAGGTGCCAAAATAGAACCCACACATGACAATGTTGCAGCACCACTACCACAAATAGAACCAAAAATGGCACATGTGACTGTAGCTACAATACAAAGAGAACCACGAATACGTCCTACAAATTTTTCTACCCAGTCCACCAGAGCAGAGCCAATCATCCCTTTTTCCATAATGCCACCTACCAAAATAAAAAGAGGAATTGCAAGCAAAACCACACCATTCAATTTGCTATAGGCTGTAGGAAGCAAGAATGCTGGATCGTATCCCAAAGAAACAGTAAACCAAATGGTAGCAGCTCCAAATGCGTACACAACAGGAACCCCTAAAATAACACAACCAATTAAAATAATAAAACCAATTCCTAATTCCATTCAGATTCACCTACCTCTTCTAACTCTACTTGTGGTGCTTTTTTAATGAGTTTGATAAAATCAACCACAGAATAAAATAACATTAATATAAATCCAATCAACAGTGGTAGTTGAGAATACACCAAAGGAATTTTAAGACCTACACTCTTACCTCCAGATTGTATGCTCCAAATAATATACTCTACACTCCAAACCATAAATACTGCACATACTACAATGCTGATGAAAGAAATCAAACATTTTACAAATTTCAATTTCTGAAAATTGCAATAACAAATTGAACACTTTTGAAATAAAGTTTACTGCTTGGTTCTTCTATAAATTTGATCAAGCTGATCTTCAAATAATTCTTCTGGTGTGTAATATCCCAATCTCTTTGTTGGGGTTGCGTTGATTTCATCCGAAAACGCCAAGATTTGCTCGGGAGAAAATTTTGTGATAGAGGTGGATTTTGGAATGAATTTACGCAAAACACGATTTGACCGCTCATTCACCGGACGCTCCCAAGAAGAATATGGATGGGCAAAATAAACCTCGCTACCTAGATTCTCGAAGTCTGAAAAACTGGCAAATTCACTTCCGTTATCTGTGGTAATGCTACGAAACACTTGATTGAATTTGTCTCCAAACTGTTGATGGAGCTGTTTCATTGCAGAGGCAACTCCGTCAGCGGTTTTTTCATCAATACGCAGGGTAATATAGTAACCCGTCAGCCGTTCAACAATGCTGAAAACGGCTGCTTCGCCCTTCTTTTTTTGACCCAAAACGGTATCAGATTCCCAGTGACCAAAGGTGTTTCTGAGGACAACTTCAAGAGGACGTTCTTCTATACTTTTTCCGTATAAACGCTTAGAAATACGGGGTTTTCCCTGTGGTCGACGTGTCAATATTTCTGGAAGGTCGAATAAAGAGAGGGGCAATTCTCCGCTTCTCAATCGGTTGTAGAGTGTTTTGGTACATGGAATGGTGTCTGGAGGAAATAACCCAAGCAACCTTGCACGACCCACGCAAGAATCAAACGACCTTTTGTGTTCTTTCACTTGCTTTACCAACCAAGAAATAAACTGCGAATCCTGAAATGACTTCTTAGGACGACGACAACGGCTCCGATTTTCTTTGTAAACGGTAGCGCCTCTCTTTGCAGAGTAAGTAGGCTTTCTCCCACGACCGGAGTAAGCTGGCGTGCCTCTTTCCAACTCATATCCTATTGTGGAAGGGCTACAATTCAGCTCACCAGCGATTGCTCTATTAGAGTAACCCAGTTTGTGTAGGTGTTGGATTGCTCCACGCTCTTCCGCTCCTAAGTGTTGCCCCTTCTTGCGTTCTACTGGATTTGTGCTATAATTGGTATTGTCCATAGTATTTGGCTCCTTCTCTTAGAATCTTGTGTGGTAACTTTATTCTAACAGAAAATCCATTCACTGTGGACTTTTTTATGTGTTCAATTTGATTATACAATTAACCAAATTTCAATTTCTTAGGATTTTTGATTAAATCTGTACAGATATCTGCTTTGATATGGCTATCTTCATAACTGCCATATACCCCACCAATCCAATAAAGCCACATTGCAACCACAGTAACAACCTCTTCTTGCCCAAAGAAATCTTTTGTCAATACATATCGCATAAATACGCCAACTGCTACAAGGAAAGTTGCAAGCCCACTGGTAATTACCAAAATACTACGTTCTCCCATCAGGAGCAATTTCCACCCCTTTGTTTCTTCAATGGGTTTTCTCGTCGCCATATACTTCACTCCTTTCTTTTTTTACTATAAAGTCCATCGTATTTTGAACAATACCGCACAAACTGAATTTGTGCGGTATGCTAAGTTATCATCTCATATAGGTTATACCACCCATATATCAATCGGCATTTGCAATAAGACCTTCCATCAATTCTGTTCCCAAAACAGATTCAAATTTTGGCCATACATCAGCTCTAAAGTAATCTGCTGCAGCTGCCAATTCTTCTTCTGTTGGAACATAAACTTCAATTCCTGCTGCTTCCATATCCACAAGCGCTTGGTCATCAAGAACTTCTCTCAAATCTGCAACAACCAATGCTTCAGCAGCGAAAGTTTCTTTGATAATGCTTTGTTCTTCTTCTGTAAGAGACTCAAATGTGTCTTTATTGACAATTGTTACAACCAATTCATGGATATAACGGTTGTCTGCAAAGTATTCAATTACATCACCAAAGGATGTTTGGTTTACATATGCAGAACCTCCAAGCCAACCATCAGCAACACCTGTTTGCAACGCAGAATACAAATCAGCATATGCAATTGTAGTTGTATTGAAGCCCATACCTTGAGCAGTCCAAATCAAAGAGTCCATGCTAGGAACACGCAACAATTGAGGATGAGAAGTACTGAAGTCCATTACATTTTCAATGGATTCTGTAGCACCAATTCCCATGAAACCATCCAAATAAATATTCAACATTTCTACATCCAATTCATTGAGAATACTTTGCAATTCAGTATATACATAAGAACCATCTGCAAAAGTTGTTTTTGCTTGATCATAGCTTGTAACCAAATAAGGTACTGTAAGCATTTCCAATCTGGAATCAAATTGTGTTGGAATAGAAATGGTAGCCATATCAATGGTACCTTTCATAACTTCTTCAAACACTTGTGTGTAATCTCCCAATTGGTTGGCAGGATACACTTTGATTTCTACACTGCCACCAGTTGCTTCTTGAATGGCTTCGCTAGCTCTAATTACAGATTGTGCATCATTGTGGTCTTCTGGATATTGGGTTGCAAGTTTCAATTGTTTTACTTCCACTTCATCTCCACTGCTGCTGGAGCTGGAACCGCCACAACCCACCAAACCAAATACCAATGTACAACAAACAAGACTTGCAAATAATTTTTTCATACTTATTTCCCTCCTAGTTTCTTCTGTCCATTTCTTGACACCCACTACTTTTTGATATAAAGCTATATAAAAAAGCTCCTTTTGAAAAGGTAACTTTACACCCATATTTTAAAAATATAAATCTCTTGCAATACAATAAACCATTCATCCACAAAACCAGTTTACTCAGAATCTGGTGGTACTCGAAGACCTGTTTCATAGAACACTGTGGAAGAATTCATAATGTGTTGTAAAAAACATTTACTTGCCATATGTGGTTGATGATTCTCCAAATGATAGGCAATTTCTTTCCATTCTTCTATGCTTTCTACTGGTCTTGAATTGAGTTTGTGAAACTCCAACCCCCTCCAAGTGATTCTAGAAATAACATCAGCGCTCATTGCCAAAGCTCTTTTGAGCATTTGGTTGTTGCTTCTTTCTGGGAACAAACTATGATTATCCAATTCTGCAATTACATAATCCAAAAATCCGCCATACTCCATTTTTCTACAATTCTCTTTGATTCTTTCAATATCTACTGTTGTCAAATTGGGATATGCAATCAAAAGACATTCTGGTTCTACAATCATACGAAACTGGAAATTATCTAAAATTTCTTTATAATCAATTGGCTTTACATAATTACCAGAACGAGGTAACGAATATAAATATCCTCTTTCGCATAATATACGCAATGCATTTTTTACTGCTGCTCTTGGTACACCATATTCTTGGCAAATACCCAACTCTGTCAAACGGAAATGATCTTCCAACTCTCCAGATAAGATTTTATTACGTATTGCCTCTACAATGTAGTCTTGTTGAGACTGACCTTCCATATTGCACTCTCCTTAGATTGAATAAATATTCACTGTATACCATCATCGCACCCTATAGATGTTGGAAATTAATGTATTTTCTGAAATTTCAATTATTTTGAAAAAATTGTTTTTTCTACAAATTTTTACAAAACCAACATTATTTTCAAGATTTATTTAAGATTTAATTTTGAATATAGTATATATTACAATATTTATGCCGTCAACTGAAATTTCAGTTTTTTATGCATTTTGTATACATGTATGATAATTTATTTCTTATTGCGATTTTTATGTGCAATTTTCGAACATTTTTCATAAAAAACCTTGTATCTCTAATTTTAATTTATTTTAACGAATTTTATTCAAAATTTTAACCATAAAAACAACGTTCAAATTCCATATCACTTGCAAATTCACAAATATTCATATAAAACTGAAACGCAATACTGTAATCTGATGATTAAATTATGTCCATTCGTAAAAACTAAAAAAGCCTGCAAGCTCCGCTTATATTTACGAAGTTTGTAGGCTTAATTTTTATGTTTCCAATAACCAATCTGCCAAATGCAATTGACGTATGCCATCATAATTGTTGCCAACACCAATCTCATCCAAGGTCAAAAGTATTTTGGGGTGATGGTCTGAAATCGCCTTAAGCGAAGCCAATTCCCTTTCCAAAGTGCTTTCTGCCAAAACAGATGCCGATACCTGTACATATAAAATTCCATCTTGATTTTCTGCCACAAAATCCACTTCTTTTTCTGCCACCTTGCCAATGTGTACACGATACCCTCGTCGCAACAATTCAAAATAAACAATGTTTTCCAATAAATGCCCCAAATCAAAACTTCTAGTGGATAAAATCAAATTGCGAATACCAGTATCCACTATATAATATTTTCCAAGGGTTTTCAAATATTGTCTACCTTTGATGTCATAACGATCTACTTTGTAAAAAATATACGCATCACAAAGTGCTTTCAAATAGCAATCTACAGAATTCACAGAGGTTTTTCTGCCTGAGGATACAATGGTGTCTGCAATTTTTTTCACAGAAATGGGACTACCGATACTTGCTGCAACGGTTTTTACGATGTTTTCTAAGAGGGTAACATCTGTAATTCCTTCTCGTTTTGCAACATCCTTAATTAAGATGGAACTGTAAATCCCTTCTAAATAATCTTGGGTGTCGGCAAAACTTTGCCCTGAAGTCGCAATGTATGGAAACGAACCAAATCGCAAATAGTCATTTAAAAGTTCACTTTTTGTCTTTGTACCGCCAACACCTTCCGCATATTCTCGAAAAGATAAGGGCAACATATCAATCTTGATATACCGCCCAGAAAGCAACGTCGCCAACTCACCCGAAAGCATATAGGCATTGGAACCTGTGATGTACACATCCACATTTTCTTTGATGAATAAGCTGTCTACCACCTTTTCAAAATTGGCACAATTCTGCACTTCATCAATAAAAACATATGTGTATTTTCCAACACAAAGACGTTCTTTGATGTATGCGTATAGCTTTTGATAATCCAAGAGTGCCTCAAAATCCATATCTTCCAAATTGAGGTGGATGATTTGGTTTTCTTCTACGCCTGTTTCTCGTAAGTGCTTTTGGTATAATGCAAATAGAGTGGATTTCCCACATCTACGCACACCCGTTACAACTTTTATGACTTTTTTCTCTTTCCACTCTAGTAGCTTCGATAAATATTCTTTTCTTTGTATCATGGCTTTCACCTCCGACTTTTTATTTTATTTTATCATTTGATATATAAAAAGTCAAAGTTTTTTCTGTATTTAATAAAAACTTATATTATTTTATCTTTTTTCTTGTTTTTCAACAAAAATATGCAAAATTCCCCCACCGTTTCTAGTAGCAATTGCAAATTTTTCTTTTTTTCATTAACACCAGTTGTCAAGTATTTCTTGACAGCTGAAATGGTATCAATTTCACATTATTCTAACGTATTGCCAATATATAAACCGATATTTTATTTTTTTGACATCACCTCTTTTTCGGCAAACTTTATTTACCCTCAGGCTCATATCCCCATAATTCCACAGAACTGGTTGCAACAGCTGAAAATCCCGCTTTGTATGCCGCATCAACAAGCTCCTTTGTATTGACAAATCCACCAAGTATATATTCCGTATCATTTTGCTTCTTGAATTCTTTCAAAAATTCAATGCCATACCACGCCGGACGTAATTCAATGGCATTATACTTCGTCTCCTTTAAGCTGCGAAAAGCCACTTGTAACGAATAGGAATCTTCTAATGCAATTCTCCGAATGGTTCGAATATTTTCTTTACGCACCAACCCCAATTTACTATTACTAGAACCCATAACGCAATCAACCAAATACATATTTTTCAAAAATTGGAATGCAACTTTATCCGCACCTAATCCACCAACAAGCTCATGATTGACAATAACCTTTTTACCAGCTTGATGACATACCTGCACCATTTCTTTTAAATTCCCAATATGTGGACATCCTAACATAATCCATTCTTCCTGTCCTTGCAAAGCTTGTTCCAAATACCGAATACTCCTAACAGAGGGTATTACATGAAATTTTCCGTCACGAAACATATTTTCGCCTCCTTTTTCTATAATTATAATCCATTTGTCTAACAAAAGAAAGACCCTGCCGTATCATAACAAGGTCTTTCTAAAATGGATTATTCTTTATTTTCGTTTGCTCCAGAACTGTTCCATCGCTTTATTCAAATCACACCAAAGTTCATATCTTTGGTTATAAATTTCAACCATTTCTGGATTGGAAACCATTGGCTCTTTGATTTTCACAGCTTTTGCAAATGCATCTTCATAGCTGTCATAAACACCCACTCCAATACCTGCTACAATTGCACTTCCCAAAGCACAAGCTTCGTCACAATCTACTCGGATAATGGGTACTTGCAAAATGTTTGCAAAAATTTGATTCCATACAGTACTTTTTGCAGTTCCACCAATCAATCTGATTTCATTCAATGGAAGTCCTTTTGCTTTCAAAATTTCAACATGATGTCTATGGATGAAACCAACACCTTCTGCCACTGCATAAGCAAGTTCCGCATAACTGGTATCTTGATTGATATCAACAAATGCTGCCTGTGCACCCGGCACAATACCTGGTTGTGCTACATATGGGCAGAACAAAACTTTTGCATCTGCTGGATTTACACTTGCAATCAATTCATTCAAAACTTGATACATGGTAATACCACGTTTTTCCGCTTCAATTTTTGGATAATCTCCAAGCACTTGTGTAAACCATTCATAGTTAGAACCCGATGCTCCTGTATTGGAACAATTCAAATATCTACCACGTTTCAAATAAGGCATATTGAGGAAGATTCCTTCTACAGCTTCTTCGGAATGTGTTTGGTTGATACACCAACTACCTGTAATCAATGTATATGCACCTTCTTCTGTTGCTCCAGCCGCAACCAACCCTGCCAAAACATCCATCACGCCTGCAACTACAGGTGTTCCTACTGGAATACCTGTCATTTTAGATGCTTCTTCTGTTACAACACCAACAACTTCTGTTGCCTCTGCTGCCAATTTAGGCATTGCATCATACAATTCAGGAATACCACAAATATCCAGCAATTCTTGAGAGTAATCCATTGTATCCATATCCAACAAAACAGAACCACCAATACAATTCAAATCTGTCGCAAACACACCTGTAAATTGATACATAATATAATCTTTGAATGTCAAAACACAAGCAATTTGATCATAAACATCTTTTTCATTGTCTTTATACCATCTCAAAATAGGAATTGGAGATCCTGCAAATGGTTCAGCTTTGGTCAATTTGACAATCTCTTTCATGGCACCACTTGCTTCAAATGCTTCCACAACACCCGTTGCTCTATAATCTTGTGAAAGACAACCAGGTGCAATAATTTTTCCATTTTCACCCAAAATGACACAGCCGTTTCCAAAAGAAGTTACACCAATACCTTTGATTCCACTTGCATCAATGTCTGCACTTTCAATGGCTTCCAAAATTGCTTTGCTTACAAAATTCCACACATCTGCAATATCAAATTCTTCAAATCCAATGCCACGTTTTTTCACTCTTGTAACAGGACTTACTGCCGTTGCCACTACATTACCCGCTGTATCAAAAATAACCACCTTACAAGAAGTATTGCCAGCATCAATCGCTACTAAATATTCTTTCATATTTTTCCCTCCTTGTTATCCTACTCAAGTCAACAAAATTCTATCTCTTATGCTTTATTCACAGAACCCAATAACTCAATTTTTTCTTTCACAATTTCTTTCACTGCCGCAAGGGGTTTTTCGTTTGCATTTTTAATCCAAAGTGCATATGTTGCGGAAGATTGAATTTTCTTTTCAATTTCCCTAAAATAAACATTCATCAAATCAGAATGAATATTGATTTTGCAAACGCCTTTTTCGATTGCCAATTTGATTTGGTCATCAGGCGTACCAGAACCACCATGAAGCACCAAAGGTACAGGGGAAATTGCATTCAATTCTTCAATGAGATCAAAGTGCAATTTAGGTGTACTTGTATATACCCCATGAGTCGTTCCAACTGCAACCGCTAAACAATCTACATTTGTTTGTTCTACGAAATATTTCAATTCTTCTGCTTTTGTCAAAGTATCATCTGGATTTTCAAATTCCTCTTCTGATTTCGCTTCACCAGACACCAACCCATTTCCAACATGTCCCAATTCTGCTTCCACAGTCACCCCACGTGCATGTGCATAATCTGCAGCTTCTTTTGTCAACGCAATATTTTCTTCCAATGGTAAGATAGAACCATCATACATAACAGAAGTCATCCCCAAATCCACACAAAGTTTGAGTCTTTCCATATCTGTTGCATGATCCAAATGTACACACACTGGAACCGTTGCACGTTCAGCCATTTTACACACACAATGGACCCAATATTCTGCCATATCGCCTTCCATATCCCACAACAAGCCCATAATAATTACAGGTGCATTCACTTCTTCTGCTGCTTCAATGATTGTTGTTGCCATTTCCAATGTGCTTGCATCAAATGCTCCAACACAATATTTTTCTTTTCTTGCTTTATTTAACATATCTGCAATGGTTACCAATGACATAACATTCTCTCCTTCTCTTTATAAACCTCGGCAATATTATAGTTTTGCTGCAACAAATGCAAACAATTCTTTGTTTACTACATATCTAGAAGTTTCTTGATTCAAAATTTTAATCATCTCCGCTGCAATCAATCTAGGTGAATTGGTGAACGCATCTATTGTTCCACCTGCCAAATGTGGTGTAATGGTTACATTATCCAAAGCCACCAATGGATAGTCTTTTGCCGGTGGTTCTACGTCAAATACATCTAGTGCTGCACCAATGATTTTTTTATTTGCCAGTGCCTCATGTAAAGCAACTTCATCCACAAGACCCGATCTAGCTGTATTGATCAAATAAGCATCCTCTCTCATCAATGCAAGAGTTTCTTTATTGATCATATGTTCTGTTTCTTTGCTCAAACGCATATGTAATGTAATAAAATGAGATTGTTTGAACAATTCTTCCATAGAAACTTGTGTCACATAATTAGGCACAGAAGTCACATATGGATCATAAATCAAAATGTTCATTTCAAAACCACGAAGTCTTTGTGCCACCTTACGACCAATTTCACCAAAACCAACGATCCCAACTGTTTTATATGGCATATCAGGAACTGTTGCTGCATTTGCATAATCACGAATCCAGCTGCCTTCTTTTAAGTTTCTATGACTTTTTGCTATATTTCTGCTTTCAGAAAGTACCATTCCCACTGCGAAATCTGCAACTGCATTTGAATTTCTACCCGGTGTATTGTAAATCAAAATTCCTTTTTCTGTTGCATAATCTACGTTGATATTTTCATATCCACCACGCAACACCCCAATAATTTTCAAATTTTTGCAAGCATCAATTACCGCTTTTGTCATAGGACAAAATTGTGTGATTACCATATCTGCATCACAAATTGCATCTATAACTTCTTGTGGTGGTTCATAAGCCTCGCAGCCATTCACTTCCACCAACAAATTAATTCTTTGCAATTCTTCATGGCTAGGTACTGCCCATTGTATTGTAGATACTTCATGTCCCAATTTTTCAAATTCACAAAACCCTTCTTTGATATATCTTTCTGGTATAAAAGGATCTCCAATCCCTACAATTTTCATTTCAAACACCCTTTCTTTCTATTATTCTGCTGTCAGCTTAATCTCCAATCAACTCAGATATTTTGATGATACTCCAACCAATTGGCGAATTGTATGTAGCAGAGATGTTTCCATATTCTTGACCTTCTACTTGTTCCACAATATGTGAACCTACAGCAATATCTGTATATGTTTTGCTTTGGTCTGTACTTCCATACAAGCACAAAGACAAAATAACAAGACCTGTAATATAAATTCTAAACATATTTCTCTTACAGAATGGAGCAACCATGGAAATCAAGAATACCACTGCTGACAAATCGGCAAATGGCAACATTTTATTTCCAGGAAGAATCATAGCAAGGATAATAGCCGATGGAATCAAAAGCAAGGAAGTTGCAATGATACAAGGTTCTCCAATCAAAAGAGCAGTATCCATACCGAAATAAAATTCTCTACCTGGGAACATTTTTTGCATATATTGTTCTGCCGCATCACGAATGATCATAACGCCATCAACTGTAAGTTCTACCATTTTGGGCAAAATCAACATAACTGCCGCCACATTAACTGCCAAAGGCAAAATTTGTTCAATAGACCAACCTGCCAAAATACCAAGGCCACCGCCAAGTATTGTTGCCAAAGTAAGAGGTTCTCCAATTACGCCCAGTGTTTTTGTGATTTTTTCTGGATTCAAATCAATTTTATTCAAACCAGGAATACGTTCAATAATCCAGTTAACCGCAATACCAATAGGAACAAATGCACCACACGTTACGTGAACAAATGCAACCCCTTTGATGTTGTACATTTCTTGGATTGGTTTTGCTGTCAAATCCCCGATGATGAAAGCAATCAAGTAGCTCAAAAGTGCTGCTACAACACCAAGAACCATACTATCTGTATTTGCATATACAAAAGCACCTACCAAAGAAATCAACCAATAGTTGAAAATATCGATATTAATAATTTTTGTTTTATTGATTACCAATAATACAACGTTCAATAGAATTGCACCTGCTACGATAAACGGAATCAATGGTGATGACCATCCCATTGCCGCACTGGTTGCCCAACCAACATCAACAACATTGAGTTCAAGACCAAATCTTGTTACCATATCTTGTGCTGCTGGTCCAAGGCTTTGAATCAACAACCCAACCACTAAATTAATACCTGTAAAACCAATACCTACTGTCATCCCAGCTTTGAATGATTTTGCTGGACCAACCTTAAATACCAGCCCAACTAGGAAGAAAATAATAGGCATCATTACTGTTGCGCCCATAGAAATAATCGTATTAAATACAGCCATGCGTCTCTCTCCTTTTTCATAAGTCCACTTCAACAACGTGTCAAATACTCACAAACTTGCCAACCCTAACTGCAGTCAAAATAGAATATATCTTTTCCCAACGGCCGTTTTGGAAAAATAAAAAAATGCAACTATAACCCTCGGCACTTTATTCGTACCACGAGATATAATTGCATTCAATTCACCATACAATTTTCCATTTTGTTGTAACGGACATTTGTCCTGCCCATGTATTCATTATAGCATCTTGGAATTATTTGTCAATGCAATTTGTATATTTCAATATTTTTTATGCTTTTTTCACAACATTTATCTTTTAATTTGCCTATTCATCCCCTTTCAACAGCTATAACAACCAAATTTCATTTCATATCATTTTATCGCATCAACATTCCACCAGTTGCGTCCACAGTGATTCCCGTCAAATATTCTGCTGACTTTGAAGCCAAAAATACAATCACGTTAGCCACATCTTCTGCTTCAGCAACCCTTCCAATTGGAATTCGCTCTTGATAATATTGTGCATTTATTTTCAACAGCTTTTCCGTCATAGGTGTGCGCACAATTCCTGGTGCAACCCCATTAATATTGATCCCATATTTTGCAACTTCTCTTGCTTGTGAAATCATAAATGTAACCAAACCCGCTTTTGCTGCAGCATAGTGTGCATGACCTGTTGTGGAACCATGAAATGCTGCTTGTGAAACCACATTTACAATTTTACCCTTATTCTTTTGTTCTAAAAAATGATTTACACATAACCTACTCAAAATATACGGAACTTCCAAATTAAAGTATACCGTTTTTTCGAACTCCTCTTTTTCCATGTCCGCCACATATGCAGTCGGCCATATCCCAGCATTGTTTACTAATATATCAACTGTTCCCATAACTTCTATGCTTTTTGCAAATAATTCTTCAGCAGCACCAATTACCGAAAGGTCACTCGCTATGCCCACTGCATTTACTCCATATTCTTTCATAATTGAGCTTGCAACTTTATCAGCTTCTTGTTCGTTTCGTCCAGAAATAATCACATTTGCTCCTTCTTCTGCAAAAATTTCTGCTGATGCTTTTCCAATCCCCTTGGTACTCCCTGTAATTAACACATTTTTGCCGACCAGTCCCATTTCCATAATTTCACTCCCCCATCGTGATATAATCATTCCAACTCATGTATAAAAAATGCAGATACAATCAACGACATTATTGCCGTCAATTATACCTGCATTCCATTCTCCATACAGAGTTGTATTTTGTTGTATTTTGTTGTATTTTCTCTTTTTTTGAGATGTATCAATTATAACGATTCTATGATATGCTGTCAAATTATTTTTTAAATTTTTTCACACTATTAATTCCATTTATCTTTTCTCGCTCACTGACTAAATTCACAGAATTTTTCTATTTGCTTCTTCCATATATATACCTATTTGTTTGGTAACCGATGACTCCATCACTCATTGAAATCTCTTATTTTGTTGGTAAATCTTATTTCTAGAACTATTAATATAGTTTATCTATAATGGCTCAGTTGTCAAGACAAAAAAACAATTCTTTTTTAATGAACTCAATTTAATAAAGGAAAGAGTAACCCCTCCTCTTATGCTGCCATTGGTAACAGTTGCATGGGATAATACATGGATGCTGGTGTCTGGTAGTCCAGCGCCGAATGAAGACGTTCAAAGTTATATGTGTGAATATACTTTGCTATCTCTATTCGAGCCTGCTTAATGGATGTATATTCTGTCAAATATGCTTCTTCGTATTTGAAGCTGCGAAACCATCGTTCAATCATGATGTTATCAGCCCATCGCCCTTTGCCATCCATGCTTTGTTTGATTTTTTGTTCCTTCAAAAAGGCTCTGTATTCATTGCTTGTAAATTGAGAGCCCTGGTCTGAATTCAATATGATAGGTGTTGCTACTTTCAATGCCTTTTTGACCGCATTCATAACCATATGAGTGCTTAATGTATCATCCACTTCCCAACCAACAATGCAACGACTATACCAGTCGATGATGGCTGTTAGATACAGAAATCCGTGTTTTGTTCCAATATAGGTGATGTCGATTGACCACGCCTGATTGGGACGTTCGATAACCGCATTACGCAATAGATAGGGGCATATCTTTGCCTCCTGCATGCGTTTGGAAAGGTTCATCTTTGGATAAATCGGATCAATGGCCATTTCATTCATGTAACGTCTAGCACGCTTGCGACCTACGTTATGGTTGCGTTGTTTCAGTTGTGCTGACATCTGCCTTGCACCCCAAGTGGGATGTTCTGTGTGTAGCTGATCAATGATTCGTTTGCATTCCAATTCCTCAGCGGATATCGCTGGCTTTTCATAGTAGATGCTGGTACGATTCACCGATAACAGCTTTGCACCTGTAGATACAGGTATATCCTTAGTCTTCGAAAGGTTTTGGAGAATACTTCGTTTCGTAGTCTGGTCCAAGAACTTCTTCAGATTTTTTTTTGAGCCAGTCCACTTGCATTGTAAGTTGACCGACTTTTTTGGCATATGCTTCTTTTTCCTTACGCTCTTGTTGTAATTTTTCGTTCGTTTTTTCCATACGAGTATCATCAAATGCAGCAGATGCATTGGATAAAAATTCTTTTTTCCAATTTCTTAACAGGTTAGGCTGGATGCAATTTTCGGTAGCCAATGTGTTTAAATCTTTTTCGCCTTTCAGCAACTCAATCACCAAATCGGCTTTGAATTGAGCGGTGAAACTTCTTCTTGTTCGAGACATGTGTGAGCACCTTCTTTCTGATGTTGTTAGTATAACAAATTCATTAAGAATTGTCTCGAAAATTGTCTTAAATCACGGTACCATTATAATCATCGAATGTCTTAATGGCTTCGTCTTTTAAAAAGTATGATTTTTCATTATTTGAACTACTCATATTACCTCCTCATTGTAATATAAACTTAGTTTAAAATCCCTTATACCCACCAAATCCCAGCATATACACAGCCATGGCAATAGCCATGTCATCATCTTTCGCTCCGTGTTCCAGTGGAATTTTCTTAAGTTCATCCATTACAGTATCATTTGGCACTTCCACATTTTCAAGGCTATCTACAGCTTTCTGGATAACACCAGGCAATACCATACACATTTGATAGAACGCATCTTCTTGCCCTGTCACCATTGCGTAGAACTGATCCAAGCTCACTCTACGAATCAATTTATGTCCAACTTTTTTCTTATCAACAGTGGTTTCCCATTTGATGTTTTGAGATTTTTGTGCAATCGCTTCTACTAAGAAACAGGCACAATCATCGTCTTCTAGTAGTTGTGCTTGCATTTTGATAAATGTTTTACCTGCCGAAGCTGAATTCATTGTGTTATGCTTATTTTTCATTTCAACAAAAACTTTACTCACAACACTGCCATCAGGCAATTTGATATTATCCTTATCTTCAAAAATAACATCCCAACCACCCTCGTCACCATTATCTGGAACATGACATTTATCAATATATTTAAAAATTCTTTGATGGAAATATCCAATGTCATTGTTATTTGATTTATCACGTTGTCTAAAGATTTCATTGCTCACAATTTCATCCCAAGAAGCACGATAAACTGTTTTGTCAAAAATCAACTTAATTGGATCTACAATATTTTTATTAAATCTCTTTAGGTCAAAAGAATTTAATTTTTCGCCATACTTACCGATAGTAGCCTGAACGTGTTCTAAAAACTCTTCTTCTGTTATAAATGATAGTGGCCACATATTATAATCCCTCCAAACTTTCTTTGATTTTCTTTCCAATTTCATATGCTAAATTCACTGGAACTGCATTTCCAACCTGTTTATACTGTTGTCCTACGCTACCACAAAATGCCCAGTCATCAGGGAAAGTTTGACATCTTGCATTTTCTCTCACAGTAAATGGCCTTGCTTCCAGTGGGTGGCAACGGTCTGTTTGCTTTTGACTTGGTGACGTAAGAACTGTCAAAGACGGCTCATCAAGGCTCATTCTTCTTAAGATACCTGTTCTACCGCCCTCCATATACCAGCACGATTTCATATATGGCTTTGCAACCTCTTCTGGAATGTCCTTCCAATAACCACCAGCTGGCACAAGTTTGAATATCTCTGTTTTGGCTTGTGAATATAAGCTACCAACACTTTTAGGACAATCAAGAAGAATGTCACGAAGTACAGGTTTATATTTATGTTGTACTGGGAATTCAAAGTCAATTTTATCAACCAAATCATTTCTAACACCAACCAAAATAAGTCGCTCTCTTTTTTGTGGAACACCATAGTCCCAAGCGTTTAATACTTTCTTTTGAACTGTATAACCCTCTTGATTGAAAATTTCAAGTATAGTCTCTATTGTTTTCCCACCATCATGAGTTAATAGACCACGAACATTTTCAAACAGGAACATTTTAGGCTGTAATTTTTCCAAAAAGACAGCATAGTGATAAAAAAGTGTTCCTCGAGCATCTTCAAGCCCAAGTCGTTTTCCTGCATAAGAAAATGCTTGACAAGGCGCTCCGCCAGATAATAAATCCAGCTCACCTTTTTTAATATCAAAATATTCTTCCAAATTAAGTGGAGATATTTGTTCTACGTCACCATGAATTACTCGCCAATTTGGACGATTACATTTTAAAGTTTCAGCTGCGCTCTTATCCCATTCCACAAGTCCAATAGCATCAAAACCTGCTTGTTCAATACCCAAAGCAAGGCCACCTGCACCCGCAAACAGTTCAATAACTTTTAGATTTGACTGTTTCTTAACACTCTTTGCATCTATAATTTCTACCACATCTCCTATATCGCAAGAAAGGGTACAGCAAATTTTTTCCAAGCTCTCAATAGAAACAGGTTCCTCTTTTCCCATTCGTGCAAGCACATTGAAACTAATTCCAGCAGCTTCCTTCAATTCTGTTTTATTCATTTTTCTATCTATTAATTGTTTCCAAAGTCTATCATAACTTACGGGCATTGTAATCTTACCTTTCTTTTTCTATTACACATTTTCGGTTTGTATAATTATATCACAAAATATCTTAATTTCCAACAAATCTCACTATATAGTTAGATTATCTTTCCGATAAAAAAGCCCAACCCCTATTTGAAGAGCTGAGCTTTTAGCTATGTTATAAATAAAACATCTCTATGATATTCTAAATAATTTAAAAGTTGTTTGCTAGATTTTAAATCAACATATATATTATTAGAAATATGTAGCCTATCAATATTTTCAATTCCAACAAAAGACGAGATAATAAGTTGACCTGTACTTTTAAATGTAATCAATCCACAGTCAAACAGTTTGTCCATGTTAGCACTGAGTAATAACCCATTTTCTATATCAATGCGTTCACTATTCTCACATACAGACCAAGGTTTGATATGACTCGCAATAAGAAGTTTTGAGTGGTTTATTCCAGAAACAACGCATTCACCATTATATTTTTCCATAAGTCCATTTCTATATGCACTTTGGCCAATACGAAGTTTCGTTAAAGACATCTTTTCTGTAAACAAATTTTCATCCATTCCATCAACTTCCTCTACAAAATCTGCAACAAAATATCGATATTGTTTTAGAGAATTGCTATACATTCTCTTTCCTTTTTCATTTTTAGCTACAAATTGAGGGTTTTGGAAAATCATATTTATAGCTATATCCAACTCAAATTTATTCATATCAAATAGGCTTTTATATATTACTTTGAGCTCCATCATATCGTTAGATATGGTGTTAACTGCACGCTTATATTTATAAATCGAGCTATCAGATAACGTAGTATTTTCTGCCATCCATTGTGAAAATTTATTAAACATTGCAATCCACACCTCTTTCATTGATATGTTATATTGTAATTATACTCCACTTTCATTGAAAAATCTAATATAAATCAAAAAGTATTATCATCTTTCTTGATTTATACACCTGCCAAATCCCTCTATATCACCTCACACATCAATATTCAATTTATTTCAAAAACGCACGCATACATAATGCGATGCTCACTATTCATAACTTTTTTCAGCATTTTATCGTAATGAGACTGGTATTTAAATCTTGCAGGATAAAGCGAGGTGGTCGGAATCCCTCCTCACATGCCACAATCGACGGCAGTGCCGACGTTTTCCAAAGCCATCAAGGTGGTCGTAAAACCAAAACAATTCCACAGAAGTGGTCGTAAAGCAAAGGAATGCCGAAGTTAAAGGCTTTTCTAGGTGGTCAGCAAGGTGGTCAAAGAAGGTATATGGCACGATGCAAGAATAATCACTCTAGCAACAAATTTACTCCTGATTCTTCTAGCTATTCTCCAACCTCTATGATACACTGTTGTACTTGAAAAGGAGGTGGCAATATGACAAAGCTAACATTACAAAGACTGCACCTAGGTGACAAATACAATATTATGGGCAACGCAACCAAAGACTTTCTACAAAATAGTGCCCCCGTCTATGACGAGCGTACTGAAATAGAACTTCTTATCATCAAGCACACAACTTTAATAACGAAAAAAATGAAACACTGCAGCGACTATATTTTGGACTTCGAGTCTGAAATGTAGTCATTTTTGTATTTGGGAGGTGAAAAAATGCAAGAAAAATTAGACAGACTATACCACATGTTTTATCATTCAGGCTCACAGACTTCATTGGAAACCGAGGTCAAAACTTTACATCATGAATTAATACAAACTCTATCAAAATCCGACAGAAAAAAAGTGCTCAAAATAATCGATAGACTCACGCTGATCACACTACTTCAATCTAAAGATAGTTTTGTCTCTGGATTTCAATTAGCAACAGAACTACAAATCGAATTGCAATTTTACAAACAAGGCGGCTTCGTTTCGGAAACAACTGAGCTACATCCATCCTTTGATATAGACATGAAAATTAACGAATAACATTAATATGTTTTACAGAAACTTTACAATAAACAGCTACCGCTATAATGAAATTAAAAACTATTAATAAATATTGACCTCGTGTTCAAACCAGAAAATCCCTGTTATATAATTCAGATTGAGATCAAAACAACTATTCTTAAATATAAAAATATACACGATACAATGCTTACAGAGTGCTCTGCCGAACTTTTACTTCCCACACCGGTGGGGCTTCATCTCTTATCTAATGTTAGTCTCCAGTACAAAACAAATCCATATGCTGTTACTATTATTGAATTAGCTACACTCTACTACCATTAGAACTATAATTATAATTACAGTTGGTTACTAATCTTAGTTTATATATTCCTCAGAACTGTTTTTGCAGGTTCCAAAAATATCACACAATTAAATTTTTATATTTTTCTATACCTAACTTTTTAATTTCTCGTAACTCTTGTTGTTAATAGAATATTAAATATACATCTAATATTTAATACATAACGTTATATTTTTGTAAGTAAAAAATTTAACGCTACTGAAATTTTTATTGGCTATTTCAGTAGCGTTACTTTGCTCATATCTTTATATCTCAAATTTTTTCTTGATAATCAAGCCTATCAAACCACATTTCTATGAATTCACACATCAGTCTTCATATCTAAAAATATACTCTTCACCACTGAAACTATCACATACCCACTCCCACTGTCTAACTCTTTTTTCCACCTGAATATTATTCAGCGGATCTTTAACATATGTGACTTTTATACCGTCATTTCGTTGAATTACAATACACATATAAAAGTCTTCCCCATATTGATGAGCTGCTGTATATTCATTATTAGTCATTGTAAATTCCGATGTTTCAGATGGTATTAGTTTAACTTCTATATATCTCATTTTCCCATTGGGCATTTTACTTTCAACATCATAGCCCAAGTTTTTCTTGCCGACATAAATGGCTTTGTTGCCCATTGCTGTTTCAATATCTACACATTGTTGTTCTGCGGAACGCCATCTTGTAACCTTTGCATTTGGAGTAAGGTTTATTTTTTTTTCAATTTTTCCATGATCCATTATTTCATACGGATTTAGCAAAAGCTTTTCTTTATTAGCAAACCATATCCAATCTTCAGAACTACAATATAACTTTAAATTATCAATCATTTGTGGAGAAAGATTTTTATTGACACAATTTTTCAGTTCAATAAGCCGTCCATTAGCATCCTTTATCATCAATAAATTTATATCTAGCTTACCACTATTATAAATAGCATTTTTAGCTGCTTTAATTGAAAATGCATATAATTTAGCCACCAAATCATCTGGACACATTTTTATAAAGGTTTTTTCAGATAAGAGTGCAATATATAAATCTAAAGGCATGCTCTCTGTACAGTACTTTTCTATAAATCTCTCAACAAAACTATCGTTATTAATCACTGTTTTTTCAGAAATAATTTTTGAGTTTGACCTAATAAATACCTTTTCATTTAGCGTGAAATAATCATCCATAACTAAGTATTTTTTCAGCGGGATAGCTGTTCCTCCGTTTAAAATGATATTTCTTTCTTTTATAGCCTCCGAAAAAGCAATATATAAATCATTTGCAATAGGAGCATATGTTGATCGATTAATTAATGCACCTAAAATTTTTCTATCATAGTTGCCTTTTAAACTTTTTAAAGCAAGGCATGTTAAGTCATCTGTAAGCATTTGCAATTTTGCTTTTGTATTTGAGTCTAACATCAAATGTTTCCTTGATGGATCTGTAGAAAAATCGGCATTTATTTTTAATTTAAAAGGCGACTGTTCAAGAGTAGGCAAATAGCAGTGGAATACCGATAATTTTATATCTGCCTCAATAATTTCTCCTGTTATAGACCTCTTAAAAGCAAAACTACCACTACCCTTTCCTTTATAAACCACCCAATTTTCTTCAATGCCATTTTCATGAATACTTACACTAAGACCGTTGCTTTCATTTTTTCTCGAAACTGATATTAATGTAGGTTTATAATCTTGAAATTGGATAGTTTCTACATTTCTAAGAAATAATAGACTACTACTATCAAACTCTCTTATTTCTTCTTCCATTATGGATTTTTTTGCCTGTTCAAAAGCAAATATAGTTGTATACCCTGCATTATGTAGCTCTGTAAAAATTTTTTTAGTTCTATATGGCATATCCACATCTTTAATAAAAAAGGGGATTCTTACTGTAGGAACTTCAGATAATCTCAAGCCTAGCTTTTCAGCACAGCTCGATTTAGAAAAAGAAAACACGCAACCATTTGATGAAATAAGTATATTATTAGTCATTGCGGTCGTGCTTTTAAATCCAACACCTCGATAGCCTATGTGCTGTCCACGTTCTTTTTTACTCGCACCCGAACGACAAATTGCAATCAAATCATCCTCAGTAAACGGTCTACCATCATTTGCAACAAATACAGTTGCCCCAATCATTTTCACTATCACTTTTCTCGAAAGGGCATCATCTGCATTTTGCAATAATTCGATTAAAATTCTCTCTCCATAACTTTCTGCAAGATAACCTTCCATAGCTGCCATATCTGTTAAAAGTCTCGGAGAGCTTTTAGCTTCTTCCAAAAATTCCGAACTAATTTTTTTGATTTGATCCGATAACATTCTACACCTCCAAAGCTTTTTCAACCCTCTTTAGTTTCATAATTAATTTTTTTCGCTCAGGACTTTCACTAAGCATATTTGCAATATTTAGCAAAAAGGCGACTTGTGTTATATCAAGCGTAGTTACATCCTTTTTGAGTAATAACATTTTTTGTAGAGATGTACAAATTTGACTATCTGTCAAAAACTTGTTTTTTGTTACCTCCCCAATTATTTGTATAATGTTATCAAACAGATAATCATTTAAAAGCATTCGAAGGAATCTATTAAAAATCTTCTCATTTTCTATTGTAAAGTGCTTAAGTGATGGAACAATATCTATCAATGTTGCAAAATCTTCTGACGATAACATATTTTGTACTTTAGTAGCTACTAAATCCTGTCTAATAATATTAGAGATGAATTCATTGATTTTTAAGTTTATATTTGAATCATTAATTTTAATAAGCGGACTTAATGCATAAAATAATACATCGTTGCCACCTATTGGTATCTGTCCATGAATCAGATTTAGATACCTCACAAAAAAATCAAAAATAAACATATTGATCATTTCTTGTGACAAAATAGATTCATCCATTAAAATTGCTAAACCCAACTTTAAATTCAATAAACTTTTAGAATCTGCTGAACTATCAGCAAAAAATTCCCACAGAACCTCTTCGCATTCAAGATGATATGAATCAGGATACAACAAAGAAAGAAAAGCTCTTATATATTCTTTTGACCAAACATCCCTATTTTCAATTGCTCTTTCTAAAATCAGAAATATTTCACAACTATAGTACCATTGAGGATTTTGTGGTTTTAAATAATGTTTAGCTATAAATGCCTTTACTTGGTCGTTAGTATTAATAAGTTTTGTTACATTGACAATGTCAGTTTCACCTACCAAGCTATTGAAAACAGAAATTGCAATATCTATCCAATAAAAACAATGCCTTTCATTTTCAATCGTCCACTCAAATCGGGGTTTAGCTTTTGCTTTTTCGTATTTTTTTACACATTCTAATACTATTGGAATTAGGCAACTTGGCTTTTCTATAGTAACTTTTGTACATATATTTAACAATTGACTCTGAACATTATTAATTTGTACATCTTCCGTATATTTCAAAGAGCGTATTTGCTTTAAGCATATATCTAATGTATTACCAGATGGAGTTAATAACAACAGCTCTTTTGAACGTTTGGGCATAAATTTTTCATATGTTTTAAACACCACAAACGCATCTTTTGATAATGGTGCATTTCTTCCAGTAAGCAAGTTTCTGTAAATGTCATCTAACGAAACTAAAAATCTATTACCACAAATCTCTTTGAGCAAATCATCCAATAAGGCATAGTCGTTATATTGTAAACACAACCATAGATAATAACAACAATCAAAACTGTGTTCATTTTTATTATTGAAATTCAATTTTCCAACACAAAATTTGACAATTTCAACATTTGATTTAATGAAAAAAAACGAACTTTTCTCATCCTTGCATTGTCTATCTCCTACATGCTGAATTATATTCATTATAGATTCAGACAATTCTCTTGAAATAAACTCATCATTTATATAATCAGCATATTTAGAATATAGAAACTCAATAACATCTTTTTTTTCATCCTTAAAATCACGATCTAAATTGAACAGCATACTTCTAAACCAATTATTCTGTTCAGTAATTGACAGGTTGTCCAGAGCATACATAGCATCTTGAAATAAAGAACTTTCTTTTTTCATTTTTAATAACATATATTTTAAATAAAGACTATATTGAGGATCTAGCAGACATATTTCCTGTTCAAGTACATATACGCAATCCGATTTTGGCTTTGAAATACTTAATTGCCAGTTTACAACACTAAAAAGGAAGTATGGCTTTTCATCTTTTCCAATTAAGGATAGAATAAAAGCAAGCATCTCTGAATCATTTTCTTTTATTAAATATTTCGCAAACCCTACCCATCCAGTAAAACTATTCAACACACCTTTAGATTTCAAATTCCCCTGTGAAACCTCTCCGCAAACAATCAAGCTCCCATATATCTCGAACACTTTTCTTATGAGACTTTTATCACAAAAAACATTACATTGATAGGACTCTTCATTACGGTGATACAAAGTGTTTAATATCCTATTGATAGGATAAACCTCATAATATTTACACTCATACATTCTGTAGATGTCAAAATAGTTATCCAGAAAATCATGAATAACCTTATTTCCACTAGTGCTATCCGCTTTTGAAATTTCTAAAATGGTATTTATAATATCTGTACAGCAATTTCTGGATACATAATCAAAGTCTGATTCCCATTCGAAATTTTTTGGATTCAAGTTTACTAATAGTGATACAAGCTCAGTATATTGACTTATATTTGCCATAATGCTCACCCCTTTTAATATCGAATATAAAGCTATACCTCTTTTACAACCTTAATTACTATCATTATATTGACAGCAATAACTATTAATTTATTTTGTGGTTAAGCGATTTATAGATAGGTTTTCATCTTATAAATATGTTTTTATATTTCATTATACCATAAAATACTAATTTAAAATATATCTGAATATATAACGCTTATTCTATAATTCCCAACAAAAATAAGATTGTTTTAATACTATATTAAATTGAAAATTGTAGTAAATCATCGTTTATTTTCTATATTCAGCTGCTCTTCATCTCCATGTTCAACCAACTATTTTTGCAACCACCTATATTTAACTCACGGGCGTATTTTATATCCGATCCATCATGGTTTTATATTTCACATCAGAAATTTTGCCATGAGCTGCTTTGTCTTTCAAATCCTGTGCCAGCGACACTTGTTCGTTCCATTCATCTTCGGAAATGCTTCCACGATTTCGTCTGGTTTTCAATCGATTATAGACTTTGAAATATTCCTTTTGGATCATGGAGCTACCATTTTTGGTTTTTTCTTTATTATGAGCGCCGACTTTCCGACAAGTTTTCTTGGTTTCATTTGGGGCAATGCGTTCACAATAAATGGTATCATAACCGCCCACAGCAAGGAAATACTTTCCACAATTATGGCATCTACGAGGAACATTTCCAACCGCCATTGCTTTCATCAAGTCGGTGTATAAAAAGCTTTCCAAAGTGCCGAAGGTCATGACTTCAGCCAAGAAAGGTTCTTTGGTTTTGGGATGCAGTTTGGGTTCGTATGACAACGAAAAAGGAAAATGTAGTTGGTGTAAATCCAGTTCGTCTGTGCTTTCATCTTCTTGGTCGGCTAGGTCATATCCATTTCGAATGTCACGTTTATATTTTGCGTAAGCTGTGACATAGCTATCTGGTTTGCGTGATGGCAAAGTTTCAAAATAGTTTTCCAACATGAAATTTGTGTTGCGGATAAAGGTTTGAATTTCAGGTACAAGGTGTTCGATGTGATAAAGCCAAGTCTGTAACATTTGGTTGCGAGCAGTTCCATTCGTCATCATATCATCCACTTCGTCTGGGTGCTCTTGCATATAAGAAATCAGGTGTTTCACCTGAAAGTTATGCCCTGAGAATTTTTCATAGACAGGCAATTTTGCAAGTAACTCCCAAAGGGCAAGCAATGCTTCATGTGACAAAGCAGCAGAGGTGATGCTTCCATTCGCCAAAAAAATATGAAACTCATATTTGAATGTTTCAACCTGATTTGCAATCTCACGGAGAATGGATTGATCCATCTCCAAAACTTGATTTGCGAAGTAGCCTAGTGGATAAATTTTGTTGCCGATGATACTTTCTTTCTTCGTAAACGATACATCAAAGTTGTCAAAAAAATCGTGGTTCATCAAAAACATAGCTACCTCCTGTATCCGATAGAGTTTTCAAAACATACCTGCCTTTTGCTCAAATTATTGTAAAGATTTGAAAATCTGTTACCATGATTGTATCAAATGCAAAAACAAAAATCAATCGCAATACAAAAGGGGGAATTCAATGAAAAAATTCAACACCATAACGGTAGCGGATCTATCCACAAAGTGCATTCAACGAACACCATTTATCATAGAAGAAATCTTGCCGAAAGGGCTGACAATCCTTGGTGGGCTAGGGAAAGTTGGTAAGTCATGGTTTTCCTTTTGGCTTGTGATGCAAGTGGCAAAGGGTGAACCGATTTGGAATTTCAAAACAACCAAAGGCACGACATTGTATTTGGCTTTCGAGGACAACGAAGAGCGGTTGCAAGACAGATTATTTATGCTAAATGATGAAATTGAAAATGCACCAGCCAATGCACATCTCTGTATTGAAATTTCAAAAATGGGCGGTGAGTTGGAAAGTAGAATACGAAGTTTTATGGAAGAACATCCTGACACCAACTTAATTATTATTGATACATTGCAAAAGGTGCGTGGCAACACAGAAAGCAACTACATTTCAGATTATGAGGACGTTACCATTCTGAAAAATCTTGCGGACGAGTTCAAAATTGCAATCGTAGTCATTCACCATTTGCGAAAACAAAAGGACAGCGATATTTTCAATCAGATTACTGGTTCAACAGGTTTGCAAGGTGCAGCCGACACTATGATGGTGCTTGATCAAAACAAGAGAGGTGAAGATTATGCAACGCTCCATTTGGTTGGACGTGATGTAAAATCTCGAGAATTGGAATTGGAACGTGGCGAAGATAACATCTGGATTTTACTTTCTGACAGCCTACACGAATTGAATGTGAAAGACACAAATTTTGTAAATGCCATTGACAAACTGATGAGAGATGCAGATTTTTGGACAACCAACCCAACGGAATTATCGACCCTTATAAGCGCAGAAAGTGGCGATAACTATTCCAACAAGATGGTGACAAAGGTTTTGCGTAGACTTGCCAAAAGCCTTGAAAACATTGGAATTTACTGCAATATGCGAAAAAGTAATGGATGCCGAATCATTGATATTACCAAGATGAGGGACGATAGTAGCGATAATATCAGGCTCCTAAAATAATCGACCTTATCGCCCCTTGATGACACAAAGCGTATTTGTGCATTTGGAACAGATACAATCCCATGTGTGTTGCCTATTGCTTGCCAATGCGTAGAGATGTAGCAAATCTGTGGAAACATCATCCCATATGGGATATAAACCCCAGTGTGTTGCCTCTGTTTGCCCCTGTGTGCCGACATAAAAAATCTTTGGAGCAATCATCCCAAACAGCAGACAAACCCCATGTGTGGCGACGTGTCGCAAAGCTTTGGGAAATCAGTGGAATATGATACAGCCACCAGCCAAAAAGGTATACACAGATAGCCGTGTGTAGACACAAAACCACCCAACTTGTTGGGGCGAGCAGAGCGGACGTGTATACGCCCACAACTCGTCAATCCTACTATTCGGGTGTACCCATGCCCCTCACAACTAAAATCAAGAAAGGAGATGACACCATGTGTTGTATAAAAACAAAATACTTGTGGAAAACTATGGTAAAAGGAAGGTGACGCTTACGAAAATAAATATCCAAAACGAGAAAAAAGTAGTTGCAATTTGGCTGACAGGCGAAGAAAAAAACAGCATGGAAACCCAAGAAAGCCTACTGCCACTTTACGCAGAATACAAAGAAAAGAAATATCTAGTGGCTGTATTCCAATCTGGCAATGGCAATCTATGGGATTTAACCAGCGATTTGCTTTGTTACAATCGCAAACGCATTCCAGAATTGGAACTGAAAAAAGAGCAAGAACTCCTCGTATCTGAGCCTATACAAGAAACAGCCCTATCCATTTGACACATTCAGTGCTACGGCACTGTTTACATAAACCAATCATCGAAGAAATTTTCGTTGGTTATTACCAGTGATATGTAGTTGCTTTCCGAAGGTACAACTGATACACTGTTGCTAACTTCCATTGAAAGGAGAGATTTTATTGATAGAACAATTTGACATAGCTGGATACGTCCGTATCTCTGTAGACGAAGAACAGGATCGTGACAACACATCTATTGAAAACCAAAAAGCAATTATAGAGGATTTTGTAAAAAAGAACTTCCCCACCTCTACCCTAACGTTTTATGAAGATCGTGACCGAAGCGGATATACCTTCGAGCAACGAGAAGGCTACCAAAAAATGCGTAGGGAATTGATGAACCACAAAAAAGACATTCTCATTGTGAAAGATTTTTCCAGATTTTCCAGAAGAAACTCACGAGGACTTGTAGAATTAGAAGATTTGCGTGATGCTGGCAAGCGTATCATTTCCATCGGTGACAACATAGACTTTCCAAATGATGACGATTGGTTGAAGATACAATTTCAATTTCTCATCAACGAAATGCCTGTCACAGACACCAGCAGAAAGGTGCGTTCCGTTGTGAAACGCAGACAAGAAGATGGCAAATGGATTTGCGCTGCACCATATGGTTACATCATAAACGCAGCCCAAGCCTTTGAACTGGTGCCAGAAGAAGCGGACATCATCCGCCAAATCTTCTCCCATTATATAGAAGGTTGGGGATACAAAAAGATTGCAAACCATCTCACAGAAGAAGGTGTTCCCACACCAAGAATGGCTGAAAAAATGCGGATAGAAGCCAGTGGCAGACAAAGCAAACGCAAGGTCAAAGCCGCTTGGAGCATCGTCACCATACAAGGGATTTTGGACAACGATTTTTACATCGGCACACTTCGCCAGAGCAAATACACACGAAAGAAGATAAACGGCAACGATTTGAAGCGTGACGAAAGCGAACATCTCGTTTTTGAAAATCATCACCAAGCCATCATTGACTATCGTACCTTCCGCACAGTCAAGGCACTACGAGAAAAACGCAGTACAAGCAACTATCGTGGCATAAAAAAATACGACAACTTCTATTCTGGGCTATTGATTTGTGGAGATTGCGGTTCCCCCATGTTCGCCATGAGCCGTAGCAATTTGAAAGATGCATACCGCTGCGGAACCTACCATCAACGAGGTGTAAGCGGTTGCACAAGCCATCACATTCGTGTGGAACAACTGGACAATCTACTCAAAGACTACCTGAAGCTGGTCATGGAAAATTCCCAAGATATGTGGAATCGACTCAACGAAGATTTGGAAAACGAAACTGACCAAGTCCAAGAAATCGAACATTCTGCTGAAAATCTCACAACCATTTTACTGGATTTAGAAGAAGAACTGAAAGTCACCAAGCGTCAACGTATCCGTGATTTGATGAAACACCCTGAACAAGAAGCAATCCTTGAAGAAACCTATGACGAATTGGAAAAGGACTTACTCCATCGCATCAATGGTTTGCAAAATCAAATCACCCTTGCAGAAAATCGTCGCAACACCATCATACGAGTCAACCGCATTGCAAAAACAGCCATTGAAGTATTCCGAGATGTGCTAAACAAAGAAACGCTGGACAAAACCGATTTGGAACTGATCATCGACCACATCAAGGTTTATGAGGATCACTTAGAAGTACAACTGAAAGCGGACATTGATGGTATCTTACACAACGCTACACCAACCACTGTCGCAAATTTTGAGGCAGACACGAAGAATAACTTACCCACCGAGCTGGTCCAATCGGCAAAAAACCGAAAAGACAAGGTTTTTCGTGTCAGTGTTATCAGTAACGGTGACCCGTTGGAAATCTTCACAGATCGTGAAGGTGAAATTATCTTAAAGAAATACTCTCCTATCAATGAGCTTGGCACATTTGCAAAGGAATATGCAGAATCCCTTTCACAAACATTGGGTCATGTCACTTGTATTGTGGACAAAGACCAAATCATTGCTGTTTCTGGTGGTGGCAAACGTGAACTTTTTGAAAAACACATCAGTTCCGAAATGGAAAACTGCATCAACCAACGTACCACATTGATTGCAGAAAAGAAAGACGCCAACTTCATTCCTATCTTAGATGACGAAAGCATTTCTTCCTATGAACACCAATTGATTACCCCTATTTTGGCAGAAGGTGATGCAATGGGTGCCATTGTCTTTTTATCCAAGGACAAAAAAATGGGTGAAGTAGAAGGCAAGCTGGCTCAAACTGCTGCTGGTTTTCTAGGCAAACAAATGGAACCATAAGAACCCTATCTATAAAAAAGGCGATTTGATCGTCTTTTTTTCTTTTTGTAAAAAAAATTCAAAAAACATGGAACTTTCCGCAACCCCCTACGTCTGATACAATAGAAACACACAAAACAAGAAAACAAAAACATAAAAATAAAGAACACATTATTAGGAGGAAACACATATGAAAAACACAAAGAAAATTTTTGCACTTGGTATGGCTATGACATTGGTGGGTGGTACAGTTGCTTATGCAGAATACTCTACAATGCCAATTGACACTGAAACAACAGCAGTAGAAGACATTGTGGATGCAGTGGAAGCCGCTTCCAAATACACAACACAAACAGGCACCATCACCTCCATTGAAGCAAATGAAGCTGGTGGTATGAACATTATGATGGACAACGAAACTGGTGGTTTGCACTTCTTGCTTTCTCCAGAAACTGTTGTGGTGGATCGTGCTACAGGCGCTTTGATTTTGGCAGAAGATTTGGAAGCAGACATGGAAGTTTCTGTCATCTACGACAAAAACAGTCCTATGGGTATGAGTATGCCAGCTTATTTGGGTCAAGTGACTGCATTGATTACAAATGCTTCTGAAGGCAATTTTGCAGTTGGTTACTTTGATGCAGATTTGGTGAACATGGATGAAATGCTTGCCCTCAACATTGATGAAACAGCTGTAATTCAATCCATTCAAGGTACACGCATGATTTTGACAGCAGAAGATGTGCAAGAAAAAGAAGCTTTGGTATTCTTTGACACCACAACCAGAAGCATTCCAGCACAAACAACACCTTCTTTCATCCTTTTGTTGGACAAAGAAACCTCTGGTGAAGAAGACAACTATTTGGATGGACCAATGGCTGATTTGGCTCGTACAGATGTAGAAGCAATAGAAAATGAAGTGGTAGCAGAATTGGTACCCCTTCGTGAAACAGCAACAGACCTTGGTTTTACAGTGGTTTGGCAGGGAAAAGATATGCCTATTTTGATGGAAAATGACGAATACACCTTCTCCATTGAAATGGATAGTGCTAAATATTTGATGAATGATGAAGAAATGACTGCTGCTGCTCCTGCAATCTTGTTGGATGGTGTTATGTTCATGGATAAAACAATTCTTGGATAATTTCATTCACTTGAAATTAGGATTTAGAGCTTACAAAACAATGCTCAATGCCCCTTTCTATTTTGGAAGGGGTTTTCCTTGTGTTTGCAATATCCCATAAATTTCCAGTATTTTTCTATGGTATGTATTTTTTTTCGACAAAATTTATGGTATAATACATTGATTATATCATAAATTGAAAATCCCAATTAAACTTAACGATATCTAATATACTTATATATATCTTAATTATGTAGGGAATGCATTGGATGCATTCCATTTTTGGTACGCATGCAATGCGTAACCCTACAAGATATAAAAGCCCTTTTATCTTTAATTGGGACAATTGAAAAAGTAGTCTAATATGTTTCTTGCAAACATTTTCATATATTAAGGAGAACCTATGAAACGAAATATCTTCCCTTATTTTTTACTCATCACAACTCTGATTGCTGGTGTTTTCACTGGATGTGCTACTACATCTGAAGTTGCAGAAGAAACAACACCTGTCACATCTGAAGTTGTCATGGAACCAGAAGCACCCATAGAAGCAACACCTGTTTTGGATGTATCAGACCCGATTCCTGTAGTCACCAAAGAGTCTGTCATTGAATATGCTGCACCTTTTGCCTATGTTTTGGAATATCCATCCTATGGTGTGGAGGTTTTGGACACACAAATTGCTGACTTTGTATTCCAATTACAAGCAGATTTCACATCCCAATACCAAAAGAAACAATTCATTTCTGATTTGGATGAAACAGACGTTGAACATACAGATTCCACACAAGAAACGGATACACCACCCACATCAGAGTCAGAAACATCTGTATCACAAGAGGATTGCAGTATCTTCATGCATCTTTCCTACGAATCCAATGTGGTGCATGAAAACTTACTTTCCATCACCTTTTTTGAATCACAGGTGGTGCAAACTGTACCTTTGACCTTAGAAAAAATACATACATTGCATTATGACATTCGCACAGGAGAACGTCTTTGGGAAACAGATTTCATTGACTCCACCTTTGCAGGCTCCATCACAGAATACGTCATTGCCTATTTCCAAGAAACAGAACCATTTGCTGAAAAATGGGCTGCTCGTGATGATTTTGCCACCAAATTTGAAGGCGAAACCTACCAACAATTTGCTTTTGCAGAAGATGGTTTATTGATTCATTTTCCTGCATATACTTTCTTGCCTTATAACTTTGGTACAACCACTGTTACAATCCCCTATTCTGAAATTGATGGATTGGTCATTGATTTGGATTCTGTAACCGAAGAAAAAGCTGATGCAACAACAGATGATAATGATGATGAAGAAACAACTGTAACTCCAGTTATGGTTTCTGCTGATATTGCAAATCGAGACATTGACCCAAACAAACCAATGGTTGCTTTGACCTTTGATGATGGTCCACATCCAGTGCA
Organism: Chakrabartyella piscis; assembly: GCA_030067835.1. GTDB lineage: Bacteria > Bacillota > Clostridia > Lachnospirales > Anaerotignaceae > Chakrabartyella > Chakrabartyella piscis. Next base: position 2,803,016 of record CP092441.1, read on the forward strand.
CACAGAAGCGATTTTGGATGTTTTGGCAGAATACAATGTGGTTGCCACCTTCTTTGAATTGGGTAGTCTGGTGGAATCCTATCCAGAAGTGGTGCGTCGTCAAGTGGCATTGGGTAGCGAACTTGGAAATCACTCCTATTCACACAAAAACTTCAATATTTTGTCTGCTGAAGAAATTGCAGAAGATTACGCATTGACTTCAAAAGCCTTTTTGGATGCAGTTGGTTTTACACCCACTCTATTCAGACCACCTTATGGCTATTGCAATGATTTTGTACAAAAAAACATACCCATTGCTTGTGTCACTTGGTCTTTGGATACTTTGGATTGGGAATCCCGTGATACCGATAAAATCCTAGAAACCATTGCAGAAACAGAAGATTTGGATGGTTCTGTAATTTTGATGCATGATATTTATGAAACCACTGTGGAAGCTGTGGAGATTTTGGTTCCCGAATTGATTGCAGATGGGTACCAATTTGTAACGGTTTCTGAACTGTTTTCCTATCGTTTTGGCATTACACCAGAAGCAGGTAAATTGTATGGATATGCTTATTTGTCTGGTTTGGAATGATATTTGTCTGGTTTGGAATGATATTTCCCTTTTAAGATAAGTATTGCCATACTAGAAACAGCAGGCGACCACAGGTCGCCCCTACAAGATGCTTCATAAGGGGTAGTTACTTCCTACAGACACTCTTATTTGAAAAGAGACAATACTATATTACCCATTAAAAAAAGGCTACTTTCAAAAATGAGAGTAGCCTTCTGTTTGCGCTTATTCTTCTATTGGGGTAACACCTTTATTGCTCATGTATCGTTTCATAGCTTCCAATGTTTCTTCATGAATGACATGCTCCATTTTACAAGCGTCTTCCAAAGCAATTTCTTTGGTAACACCCAATTCCATGAGCATTGTAGAAATGACACAATGTCTTTCATATGTGGCAGTTGCAACTGCACGTCCTTTTTCTGTCAAGAACACACTACCACGATCTTCCATTTCAATATATCCATCTGCTTTCAGCTTTTTCATGGCATTGCTGACACTTGGTTTGCTAAAACTCAGTGCATTTGCTATATCAATTGAGCGTACTTCACCCACTTCTTTTTCCAATACGAAAATGGTTTCCAAATAATTTTCCATAGATTCTTGTACTTTCAACATCTTCACTCCATTCTATAATCTTCTTTCTCTATGGTAACAAAAAATCCTACCTTTGACAATATATTTCCACTATTTTTGAAAATTTTTACAAATTTCTTGACAAAATTTACTTATGCAAAGAAACTATACGTATATATGATCGCTGAACCGCAAAAATAGTATTTATGGAGGTTTTTATGAAAAATCAAACACCACAACATGTGACACATACATTTCCAGCACTCTTTCAACCAGACAGCAAAATTTTAATTCTTGGGTCTGTACCATCTGTCAAATCCAGAGAACAAAATTTTTATTATGGGCATCCACAAAATCGTTTTTGGAAAATATTATCCGCTTGTTTTGATGCACCACTGCCCATAACCATAGAAGAAAAAACAGCTTTTGCCAAAATATATGGCATTGCCCTTTATGATGTTGTGGAAAGTTGTGATATCATCGGCAGTAGCGATGCTTCCATACAAAATGCAGTGCCTACAGATTTATCAATTATTCTGAAAGAAACAGGCAATATCCCCATCTTTGGCAACGGAGCTGCTGCTTGCAAATTATATGGAAAGTACCAAGAGAAATCTGTTGGCTATCCCATCATTTCTTTGCCTTCTTCCAGTCCTGCAAACGCTGCTTGGACACAAGATCGGCTGATTTCCACTTGGAGTGGGACAATTTTACCCCATTTATGAAAAATTTTACACAAATTACAAAAATATCCCTTGACTACTTGCTTTTTTATTGATATAATGCATCAGAAACTGAATAGAGAACTTATCAAGAGTGGTTGAGGGACAGGGCCCTGTGACACCCGGCAACCGGCGGTTTATTTCCGTATCGGTGCCAATTCCCCCGTTATTTTTAACGGAAGATGAGAAGAAATTTTTGCCCTGTTTGGGCTTTTTTTATTTGAAAAAAACAATGATATCTCACTTTGGCAATCGTTTAGATTGTGTGTTCCAATGGAACCTCTATTCCCAATTATCGAACCTATATAGGAGGAAACAAATGAGTAGAAGATTATTTACATCTGAATCTGTAACTGAAGGGCATCCTGACAAGATTTGTGATCAAATCTCTGATGGTGTATTGGACGCATTGTTGTCTGTGGATCCAAATGCAAGGGTTGCTTGCGAAACTGCAACCACAACTGGCATCGTATTTGTAATGGGTGAAATTACAACATCCGCTTACGTAGACGTGGAAAAAATCGTACGTGAAACTGTGAAAAAAATTGGTTACGATAGAGCAAAATACGGTTTCGATAGCGAAACTTGTTCTGTAATCACCTCCATCCACGGTCAATCTCCTGACATTGCAATGGGCGTTGACAAAGCGTTGGAAAACAAGACTGGCGAAGATGACAGCCAATTCGATACAGGTGCTGGCGACCAAGGTATGATGTTCGGTTTTGCTTGTAACGAAACAGAAGAATTAATGCCATTGCCAATCTCTTTGGCACACAAATTGACATTGAAATTGACAGAAGTACGTAAAAATGGTACTTTGGAATACCTTCGTCCAGATGGTAAATCCCAAGTAACTGTAGAATATGTTGACGACAAACCAGTACGTGTGGATACAGTGGTATTGTCTACACAACACGATCCAGAAGCAACCAACGAACAAATTCGTGCAGATATCATCAAACACGTGGTAGAAGCTGTTATCCCTGCTGATTTGTTGGATGAAAACACAAAATACTACATCAACCCAACAGGTCGTTTTGTAATTGGTGGACCTATGGGTGACAGTGGTTTGACTGGTAGAAAAATCATCGTTGACACATATGGTGGTTACGCTGCTCACGGTGGTGGTGCTTTCAGTGGCAAAGATCCTACAAAAGTAGATAGATCTGCTTGTTACGCAGCTCGTCACGTTGCAAAAAACATTGTTGCAAGTGGTATTGCTGACAAATGTGAAGTACAACTGGCATATGCAATTGGTGTTGCAAAACCAGTTTCCATTTTGATCAACACATATGGCACAGGCAAAATCTCCGATGAAGCAATTACAGCATTGGTACAAGCAAACTTTGATTTGCGTCCAGCTGCAATCATCAAAAACTTTGACTTGCGTAGACCAATTTATCAACAAACTGCTGCTTACGGTCACTTTGGTCGTACAGATTTGGATTTGCCTTGGGAAGCACTTAATAAAGTGGATGTATTCAAAGGTCAATTTTAAAATCAAGATTAAGGTCAAAAGATAAGACCTCAGGACGCTGTCCCGAACCCTGCAAGCATGCGACGCTTGACCCGATTATTTTATATCATAAATAAAAGCCACCTTTAAAAAGCAATTTTGCTGATATAAGGTGGTTTTTCATTTGCATTGCAATATGTATGTATTGCATTGACAATAGGTACATATACTGATACTATACTTGTATAAGGAGGTGTTTTATATGGCAAATATGAATATTCGTATGGATGATACCATCAAAAAACAAGCAGAAGAACTGTTTGCTGACCTTGGTATGAATATGACAACTGCAATCAATATTTTTTTGAAACAAGCTGTACGTGAAAACAAAATCCCTTTTGAAATTTCTCGCAATATCCCCAATCAAACAACCCTATCTGCTTTTATAGAAGGCGATAAAATTGCTTATGATCCAACAATAAAAGGATATCACGATATGGATTCTTTGAGAAAGGCGCTTGAAATATGAATTTGGAAGTTAAGTTCACCTCGCAATTCAAGAAAGATTTGAAGCTGGCAAAAAAACAAAATAAACCAATAGAAGAGTTATTTGTTGTCATTGAACAACTGGCAAACCAAGAAACTTTGGAGCCAAAATATCATGACCATCCACTATCTGGAAATTATTCTGGTTACCGAGAATGTCATATACAGCCTGATTGGCTTTTGATATATGGTGTGAAAAATGATATTTTGACACTTGTATTATATCGTGCTGGTAGTCATTCTGATTTATTCTAAAGCATGCAAAAAACCACCTTATGAAGCAGTCTAACTGCCGACACAAGGTGGTTTTCTTTTCATCTAACTATTTATTTTACAAGCTAATATCGTAACCATTTTCTTTCAAGTCCATAATCACTTCAAAGTAGTGTTCTTTGTTTCTGGTTTCCACAGTAACATCCACTTTACATTTACCAACAGCAACACCTTTGCCCACACGATCGTGGTTGATGCTAAACACATTGGCATCTGCATCTGCAATGACTTGCAACATACGTGTCAATTGACCTGGTTTATCTGGGATAGTGATGGAGAAATCTGTCAAACGTCCACCAACTTGCAAACCTTTGTCGATGATACGATCCAAGATATTGATATCCACATTACCACCAGAAATGACGCAAACGGTTTTCTTACCAATGATATCCACTTTATTGAACATTGCTGCTGCAACAGAAACAGCACCTGCACCTTCTGCCACTGTTTTTTGTTTCTCCAACAAATGCAAGATTGCTGCTGCAATTTCTTCTTCTGTTACGGTTACAATGCCATCTACGTATTTTTGTACTGCTGTAAAGGTTTTATCCCCTGGTTGTTTGACTGCAATGCCGTCTGCCACAGTATTCACTTCAGACAAGGTTTCTACTTTACCATCACGAATGGAATTGCGCATAGACGCAGCACCCAAAGCTTGTACGCCATATACTTTACATTCTGGTTTCAATGTTTTGATGGCACATGCAATACCACTGATCAAACCACCACCACCAATTGGCACCAAAACCACTTCTACATCTTCCAATTGTTCTACAATTTCCAAACCAACAGTACCTTGGCCTGCCATTACATATGGATCGTTGAAAGGATGCAAGAAGGTGTATCCTTTTTTCTTTTGGAGTTCTGTTGCTTTTGCTGCTGCATCATCATACACACCTGGCACCAAAACCACTTCTGCACCATAGTTTTTGGTTGCTTCTACTTTCGCCAAAGGAGCACCAGCTGGCATACAAATGACAGATTCAATACCCATTTTTTGTGCTGCATATGCAACACCTTGTGCATGGTTTCCAGCAGAACAAGCCACGATACCATGTTGTGCTTCTTCTTCTGTCAAATTGGCTGCTTTGTAGTAAGCACCACGCAATTTGAAAGATCCTGTAATTTGCATATTTTCACATTTGATATATACATCAGAACCTGGATTGATGAGCGTTGTGGAAAGCAATGGTGTTTGTCTCGCAACACCTTCTAAAACTTTTTTTGCATCTTGAATCATTTCAATGGTTAACATAAGTTTTCTGCTCCTTATCGTTTTTATATGGTGGACACTTGTCTAATTTTGTCTTTATTAGGAATACATCTATTATAGAGTCCATATGCCCTTTCGTCAACACTTTCAGGTGCTTTTTCCTCTATTTCTATTATTTCGTGATATTGTCTAGGCGTTCCATAATTTAAAAACAATATTCCGTCAGAAATGGATATTTCTCATCTTTTCTATGTAGTATTTCACAAATCCTCTGTAATTTCCTATGAATTTTTCAAAAAAAAAGACCATAATTTGAGATTTCTCTCTACCTATGGTCTTTGGTTTACTTCATATTTTATGATACTTCCATCAGAATGATGAAGATTTTTGTTTGGGAGCATCTGATTTACGTCTTTGTTTTGGTTGCAAGCTTGGTCTATTTGCATTGTACGCATACAATGGTTCTTGACCATCTTCCACAACTTCCTTGGTGATGATACATCTTTCCACATCTGTTGCAGCAGGAATCTCATACATCACAGGATTGATGAATTCTTCCATAATGGCACGCAATCCACGAGCACCTGTAGCACGTTCCATGGCTTTTTTTGCAATGGCGCTGAGTGCTTCCTCTTGGAATTCCAAGGACACATCGTCCAAAGAGAACAAGAATTCATATTGTTTGGTCAAAGCATTTTTGGGCTCTGTCAAAATATGAAGGAATGCTTCTTCATCCAAGCTATCCAAAGTAACCACAACTGGCAAACGTCCAATAAATTCTGGAATCAAGCCATATTTTTGCAAATCTTGTGGCATCACTGCACGCAACAATTCATCCATATTTTCATCCACTTTGCTTTGTGCTTTTGCGCCAAAACCAATGACTTTTTGACCTTTACGGTTTTGAATGATTTTTTCAATGCCACTGAAAGCACCACCACAGATGAACAAAATGTTTGTGGTATCAATTTGGATAAATTCTTGATGAGGATGTTTTCTACCACCTTGAGGAGGTACACTTGCAACAGTTCCTTCCAAAATTTTGAGAAGTGCTTGTTGAACACCTTCACCACTGACGTCTCTTGTGATGGAAACGTTTTCGGATTTTTTTGTAATTTTATCAATTTCATCGATGTACACAATGCCACGTTCTGCACGTTCCACATCGAAATCAGCAGATTGCAACAATTTCAAGAGGATGTTTTCCACATCTTCCCCAACGTAGCCTGCTTCTGTCAAAGATGTTGCGTCTGCAATGGCAAATGGTACATCCAAGACCTTTGCAAGTGTTTGTGCAAGCAAGGTTTTACCTGTTCCTGTTGGACCCACCAAAAGGATATTGCTTTTTTGCAATTCCACATCTTCTGATTCTACATTCATGAAAATACGTTTGTAGTGATTGTACACTGCAACTGCCAATGCTTTTTTGGCTTTATTTTGTCCAATTACATAGGCATCCAAAGCAGATTTGATTTCTTGTGGTTTTGGAAGTTCTCTATCATGATCTTCTTCCACCCAAGTTTCTTGCTCTGCCTCTATGATATCCATACAAAGTTCGATGCACTCATCGCAAATATAGCCATCTACACCAGCAATGATTTTATGCACTTCTTCTTGGGATTTGCCACAGAAGGAACAACGTACTTCTTTCATGTCTTCTGTTCTATCTGCCATACTTAGCTTCTCTCCTTTGTCTGAGGTTTTACAATCACTTCGTCAATCAAGCCATATGCTTTTGCTTCCTCAGCACTCATAAAGTTATCTCTTTCTGTATCTCTTGCAATGTCTTCTACAGGTTTGCCTGTGTTATCTGCAAGGATTTGGTTCAATTTGGATTTTGTACGCAAGATATTTTCTGCATGGATTTGGATATCCGTTGCTTGACCTCTTGCACCGCCAGAAGGTTGGTGAATCATCACTTCTGCATTTGGCAAAGCGAAACGTTTGCCTTTTGCACCACCAGCCAACAAAAATGCACCCATGCTTGCTGCCATACCAAGACAAATGGTAGACACATCTGGGTTGATGTATTGCATGGTGTCATAAATTGCCATACCTGCTGTTACAGAGCCACCTGGGCTATTGATGTAAAGACTGATGTCTTTATCTGGGTCTTCTGCTGCCAAGAACAACAATTGTGCAACCACAAGACTTGCTGTTACATCATTGACTTCTTCACCCAAAAAGATGATTCTATCTTTCAACAATCTGGAATAAATATCATAAGAACGCTCTCCACGGTTACTTTGTTCCACAACCATAGGTACCAAACTCATATGAAACCCTCCATTTCTATTTTATGTTCGTATTTTGTCATTTTTTGCAAATTTACCATAATACACAATAAGGACGGATGACCCATCAACCAAAACCCTAGGTTTTGGCTGATATAGGCAACCGCCCCTACATCATCTTATGTTATGGATTATTTTGCTTCTGTAACGATTGCACTATCTTCAATCAATTTTACAGCTGCACGTACTACCATGTCTTGTTCCAAAGATTCTTTGTCTTCATCTCTGAACATACCAAGCATTGTTTCTGCATCGATACCATAGCTTTCGCCATATTTGCAGATTTCTGCTTTGAGTTCTTCTTCAGAAACAGTCAAGCCTTCTGCTTTCGCAATTGCTTCCAACATCAAACGAGCTTCTACACTCTTAACGCTTGTTTCTTTGAAGTTTTCTCTCATAGATTCTACTGTTGTGCCCATATATTGGCAGTAGATATCCATGCTCAAACCTTGACGCATCAAGTTTTCTTCGAATTCTTTCATCATGTTGTTGATTTTGTTTTCGTACATAACTTCTGGAACTTCCATTGTACAGTTTGCAACAGCTTGATCCATCAATTTATCGCTTTCGATTTGTTTTGCTTTCTCTGTTTTACTTGCAGTCATTTTTTCCAAAATGCTTGCTTTGTATTCAGCCAATGTTTCGAATTCAGAAACATCTTCTGCAAATGCATCGTTGAGTTCAGGCATTTCTTTTGCTGTAAGTGCTTTCAAAACGATTGCAAATACTGCTTCTTTGCCAGCCAATTCTTCTGCATGGTATTCTGTAGGGAAGGTTACATTTACGTCGAATGCTTCGCCAACGCTGTGACCTACCACTTGTTCTTCGAAACCAGGGATGAATGTATTGCTACCCAATTCCAAATCGTGTTCATCAGATTGTCCACCTTCAAAAGGTACACCATCAACGGAACCAGCATAGCTGATTTTAGCAACATCGCCAAGAACAGCAGCTCTGTCTGTTACATCTACTTTACGAGCATTTTTTGCTTGTTGTGCAGAAAGTTCAGCCATAACTTCTTCTTCTGTTACTTCTACAACTTCTTTGTCTACAGAAAGACCTTTGTATTGACCCAAAGTTACTTCAGGTTTTACAGTTACATCAACGATGAATTTTGCACCTTTGCCACCTTCGATGTATTCCACATCCAAAGCTGGAGAAGAAACAATTTCAAGACCCAATTCTTTGATTGCTTCTGTGTAAACTTCTGGGAAAATGTGGTTGATTGCATCTTCATAGAAGAAGCTTTCACCATATTGTTGTTCTACCAATTTTCTAGGCACTTTGCCTTTTCTAAATCCAGGAATGTTGATTTGACCTTTGCGTTTGTTGAAAGCAAATGCCAAGCCTACTTCCAATTGTTCTGCTGTTACTTCAAAAGAAATTTGTACTTCTGTTTTTTCTTGTTTCAAGATTGCTGCATTCATGTTTCCTTTTCCTCCTTAGATACCATTTCTATGACAACTCGTATTTTCATATCTATTTAGATTTGTTGTCTTTTCCATTCCGCCAATATACGGACATTAACGATTCATTATATCACATAGATTTTCTAAAATCTACTGTTTCTATGAAAAAAACCTTTGATTTTGGTATATTTACATCCTATAAAACTTCAAATTCTGATCGTATACACTCTGCTTCTGTATTTTCTTCCATAAAGTCCAAAATGGTTTGGATCATTTTCTCTGCATGGTGCATTTCATTGGAAACACAAGCAAAACCAATGACAATGTTTTTGTGGTTATCTTGCAAATCCACTTCCGCCACTGCCACATTGAATTTATGTCTTGTTTTTTGAATAAGACTTTGTACCACCATGCGTTTTTCTTTCAAGCTGGTGACCCAATCTGCGTAAAATTGCACTTCGCAACTGCCAACAAACATAAAAGACCTCCTTCGGGATGTAGTGAAGAGTGAATGGTGAAGAGTTTTGATGTGTTTTCAAAAAACCATAGGAGGGCATGGAAACCCTCCCCTACAGAGTATATTGATGATTTATGATAGTGTTGCGGTCGATTCATGAATCGCCACCCATACGTAACGCATTGATGGTTTGTAGTAGTATTGCGGTAGGGTCAAGACCCTACCCTACGATGCAACCTTATTTTAGATGACAGCAATTTAAGGTTCCTTTACTTTGCTTGTAATTCTGCAACTTTATTTTGCAATGCAACATATGCTTCATTTACGTTTTTCATATCCAAAACCGTTGCTTCCATAGGACACATACCATCTCCTTTACGATTGATGATATAGGGTACCACTTTGCTATATGTGATGGGAATGTTGTGGACTTCCAAAAACATACGAGCATGTTCGCTGATGACTTCTGCATACAATTCCCAGATGCCAGCCTTCACCAAAAGCATTGCTGCCGCTTTGCCAATGACACGATCTGCCACAAGAGCACCTTGTAAAAATTTAGGATCTGTTGCCAACACTTCCATGATGGGTGCAATTCCTTTTTTGCTGGAAGTATGCAATTCACCTCGAACAGACAACATTGCACAGGTCACATCCCCTTGCAAAGCACTTCTTACTTGTTCCATTTCTTTCATATTGTTGTTTCCTCTCTTATTTCCATATTGGGTTGCTAAGATCTGCCCAAACCTTTGGCATATCTTCTGAAATTTTGATGTGTTGTGGACATTTTGCTTCACAAAGACCACAGCCCACACATTTATCTGCTTGACTACGCTTTGGCAAATTCATCATAGGGAAACGAATAGGTTCATAGTTTTGGTACATGTGATATGTGTTCCAGAGTTTGAAGTTTTGTGGAATGTTTACCCCATGTGGACATGGCATACAATATTCACAGCCTGTACATCCATTTTGTATTCTTTCTTCCAATGCAACACGCACTTCTTGGATTGCCATGATTTCTTCTTGGCTCAATGGACGTAATGGTGAAAAGGTTGCAACATTGTCTTTGACTTGTTCCAAATTGCTCATACCACTGAGAATGACTTTGACATTTGGATAGCTTGCCACATAACGAAGCGCATAAGATGCAATGCTTTCTTCTGGATTGATGCTTTTGAATTTTTCTTCCATATCATCTGAAAGTTTTGCCAAAGCACCACCACGAACTGGTTCCATCACCACAAGAGGAATCCCCAATTCATCTGCCAATTGATAGCCTTTAAGACCTGCTTGTTCTTCTGTATCCATATAGTTGAATTGGATTTGACAGAAATCCCATTTGTAATATTTGATGATATCTTCAAAAACTTCATATTCATCATGGAAAGAGAAGCCAATGTATTTGATTTTGCCTTCTGCACGCAATTCTTCCAAAATGGAAATCAAACCATAGTCTTTCACTGCTTGCCAGGATTTTGCACTCAAATTATGCAACAAATAGTAGTCGATATAATCTGTACGCAATTTTTGCAATTGATCCTCGAAAATTTTACGTGTGTCACTGGCATCTTTCATAGTCCATACAGGCAATTTGGTTGCCAATGTATAAGAACTTCTATCGTATTTTGCCAAAATTTCGCCAACAACGCCTTCACTTTCACCATTGTGATAGAAATATGCAGTGTCAATATAGGTGACGCCATTTGCCAAAGCATAATCCATCATTTCTTGTGTTTGTGCCACATCAATTGTTCCATCTTCTTGCAAAGGAAAACGCATACAACCCATACCCAACAATGATGGTGTTGTGCCAATTGTTTTCATTTCTCTTGTTTCCATGTATATATCCCCCTCTTTCAGTTTTTGCCAATTCAATTAGCCTTATTCTATCACAAAAAAATATATTGGTGTTAAAAAAACAAAAATTTTACAAACAAAAACAAATAAAATGGATACAAAAAAAGCAAACTCCAATTGAAGTCTGCTTCTTCTAAAGCGCGAAACGAGATTCGAACTCGCGACCCTCGCCTTGGCAAGGCGATGCTCTACCACTGAGCCATTCGCGCATATTTAATTTACTTAAAATATGATACTCTATTTTGGAGATTTTGTCAAGGGGTTTTTGAAATTTACAGGAGAAAACCAACGGGTGCCCACACGGGGACACCCCTACAAAACCAATATCATCCAATTTCCAAAACAGGCAAATATGGAATTTGATCCTACAAAACCAAAAGATGTTCCCTTACAACAACACCTAAGATTCTTCGTCGTTTCACTCCTCAGAATGACAAACGAGAGAATGTACCACCTATGTTTTGTCATCCTGTAGGGGTTGGCGTCCTCGACAACCCGTTTACGGTGAAGAATCCTTGCCAGAAGGCATGGAAACCCTCCTCTACAATTCAATTTTTCCATTTCACAAAGCCATTTCCAGCATCCACCCAGCCCTCTATGGTTCCATAATACCCACCATCATAATCTTCTGGGTAGAAGGTATTGCCATCTTTGTCATAACCCCATTGGTATAAAACTTCGCCATCTACGTTTCTACCCTCGATATAGGAAGCATATACCCAAATATTTTCTTCTTCCGCAAAGTATTTCTCATGTTCCGGTTGAATTGACCAATCCCCCATAAAGAACCCTCTTTCATCCACAGGCAAAACCGTTTCTTGGAAGATATCTTGGTATTCCCCATCTTCATCTTCAAATCCATATTGATAATAGAGATATACCTCTGTCACTTCTTCTATGGAAGATAGCCAAATGAGCTTTTCATTCAAACTTTGGAACCAAATATCCTTATCATAGTTCCAACTGCACCCACGCAAGCCATTATCTGCATATTTCCACAAAAAGAACAAATGACGTTCTGCTGTTGCATAGGACAAATCATTTCCCACACGTCCAATGATCACAGTATTTCCATTTCTATCTTCATATTCTGCCAAAATTTCTTCCGATGGTCCATATCGCAAACCGATTTCATTGGCATACAGCAGTTCTTCCATTGTGAAAGAATACCCATTCAACCGCACATACAAAAAGCACAACAAGCAAACAACCAGTGCATACACAAGACTTTTCTTCTTTCTATTCATTTGCATACACCCGCCCTTCTTGCATATCGAATTTCACCCCTGTTTCACCAAGTGCCACCACAGCATATGCAACATCTTCTGGCACATCTCTCACCCTTTGGGAACCAATGCTGTAATATCCAGCACCTTTATAGCCACCGCCACCAGTATTGATTGCATTTCCATTTCCATCGTACAAAGAAACATTTGCCGAAGCACTCCAAAACACTCGTTTTGCAAAGGGATTTGACCAAGTTGCATAGGACAATTCCAAAGTGCCATCTTCGTAATATCGAAAATCCTTTAAAATCAAGGTATCTTTATAGATTTGATAGTTTTCGTCAATTTCTATGGTATATACCAAAGGACTATCGTCATAGTAATGTCTATCCAAGAGATTGAATAGGCTATTTGCAAAGCCAAACCCAATATTCAACACAGGTATACAAGTCATAATCACCATCAAAATGCAAAACCGCTTTAAAGTCACATACACCCAACCCAACAAAGGAGAATGTTCTTTGTCCAACTCCTCGCCAACTTCTTTTGCATTCCCCATACAAGCAATTGTAGCGCATTTGGCTTCTGCTTCTTCCATACCATCTGCCAAAAAGTCTTCATATCTATCTTCCATATGTTCTGCCAGCTCACAAAAAATCTCATTTCTATCGTATTTGAACTTCACATAGGAAGTGACTTCGTCCAAGTATTCCTTCCAATCAAGCTGTGCCATAGGACATCCCTCCAACCACTTTTGCAACTGAGAAGGTGAATTCTTTCCATTGTTTTTCTTCTTCCACAAGCTGACCTTGACCCTTTGTGGTGATACGGTAGTATTTGCGTTCTTTGCCAGAATCTGTTTTTTCTCTGTAGGATTCCACATATCCTTGGTTTTCCATACGATGGAGCACAGGATATAAGGTACCTTCCTTCATTTGGAACACGTTATCACTACGTTTTTCAATTTCTTTGATGATTTCATATCCGTAACATGGTTTTTCTTGTAATAACGATAACAACATAAATACAGTACTACCACCCATCAAACCTTTGTCCACTGCCATATCCATTCCTCCTTTACCTAGACATTCTATGTATGGATTATACCTTGATTATCGAGGTAAGTCAAGATGATATTTGCGGGATGTCGAGGACGCCATCCCCTACAAAACACGATTGGATCTTTGTCATTCCAAATGTAATGGGGAATCTTTATTGGCAAACAGGCGACCACTGGTCGCCCCTACGAAACCATTATCGCTATGGGCAAACCAGCGGGCGAGCAATGCTCGCCCCTACAACAAAACATTCCCCCTGTAGGGCGATGGCTTGCTCCCACCGTTTTCACAATAAAAAAACAGACCTCAAACTGAAGTCTGCTTTTTTCAAGCGCGAAACGAGATTCGAACTCGCGACCCTCGCCTTGGCAAGGCGATGCTCTACCACTGAGCCATTCGCGCATATGTAGTTGTGTTGCTCAAGCAACTATTATATTATATACAAGGTTTATGCATTTGTCAACTGTTTTTTTAATTTTATTACAAACGGGCGACTAATAGTCGCCCCTACAAAACCCAAATACGCAATCATATATATTTTATAGATATTGACCCATTTCAGCGATGGATGCAAAGATTGCATGTGGTTTCACATCTGATGCTTCCACATCTTGCATAGTTGCTTCACCTGACAATACCAAAATACCAACAGCTCCATTATTGACACCAGTTGCCACATCTGTATAGATTCGATCGCCAACAAAAGCAATTTTTTCTCTTGCTACACCAGTTCTTGCTTCCACCATCTCCATAGTTTCTGGAAAGGGTTTGCCTAGGAACTTTGGTTGTTTGCCTGTAGACAAAGCAATTGCTGCACAAAATGCGCCACAATCTGGAATAAATCCACCTTCAATTGGGCAATTGATATCCAAATGGGTTGCCAAGAAATCTGCTCCATTTCTGATATTGGTACATGCTTTTTCCAATTTTTCATAGGTCAAAGTGGTATCAAAACCAATCATCACAACATCTGCATTTTCCTCTACCAATTGGATACCATGTTCTTTGTAGTTTTCTGCCAACGCAGGTGTCCCCATCAAATAGACACCTTTGCCAGCATAATATTTTTGCAAATATGTAGCAGAAACATCACCTGAAGTCATGATTTGATGAGGTTCAATGAAGCAATCCATTTTTGCCAATTTTGCGATATAGTCCTTTGGGGATTTTGAGGAATTGTTTGTGAAAAACACAAATTTCTTTCCTACTTGTTGCACTTGCTCCAAGAATGCCAAAGAGCCTTCTAAAATCTGGTCACCCAAATAAAAGGTACCATCCATATCCAAGGCAAAAAGTTCAATTTGTGCAAGTAGTTCTGTTGGGTTCATAGAATCTCCTTGTATAATGAAAACATAGTAAATTCTAAGTTTTCATTTGATTTTTTATTTACTATAATTTAAATAGATGCTATGGATTAGTGATTTCTCCTACAGCAGCTTAGCTGACTGGTTCGTAAAGGCTCTAACCATGGCTCTATGTTTAATTGTTGATTAGTTAGATAACGCATAGACGTTTTATATAGAGCAAGGATACATTTAACATAGAGTTCGTGGAACGTAGTATCAAATAAATTTAAAGGAGTTGTTTTCTATGTTATTTGTAGGTATTGATGTTGCTAAAAGCAAACATGATTGTTGTATTATTGATTCTGATGGTGTTCTTCACAATGATTCTTTACGCATTGAAAATTCAAAACTAGGCTTTGATTCTTTAGTTGAATCTATCTATTCAGCCTTAGACTCTAAAGATATTTCTAACGTAAAAATAGGACTTGAATCAACAGGGCATTACAGCACTAATATCACTAACTTTCTACTTGCTAAAGGTTTTCAAGTCACTACCTTGAATCCTTTATCTACTAATCTTTTTCGTAAAGCCCACACGCTCAGAAAGACCAAAACGGACAAGACAGATGCTAGAGTGATTGCTGCTATGCTTTTTACTGATGATTCAAAATCCTATTCACCAGTATCATACCAAATTTCTGAGCTAAAGTCACTAACAAGACATCGTTATCGTATGGTTGGATATCGCTCAAAACTGAAAATATCTATTACTAGATTAATTGATATTATCTTCCCAGAGCTACCCTCTTTGGTGTGGTCTATTCATCAAGCGTCTTCTTATGCTGTACTTTTGGAGCTGCCTTCTCCAACCGACATCTCTAATTGTCACCTTACTAAACTTACTAACTTGCTTTCTAAGGCTTCAAGAGGTAAATATGGAAAAGAAAAAGCAATTGCATTTAAAAGCGTTGCTTCCAATTCTATTGGTTCTTCAAGCAGATCTATTTGTTTTGAATTGCAACAAACTATTCGATTAGTTCAGTCTGTTCAGTCTGAAATTGATGCTTTGGATGCTCAGATTAAACTTGTTATGCAAGAAATCGATTCACCTATTATGTCTATCCCTGGTATCTCTTTTACTTTGGGTGCTATCATCTTAGCCGAAATTGGTGATATCCATCGTTTTTCCAATCCTGCTAAGCTTTTAGCTTTTGCTGGTATGGAACCTTCTACCTATCAATCAGGTAAATTTAATGCTTCTAATACTCCTATGGTAAAGCGTGGGTCCACTTATTTGCGTTGGGCTATTTTGCAAGCTGTTCGCCTTGTTGCTATGCGTGATGTTTCTTTTAAAAACTATCTTAACCACAAACAGTCACAGGGTAAGCATTATTATGTTGCTATTAGCCACGCTGGCAAGAAGCTTGTTAGACTGATTCATTCTTTGTTAAAGAATAATTGTTCCTATATTCCTCAACACTAGTTTTTTGTATTTGTTTTTTCGAGCAACTAATGGTTGCTCTGTTTGCTATGCCTTTTTTCTAATCAACTGACTTTTGTAAGTTTATCTAACTTTTTATCATTTTTCTATTGACTTCATATAGTTAGTCTTTGTTGATAACGGGTGGATATAGAATCCACCCCTACAATATCCTATTTTTGTGGCAATTTATAGCGGTTGATTCGTGAATCAACCCTACAAAACAATCGTTTTCCTGTCATTCTGTATGAAATGAAGAATCTTATACTTCATAGAAAAAGAGGTTGCAGATACAACCCCTCCAAGGAAATACTGCATAATTCTGATTACAAGATTTGTGGGAATATTTTTTTGATAGAATTGCCAAAAAACGCAGGCGATATCGGAAATATCGTCGAGGATTTTTGGTGGCTCTGACAGGAAAATAAACCGCAAAAATTGTGATTGAGATCTTGCAGTGTTGCCTTAACAATTTTATTTCATAAATGGTGCAAAGTCATCTGCGTATTTTACTACGATTACATCTGTGAATGTGTATTCTGCCAAGTTATTTTGGAAGAATGGATCTTCACCTGCCAAAGCACGTGCTTCTTCTTCTGATGCCACATTGGCAATGATTGCACCGCCTACACGTGGATTTTTTCTACCTGCGCAAATAATTTTACCAAGTTCGATATTTCTTTCCAAAAACGCTCTGTGGTCTGCCATAACTGCGTCCAATTGTTCCAATGGTGCTGTGTAAGTCAAATCAATAATAAACATGAAAATTCCTCCTTGTTGAATGCACATTGTTTTTTTCTATCATAACAAAAAACAGGAATAAAATCAATCAAAAAACTAAGACCTTAAGGCGTTGCCTTAACAACCACCATCCTTTGAAAAGTCTGGACCCCAACTTTATTCAAAAACATTTTACAAAGATAAGCTTTCAAAGTAGGCTATAACAAAAAGGGGCACAGCAAGTGAAGCCATGACCCTAGAGTATCACATAAAGTTTTACAAAAAACTACGATTTTTCTTTTGGTTTTAGCGTCGCAGACTTAACTCCGCAGATCGTATCGGAAAGAAATCCGATGGCGAAGCCATTTTGCGTAGCAAAATACTGACCAGAATCGTATTTCGTCAGGGTCATCACTTTGCGTTGCAAAGTCAGCTTACGCTGCCCGCATTCTTGCGGTGAATGGGACAAAAAGCGATTTCTAGGTGCTTCCCAAAAGCACTTGCACGAGGAAATCGTCTTTTTTACATCTATCTACAACTCGAAATCCTGATTTCGAGTTAGCCTTTTATTCTTCCACAAACTCATCAATGCCTTTACCTGGTGGCACAATTGGAAATACATTATAATCAGAAGAAAACTCGCATTCGATGAACACAGGACCTTTGATATCCTTAGTTTCTTCCAAAACTGCGTCCAATTCTTCCAAAGAAGTGGTTTTTGCAGCTGTAATGCCATATGCCTGTGCAAGCATCACATAATTTAAGTCTGCACCAATATCGGTTTGGCTATATCTACCGCCATTGAACAATTTTTGCCATTGACGCACCATACCCAAAGCACGATTATTGAACATCACCACACGAATGGGCAATTCATATCTTACCATGGTGACCATTTCTTGATTGCTCATACGGAAACAGCCATCCCCTGTAATCAAAACTACATTTTTATTTGGATTTCCAATTTGTGCGCCAATTGCAGCACCCAAACCAAAGCCCATAGTACCCAATCCACCAGAAGTTACGAATTCCTGACCTTTGCGTACTTTCCAGAACTGACCTGACCACATTTGGTGTTGCCCAACATCTGTCACCAAAACGGTATTTTCTGGATAAGTTCCATTGATGGTTTCGATGATACGATCTGGTGTAAACATGCCTTCTGTTTTTCGTTCTGCTGCAAAGGATCTGATTTCTGCCAACCATTCGCTATGGTCTGCTTTTTTGACACCTGCCAACAAACGAGGGAACAGAGTCTTAAAGTCACCCAACAAAGGCAATGTTGGTCTTGTATTCTTATCGAATTCGGTTTCGTCTATATCCATATGGATAATGGCTGCACCTGGTGCAAAACGTTCTGCATTACCCACCACACGATCACTGAAACGAGCACCAATTGCAAACAACAAATCACATTTGGACACTGCAATATTGGTTTCACGAAGCCCATGCATACCCACAAACCCCAAAGACAATTTATGATTTCTGTCTATGGTGCCAATACCCATAAAGGAATTGACCACAGGAATATCTGCTTTTTCTGCAAGTGCCAAAAGTGCTTCTTCTGTTTTGCTGATGCGAATGCCACCACCTGCATAAATTACAGGTTTTTTTGCAGCATTGATACATTCTATTGCTTGTTCCAACGCTTCTTCATCTATGATTTCTTCCTTTTCTACCACTGGCAAAGGACCTAAGTAGTCACATACATCTAAAAATACATCCTTTGGAATATCCACCAAAACAGGTCCTGGTCTACCTGTTGTTGCAACACGAATGGCTTCTTCCATTGTTTTTTGCAAGTCTTTCACATCACGTACAAGATAGTTATGTTTTGTGATGGACATGGTCAAACCAGTGATATCGATTTCTTGGAAGCTATCTTTTCCAATCAAACTATTGGTCACCTGTCCTGTAATGATCAAAAGTGGTACAGAATCCATATACGCTGTTGCAATACCTGTGATGGTATTGGTTGCTCCAGGGCCAGATGTGGCAACAAAAACACCAAGCTTTCCAGTGCTTCTTGCATATCCATCAGCAGCATGCACACCATTTTGTTCATGTGCTGGTCTATAGATATGGAACTGGGATTCTTGGTGATACAATTCATCAAAGAAAGGTACCAAGACACCTCCTGGATATACAAACAAGGTGTCTACGTCCTGATCTTTGAATATTTCCAATATGAGTTGTGAACCATTAACGTGCATATAAATTCTCCTTTTGCAATGTGCTTATCTGCAAACTTGAACCTCTTTGACATCATATACATCCACTAATTTTTCCATGTGGCAAACTGCTTTGTCCAAGAAAGCCAAGTCATTTTCCAAAGTGATATAAAGCAAAGTGCTTTTGTCTTCCAATTCTTCCATAGAGAACTCTTTGATTGCATATTGTTTTCTACGCAAAGTTGCGATGACACGCACTGCGGAATCTACACCATTTGTTACTTGAAATCTATACTTTTTAGCCATTTTAATTTCCTCCTAATCTACAATTCCCCGATTTTGATATAGACTATGATGAAAAATAGGTATAAAAAAATCCCTACACACGTATATTGTGCGTAGGGACGATTATATCGTGGTACCACCCTATTTCATGGAATTATTCCATCTCATTCAAGTCTAAAGAAGTATCCTTCTAACTCTAGCCCTATAACGTAGGCAAACGTCCCAATATACTATCATTTCCACCGGGAAGCTAAGAGTGATTATTACATATTCATTTATCACTGGTTCGCACCAAACACCAGCTCTCTGAGATAAACCCGAATACTTTTCTCTCTGTCATTGCTTTTAATAAAATTGATTCTATTGCAAATTACGAAAATTGTCAAGTGTTTCTGAAAAAAAACATAAGACTTTTTTTGAAAACGAAAGCAATCGACAAAATACCCCTGCATTTGCTCAGGATTCAGGCATTTGAGCCTCTATCTGTGTATACACAATACACTTTTGTCTTTTATTGTAGCCTGCGTCTAATGGGTCAATGTGGGCATCGACCCCTATATTAAGCAAATTCAGTCACTTTATTTTGTCACAATTAAAAATAAAAGGACTTTTATATCTTGTAGAGTACGCATTGTATACGTACTGAAAGCGGAATGCATACAATGCATCCCCTACATAATCGAGATGTGTTCATGTATATTAGGTCTCATTCAGTTTAATTGTGGCTATTTTAAATTAGAATTTGGGGTTCTATTGAGATTGCATATATTTTCTGGAAATAAAAAAACAACCTACCTTTGTAAACAAAAGTAAGTCATTTTTAAGTGCCCAGAGCCGGAATCGAACCAGCGACACGTGGATTTTCAGTCCACTGCTCTACCGACTGAGCTATCTGGGCATATCTATATGGATTTAAAACGGTTTTCTATCTACTTAAAATAGATATCATTCTAAAATGAAAGGTGGATTTGAACTCTCACACCTTTTCCGTTCACTTCCTAACGTAGTATAACATATGGGCGGTATTTTGACAAGAGTTTTTTTCTATGCATTTTGTAAATCTTCTGATACTGCATTTCATTGTTATATACAGCACTCTTTTGGATAAGGATTTCTCATTATTTCTGCACTCTTTTTTCCTATTAAAAAGGCAGCACCAATTTCTCAGTGCTGCCTTAAGTTATTTATGATATAACTATTATCTTTTCAACCTTCTCACTTTCAATTCAATTAGTTGTTCATGCACTTCTCCATCTTTAAAGTAGATGATGATGTGGTTGGTGTCCATCACTTTGATGGTGTCTATTGTCTGTCTGACCAAACTGTCATTATACTCTAAAATATCTTGTGGTTGACTTTCCAGATAACTTCTCACCTCCAGTAATTTTTCTTCAATGGTATCTTCGGTGTCATAACTTGTCTTGTACTCATCTATAATATCTTGAATTCTTCTTGCTTCAGCCGATAGGGATTGCATTTGTTTTTCTGCTTGTGCGTATTCATATTCATTTTTGCATTCTCCACTTTCTTCTACTATTCCCATGATTTTATCAATCATAACTTTCACTTGCTGCTCTAGTTTTCCTATATCAATCGTTCCATCTGCTTGCTTTCTCATGGCATCTCTCAGATTTTTTGTCAGTGCGAATGGAACTATTTTTTCTGTGTTATACGATGATAAAATTGCTCCCATGATAGCTCTATGTAGGCTTTCTTCATCTACACTGACCGAGTCGCTGCAATATTTTGTACCATAATCAAGTCGATTGATACATCTCCACACTGGTTGCTTTTCACCACTTCGTTTGGTCCACACTACTCTGCGGTATGGTGATCCACAATGTCCACAGATTAGTATTTCCGATAAAGCATACAAACTGCTGTATTTTCCATTTTCTGTAATCGTTGTTTTGGAAACTTTACGTTTACCACCACGCCTAGCTTTTTCAGCTTGCACTCTATCGAATATCTCTCTTTCTATGATAGCATCATGGTTGTTTTTAATATAAGTCTTGGGCAACTCCCCATTATTTACTTTTATTTTTTTGCTAATGGGATCTGTAACATAGGTTTTTTGCAGAATCACATCTCCACAATATTTTTCATTCGCCAACAATGAACGCACAACAGGTTCGTTCCACTTTTTGTTATTTCGATAAGGTACTCCATCTGTATTGAGTGCATCCGTTATGGTTTGTGTTGTTTCACCAGATAAATAACTTTCGTAAATTCTTCGTATGATGATAGCTTCTTCTGGTATGATTTCTGGTTGACCATCCTCTCCTTTCTTATATGCATAAATTCTACTATATTGAAACGTGACTTTTCCTTCTTTCATTGCCATGCGTTTGCCCATCTTAACATTCATACTCAGCGAATTTAATTCCTCTTGTGCAAGGGATGCAAGGATTGTGAGGATAACTTCGCTGTTTTCTTCCAAGGTGTTGATGTTTTCTTTCTCGAACAGCACACCCACACCCATCGCTTTCAATTTTCGCACATAGCCAACACTGTCCAAGGTATTTCTTGCAAATCGACTAATGGACTTTGTAATGATAAGGTCTATTTTTCCATTTTTACAATGTCGTATCATTTTCATGAATTCTGGTCTTTTTTCAGCAGATGCACCAGAAATACCCTCATCCGCATAAGTGCCAGCCAGTGTCCATTCTGGATTTTTCAATATCAACTCTGTATAATACGATTTTTGTGTATGAAAACTTGTGAGCTGTTCTTCCATGTCTGTGGAAACACGGCTATATGAAGCTACTCGAAGCTGCCTATGCTTTTTTTGTTCATTTCCATAAATATCTTTACTTGGTATCATGATAACTTCACGTTCTGGTCTATCCATGATTTTCTCCTTTCATAAATATTCTTCCACTTTTCATCACAGCTTTCGTTATTTGATTTTTATTGATTCTTATATCAGCAATCAGTTGATCTAATAACTCTGCATCTATTCTCTTTTGCCTTCGACCAAGTGCTTGTATTTTTGCATCTTCCATAGCATATTCATTGGCACACAAGTCATATTGTAAAGCTGCAAGTTTCATAATGGTTTCTTTGATTTTTTCTACTTGCAACTCTGTCTGTGTCAAAAGTGCATCTATTTCATTTTGTAATTGTATGGTTTCTATAGATAAAACACTGCTACAATTAACTTGGTTCAGCTGACCATAACTAAATTGTTTTTGTAGATTGCTTATATCTTTTATAATGCTACCATCTGTTACTTTCAGAGATATGTGACTTGGACTCGATGGACAATACCATCGTTCACTGCCACTGGCTTTGATTCTTCGCTTTAAGTGTTGACCACATATATCACAGACCAGTTTATTTTTCAGCTTTTTAATGTCACTAGACTCGGTTGGTGTATAGGTTTTCATAGAAGCTTGTGCCTGTTGGTATAATATTTCTGGTATGATGCAAGGATATTTTTCATTACCAAGGTAGTTTTTGTTTTGCAACATCCTTGCAATCATATTTTTATTCCATTCTGGTTTCGATGGCATATATCGTATTCCTTGATTGGTCAATTCAGTTGCAATACTTAGGTAAGACAGTCCATCTGCGTACATCTGATAAATTCCTTGCACTATGGATTCTTCATCCTTGTTAACCGTGACCACTCCACCAACGATTTGATATCCATATGATATCTTCCTATTTTGTGCCATGCAATCACATCCTTTCCGTTAGAGTAAGTCCATTTTTCAATATGAATACAATCGTTTGATTGTCTTTTGCTACTACTTTCTCTACAATCTCATTTAATATTTCTTCGTTCATTTCCGTAATACTTTCTGGCAACTCATCTAAGATTTCAATCAAATTTTCCGTTTCTTCTAAAGTAGCATCCTTGCGTAACTTTCCTAGAAGTCGTATTTTCAAATCCTTTGCATCTTTTAGCTCTTTTTTCAGTTCATCCGTTTTGGATATAAAAAGAGCAGAATCAAGTATGCCTCTGGATAGTAGTCCAGACATTGCATGATTCTGCTCTGTAAGTGTTGCTATTTTTTTGTTGATATTCTGTAGCTCTAGGTTTTCTCGTTGCTGTTGCTCCTGTACCTTATTCAATGTGATAACAATAGGTGCTAAGATTTGATGGTGATTTTTTCTAAGCTTGTTATACATATGAATGAATGCAAAGGTGATTTTGTCCTCACGAATACGCTCTGAAACACAATCCTTTTTATCCGTATCATGCAATCTGCAAACCCAATAAGCTTTGTGGTTTGTGATTTTCCTACGATAATTACCACCACATTCCCCACATACAATTTTCCCACTGAACGGATATTCTTCATATTCTAATTTTACAGTAGTAGCACGTTCATTTAATAAGATATTTGCAAGTTCATATTGAATACGGCTCACAATTGGTTCATGGTTATCTTTGACATAGTATTGTGGAAGCTCCCCTTTATTTATTTTGTTTTTATAGGGAATCACATCTTGATTAAATGATTTTTGCAAAAGTAAATCCCCTACATATCTCTCATTTTTGATTATAGAAGATATAGCTCCTTTTCTCCAAACCACGTTATTGGTACGACTTGGAATCCCCTCTGCATTGAAATTCTTACAAATTTCTCTAAATCCACTACCCATTAAGTATTCAGCAAAAATCCTACGAATGATTTCTGCTTCTGGTTCATAAATTTCATATTGCCTATTGACCATACGATATCCAAAAGGTGCATTACTCGGTGTATATGTGCCTTTTTGCATTCTCATACGAGCACCTTTTTTCATGTTTTTTGACATACTTACGGATTCTTCTTGTGCAAATAGAGAGTATAGAGTTAATAAATTTTCGCCACTTAGTTTTGCTGTATCAATGCCTTCCTTTTCAAAGTAGACAGTAACACCAATTGCTTTCAGCTCTCTAACAGTAGCAATACTATCCAACGTATTTCTAGAAAATCTACTTGTTGATTTGGTGACAATACGGTCAATTTTACCATCTCGACAATCGTTTATCATACGGTTGAAGTCATCTCTTTTTTCTGTGGATACACCAGAAATACCTTCGTCAGCATAAATGTCTACCATTTCCCAGCTCAGGTTTTCTTCGATTAGGTTTGTGTAGTAACGCACTTGTACTGCAAAAGAATTAAGTTGATCCTTAGAATCACTGCTGACACGAGCATATCCAGCGACTCGCATTTTGAAGGTTTCTTGTTTGATGGTTGCATCAATTTGAAAAATCTCTTTTTGTCTGATTGCACTTGTTCCATTTATACTCTTATCAGCCATTTGGTTCGTCCTCCTTTCACAGGGTGTTTTGTGTTATTGATACCCCGCAGCAACAACACTACTACAATGAGAGTTCAAAAGCTATACCCAATACTACCAAATATAGATGGGTTCTAATTGACATTCTTTCGCAAGGCTCAAAGCTGTTAAATCAGCCACTTCACGAGTGATTTTCTTTGCATTCAGCAGAGATTTCAGCATTTGCATCATGATATAAAAATCATTAGAGATGATAGTTTGAACTTCGTTTTCTTGTGTCATAGCAATTCCTCCTTACAAAAAGTTAGGGTTTAGCCCAACACTAATTTCCAGTGCCACGTTGATTTGTTTCAACTTATATTTTGGAACAGTACAAATATATTCTTGCAATCGTTCACGATCAATGGTGCGAATTTGTTCCAACAACACACTGGAATGTGCTTCTAAGTTGCGTATAGGTGATACCACCACATGAGTGGGCATCATTTTCTTCTTCCTTGTAGTCACAGGTGCTACGATAACAGTTGGACTATATCGGTTGCCAATGTTGTTTTGTAAAATCAAAACTAGTCTGATACCAAATTGTTCCGAACCAACACCAGCACCCAGATTTGCATAATATATTTCTCCACGAGTAATTGTTCTTTCTCCCATAAGTACATCCCCTCTCTTTTGTTTTTCTCTTTGAATTTTTTGTATCCCTCTAATATCACAAACATAAGAACCAGTGGTTTTTATGCCACTGATTCTCATGGCTTCTAACATTATGATTATTTTTATATCCACCAAAACTGCAAGTGGTCAGCTTGCATCATGGGATTCTCACCCCCAACAGGTTCTCTGTCGGCTGCCCTCATTGCTTTTATTGCTGTGACTGGACAGAAGTATCATTATGCCATTGATGGTATTATTGCAAATAGACCACCATAGTCTATTTTTCAGGCAGATGTATATCGCTCGACACCTTACTTTTTCATAGAGATTTCTACAGGTATTTCTTGGTAAATCTTGGTAAATTCTCTACAGATGCTTCTTGGCGACATTCCTGATGTGCTTTTCCTTTTGGGACCATCAACTTTTGTATTTTGGTTTCTCATATGCAATTTTCAAAGAGCAATGAGAAGAATATAAATCCCCTCATATACTTAGCCGTTGAAACGAGCACTTGAACACCACTTTTTGCAATTTTTTTGAAATTTTTTTAAAATTTTTTCATTCCCAGCTTTTCCAAGAGCTTTTTCAGCCTTTTACTCACCGTACTTTGTGCTTTTCCAATGCATTCTGCATACGCCCTTTGTGTAAGTTCCTTGCGAAACAACGCATCTATCAATTCCAGCTCAACTACGTCCAATGTTTCCAGCTCCCTGTTCAATCGTTCAATCCTTATATTTTTGATTGCTTCTTCTTCCACATCGTCCAAAGTACCAAACTGGGCATTGGTATCCTCTTGCAAACGTTCCAAGGAATCTTCCCTACTGGGAATGAAATAAATCACCAATTTTTCTTCATTCTTATAAAACTTTTCTTCTTTCAAATCCTTTGTGAAATACGCCATCTTTCGGTCGCTTTCCTGCAAAAAATCAATGATTTCATCACTTACCTCTGGATATAAAGCTCTATATTCCTTTTCACTCTTTCTTCTTTCCTCCATTGTTTTTCCTCCACTTCTACACTTTGATTGGATTTTCCAAAATGTTAGAAGCGGTGGTGAACGACAGTTTATGTTGCATAAAAAAATCACGCTTTCACCCCAAATCTATAAATCTTTAGCTTTGAAGTAAAAACATGAACTAAAAAAAGACGTGACAAGTCAGCTTCAAAGCTATACTTATCACGTCTTTTTAAATTTGATATATCTTTAGCGTATTTCTTTTTAGAATATACTTTTATTGTGCTTCAAAAAAACACCTTTCCATTCTCTAGTGTGTAATTATACTATAAACAAGAAATTATATTCTCTCACTTAATTCCCTTTCATTAACAAAAATACAATCCATTTTATTTGCGCCCATTGTCTTTACAAAAATATCGCATTTGCACAAAAATAAGTAGTATACATTCAAACCGCATCCAGATAGTGTTTCAAAATTAGCTTGTCCCTTTGCAATCACGATATCTGCATTCTCGACTTTACTCCTAGCCTCTTTGCTTAAACGTTCCATGCAAGTCCCCGCAACACCATTTCCATTATCCATAACTGTAATACAAGAATCCAATCCCGCAAGTTTTGCATCCTCCATTGTCACATCATTGAATACGGGTTGTTCTTTGACAATGGCACACATGTTCAAATTGGGGCACTCTCTTTTGATTTGTCGAATCAAAACTTTATCCAAAACCACTTCTCCGCAATTATCTGTCAAATACACCAACTCTTTTGCGTTTTGCAAATCTTGATAAAATTTTTGATACGTAGTGCTATCTAAGCCTTTTTGTAAGTACCCTTCTATACATTCCAACAAATTTGCAATTTGCACATCTTCCATAACTGCCATATCAATATAATTTCCCGCTCCTGCAATTTGAATTGCACGATACAAAGGGTTTTTATCCTCTAACACCATATTTTCAAATTTTTGTTCTTCCAAAAGCATCAAGCGTGTGTGTTCCTTTTTTGGTGCTTCATATATGTCCATCAAATCACCCCAAAATTCTCTATGCAATGTATCCAAAGCATGTTGATATTCAGGTGCTGTCCCATTATCATCTACCAATGTACATAGTACACGCTTCATATATTCCAATTTTCTATCTTCTGGATACTCTGCCAAACGTTTCATTTCTTTGCCCAATAAACACATGATACATTCTGCTGAGAACTTCATTCACCTAACTCCCTTCCATTTTCAAATGACAAAAGGGCAGGATTGTCAAACAATCCCACCCCAAACATTTTTTATCTTACAAAACTTCCAAATAGTATTTTACATCACAATCTGCCATTTCTTTTTTCAAGAGTTCATAAGCAGTTGGTTCAAATACAAGGATTTGTTCTGCTTTTGCAGCTTTGATGTCATGAAGTGCATCTTCTTTGATTGCTGTCATCATTTTTTCGTCTGCTGCCAACAATGTATATTCTGCACCTACAGGTTTTTGCCAAATGGTCAATTTATTGATTCTACCAGAACCAGACAACAATGGAACAAATTCTTGAGATGTTGGAATTTGTGTTTCATCATCGCTAGAAATCAAAGCATTGAACAAATCACCATTCACCAAATATCTCAAGTTAAAGCTACCAGCATAGATATATGTTTTTACTCTTTGAGGCATTGCGCCCAACATTTCTGGCAAATAAGCCACTTCAAAGCTCACTTCGATATCCAATTTTTTCACAAAATGGCGCAAAAGGTATGCAGCTTTTGCAGAAAGTACAACCACTTTTTCTACATTTAACGCATTCAAGTCTGCAACCACTTTGCTCAAGTGTGCAATGCCTTCTGTAACAAGACCATATGCAAAGTATTCAAAGCCCAAGAAAGTCACTTTGCCTTCATTTGCAAATGCCATACCTTTTGCCTTTGCATATGCAACAAATCCAGCTTCTGCACCAGCAATTCCCGCTGTTTCATTGTCTACCAAAACAGCCACTTTGGAATCTTTTACAACTGGTGTTGCCCAAACTGCGGAAGATGCAAATGCACCATCTGCTACCATTTTGGAGAATTCTTTTGTTGCTGGAGAATCGTATCCTTTTGCCAAAAGCATTGCTCTGGAAAGGATAGTTGCATCTGTACAATCTTCTTGAGATTCACCAAAGTTTTGCCATCTTTCACCTTGTCTGGATAAGATAGCACCAAAGTTGATTTCACCAGCATAATCAGAAATTTCCATTTCCCCTTTCATAATTGCACGAGCAATTTGCAATCTTCTGGAAGGATATTGGTGCATCATTTTTGTTGCTCTAAATTCTGGGCAATAGCACACTGCTTGGTCCATATGAACCACTTGACGTACCAAAGCTTCTTCGTAATTTTCCAATGTATAATTCATCATAATCCAAGCACTCCTTTATTCACCAATCCCTTAGGGTCCAAAGCATCTTTAATTGCTTTCATCACTTCCATACCAGCTTCACCATGTTCATCAACAAGGTATGCTGCTTTTGCTTTCCCACTACCATGGTGATGGGAAACATTTCCGCCATTTGCCAAACTTGTTCTGATTGCTGTATCCAAACATTGTTTGTATCTTTCAGCACCAGCAACATCATCGCCACCTGTTTCTGCATGGAAGATTACATAAACACTAGCACCAGTATGATATACATGGGAGAAGTGGCAATCCACGTCTGTGCAAAGTGGTTCCAATGCTTTTCGCATTTCTCTCCAAACATTGCCAATGCAATCCCAAGGAGCTGCAACTTCGATTGCATCTGCTGTACCGCCACGCATTGCATCGTGATCCAACATTTTTTTAGTAGAAAATCTGGAATGGAACCAGTGAATACCAGCTTCTTCGCCTTTTGCAACGCCACCTTGTTCTTCGCAATATTGTTGCACCAATTCTCTTTCCAAATCTACTTGTTTTGCAAGACCTTCATATCCTACAATCAAAATAACATGACCTGCTTCATAATTGAATTTTTCAATTCTTGGAATTGCTTCCACTTCATCATACAAACGAATAACCGCTGGATGTACATTGTTTTGAATGAATGTGCGGATTGCTTCCAAAGCGGAAACTGTATCTGCAAATGTATATGCTTCAAAGTGACGTTTTTCTGCAACTGGATAAATTTTCACTTCTGCTGCTGTCACGATACCATAAACGCCTTCTGCTCCCAAGAACAATTGATCCATTTCAGGTCCTGTGGATGCTTTTGGAGTTGTGTGACTTGTGTAGATATGACCGTTTGGCAATACAACTTCCAAGGCGTGAACCATATCATCCATTTTGCCATATTTCGTGGAAAAAGTACCGATAGCTCTTGTGGATACCATACCACCCAAAACTGCACTTTGGAAGGATTGTGGATATTGTCCGCATGTGAAACCAGCTTCGTTGAGCAAATTTTCGAATTCAGCACCAGTCAAGCCAGCACCACCTCTTGCTGTACCATTGATTGCATTGATTTCGAAGCTTCTCAAACGTTTGATGTCAATCATAACTTCTTCGTTTTCTGCAATGCTACCACCAACGATACCAGAACCACCGCCGTAAGGAATCACGCCAACTTCATAAGCGTCAGAAAGTTCCATCAATTTGCTTACTTCTTCTGTTGTGTTTGGCATCAAGATTGCAGATGGCAAATATGGATATGGACCTTGCAACAACCATTTGTATTCCAACGGATAACATCCATGAGCATATACCAAACGGTCTTCCATTCTTTCCAATACTGTCACTTCAGGTAATGTTTTCATAACTTCGTCCAAGAATGGACGTACATTTTCTTTCTTCATAATTTCCTCCTTATATTCCTAATTTTGATAGATAGTGTCAGATACAAATCTTCAAAAGTAGATTACTATTGGTTTATTTTCGATTCATTGCATTCATACAGCGGTTGACTCTATCCACCCAAACGCTATATCTTTCTTCTCTGTCTACTTCATTCATATTTGGTACAAAGACTTTTTCAATTTCCATAGCTGTTTGCAATTCTTCTTCACTCCAGAAACCAACGTGTAAGCCAGCCATTTGTGCTGCACCGAGGCTTGTTGCTTCCACAGACAATGGTCTTGCAACTTCCACATCCAGCATATCAGCCAATCTTTGTGCCAAGAAGTTGTTCATAGACAAGCCACCATCAATACGAACTACTTGCATTTTGACACCAGATTCTTTTTCTACCGCATTCAAAATATCTTTCAAGCGATATACAACGCCTTCCAATGTTGCACGAATGACATGGGCTCTTGTTGTGCCTCTTGTAATACCAAACAAGGTTCCTCTTGCAGAAGAATCATGGAATGGTGCGGACAAACCAGCAAGGGCTGGCACAAAGATAACGCCATTGGAATCTGGAACACTTTCTGCTGCCGCTTCTGCTTCTGGTGCTGCTTCAATAATTTGCAAACCATCACGCAACCATTGTACAGCAGAACCTGTAACCGATTCATAACCTTCCAAAGCATATGTGATTTCATCGCCGATTTTCCAAGCGATTACAGTATTCAAACCTTCATTGGAAACCACCAATTTGTTACCAATATTGATGTCCAAGAAAGAACCTGTACCATTTGTAATTTTGCCACTACCTTCTGTTCTACAACCTTGCGCAAACAATGCAGCATGTTGGTCGGCAATCGCTCCACAGATGGGGATGGATGCACCAAACAAGTTTTCATATGTACAACCATAATCACCAGAGTCGTTCACAACTGTTGGATAAACAGAAACAGGAACACCAAGATAATCCAAAAATTCTGTATACCACTCATTGTCGACCAAGTCATAGCTACCTGTAACAGATGCATTGGAATAGCTGATGGCATGCGTTTGTCTACCAGTCAAGTTCCAAATCAACCATGTATCAATGGTACCCATCATGGCATCGCCTTTTTCAACAGCTTCTTTGATTGCAGGTACATTTTCCATATACCATTTCATCATCATGGATGTATATACAGGGGCAACTGTCCAACCAGTTCTTTTTCTCGCTTCTTCACCCCAAGGAGTTGCGTTGATTTTTGCACATTCTTCTGTAGTTCTCACATCTTGCCAAACGATTGCATTGTGCAAAGGTTGACCTGTGATTTTGTTCCAAACCACACAAGTTGCTCTTTGGTTTGTGATACCAATGGCAGCAATTTCTTCTGGTTGAATGCTCGCTTGTTCCATAGCTTGTTTACACACATTGATTGTTTTTTCGTAAATTTCCATTGCATCATGCTCCACTTTTTCTTCAGATGGAGTATATTGTGTAAATTCAGAATAGCATTGTGATACAATTGCAAAGTCTTTGTCATAAATCAATGATCTGGTGCCTGTTGTACCTTCATCCATAACCATTATGTATTTCTTCATACCGACTTCCTCCTTAACTCATTTTAGATACAACTGATTTTGCAGAAACAATATCCACACCCGTTCCCAAAATATCAGGAATGACCACATCTCCTTCTTTGATGGGTGCAACTACCTTTGTGTTATAAATCAAATCAAAACATTCTCTGAACTTGCTTTTGGGAACCATATCGCTGCTAATGACAGGCAATAGCGGACAGAGTCCATTTTCCAATGTAACGGTTGTAGTCACCATACGCACTGGATTTGTGTATTCGCTTTTTGCGTACATTTCGCCTCGTTTGCAAGTATTTCCTGTCACAGTCAATTCCCCATTGTCATCTGTCAAATGCAAATCACAACTGAGTGGACAAATAATACAAATATAATCTTTTTCAATCACAGATTCGCCCTCCTTATTCTACAACTCGAATGGAAAGGTCTTTCATTGTATCCACCTTGTCCAAGGGAATTTCTACAGAAACCATTTCTGGTGGTGTCACAAAGTTTTCTCTTTTTGTAACAATCACTTCATCACCGGAAACAACTTCCAATTTCACTTTTCTCATCGTGCTTCTCACACGAAGATATACAGTTGCTTTTTCTTGTTGTGGATCAATGTGCAATTTTTGAGGGAATACAAAGGATACTTGTTCCCCAGCAATCACATCTTTTTCCACGGATGCAACTCTTTTTTCTTCCAAATATGTTGTCGCACCTGCCGCTGCAACTTCACCTGTTGCAGATACATAATCCACCAAGTCAAATACTGCACCTACATTCCCTGCAACAAAGATACCCTCTGCGGAGCTCATCATGCTACTGTCTACAACAGGACCTTTTGTAATGGGATGCAATGCAATTCCAGCTGTTCTACTGAGTTCATTTTCTGGAATCAAACCAACAGAAAGCACCAATAAATCACATGCAATGTAGCGTTCGGTTCCTGGAACAGGCAATCTGTCAGGTCCCACTTTCGCTACTGTAACACCTTCCACTCTCTTTTTACCGTGTACAGATACAACAGTTGTAGCCAAGTGCAAAGGAATGTTATAATCATCCAAACATTGCGCTTTGTTTCTACGCAAACCGCCAAGATTTGGCATAACTTCATAAACACCTTCTACAGAAACACCTTCCAATGTCATACGTCTTGCCATAATCAAGCCTATGTCACCAGAACCCAAGATGACTGCCCTTGTTCCTGTTTTCCAACCTTCCACATTGATGTATCTTTGTACTGCACCAGCTGTCATAACCCCTGCTGGTCTTGTGCCCAAGATACGAACTTGTGGACGTGTTCTTTCTCGACAACCCATCGCCAAAACAATTGCTTTTGCTTCAATTTCAATCAAACCCATTTCTGGATTGACTGCCACAATTTTTTTATCTGCACTGACATCCAATACCATGGTATTGCACATCACTGGGATGTTATATTCTTCCACTTTGTCAATGAATTTTTGTGCATATGAGCTACCACTCAATTGTTTTCCGAATCTATGCAAACCAAATCCATCATGAATACATTGTTGCAAAATCCCGCCCAATTGGATGTCTCTTTCCAAAATGAGAATATCTTTCACGCCCAATTCATGTGCTTTTACAGCTGTTGCCAACCCTGCAGGGCCGCCTCCAATGATGACCAAATCTACTGTTTTCATTGTTCCAACCCTCCATTTCTGGTTTTCGCTGTAAGAATTTCGGAACCTTTTCCTTTCAAAGTGATTTCAGCTGGAGAAACTTGTAATTCTCTTGCCAAAATTTCCAAAACTCTACTACCACAAAATCCTCCTTGGCATCTCCCCATACCAGATCTTGTTCTTCGTTTCACAGCATCTACTGTGGTTGCTGGAACTTTTCCATGAATTGCATCTAGGATTTCACCTTCTGTTACAGTTTCACATCGACATACAATGCGACCATAAGCTGGATTTTTTGCAATCAACGCTTTCTTTTCTTCATTTGTACAATCTCTAAATTCTTTTTGATGTACACGATGTGGATTGTAGTTTGCTTTTTCTCTTGGTTTTTCTTCCAATTCTCCCAATGTCAATCCAACAACTGCTTCGGCAATCGCAGGAGAGGAAGCCAAACCTGGAGATTGGATACCAGCTACATGGATAAATCCTTTTACTTTTTTGGAAGCTTCTACAACAAAATCTTCTTTGAATGTTGCAGCACGATTTCCGCTGAAATAAGCAATCAAGCTGTTTCCATCAATATTTTTGGTAAGTTCCAAGCCTTTGTCGATAACGAAATCCAAATCATCACGATCCACGCCCAAATCTTCTTTGTCAGCAACTTCTTTTGCAGATGGTCCCCAAAGAAGTGTACCTTCTGGTGTTTCTTGTGGACCACCACCTTTTGTAAAGGAACTTGGCGCCTTCCCTGCAAATGTATGTAATTTCCCTTTATTTTCTTTATCAAATAATGCAATTGTTCCACGTCTTGGATGGATGGTATAGAATTCATCATCAATCATACGTGCAATTTCATCCGTATACAAACCAGCTGCATTGATGATCACTTTTGCAAGAATGATACCCTTTGTGGTAACCACACCAGCAACTTTTCCATCTTCTTGCAAAATATCAACAACTTCTGTGTGCAAAAGAATTTCTGCACCATTGTCGATTGCATTTTCTGCCAAAGCCAAAGTCACTTCATAAGGTTCCACATAACCAGCGCTTGGTGTCCACAATGCCCCAATCATCTCATCACTCAAGTTTGGTTCGATTTCTCTTGCACGATCGCCAGAAATCACTTCAATATCAGGAACGCCATTCTTCACACCATTTTCATACAATTCTTGGATTTTATCCATATCTGCTTGGTTGAAACCACAAACGAAAGAACCTGTACGATTGAAATGGAACCCAAGCTCTTCAGACCATTGGGTATACATTGCATTTCCTTTGACGCCATATTTTGCTTTCAAGCTATTTGGTTTTGTGTCATAACCAGAGTGAATCATACCGTTGTTGGATTTTGTTGTACCTTCTGAAATATCAGAATTTTTATCCAAAACAAGAATGTTCAAATCGTATCGGCTGAGCTCTCTTGCAATCCCACAACCACTGACACCAGCACCAATAATCAAAACATCAACTTCTTTGACAACACCCATTTCTTTGTAAGGTGTTGGATCAATTGCTTGTTTTTGAACACTTTCTGGCGTTGTGATATGACTTACAACATTTTTGACTTCTGGCAATTTTGCAACCCCTTGACAAAATGCAACCATTGCACTCCATTCATGGGCATTTCCTGCAAAATATACAACTTCATCTTTGATTTCCCATGTAATTTTTGTTACATCAATTTCATGCTTTGCTGCTATTTCTTTCATAGAACTTTCAAAGCTCGACATATGAATTGCTCCCCTTCCTTTTCTTTTATGACAATTATGCCATTGCAATCATTTTAATTGCTGACAATAAGAAGAAACTCACCATAATTGTAGTTGCTTCTGGGTCAATATGTGTATCATTATAGCTATTGAATGTTTTCTTGATGATATTGTCGAAGATTGCACAACCAATACCATAAGCAACACCCAAGAACATTCCCATAGGTCCAAACAATGTGATACCTGCAATTGCTGCACTAGCAGAAGGATATGTCAAATGGTGTGTAACAGGAACTGCGCCACCAGATGAGAAACCATACAACTTAATTGCAGAGAAACCAAAGAGAATGAATGGCAAATAGCTAACCGCTGCCATATCTACGCCACCTTCAATGAGTGCCAATGCAAGTCCACTTGCCAACAAACCAATTGCACCACCAAGAACCACTTCGATTTGCAACTCTTTTGTATTTGGGAAAAATCTTCTTGGTTCTTTTTCTGTGTATTTACCAGTCAACCCTGTTTTGCCAAACACCAAACGCCCAATTACTGTAAGTGTTACAACAACCATCGCGCCACCATCTGTCAAAGCTGCAATTCCAAGTTTTGTATACAGCATCATAAACAATTGTGCCAAAACACCGAACAAACCACCAACCAAAAGCACTCTCACATCACCAAATCCAAACATTGGTGTTACGATATCAGCACCATTTTCTAAGTGTCCAACTTTACCTGCATAACCAGCTGCAACCACACCAGATGCGTAAGCAACATATGGTCCAACAAATGGTCCAAAAGACATAATCCCAATACCATGTCCCAAGAAACCAACGTCCACACCAGCTGCTGCTACAAAGGAAGCTGGAATACAAATCACCCCACACATGATAAATGCAATCAAACCACCCATACCTGCTGAAACAACGCCACTACCAAATGCAATTAAAATCAGAACCAAACTTGTACTCATTACATCTCCCCCTTCTTCTCTAAAAACATTCTTCCTTTCATCACGCACAAGTTATATATGTATTGTATCAACTTTTACATATTCGGTCAACACGTTTTATTCACTTTATATCATCTTTATATATATTTTATATCAACTTTTATTTGTATTTTGTCAACTTTGCAAATACTTACAAACATACCGTCTAAAACACTACTAATTGCGTTGCTTTATAGGTCATTTTGTATATCCCCCATTTTTGTTGTTTGGTAAAACATCCCATATCCAGAAAATTATATCATAGTTTTCAAATATAAATATAGTGATTTCTTGTTCATTTTTTATCAACATTACATTGTATTTGCAAAATTTCTTTGTGTTTCGTTTTCTATTATGGTATACTATAGGTGAACAGTTGTAAGGAGGTATATATTATGTTATCTATCGAAAGACGTCGCGAAATTTTGGATTTATTGAATAAAAAAGGCTCTGTCAAGGTTTTGGACCTGGCGACCCATTATAATGTAGGGAAGGAAACCATTCGACGCGATTTGAAAGCATTGGAACAAGAGTGGAATATTTCTATCGTGTATGGAGGGGCTTATTTGCAATCCTCATCCACAGAAACACAAATACAAGAAGAAAATATTACAACCAAAAGAAAATCCAATTTGGATTTGAAAGAACGCATTGCCAAAAAAGCAGTTGAATTCATTGAACCAGGTGATATTATTGCATTAAATTCTGGTTCTACCGTAGAATGTATGCTGAACTATCTCCATGAAAAAACGCCCCTCTCCATCATCACAAGTAATATCACCATTGCATCTAAAGCTTCTATGATTGATGGAATTGATGTGTATATCCCTTCAGGAAAAATCAGGGCAAAATCTGGTATGATTGTTGGTACAGATGCTGAGCGATACATTCAAAACTTCACTGCCCAAAAATGCTTCTTTGGCGTGAGTGCGATCAGTTTGGGAAGCCACATCACCCATCCTGCTGTGGAAGAAATCGAAAACAATAGAGCTTTGATGTCCATCTCTGAAAAAGTATTTCTCATTGCTGACCACAATAAATTTGAAAAGAAATCTCTGTTCTTGCTAGCAAAGCTAGAAGAAATGTCTGCAATTATTACAGATGAACCACTTTTGGATTCTTATGAAACATACTGCAAAAACTTTGGCATTGATGTGCATGTTGCTATTTCAGAAGATGAAGAATGATAAACGAATCGCTAAAAACAGTTTTCTATTCAAATGCACCTCTTGTATAGAAAGCTGTTTTTATATATTCCATTTGGGGGTTGCTTATCTGCCATCTTCCTCTTTCTGTAACAAAAGTTACAGTGATAACTTCTTGGTGCGACTTTATGACGCCACCCATATGCCACCAAATGGGCAGACTACCCCAATTTTATCCTTCATCATTTTCACTTCACAATCCAATACAGGCAACTACTCCGCCCACCATTCTCACGAAACCTATCCTCTTTTTGGAGATGTCCGGACTTCTCCAAATCCTTGATGGCTCGCTGCACGGTTCTAACGGAAATGCTCAAATCTTTTGCAATCCGTTTTTGTGATGGGAAACTATACCCCTTTGCATCAGCTCGGTCACGCAGATATAAATATACTTGCTTGGCTCGATTGCTCAACTCCGCTTCCTCATAAATTTTTCTATCATTTTTCAATGCATCACCGCCTAACTTTCACTGCTTTATCTATTGTAATCTCACTATCTACTTTTGGATTTTCGGTTTTCATAACACCATGCCCTTTACACATTTCCGCAATTCCACCAAATATAATGCGTTGACGAATTTCTTCTTCATTGGCATACACAACTTTTCGTACCACAGGCTTTGGCGGTACATATACTTGATCCAACACAATTCCCCACTCAAAAAACAGTTTCAATGTCAACTTCATAGGATTGATTCCTGTGCGTGTTACGATGAATGTATCCTTTGGCATGGCTTTGATTTCATCAGGTGACATAAGTGGTCTACCAACCATCTGATAAGACTTGGAATGCTCTTTTCCCTTTGATGTACTCCCTGATAAAACAGTTCGTTCACCCAGATTTTTGGACAACACATTTGCGGTTTCAGAGTTGGGAGCAAACCCACCATACAAACCAATTTGGCAGTTATCCATGATGATTTCACCACCCTCTTTGCCATAGTTTTTCGTCAGCTGTGCAAGGGATTGGATGATTGGAACAAATGAAATTCGTCTTGATCTAGAAGCCGAAAACATCATTTCAGCAGATTCTATTTTGGGCAAAACACCGAATTCATCCAAAAAGAAAATGGTTCGATTGGGTAGCTTTCCGCCCATCTCGTCGGCTATGGTCAGCATCTCTCGATAGAGCTGTTGCACAATCAAAGAAACGAGGAAAAACTTCGTTTGATCTTCCTCTGGGAGTATCAAAAACAATGTAGATTTTTCTTTCACAAATTTTTCCGTATCCACTTTTGACTCAAAACAAAGCAATTGTTCCACCTCAGAATCTAAAAAAGCATTCAGCTTTGACAAGGCTGTGGACATAACAGATGCCATCCCTTGATCCGATGTGTTCAGTGCTGCACCACTCAGCCATCTTGCTTTATGGTCATCTGGTAATTTATCCATCAATGTTTTGAATTTCGATTGTTCATTTTTTTCAACTGCAAGCAAATCTTGAATCATTTTGAACACAGAAACGATATGCCTTTGTTCCCCCTCAATTTCGAATTTCACTGGCGAGCAAAATTCTGCTATCACTAAAATCACTGCTGTCACAAGACCTTCTGCAGAATCATAGAAATACGAGTTTTGCCCTGCTCCACCTTCCAACCCATTTTGCACAATGGTTTTTGCAATAATCTTTGCATACTTTTCAGCTTTTGCCTTTGCCACAAGGGAGCCTGTCTGCAAGAAATTATCCATATATTGATTGACTAGATTGAGCATATTGAAGCCATCTGATTGTGTTGGATTTCGTAAGTCCAATACCGAAATGTCATAACCATATGCTTTTGCCACTGGACCATAAGAACGCAGCACATCACCCTTAGTATCTGTCACAAGGAAGCTCATTCCCGCTGCACAACAGTATTCTAAATTTGGATATAGGAACTTAGCTGTTTTCCCAACGCCAGCTGCACCAATCATAAGTGCATGAACATCGCCATCGTCTACAATGGCTATCATCTTATGCTTTGACTTCCTGCAACCAATAATCAAGCCTTGTGGTAAATCTTTCGGTGGTTGCTTTCTCCATTTTTCAGGTGTAAAGTCCACATACTGAAACTGTTTTTGCTTTTCTTTTTCCGTTGCAAAACGAGCTGTGCCATACTGTCCATCTCCCACTGTTTTGCTTTTGATGTTGAGTGAATTTTTCTGTTCCAATAAAAAAACCACTATCATAAATAGGATAAAGACAACTCCTAAAATGATAAGTGGTAAAAGATTTGATGTTTTGATTTGGCTCACCTCCATAAAAAAACCTCCCAACAAGGGAGGCAGTGGTTGATTGATTTTCTTTTATTTTCTTGCAGATTCATTATTACTTAGCCTTCATTTAATTTTCTTTCTATATCCAGCTGTTCATATTCTTTATTTAATTCTTTTCGTAATTCTTCTTCACTCGGTAAATACAATTTATATTTAGAGGCATAAATGTTGCTATCCTTTGGCAAAGTATATTTTACAAGACTATCACTCTTATCTGCACAAAGAACAATTCCAATAGGCGGATTATCTCCATCATTCATCATTTCTGCTTCATAATAATTTACATACATTTGCATTTGTCCAATATCTTGATGTGTTAAATCTCCAATTTTAAGGTCTATGATAACAAAGCATTTCAAAATATAATTATAAAAAAGTAAATCAATATAAAAATGTCTGCCATCAAAGGTGATTCTTTTTTGCCTTGCTACAAAGGAAAATCCTCTACCAAGTTCCAATAAAAATTTTTGTAAATGATTGATCAAGGCTTCTTCCAAATCTTTTTCAGCAAAATTGGCTTGGTCAGGAAGTCCTAGAAATTCCAACACATAAGGATCACGGATAATATCTTCTGCTGTTTTCGTTTTTGGTTCTAACGATAATATTTCGCTACTGACCAACTCTTTATCTTGACTCGATAGTAATCTTTCATAGAAAAACGAATTGATTTGTCTTTCCAATTGTCGTGTACTCCAGTTGGATTTCACACATTCATCTTCATAAAATTTTCTTGCGTTTTCATTTTCCACACGCATCAAAAGGCGATAATGAGTCCAGCTCAATTCGCCACGCAGTGCGTGGCTTT
This sequence comes from Chakrabartyella piscis, assembly GCA_030067835.1. Lineage (GTDB taxonomy): Bacteria > Bacillota > Clostridia > Lachnospirales > Anaerotignaceae > Chakrabartyella > Chakrabartyella piscis. Next base: position 2,843,402 of record CP092441.1, read on the forward strand.
TTTGAAAAGTTAAATAAAACTGCCTCATATCCTTAAGATTTGAAGTCTTAAATCCTTTTCCAAATTCCTCGGTTAACTCAATGGATAATGATTTGATTAAATCAGCTCCGTATTCAGCTTTTTCATTTCCACCTTGTTTTTCAACTATAGCTCTGCCTATTTCAAAATAAGCCAGCACCATAGCATTGTTGGCAGTTTGATAAACTTTGTTTCTTGCAGAATATAATATTTCTCGGATATCATTTAATATTGATTTATCTAAATTCATATCATCTTTCCTTTCTATAACGAATATAAACCTACCTCTATCACTTGTTTTATGATTCTTTCTCTATTATCAAAAAAAGATACCCTTACACCCAATTCGCCACGCAGTGCGTAGCTTTTTTGAAATTCATTTCTACAACAATCTTACCATCTTAAAACCTTATTTTCAACTCAAATCATAATCCCCAACTTTCATTCTTTTCAAATTTTGCAATCGTTCCATTTCTTTGGGGTATTCCAAATCAAAATAAATCTTCAACCGAATTTCCAAGTCTACCATCTCCATCCACATCTCCACATTACACACACCTGTTGTTTGAAACTCATGCCACAATTCTTCGCCCAAGATACTGATTGCTGTTAGTCTTTTTCGCAGTTTATTTTTATCCGTATAAGGTTTGTATTTTGCTATCAATTCTTGCAGTACCATTTCGTATGTTTTTTCTGTATCGCATAAGCAAATGGCAGTGATACTCAAATCTATCAACCGCACAATGGATTGATTTCTCTTTTTATCATCATCTATATTTCCCTCTAGCTTTTTCACCTCACCGCACACACCTCGAACCAAAAATTGCAAGCCATGTTTTTTGACATACTCATCTCGAAAAGTATTGTATTCCGATGGACGATTACGCATGGCTATCATTTTTTCAGCAACTTTTTTGTACAGTTCTATCTTTGGATGTGGGACTGATGCTTTTGGTATTTCCCCATGTAGTTCCTTTAAGTCCTCATTCCAATCTTTGTTTTTTGATAACAGACGATTGACCGTATAGCCTTTTTCAGACAGCATATCATAAAATTTATCGTAGGTTTCAATACCAGCCACATCATGGTCAATACAAATACAGATGTGCTTGATATTCTTCTGTTCTTCCAAAAATCTAAGCATTGCCTTTGGTGACAGTCCATCCAGCGACAAGTAACTATTGCCTTTTTCCAAATCTACTTGCAATGTCATAAAGGACAACATATCCACCGCACTTTCAAACACATACAGCTGTTCGTTGTTCCCACGATGACAAAATCCATAATTCATATCAGAACCTTTCACCGTTGAACGAAAGGAATTGTATGGACTTTTCATGCTTGCTGACTTAGGCATTCCATTTGGATTCGTGCCAACAAACACTATGCTATTGAATTGAAATCCTTGATAAATCTTTCCTTTGGAAACAAAAAAGTCTACGAATTCTTGGCGAATATATCGTTTGTCCACCAAGTATTCATAGACTTTATGATTGTATTTTGATTTTTCAGGAAGTATAAATTCCGGCTTGGGTTTTGCATGGTATAGCACTTCCATTTGCAAAGTTGTATTGTCCAATAATTCTGCCATCGCACCTTTGAAATCCAAACCATAAAACTCTTTCAAGAATGCAATGGTATATCCACCCTTTTGATTTTTGTGATCATACCAACGATTGTTTTTGATGCAAACGCTATCGTGTTCCCCTTGGGAGTCATGGTAAATCCAGCGAAACTCATTTCCAGATTGTTTCAATTCTTCGCCATGACACATAAGGTATTCTTCTAAGGAAACGCTGTTTGCTTTTTCAATTTGCTCCTTCGTAAATTTTGCCATAACGCTCCTTTCACAATTTCAAACCTTGATCTCGTTTTTTCTCAATCATTTTTCGGAACAGTTTGCTTTCCACTTTCAACTTGCCTGTGTCTTGTTCGTTGGCAACAGATTTCCTGAATATTTTGGATAGATGCTTCACAAGATTTACAGATACGTTTTCCACTTGTTGCTTTTGGATTTCTTCGTGGTTCAATGATAAAACTTGTTGTATGATATTATTTTTGATGGATTGAAATTCTTTTTGTTCTGATAATTTTGGATAGACATATTCCTTATCAGAATACAATTCATACACTTGGTTTTGCATCTCTTGCCACAACAAATATGCTTCTTGCACAGATGGTTCTTTCTCCAGTTCGTCTACGATTTGATTCACTAATTTTTTTGTATCCTTTGGAAGATAACCATATACTTTTTTGCCTTTTGTTTGATTGAGTTTTTCTCGCAACTCCAAAACCAATTTTTGTATTTCTTGATTTTGTATCGGTTGCTTTCCCATTTCTGCAAAGGATTTTTTGCACTCTTCCTTCAGTTCTTTTCTCCGTTCTGTCTTTGCAAAATACACATCTTGTAAGTGGTCTTTGAATATCAGTTTAGACAAATCTGATTTGCAATTTGCAATCCCTTGTTTGGTGACATACCCTTTCTTTGGATTCTTGGAATAGCAAATCAAATGCACATGAGGGTGCTGTTCGTGATCGTGATAAGCTGCGTACCAACAAAAATCTTCTATGGGAATTTTCATATTTTCTGCAAGCTTAGGTGCATATTGTTCCAATGTATTTTTCCATTTATCTAAATTGTTAAATCCTGTTTGTTCGGCATCTTCACGTTTCAAAGAAATGATGGGTGTCCAGACATTGCCCTCATGGTTTGCAACTTCTTCCGCAACTTTTCGCAAAGATATTTCTGCATCGCCTGAAGTAAACAGACCATGTTCAGCAACTTTCTCAACACCTTTTCGCTTTGAAATATAGCCAACATAGTTTTCTTTCTTGTCATGTAAAAATGTATCGGCAACTAGATTTTTCACAACACCATCTCTCGTCGCCATATACTCCACAGTGTTTTTCTTATGGGTTGCACCACCTTTGAGATATGGAAATTTCAAAATCAACTTTGCCATCCATCATCACCTCGTTGGTAAGCAATTGCATCTTCAAATTTTATTTTGCCATAAGTTTTTTTCACCTCTTGCATACATCGTTCTCGTATTTTTTTGATGTCAGATTCATCCACATTGATACTCGCAGCAAGCAAATTCATCATGATATTCATTTCCACCGCCAAGCGAAATAAGTTGCCTGCGTGTTTGTTTTCTGATTCTTTAATTGCGGCTTGCATTGAAGATACCAAAATTTTTGATAGGTATTCTGCAGATTCAGTGCTTTGCAAATACCCCAAATAAAAAAGAACTGATTTCTCAATCAACTCACTTTTGCTTTTGCAGTTATCCGATTCATACACCTTGTCGATTGCCTCAAATGTTTTCGGACTCATCCACACTGCCATTCTTCTTTTGTTTTCGTCCATAATGACCTCCATTTCTCCTTGACCACCTTGTCGACCACCTAGAAAAGCCTTTGATTTGGGTATTCCTTTGGTTTACGACCACTCCTGTGGAATTATTCTTGTTTTACGACCACCTACATATTTGCAGAAAACGTCGGCACTGCCGTCGTTTGTGACATGGGAGGGGCGATTTCGACCACCTCCCTTTATCCTGCAACTCTTAAAAAGACCTAAAACCTCTCTAAAAGCTCTGATTCTGAAATCATAAGCACCACCTCAACCTTCTTTTCTCTCTTTTCGTACTTTGCCATCATTTGCCCTAATTTCGGTTTACATCTCTCATTGGGGTAGTTGCTCCATTCGGGAAACAAAATGGTACACCGTGGCTACAGTGGGGACACATCGCCATTCACCGCTTATGGCATTGATTCTATAGTTTCGTTTCTCGTAGCACTTGTGTTTATTTGAACCGAATGTTGTTCTTTTATCTTCTCTGATTTCGGCTTACTCTCGCTTACAATCCTACTTTCCAAATATTCCCTTGTCACAGCTGGCACTCTTTTTTGATATAATTCCTCGATGACAGTTTCCAACTCTTTCTCTAGCTTTTCTTCTTTCTTCTGCAAATAGAACACCAACGCATCCAGTTTGTCTTTTTCAAATTCCAACACAATTTTAGTTTTCTTCATATAATTATCACATCCAATCTAGGTCTTTTGGATTGAAGCCATAAATCTCCACCCTTGGTTCCAGTTGCTTTTCTTGCATGGTAAATGTGGGGATTTCTGAAAACATCTCCTTATATTTTTCAATACCTTCCTCTTTCAGGGATGCAAATTCCTCGCCATCATCACCACAAACAAAGAATGGTCCACAGATAATATCTACATCTCCAAGCCATCGATTGGGTTCCATGCCATTGATTTTGCCTTCTTCATTGACGATAATTAAGTTGCCATCATCCATATAGATGGGTTCAATCAAGCCTTCCACCTCATTTTGCAATGACTTCAAATCCGATTCAATTTCTTTCATATATGGTTCTTTGCCCACTTCTACTTTTAAAATTTTCATATTGTTTCCTCCTAGTTCCACTTGATTTTCAATGTACTTTTGACTCTAACTTTTCACCATTCACTTTTCATTTTTCACTCCATGAGTTTATCTCATGGCCAATCTTCCATATGCATAAAAATGTTGTTTCCAATAGGAGTTGCTCAAACTTTCATATCCAATGGGATCGCCACAATGCAGCATCTGGTTATCACCAACGTAAATACCAACGTGAGTTACATCAGTTGTTGATGTATATGTGTCTGTGAAAAACACCAAATCCCCCGGTTGCAAATCCTCTTTTGCAACACTTGTGCATTGGTTATAAATCCCTTGTGCTGTTGTTCTGGGCAGTTGATATACGCCAGATTGGGTGTAACTCCAGCAAATAAAACCTGAACAATCGAAGCCTGTTGATGGATAGCTACCACCCCAAACATAAGCCATACCAATATATTTCGTTGCTTCGCCCATCAATGTAGCAAAGGTTTCATCATCAAAGGCTTCACTGGGAATGCCATTGAAATTCGATGTTGCAGAGTATCCATACTTTACAAAGAGATACACTTCTTTCTGGTCATTTGCCAAATCTTCTGTAAACTCCATATCCAACAATGTTTCCAATTCTTCCTGTATCTCCAAATCCGTTTCGTTCTCCACAAAAACTTCTACGAATTCTTGGTAAAATGTATCTGCAAACTCCAAATCTTCTTTGCCAAAATACAAAACATAAAAATAAGACTTGATTTGTAAGTCATCAAGTCCATCCATGTTTTCTTCCATATTTTCCTCTATCCATACTTCTATTACATCATCTAAAATCAAAAATTGCTCTTGTATTTCCTCGATATATGCAACGTGTTCTTCTGGGAAATCTGTAGGTATTTCTTCTTGTTGAAATACAATTCTTGCCACTTCACGGCTATAGTTTGCTTCTGTATTGACCATAGAAACCAGCAAAAGCAGTGGCAGTAACAGGCAAATGATAGCACCAACCACAAAGGAAAGCACCCCATTTCTTAATCGTTCATCGGTCAAAGCTGTTGCAATGGCTTTTTTGAGAAGTGCCACTTTCATCAGCGACCACCTGCAGTTCCAAACAATCTTTCTTTATATTTCTGACACTTCACAACCAAATGATACACGTCCGCACCATGACGAAACACGCAAACACCCCTTGCTGGGTAGCCAATCAAGTCATACAAACATTCTTCCAGTTGCAACATTTCCATATATTCCTTCTTGGAGATATTCCCTGGAAAGAATAAAAATTGATGGGTTGGAATGGCAAAAAGTGGCTTGGTCATTTCTTTGATATTTGGTTGGTTGAAATCTTCAACATTTTGACTTGCGATAATCACAGCACTTTCCTTTTTTCGCACATGTTTCATTGCATTTCTGATATATTCAATGGCAGTTACATTTGACAAAAAGAGATACAGCTCATCTAAAAATGCTGCTGTATTCCCTTTGGATAGCAGTGCATCTGACATATAGGAAAGCACATTGAACAGCATAACATTGCGAATACTTTCATCGGCTTCAAGGATTCCTTTCACACCAAATGTAATGAATTTATGGTTTTTGATATTGGTATGCCCATCAAAAAACTTGCTATCTGCACCAATACAAATGGATTTGATTTTCAAGCACAAATTTCGCAAGGTTTCTTTGGTATAGATATTTCCTCGGTCATTCTGATATGTGTTCAGTTTCCCCTCTGCCAGTTTGTATAAATCCGAAAGGATAGGAAATTCATTGCCACTCATTTTCCCAAGTAATCTATCCTCATTGATACCAAAATCCTCATATAATTCTTCCAACAAAATTTCCAAAACATCAATCTCTGCTGTGGTAAACTCTTTGTAAGAACGGAAAAAATCACGCAAAAAGGAGATATGACGAGGTAAGATATTTTCACCTTCATCCCAAGTTTTTGGCTCAAGTACATTGATGATAAACTCCCCACTGGTTAAAGGTGGCAGGAGTTGAACCCGCTCGGTTTTGTGATAAACTTCTTCTCCCTAGACTGCGTTGTCGTCAATCACCGTACCTCTGGGTACGCTTCAATCCTCCGCCTTGCTAGAAAAAAGAATTTTCATCATAAAACTGCCTTGCATCCTCAGCGAAAAATAAATAGAGAATTTTTGGTGCGTCCGATTGAGGAATAGCCGAAGCTATTTCGATTGAGGATAAGCCGAAAAGGCTCATTTATTTTCGTTGAGGACGAGTGTGTTCAGCTCCTGCCACCTTCAATCTAGATATTGCCCATCCAAGTTTTCGGTCAAATCCACATATTCACTTTCTGCATCCAAGCAAATGATGTCCATACCACTGAGTCGCATATTGGTCATCAAAATCTTCATCAGATAGGATTTCCCTTGTCCTGAATTTCCCAAAATCAACACATTTGCATTGGTTTTGTCCTCACTTCGTTTCTGAAAATCTATGAATAAATTTGAACCATACTTATCGTTTCCAATGTAAAAACCCTTTTCATCTGCCTTACCAGAATAGTTGAATGGATAGGTATTTGCCACACTGGTTGCTGGCAACACTCGTTCATACTGTTCTCGAAAGTCATTGTGCCCACATGGTTTCACCGATTGAAATCCTTCTTGTTGTCGCAAAAAAAGCTTGTCACAGGAAAGTTTGGAACGTGTCAGTTCTGCTTCTACATCGGATTGCATCTCTTTCAACTTTTCAAGTGATGGTGCTGAGATTTCAATATACACTACACAATGAATCAAAGGTTCACGATCTCTGTGCAGCTGCGCAATGAGATTGGATACACTTTGCAGATTGCTTTCTGCCACAACAGTGCTTTGCATATCACCTGTGGAGCGTTCCAATTGATTCTTGTTGGCTGCATTTTGAATGATTTTTCGTTCCTCTGCCGATGTAACGTGCCTTGTGTAAATATGAATGGTCACACCTGAACGCTCACCTAAATGTTGCAAAATGGCTTGCTCATTGGTTTCTGATGGATAATGGCTGATTGCCCAAACAGAACGAAAACTGCTACCACAAATATAATAATCGTGGTAAAATCGCAACACCGATGGACTACACATATCCAAAAAATCTTTGACCTTGGCTTCTTCTTTTTCTCTTTCTGTTTTTGGCAACAGCAACTTGTTTTTCTTGATTTTACTGATTTTCATAGCATCCCTTCTTTCATAATAACATTATCTTTTACAGAACATTTTCTTTCACATAACGCTCTCCATCTATATCATCAAAGTACACTTGGGTGATATTTTGAATGAAGTAAACCGACAAGATTCGTTTCAAATCCTCTTTCCTTGCCAATCGCCCATTGAATCCATTGTCTTTCAACAGCTTTTCCACTCTGCCAATCACAGCCAAAACTTCTTCTTGGCTATTCTTCGCCCTTGCCACCAACAAGAACCCCCTTGCCGATGCCATCTGCACTTGCACACGATCCAGATAGGTCAATTCCTGTTCCAAAATCTCACGAACTTTCAGGATTTTTTCTTCTAAGGCAATACCGCACAACTCTGGTTGCAAAATTTGCGAGTAGATTTTTTCGTCATAATTATCAAAAAACACAGGCGATATCGGAAATATCGTCGAGTATTTTTGGTGATTCTGACGGGGAAATAAACCGCAAAGGTTGTAATAGAGAGTTGTGCGGTGTTGCCTTAATATGCGTTGCTTATAAAAATGTTTGTTGCTGTCAAAATTTTCTCTGGAATTGATACAAGCCATTTCCAAACCATCTAAAGATTTCAAAATTGCAGTTAGATTGCGTATTTTTGTATGCACTGCTTCCTCTGAAAGCACTGCAAGATTGTCTGGTTGCAAAATAAAAAACACCAAAGTTTCATCCTCTAGTGTTTCGATACTTGTTTCATTTATATTGGCTATCCCCACCATATCTCGTGTGGATTTTTCTTTTTTGAACCACATTTTTTCAAAACCTCCAATCAAACGTCTGCTGTTCCTTCATAAAAAAGCGAAATGCAAACTTGATATAGTCTGCGATTGTCACTTCATTTTCACTACGAACGGTCAAAAATCCATAGATTACAACCAGCACCAATGGCAACATCACGTCTATCACTGCCAAAATCACAGCGGATAAAATGGCACCCATGAGCAGTATGGTAATGTCTTTCAATGACCACAGTGCAAACTTGGATTTTTCTTTTAAGTTACTTGGGTAAATATACATTTGCTTCATCTCCTATCATTTTTTAATCAGCCTAGTGACTGCCTGTGTGGAATACATCACGCTCATCATATTCACATTCATGCTGGTATCTAAGCCAAAGTTATTGGCAATTCGTGGCACTTCCGTTGCCGATAGCATAACTCCAATTCCCAACAACATATTTGCATTAAAGGTCACAAGTCCAGCAATTAAAATGATGGTTTGTAGGAATGCTGTCATACAAAGAGCAATCACTTGTTTGCACCAATTGACAAATCCATCGCCATATCCTCGTGGCACAGAAAACATATATAAACTGCCTACCCCCATTAAGATAATGAGTATGCCACCACGTTTTAAATTTGCGAAAAACACCTTAATTACCGCATATCCAATCATAAATGCCAGCACAATCTGAATGAATATCCCACCACTAATCAGTTGAAACGAGCCTGCAACCAATTCACCAATGGCACCATAATCATCTGGCGAGGAAGTCAAACTGGTCAAACCATAAATCAGTTCCCCAGAAAGATTCACCGAAAAGGTATATAATTCAATCGGAATTATTGTAAATAAACTGACTGCAAAAAATCCTTTTAGGATGTTGAGTCCCAAATCTTGTATGGTATTTTTGCCCTTTTGTGCTTCGATTGCCATATCGAAAACTGCCACCACAATCCCCACAATGAACAAACACCAAGCAAATTGATAAAAAAATAAGAGCAGACCTTGAATCCAATCCATCTCAAATAATTCTGCACCCATTAAATTCATCATGGTGAAAAACTCACCAAAAAACTCGATGATGCTCCCATAAATCCAATCGCAAAATTGATCTAGTACACCATCCACTGCCAAATCAAACACATATATCACCTCCACCCAGTGCCAACGCAATGCCTTGCATGATGTATTCAGCACAAGGAATCGCAATGCTGTTGCCCAGTGCTTTATATCTTGGGGAATTGGCTGCACCATCAATGTTCGTCCAGTTATCTGGAAAACCTTGTAATCTCTCACATTCTAAAGGTGTCAATCTACGAACTAAATTTCTTGTAACTGCAAGATTTTCAGAACCACCACCATTGTTTCCACCTGTTGCACAAAGGGTACTAATTTCATCACCATATCCACCATAAGAACTTTGTCCAAACACCTGTTGGTGATCTACGATACATTTATTTGCACCCACATATTGGTTGTTTGGACCTTTGTCATCGGTGGCACAAATTGCACCAACCACATCTTGGTATGGCTCTGGTTTGTAAACCGAATGCACATCTGCGGTAGTTAAAGTGTATGCAATATCACTTTGACAACCCAATCCATTGCCACCATTTTTCACATCTCTATTGATGGTGTTGGCTGCAATGCAATAGCTTTCTTGCACAATGGCAAGTCCTCCTTGAGATTTGTTTGGATTGGGATTTGCTGTATCTAAGGTATGAGATGTGTCTGTTTCATTTATGATGGCTTCGATTCCAAAAGCTATTGGTTCTGCAACAAATGGAGTATTATTTCCGCCTGTTCCATAGATGGCAGATATGGTTGGTGCTACATCAAGTGGCCCTGTGTACCTTGCATCCTTTGCATGATTTTCGTACAACTCTTGTTTGATAATCGGCAAATGACCACCCATACTGGCTCGCAAAGTTCCAACCATATCTTTGGTAACATTCATGCATTCACCACCTTGGTCGGACAAACAATACAGTGGTTCTTTCACAAATGTTTGCATCTGTATGTTCTGTGTTGCAAGCAAGGCACCAGACAATCCATCCAAGTCAATCCCCTCATTTCTTTGATTGATGTGGTAACTTTTGAATTCATCATCCACCATTTGCACCTCTGCCATTTGCCCTGATTGAATCAACAATGCATCTTTCAACTGCTTTGGCAATTCCTTTCCTCTGCTTTCAGCTCTCCTTAAAATTCCCAAGCAAGCTGTCTTGCTCAAATAGTATTTTGGGTTGTTCAATACTTTTGGTAAACCAAAAGTCAAAACCTTCGGTTTTGCTCCGCCTTCTTGCGGATATGTGGAATGTCCTCCAAAATCTGCCACAAGAAACACTCGATTTCTTCTTTGGGGACACCCCAGTACCCCGCATCCAATACTCGCCAAGCAACGCTGAATTTTCCTCCCAAAATGCACCCAGCAGATTTCCATACCCCTCCCTCAGGTCGAGGTATAAGTATGGTGCTGTCAGCAATTTTGCACGTTTCTTCCAAGACCGCCTTGAAATCTTCGCCACTTTGGGAGGAGAACACACCCATGACGTTTTCCCAGAGCATATATCTTGGTCGAATAAATTCAGCTGCATTTCCTCGTTTTTCATCTGCATCCCTCATTTCTTTGATTATTCTTACTTGTTCCATAAATAGTCCTGAACGCTCCCCAGCTAAGCCTTTTCTGGCTCCCGCTAGGCTCAAATCTTGGCAAGGACTCCCGCCACAAACCAAGTCCACAGTCGGTATTTTTGCTCCATCCAGTTTTGTAATATCACCCAGATGCAACATATCTGGAAAGTGTACTTTCGTCACTTCCATTGGAAACTTTTCGATTTCCGATGCCCAAACAGGCTTGATTCTATTTCGTATGGCAGCAAGTGGAAAGCCACCAATCCCATCAAATAATGAACCCATTGTCATTTCTTTTTTGATACCACCACCTCCTTCACAATAAAAAAGGAGAGTTTTCACTCTCCAAGTTGTTTGTCTATTGATGTTTACATTGCTTCTATTTTATTTGTTTCATTGTGTTCTTCGTCCTCTAAGGCTTCTAAAATCAAGCCGATGATAAAGTCTTTTTGCTTCATTCCTGTTTTCTGCAAGTGGTCTTTGATTCTCTCGAATAGTTCTTCTGGGATTTGCAGTGCAAGGGTTCTGGTGTCTTTTGTCATTGGCTTTGCCTCCTTCATTCGATAAAATTCTTCTAAGATTTCTGTTACATATTGGCTTGTTGTGATGCCTTTTTTCTCACGCTCATCACTGACTTTCTGGTGTAAGGCTATTGGAATCTGAGCACATAAGTTCTTGGTTTCCATTTGGGTTCATCTCCTTTTCTGTTTTGTAAACACACAATACTCGAAGTTTGAAGTATAAGCTATACCAATATGTAACAAAATCTAATTCTTTTTTACTCTAAGTATCATAATTTCACAAGATATGCTAAGATAGTATTAAAGAATAAATCATCTGATTTTGAAAAGGAGATGTTTAATATGGATATCAAATCTATTGACTTGATACTGCAAAACCTTGAATCCGATCTACATAAATATGAATTTATTGTAAGCCAAGTTCATAACACAGATTTATCCTCAAATAAAGAATTCCAAAAAGCATTTAATGGTTTCTTCAAGATGCGACAACGCTCGCAAGAATTCTACACCCTTTATTTTTCTTTGTTTGAATCTTTAAAAACACAATCACCAGATTTTTCCACTATAATAAAAACATTATACAATGAAACAAATCGTGTCGAAGCATCTTTTTCTAGTAAAATGCTAGCGACTATTGATCCAACCTATCCCATATTAGATAAATTTGTTTTGCAAAATTTCGGTCTAAAACTGCCATATCCATCCGCTAAAAATAGAATCGAAAAAACAATATCCGTATACGACGATATTATTAATCGTTATCAGTCTTTTATGGGGACAAGTGAGTGCACAGAATTACTCCAAAAATTTGATGCTCAATTTCCTAATTCAACCATAAGCGATATTAAGAAAATAGACTTTGTTTTATGGAAATTGCGATAATTTGCTAAATCCCTAAAACATCCCAAAAGATACTTATATTAGATTGGTATTTTACAAAAGAAACCCAATTGACAAGTTTCTATACATAACACTTCGTATATCTCCCACTGTTTTGGTGATACTGAACTATAAATATAACTTTGGGAGGTATTTATGAATACAGAGCAAACCATCAAATGGCTTTATGATAAAGCCTTAATTGAGCAAACCATTTTGAAATATGCAACAGCTGCTGACCTACGTGATTGGGATTTGTTAAAATCCATCCTCTCCGATGAAGTCTACATCGACTTCACTACATCTGGAGGTCCTTCTATGACAGTGACAAATGACCAATATATTGGACAAGTGACTTCTCTAATACCAGGGTTTAATGTTACACAACATCAGTTAACAAATTTTGTAATTGATATCAATGGTGACACTGCAAATACTGTAGTTTATATGCAAGCTGAACATTTTGTTCAGGAAGGCACAAGTGAAATCGGTCGAACTATTGGCGGATATTATACGCACAAACTGAAAAAAGAAAATGGCAATTGGAAAATATGCTCACTGAAACTAACTGCAACTTGGGGACGTGGAGATATGCGTGCTTTTGAGATTGCTAATAAACGTGCCAATTCATAATTCTATGCCAAATACCAAATATCCATCTAATCATAAAACACACCTACAACATATTAAGTGCTGTGGGTTTTGTTCTATCAAATCCCTAAAATATCCCAAATATAAAGCGGTGCTGTCAGGGCAAACATCAACCCAAAGAACAAAATAGCAAGTGGCATAAAGTCAAACTCACCATGTTTTTTGTAATCGAAATAACTTACTGCAAGTTTCACAAACAGCACAATCACCAGAATCATATCCACCACAGGGAAGATAACCTGATTGGTCACCTCTTTGATTTCCAGTGCTGCTGCTTTCCAAGTTTCCTCAATAGCGCCAGAAACATCTGCTGCATATACTTCATTTGCAAATAAAAAAATCAGTATTACAGCCAAAACAGCAACACCGAAATACAACATCATTCTTTTTTTCTTTGTCATATATTCACTACCTTTCTTTTAAAAAACTATGGAACCTCAAAATCTGAAGTCCCATAGCCATTTTTAAGTTATGCTATTCTTGTTTGATTCATCAATACCCTGTTTGGGGCAATGTTACATAGGTTGGATTGAGTCCAAATACAGTGGTGTTCCAGCTGGTTGTTCTGGATTCCCATTCATTTCCATAACGTCCACCAACTTCTGCACGATTGATGATTTGATACCCACTAGGCATAGTTGGCAACACTTGACAAAATACACTAATGTTTTTTGTTTGGGCAAAGCCTGAGCCAACGCTGTCAAACTCAAAACGCACATCAGTTACATACTCGCCATTTTGCAAACCAAGCACATTGGAATGTAAGCTAAACTCATAATCATTTTCCGTCAGCAAGTTATCGGCAAGCACCATATAATCACGATAATTGGTTTTATAGGTGATTGTGTAGTACCCACGTTCATTGAATGTACCGGTTGTGATTTTGAGAATTCTTGTGGCATCTGTTGGGATTCTATCGTGGATATAGAAATCTTCTATGCTACCAGAAGAACCATTTTCCACACCATAAATTTCATAGTGAATGGTGCTAGATGGCATAATCTGAACTGGTCCTTTTTTCTGGATACTCAAATCCAAATCTATGCTACTGTTCAACACTTCAAAGCGAATGATATCTCCATTGTGTCTAATCTCTGCCAACAACATTGTATCATTCAGTGCATAGTATCTCGGTGCAGAAACCTCTTTGATGGTATAGACACCCACTGGCAAAAGTGAGGATGCTGCCACACCATCGCTATCAGATGTGATTTGATCCACCAAGTTTCCAGTGATGTTATAAATCTCAAACACTGCACCACTAAGGGATGAGCCTGCTGGCAAGCCTGTCAATTCGTTGTATTCTGAAGATCGTTTGGTAATTACAATCTGACCTGCTTGTGGTGTGTTTTCCCAAATGATTTCCGTAGTTTTTCCTTCCTTAACCCAGAAAGTTTTCACTTCATCATCACCAATATATCCTTCGGCTGCTTCAATTTCTCTTAGTTTATACTTGCCATCTTCCAAGGTTTTGTCCAGCCACACATAACCTTCGTTATCGCTTTCGTATTCACCGATTGGATCATTGTCTGCATCATACAAAAGGAATTTCACACCGCCAATACCTTCTTTGGTTACGCTATCAATCTTACGAATAAACAAGGAGGACATTGGTGTATTCTCCACTTCCACTGTTGTTCTCTGTCCGTCTATCATAGTGAATTCGATTGCAGTATCTTCGATTTTGTAGCCATCAGCTGCCTCTGTTTCTTTCAAGATATACTCACCAGATGCCAAGCCTTCTATGGTAATCAAACCATATTTATCCGTTGTGTAATATCCGATTTCTTCCCCATTAAGTTTAGTAATCAAGAACTCTACACCCTTAATGGGATCTCCTGTTTGACTATCAATTTTTTCAATGACAAGGTCAGAAAATGGTTCATTCAACACTTCCAAAACCGTTTCTTGTGTGCTTTTCACCTCAACTATCTTTAGTTCATTATCCAAATGATACCCAGTAGGTGCTTTCTGCTCTGTCACCTCATAAAACCCATCTTCCAAATCTTCCACGAAGAAGGTACCATTGTAATCTGTTTTGTAATCGCCTACATATTCCCCATTCAGTTTTCGCACCTCAAACTCTGCATCTGCAAGGGGTTCTCTGGTTTCGCTATCCAGTTTAATGATTTTCAAACCACTTAAAGGTTGATTGGAAAAGGTCAACGTATAGGTTTTGCCATCTGTACCAATGTCAATGGTTTTGGCTGTAGAATTGATGACATAGCCTGATGGTGCTTGGATTTCTGTCACCACATAGCTATCTGGTTTCAAGTTTGGAATCAAGATTTCACCATTTTGATCTGTGGTATATTCCCCATTGCTGCTGCCTACAAGTGTCCCATCACCTGTTGTGACTTTGAACACTGCACCAGCCAAAGGTGTACCATCGTTTTCATCCACCTTATTGATGAGAAGCGAACCATATGGATAGTTGGTAAAAGTCATCTCCACGATACTTGTACCATCAGCCTTTAACCATGCTTGTTGTTGGCTATTTTCTGATAATAGGTAGTTGGTTGGTGGATCAACTTCTTCCACGATATACGCACCAGCGGTCAAACCTGTCACCACAATAATCCCTGAATTATCCGTGGTATATCGACCAATGATTGTGCCAGAATTGCCTGAAATATCTTCAGAAACTTGACGCAATTCAAAAACTGCACCAGCCAACATCTCAGATGTATTTGCATCCACTTTTTTGATGACAATGCTGTTCAAAGGATAGTTTGTCACACCACCTGTATAGTCATTTCCACTTGTAATGGTGGTGCTTGTGGTGGTACTTGTAGATGTATCTTGACTATCATCACTTCCAGTTTCATCTAGGGTTAGGTAGGCATTTTCGCCCTCTGACAGATAGATGCGTGTTGTTGGATCGGATGGCAAACTAAATCCTTGGGCTGGTATGGTTTCTGTCACAATATACCAACCAGTTGACACATTTTCAATGACGATTTTACCACTGGCATCTGTTTTATAAGTGCCTAGATTTTCAATGCCACCATCTGGATTTTCATATTGAATTTCAAAGACAGTGCCTGCAATGGGTTCGTTGGTCAATCCATTTATTTTTGTAATAATCAGTGTGGGATTCTTTGTATTCTCAAAGACCAATGTCTTTGTTTTGCCCCATTCCAAAGCAATGTCTTTATACTGGGTATCCAAAATATAACCTGTTGGAGCAGAGATTTCTTCCACAGTGTACACTGCTTCGTCCAAATCCCTAATAACGATTGTACCTGTGCTATCGGTGATATATTCGCTGACGGTCATATCCTCTGTTTTGGTGACTTTGAAAGTTGCACCAGCCAAAGGTTCATTTGTCACAGCATCAATTTTCATAATCTGCAAGGATGGTCGCAAACGATTGGTAAACATGACTTCCACCAACTGGTTGGGTTCCAAATACACATCTTTGCTCTCTGTTTCCAGCAAATATCCACTTGGTGCTGTTGTTTCTGTGATGGTATACCAACCTTCTTCCAAGCCTTCCAAACGAATTTCGCCAGCTTTGTCCGTTGTCATTTCATAAATGGTGGTTTCGCCTTTCTTTGCAATGCTAAACACTGCATTGGCAAGGGGCATTCCTGTATCTTCGTCCACTTTGCGTACCAAAAGACCTGGTTCTGCTTGATTTTGCATGGTAAGTGTTGTGGTTTCACCAGCCACTAACTTGATAATTTGTGGTGTATCATCCAACAAATATCCATCTGGCGCAACCAATTCTGTCACTGTATAAGTTCCAGATTTCATGTTGGAAAGATAGGCAACACCGCTGTTGTCCGTTTGCACATCAAAGGAATTGCTGCCATCATCCAAAGCCACACGGAACACTGCACCATCCAACTTCTCACCAGTATCTGCATCTACTTTTGTGATTTCCAACCTGCTTTCTGGCTCATTGGCAAAAGTGACCGTGGTGTCCCTATCTTCTTCCAAGACCACATCTTGATGAGGGTTTTCATCCAAAACATAACCATCAGGTGGTACAATTTCCTCAATGTAATAAGCACCCGTTGGCAAATCTTGGATATTGATGCTACCGCTATCGTCTGTCACATATGTGCCAATGACACCGCCTGTTGCATTGGTCACACGAATCACTGCACCAGAAAGTCCATCATTTGTTCCAGCATCCACCTTCAAAATGTTCAAGCCTGTTGTTGTGGTGGTAGGCTCGTCTGGATCGGTTGTTTCTGTTGTTGGTGGTGCGCCCTCATCCGCAGAATAGGCGATGTCCACCCAAGAATCCCCATTGTAGGTTGGCATTGGCGCAACATAATAATCTTGTGTATCATCATGTGAGTTACCATACATAACCGACTTATTCTCCAATGTTGCTTTCACCAAAACTCGGAAAGTCCCTTCTTCTGTGATGCTATCCTTCGGGATTTGAATGGAAAAGGAATTCTCTGTACCATCAAACTCCGTTACTTCTTCCCCTGACTCTGAAAGTACCACTGTACCATCTGGAACATCTCCACTGAGTACAATATAATACCTTTCCAACTCCACATTTGAAGTCAATTCATAGGTTTGTGTGTAGTAGTCACCTTCTTCTTGCAAAGTTGGTGATGTGGGTGTTGTTGCCAACCAAGTGTTATACACATACTCATTGGCACGTCCAATGGCAACAAGATTTTTCATGGCTTGCTCCACTGCTGTGTTTTGGCTACCATTGGCTGCCCAATCGTCCAAGTCACTGTAGTTATCATGCACCACTGCCCATACTGCCATTTTGGTTGCATAATAGGCTTCGTAATCTGTGCTGACACCCAATTCCGCTGGTGATTTGTAGGGATATCCATTTGTAATGACACCCCAAACTTCTGGGTTTTGATCCAACTGATCCACATCTACATCGTAGGTATGGCTTGCCATTTCTTCCACCCCAGGTTTATCTGGGTTGGCACAATAAGCTGGCAATTCTTCACCATCCTCTGTTTCATATACAATCATTGCTGTTGCGAAGTTATCTGCATCAATGATGCCTTTCCATGTCATAAGCTGTGCGCCTTTTTCTGCTTTCATATAAAGATTTACTTTGTTCAGCGCTGTGTCCAATGATGTGCCAGCAAAAGCAGTCAATGCCGATGAAAGCATTAAAATCATTGATAACAATACGCAAATCCATTTTCGATTTCTCATTTTATCATCCTTTCCAAAGAAAAAAGACCTCGATTGCACAAGGTCTTAGTAATGGTTATATTGATTGATTTAACTATTTATTCCCGTTGTTATTCACTCATTAAGATTGACGGAAACATATCCAGACAATCTTAAGTTGGTGTCTTTGCTAAATTCTTCGAAACTCTCCTTTCGTACCACTCCATCTACATTTGGTGTAAATACATCCAGTTCTGTATCGTATTTTCCATTTGCATCTGTGTAGTAAATGTAGACTGGATTGCCAGCATCATCCCTTTCGATATATTCGATGAATACCACATGACCTGGGTGTGTGTCATTTTTATCTATTGGGATATATACCGCCACCGAAT
The DNA here is from genome assembly GCA_030067835.1 of Chakrabartyella piscis. GTDB lineage: Bacteria > Bacillota > Clostridia > Lachnospirales > Anaerotignaceae > Chakrabartyella > Chakrabartyella piscis. The sequence continues at coordinate 2,861,921 of CP092441.1, forward strand.
TTTCCTGTGGTTGATTGATGTTATATTCCACAAGAAATTCATCCATTTCTTCAGCTTTCGCAATCCACCCTTTGGCTGCACCACTGATATGCACCTGTTTGTTGGTCACTTCTCGCAACCTACCATTGGCATACCAAGCACACTGCCCAAGGGAATAAGTGGCATAAGGTTCTGTGTAACTAGATGCGTAATTGAGTGGTAGGTTCTCACCTTCTTTCATAATGTTTCCAAGTACAGTACCTACTTCTGGTGCTTCAATTGCCGATACAATACTCGTTTCTATTTGTATTGTACTTTTGGGAATTAATTGTGATTGCATTGTTTCCGTCTGTTCCTCTAGCATCCTTTCTTGAATAATTGTTCCATTCTCATTGATGAGCAACACCTCTCCAATCCATTCTCCCAAGTGGTTGTATAACCCATATCCACCAATGATATTTCGTTCTGCTGCCAAGGTTTGTGTTCCCAACATCAATATCATGGCAAGTGTAAGTGCAAGTTGTTTCTTCATATGATCAGCTCCTTTTGACTTACACATTACCATGAGTTGGTTGCAATAGCTATGGGGAAAACTCAATCAATTTCTACCCCTTGTACCACCAATCTTTTGTCACTTTGATCTGCAACACAAGTAATCAAGGTGATACGATTATCAACAGTGTATTGCAGTTTTGTCCAATCCGTATCGGAGATGATACCAATGAAATCCACCTCATACTCTCTTGTGCCAAGGGTTGTTTTATATTCTATGGTATCACCCAGTTCCAAATCTTCCAAATCACCGAAGTAATCGTTTGTACCCCTGTTATGACCAAGCAAACCAATATTGCCATCCCAAGCAGATGTGGATGCAACGTGTCCAATGCCTTTTGCCATAGCTTCGTAGGTATCACCATCATAGGCAGTGACTTTCAAATCAATTGCATCAATTGTGAGTGTTCCAATGCTACCATCTTCATTTCTCACATCTGCAATACCTGTGGTTTGATAGAGATTGTAGGTTTCATATTCTTCTGCAATGTATTGGTATTCGCTGGTCAACTGCCCTGTGATTGTTCCACTGGAACTTGCTACATAAGTGCCACTGACAGGTGAATTTTTCGGTGCGTAGGTGGTGTAGTTCTCTGTTTCCTCACTTGGTACAATGACGTTTGTGCCATACTCAGAAGTATAGGTTGTTTGCGGTGTTATATCGTAAATGTCATATAGATAATCTGCCACTTCGCCACCAAAGTTCAAAAAAGAAGTGCCACCGATGACAAACTCTTCTGGATTTTCTGTTGTATAGGTGTATTCCAAAGATTCCCCAAGGGCATAAGCAGAAATAGGCAACATCATGCAACCAAGCAGTAACAACAAAAGCCTTTTCATTTTCTTATTCCACATCCAAAACACCTCCCATATCCAATTCGAATTCATACTCTTGGTTGCGTTTTTTGACCATGTGTTTGACGGTCATATCTTTCAATGTGATGGAAATATTTCTACCATACAATTCTTTTGCGACTTTCTTATCCAAAATAAAACGAAATGTATGGGATTGGATTAAGTCCTCGAATTCATTCAAATCCACTAAAGGATTTTTTACGTCAATGGATTGTTTTCCAAGGCAGAAATACTCTCCATCAATCAAGTTATAAATATCCACACCTTTCTTGGATTTCAAATACAAAAAGCCTAACAATCCAAGTCCACCAAGAATCAACAAACCACCCACACAAGAAATGGCAATCAAATATGAGGGCAAGCCATCGTCCATCTCTGTACCCACATAGGTGATGATATAGGTCACTGTATTCACTTGATTTTTGGATACTTCCCCCTCGTAAATCGCTGTGGAAGTATAGCCTGTTGGCACTTGCTTGGAGAAAGTTTTGGAATAGGTTCCCACCGCTTTGTACTCCGTTGGTACAAGACTATCACCACTCAAACTGGTTGCCATAACATCAAATTGAATGTCTGTCAGTGGCAATGTTGTTCCATCTTTCAAACTGGTTTGTGGCACATAAGATGGATCTGGATACATCAGTCCCGGGATTTCTTTTGTATCCGTAATGGTGTAATAGCTGGTTTCGTAGCCGATTGCTTCGGTTGTGATGCTATTGGCATTGAGTGTCAACTCGCCTGTAAATCCATCTGCATCATATGGCTTTGTTTGTGGGAACAAGCGAATGATGTCCTCCAACTGATCTGACTGGGTTTCCACAATTTCAGATTCGGTAACCGCCTTTGTTGTTGTGCCTTCGTTTTCCACTTTTTCCACAGTTTCATAGGAAAACAAAAAACCACCATCGGTGAAATCAGTTTCAATCAAGGATTCTGACTCCGTTTCCGTGGTGGTTTCAAATGTTTTGGTGATATATTCCGTGCCATCAATGTTTTGTCGCTCCACATCTTTGGGTGCTGATGTGCTGGCAAACACTGTGGTTGCACATAATACACTCATCAATATCACACTAATTATACGCTTCATTTGGTTCGCTCCTCTCATTTCTTTTGTCCTTTGCTACGCCTTCTTGGGGAACAACGCTTGTGGAATTGCACCTTTGCTTGTGTTTGCACTGGTTTTGCTGAAAACTTGCCTTTGAATTTTCTTTTGCTCATTGGTAACCTCCTTTTTATCATGGCAACATCTCATTCTTCATAAATCACTTCATCTTTCATCAAGCTTTCATTCAATTCCCCAAGGCAAATGCCAAAGTCCGCCAATCGTTGTTGCATATTTTCTGAAATATCACCCAAGTCATGTGTATGCTCCGCTGGCTCAAGCACGATTTGTTTTGTATCACTCATCACAGCAAAGAAGAATTTTGCATCAGCAGAATACCCTGCTTCCAGCTTTGCCCAATCTGGTACATGGACCGTATCATCAGCAAATGTTTTGCAGAAGTGACAACCTGTGCAATCCGTTGTGCAGCTGAATTTTTCTTCCAATACCTCGTATGCTTTTCCAATGGATTCTTCCATTTCTTCGATAAATGTAATCAAATCTAAGGCTGTGTATCTTTGTTTTTCTCTTGTGTTTTCTCCCATATGATTTCTCCTTTTCATCATTAAAAACTTTGCTCGTGACTGTTTGACTTCATTTGTGATAACGGATTTTGCTTTGTAGCAGAATCAAAACCCAATTCTTCCAATTTCTGCTTGGCATACTCTGGGATATATTCCTCTTTGATTACGCCCAAAATCTGTGACCTATCCCATCGAACCCTAACTCCATCACCAAGACAGGTGGCAAACACCGCTCTACCAACCTTGTCTGGTTCACATCCAAAACCACTGGTTGCAACATAAATTTGATCCCTTTGGTTGAAGTATTCTTCTGATAATTCCGTTGGTATCACAGCAATGACTTTCCCTTCATAGTATCCATCTTCCATGTCAATTTGGGACACATGGAACAACTCCAACTTGTCATATGCTCTCTGATATTGATTGATGAAACCATCCAGCAAAGTTGGGTGTGAATCCACCGCAAAGTCTGCGTTTAAATGGTTTTGTTCTTTTGGAATATACATATTCTTTGCCCACGCTTTGTTATCACGAGAAAATCTGCCATCACCCATTTTTTCTTTGATGGAGTTTGCCAAAACAACTGCGGTACGTTTGTAGCCGAACTGCTCGATCACCTCATTGGCTGAATCTTGGTGCAAACGATTATTCTTGTAGTTTTCCTCAATGGTTTTTTCAATGAAGTTTTTACAAGCAATGTTCTCTTGATGACTCTGCTCCCATCGTTCTATTTCTTCCAATCGTTTCGCCTCATTGCGAGAATAGGGATACACTTCCACAAATGATTTACCCACGATAAATCACTTCCTCATCCATAATGCTTTCGTTCATTTCCCCAAGGCAAACACCCATATCCACCAATTGCATACGCATATTTTCGTCAATATCTGTAATGTCATGTTTGTATTCCGTAGGTTCCAACTTAGCCATTCCTCCCTAATCCAAACCACGGTTTTTCAGTCTTACAACTTCTGATTACTGCGTTATCCTCAATCACCGTACCTTTTGGTACGATTCAATCGTCTGCCTTGTTCTCATTTGTTGTAAGTCTAAAAAACTTCTGCGAACAAAAATCCTCTTATTTTGATGAATTTCAATGAAGAGGAGGATGGCATAGCCATAGCTCTGGTGACGACGATGAAGAAGAAAGTCGCAAAATAAGAGGATTTTTGCGGGTTCGGATTAGGGAGGCATGGCTATTGTGTCCACTGCCTTCTTCTACACAAAGAAACAGCTTGGCATCTGGAGCAATGCCAGCTTCAACCTTTGCCCACTCTGGTACATGGATATTATCTTCCATATATCCATCACAGAAAGAACAATCATCGCATAGTTCATCTTGCGGAAATGCTTCGACCAGTGCATTGTATAAATCATCCAAGACAATACCAATGAGTTCTGATTGCAAAATTTGCGAGGAGATTTTTTCATCATAATTGCCAAAAACCGCAGGCGATATCGGAAATATCGGTGAGGATTTTTGGTAAGGATGATGGGAAAATAAACCGCAAAGGTTGTGATTAAGATCTCGTTGGTATTGGCTTAATACATCTTCCAACGTGGAAATGATCTCCACCATCTCTAACGCTGTCAAATTTGTGTTGCGCAATAGCATCACAGCATCAAAAACCTGCACTGTTACTTCATTACTCAATTTTGTTTGTTTCGTCACTTCTTGTTTGTTTTTCTTCATTTCGATACCTCTTTCTTTCGTCCTCTTAATTGTTGGCTTGGAGAATGTAACAAAGAATATTCTCCTTCATTTTGAACAGAAGAAAAGCCACCAAACAATTGCATTTGGTAGCTTCCGTTGTTCACATATTTCGTTATATCGTAGTTAATAATAATTAATTCTTCATAAACCTCCCCCTTCTTTTTGCTCATGGAATGGGTTCTGGTTGTATAGTAAATATAGAAATCTTGATACAACTCTAAAATCTCTGGTACGTTGTTATAACTCACCATCACATACCCTTTTGCTTCATACAACACATCTCGCAAGCGGACATGATCCTCTTTCGTAAATGGCACATCATTTTTGTAGAAACTTTCCGCATCATAATACGGTGGATCGCAGTAGATGAAAGCCATTTCTCTATCATACTGTTTGATGAGTGCTTCAAAATCTTTGTTTTCGATTGTGATATTTCTGAAGATTCTAGAAAAGTTCCAGATGTCTACAAAAAACCTACGCACGTCACATTTCTTTCCACCAAAGGTATCTGCATTTGCGTTGAAGCTATATCGCAATAACTTGTAATAGGCTGCAGCACGTTTGATGTCTTTTTCCTCGCTTTGTTTGATGAGCAACCTTTTCAATTCCTCCGCTTTTGGCTGTTCAAACATAATCTCCGTCAGTTTCAGTTCTTCTTCTAGGTCATACTCTGAAAACTCCTCCTTTTCTATAAATTTCTTGTACATTTCAAAATCATCTCGTGCATTGAGTGCCAAAAAACCAATCTCACGAATCAGCTCCAGTGGTCTATCCCTTGCACAACGCATCAAATTTACGAGATTCCCATTGAAGTCATTGTACACACGAAGATTTGCAGTGGTACACGCAAGATTCAATGTGACCGTACCACTACCACCGAATACATCAATGCTTCTTTCATATTGATTGGGTGCAAGTAGATTGATAATCCACATCAACTTTGACTTGCCTCCAACCCATGCTATAATACTTTTTTTCAAATAAAAATCACCTTACCTTTTTATATAGAGCCAACATCCATATCCCCATCTAAATACAGTTGCAAAAAATAATTCCTACCAGTTGTGGTCACCAAGGTTTGTACACCTGTATGTCCATTTCTGCAAAACTCCACAATTTCAAACAATCCACTTTCCACATGATGTTGATAGGGAAGTAGGACTTTTCTTAAATCACGATAAAGATATTTATTTTCCAACAGAAAATGAATTAAAAACATCGGCTTCACACCAATCTCTTTTGCAGTGGTTCGGAAGTTAATCAACAACCCTGTATCTATCATGTTGTCGAAGTATTCGCCTTTGGTTTGCAACTCTCCAACCTCTTGTTTCAGCTTTCTATTTTCCTCAGATACCTTGAGCATATTTGCCAGAAAAACGTGTAGGTTGTCTGGATTTTGGAAGATACTCGTTAGGGTTTCTTCTGTCACATAGCCGCCATATTTTCGGATAGAAGGTAAAACTTCTTCAAAAACCCAACACTCAAATCGTTCTGCAGAAGGCAGTTTGCTTTTGACAATCAGACGATACAAATCGGATTCTGGAATAAATAACATCTGCTGATTTCCACCTTTTGAAGGGGCTTCCATTTTGGAAACCCCTTTGCAATGTGTATTAACAGCTTTGGTTGGAACTGAATATCCCAATGCTTTTGCTACATCTGTACCACAAAAAAGTACATTTCCTTTTCCATCTTTTGTTGTGCGAATTTCTCCAAACTCTTCATTTTGAAATATCTGTAATTCATTCATGGCTACTCCTTTCCGTTTCTTTTTCACGAAAAAAAGACCGCCTGCTTTGCTGTTGGGTACAGCGAAACACACGGTCTTATAATTACTTTTCTGGTTACATACTTTGTTCCATTTTCATTCCTTGAGATTGCATCACTTTCGGTTGTGTCAGTTTTTCCATCAGTGGCACTCCATCTCTGGGAATCAACACCCCATAACTGGTCATGCTCACTCCATTTTTCTCGGCAATTTTTCTACCATAATCTTCGGTATCCAAACATTCCAACAATTCCTCTTGCAACACATTTTGAAATCTACTCCTTCCATAATCGGCATAACTTCTTTCCTTTTGTAGCAATGTAAACTCGCCCACACACTCACAAAGCTGATGTGCAGTTTCAAGATTTACAGTTTCTGTTGCATCCACCATTGCTTTATAGGTGTTTAACTCATTCAGTTCTTTGAAGCAATAAATGGAGGCTGCGAGTTCATTCAATGTTTCAATATCTTCCATCCCAAAGTCCATATTTTGCAACTGTGGCACTATGCTAGCAAATTGATAACACCTCAAACCTGCCACATCTGTCACAGCAAAGTCCTTCATCATCTGACGAAACTCCGCATTGCTTGTTGGCAGTTGTATAGTATATCTTTTGTCATTTTTCGGTTCTGTTTGCAATCCAACTTCCAATTGAAAAATATAATTTTCGTTTTCTGGCATTCGCATATCACCCTCATATAAATTTTCCAATTCTTCCATCGTGACATAATCGCTACTGATGAATGTTCCATTTTCTTTCTGGCAAATTTCTTCGCCAAGACTCTGTAAATCTGCGTGATCCACAATCCAATCATAAACTTCATCATTGATACCTGCAATCTCTGGTATCAAATCATTCTCGAGATAAAACTTTGCCAAGTCATATTCATCCATTGCTGGCTGAGATACTACAAGGTTGTTGCTTTGGATATTCATTGCAAGATTGATGGCTTTGTGAACATCCATTGGCTCTTTTTGATCCATAATGAAGTACCCACCAATGAACTGGCTGCTTTCATCATACTCAAAGTTTTCTATCATGCTTGCCAAGTAATTTAGTTCAAAAATGTTGCACTTTTCAAAATAGAAAGCTACTATTCCTCGCTCGTATCCATCTAAAATCCTTCCATTCGCACTGATTGTTTCATCACAGTTTAATCGAAGCAGTGCATCCTCGATAACACCATACTTTGCTGGCAAATCAATGTCTAATCGTTGCTTGGTTTCTGGATTGGATATAGCAATGTCTAGTTTCATAGGCTCATACCTCCCATTCCTCTTGATTGCGTTGCCACTGGTTCATCTGGCATTGTCAGCATCTCGAATTCATCCTCGAATGGGATAAGACCTAATGTTCTTCCATTGTCCCACTTCATAAGAAACGTTCCAGCATCGTCAATGCCTGTAATTTCGCCCTCTGTTCCAGCTTCAATTGGACTGTATGGATCATCCATTGAAAGCAGTTTGATTCTTGTACCGATTGGGTACATTGCTTTGATTTTTTCTATTTGTTTTTCTGTTGGAAATCCTCTCATTTTTTACCTCCTGACATAGAGAAAGTGCCGACATTTCTGCCGACACTAATATAAATTGACAATATTTAATTTTTGTTTTTCTGCCATACGAATGGTCTGCCCTGTGCCACTACGCACACCACCATTGTAATAGGCAATGACCTTGTTGCTATGATCTATCATATATTGATTTCGATTTTTAAAACAATCTTTGTGATATTGAACACTGACGAATACCACATCATCACATTGGGCATGAAGATTGTAATATCGCTCTCTATCTTCCTCTGAAAAATCCTTTGCTTGCTCTTCATATGGAATTGCAGCAATCAATTTTATCTTTCTTGGATTTTGAATGGATATTATCTTTTTCAAATCTGCAACAATTTCACCACACAACAAGTCGAACCCTTCAGCCGAACCGAATAAAAATGTATCATAGCCATCTTCGATTGCTTGGTTTATCTCTGAAATCAAGTTGTATTTCAATTTTTCAAAGGCTTCACCTTTTGGCAAATGCCTGTGACCTGTAAAACTCACAGTTCTTACTCTTTTTATTTCCATAAAATACATCCTCTCAAGTTATATAGGCTATACATAGACTATATAGTATCATACATAGCCTATAAATATCAAGCTATATTGATAAAATATATTTAAGAGGTGAGTATATGAACACAATTGATGTAATCAAAAATCGTATTTTTGAACTTTGCAATGAACGAAACATTTCAATCAATAAACTGGCAAATATTTCTGGCGTTGCTCCATCATCATTGAAAAACATCTTATATGGAAAAAGCCAAAATCCTAAAATATTAACCATCAAAATGCTTTGTGATGGTTTGGATATTTCATTGGCTGACTTTTTTGGAACAGATGATTTTGAAAATTTAGACCAAGAAATAAAGTGAAACGGAAGCTTTCTAAATGAGACTTCCGTTTTTTTACATGGTCATTTCAATACTTTTCATCTGTTCACGAAACCCCATTTCTTCAGCATTCCTCAAAAAATATCGGTTGCTATCCCACAGGCTGATATTCACATTGCGACCACATAGCCTAAACTCTTGTTGCTCCAATCCCTCGCCAAAGCCATCACTTGCCTGACCTGTGATATACTCTTTCAATGTAGCCATTTCCGCAGCATCCAGCGGTGCTTTCAATTCACAAACTGCCACACCATATACATCGCCATCCATCTGTTCAAATTCAAACTTGAAACTTTCCACTTTTGCATTGACCGAATCCTTTGTGTCATAATATTCCATCAACCCTCGTTCTTCTGGAACGTGATTGCCATAAGACTTGATGAAATTCTCCAACTCATCTTCATAGCCACAAAGTTCACAGCTGTCTAGTTCTTCTTCGTAATCAGAAGTTTCGTATTGCCCCCAATCATTTTCTTCTTCATAGGAAATGACTTTCAGTGGCATATACAATCGCAATGTTTTGCTGTACGTCTGGTTTTGGATATTCATATGCAAATTTCGATTTAATATTGCAGCCATTTCTTGGTTGTAACCCATATAGGTGATGTAGCCTTGTTTTGTGAATGTGCCAACTTCATTTGCAATGCGATTTTCTCCATAGGCTTTGAAGTCAATGTATTCCTCAAGGTTTTCATCGTATTCATATCGTCCACTGTCGCAAATCATATATTGCCCATATGCTTCTGGTGTGTGAATGTTTGGGAATACCTCAAATTCGTGCATACAGCGACACAAGGTGTCTAGCTCCTGAACCGTATTGATTTTTGTCATAACCGCAAGCTTTTCCAAATAGTCATACTCTCGCTCCCCCACTTGGTGCAAGGTCTTTGCAATCTCATTGAGTGGATGCAAATCGCATTCGATTTCATGCAAAATATCTTCTAGTTTGTCAGGCAAGTTATGATATAAAATCGTAATGAAAGTATCGTCTAAACTTTCCACTTCCAGTCGCTCCATTGCCTTTTGGATTTCCCTTTCTTCACACGGCAAGTCCAAATATTCTTCAGCCATATCAGTTCGCAGTGCAACATTGAAAACCTTAAATCCATTTAGGTATTGAGGGAACGTCTTACCAAAATAAATATCTTGCTGTTGATTTTGGTTGGGATATACCAACCCATAAGGCGATACCAAAGGATTTGGATTGTCTGCAATCATTTTTTCGATATATCGCTGTCCGTCTACACTCTGCAATTCTTCCTCGCTCGCTGCTCCATTCTCGTTGAGGTATAACTTTTTGCCAAGTCTGTTTATGTCGCTGAAATCGGTCACAACGCTGTAACACTGCTCGTTAAAACTCAGGTTGATTAAGTCCTTGATATCTGACAGGTTTTTCGCTGTTGCCACAGCATAAAAGACCTTCATTTCTTCATCCGTAAATCTATCTACGCTTTGAAATAAGAAATTGAGTTCAGTGAGGTTGTATTGATTGCCTGCAAGAATGGTGTTCATTTTATCCTCAAAGGGTACCTCGGTGACAATAGTTCTACTCTGCATATTGTTGTCGATACTAAGCTCATCACAATATGTTTGTAGTTGCTTTTCCGTAGCTGGCAAGGTAATTTCCATTTGCTTTTTCGTGGTTGGTTGCTGTATTCGTAATCTCATTCAAATTCCTCCTTCATTTGTTCTGTAGTTATTTTATTTGTGTTCTTTATTCATTGATATCCTCCTTTCCGAGAAATAAAAAAAGAGCTGTCAAGCAGAGGATAAGCCTCGCATTTAACAGCTCTTAAGATTTGATAATTTTTATATAAAATTGATTTGTTTCTATATTTGGGGTACAAAAAAACCACTATATCGGTTCAAACACAGTGGTAGTATGCAAAAATACAATATGACATCCATGAAATTGATGTTTCAGAAAACGGCTTTTTTTGAGATAAAAACCCCCAGAAACGTCGAAATCATCGGCTTTTTTACCGATGACATCTATTTTGCGTGTTTTAAATTATGCCCGAGACCGGGATCGAACCGGTACGAGTGTTACCTCGCAGGATTTTAAGTCCTGTGCGTCTGCCAATTCCGCCACTCGGGCAAAATTTGCTCCGATTTAAACCGCTTATTTACTATATCAGAAAGATGTATGTTTGTCAATACTTTTGATAATTCTTTTTCTGATATAACAAAACGGGCGACCACTGGTCGCCCCTACAAAACCGATGTTGGTTATCATTCTTCTCTCTTCTACTATTCTGCCAATTGCAATGTGAATATAAAGGTAGTTCCTTCACCTTCAACGCTTTTCATGGTTACTTTTTCGCCATGTGCTTGCATAAAATCACGTACAATTGCCAAGCCAATACCGCTTCCATGTTTATCCAAGTTTCTAGTAGGATCTCCTTTATAGAAACGATCAAACACATATTTTTGATCCTTTGTAGAAATACCCGCACCATAGTCTTTGATGGAAACAAGCACCTTATTGCGTTCTGTCAAAGTGGTTTCCACCTCAATGACAGCCTCCATATCTGAAAACTTAATGGCGTTGCTCATAAGGTTTTGCACCACACGAGATATTTTATCACGATCTCCTGAAACAATGGTTTTTTGTTCTGCAAACATGGCTTTGATGGACATTTTCTTTTCATTGAGTTGCGGTTCAAAGATGGTGATGTTTTCACGAATCAAAGCATTGATATCGAAATCTTCCAAATCCAACAAGATACATGAGCTTTCTGCTCGATTCAAATCACCAATACCCTCTGTCAAACGTGACAAACGATAGGTTTCTTCCAGCACAATTTGCAAATATCGTTCTTGCTTTTCTGGTGGTATGGTACCATCCAAAAGAGCTGTCAAGAATCCTTGCATAGAAGTCAAAGGGGAACGCAAATCATGTGACACATTGCCAATGAAATCTCTACGTGTTTTATCATTATTTTCCAAACTTTCTGCCATATGGTTGAAACTTTCTGCCAGTTCACCCAATTCATCATTGGTGCGTATTTCCACTCGTTTTTCAAAATTACCCCCAGCAATTTCCTTTGCAACTGCATTCATATCGGTGATGGGTTGAATCATACGTTTGAAATAGCCATAACCAGCCAAAATAGAGAAGGCAAAAATCACCAATACACCAATCAAACCTGCAAAATACATATCGTACAAAGATTCTTGCATTTCTGCTGTGGATCGAATCATTACAATCCCTGACATTTGTCCAACACTCATTGGATATCCAACCAATAAAATTGGATCTTTGGTGAAGGTAGACTGACTGGAGGACATGGTTACAATGTTGTTACGTCCCATACCATCTAAAATTTCTTCGTATTCAAAAATTTCACCCAAAAGTGCTTCTCCAAGCAAAGGAGAACACAAAACCACCATACCATTGTTGTTGACGATGGCAACGCTGGCATCCATATATTCTTCCAAAACCTGCAATTCATAACTCAAATTATTCATTTCACCTGTTTCATATGCTTCCACAAATGCAGCTGTGATTTTCGTTCCTTGTGCAATCAATTTATCTTTTTTTTCATCCATATAACGCTGTGTGTATACAACAGACAAGACTGCACACAAAGCAACTGCACAGGTAACCAGTGCCAAAACATATAAAATCATTTGTTTTTTGATAATTGAACTGTTTTTCATTTGAACCTCCAAAGAAAATACTTTCTTTCTACAAAAAAAATGGTATAATGATTGTAGTAATCAGTAGAAACTGAAATCTTGGTTTTGAAATTGTTGTGTATATCCGCTAGAGAAAGGAGCATACGGTTTTTCCGTTATCAACCATAATGAATTTTTTGAAAAACACCACCAGAAACACCAAAATTTTAATTGTTTTGGCAATCTTCATTCTCATTCGTACTCCTTGGGGTGCTTTGAACTCCTTCCACTATTTGCTATTTTGCTTGTTGTTGTTCAGTTTGATTATGCGTATGAATAATGTCATTGTACGCAAACAGAAAATCAAGCAAATGGAAATGCGTCGTGCACAAATGGATGCTGAAGTGGTTTCTGAAGAAGTTGTTGCTGAAGAACCAATTGTAGAAACCGAAACAAAAGAATAAAATAATTCTTGTAGGGGTGAACCTGTGTGTTCTCCCCTTTTTCAATTTATCGTTTTTGTATCCAATATATTGCTTGGTCGTAATCCACTTTACGCACATAAATCACATATTGACACTGACTTCCTGTCATAATATCAATCATATCTCGACCACCATCAAAAATAGGTGATCTACTGAATTTATCCATTACTTTGATGGTATAATCGATACCATTGACTGCCAATGTATCTCGAATTTTGGCTTGTTCATCCATGGAATAGGTTCTCCACAATTCTCTACGATTGAAGATGGTAATCATATGGATTCCTCCTATTATAGTGGTTTATGATAGGTGCATACATTGCATTTTTGTTGTATGGCAATTGATAACGGAATGCATACAATGCATTCCCTACGAGTATATTCGCATTATATTCGAAATTTATTTATCTTCAAATTTATAACCAACACTCCAAACAGTGCGTATGCCCCATGCATCCCCTTGATTGAGTTTTTCACGAATCCGTTTTACATGGACATCCACAGTTCTGGTGTCGCCAATATACTCATATCCCCAGATGCGATCCAAAAGCTGTTCTCTGGTAAACACACGATTTGGATTTTCTGCCAAATAGTGGAACAATTCAAACTCTTTTGGTGGAAAGTCCACTTGTGCTCCATGGTACAAAACAGTGTAGTTGGAAACATTGATTTCCAAATTTTCGTATCTGAGTACCTTGCTTTCTGTTTCTGGTTTTGTTTCATAGCGACGCAAAACCGCCTTCACACGTGCCACCAATTCCTTGGTATCAAATGGTTTTACCATATAATCATCAGCACCCAATTCCAAACCAAGAACCTTATCGAAGGTTTCACCCTTTGCAGTCAACATGATAATAGGCACTTTATTGGTTTTGCGTACTTCTGCACAGACTTGGTAGCCATCCATACCTGGTAGCATCAAATCCAAAATAATCATATCTGGTTGGTATGTTGCAACCATTGTGATGGCATCTCGACCATCATAAACTTCCTTGGTATCAAAACCTTCCTTCATCAGATATAAAGAAATCAATTCTGCAATATGTTGGTCATCGTCTACAATGAGTACTTTTTGTCTTCCACCCATATTCATCAGCTCCTTTTGCTGGCGACCACAGGTCGCCCCTACGATGTTGTGTATCAATTGGGTGGATATGGAAACCCACCTCTACGTTTGATTCGAGTTACGCTTATTTCAATTCTACAACGGTTACACCAGCTTCTCCTTCACCATACACACCAGGTCTATGGCTTTTTACATGGGAATTGGCACGCAGATAGCTTTGTACGCCAGCACGCAAAGCACCAGTTCCTTTGCCATGGATGATGGTGATTTGTTTCAAACCAGACAAGTACGCATCGTCGATATATTTATCAATTCTGCTGATGGCTTCATCCACCATTTGACCTCTACAGTCAATTTCTGCATTGATAAAGCTACTTTTTGCTGCTCGTACATTGTTTTGGCGTTTTGGTTGTTGTTTCACCTTTGGTTCTTTGGTATCGTCTATCATCAATTCTGCAAGGGGAATACGCACCTTCATACTGCCCATTTGCACCATAACTTCTTTATTTTTATCAGGCATAGAGATTGCAGTTCCCCTTTGGTCAAAGGAAATGACATAGACCTTTTGTCCTACTTGCAAGTTTTCTGGTGGTTTGTGTGTTGCTTTCGCTTTATTGGAAGCCAAGAAATCTGCTTGCACAGAAGACAGTTTTTCTTTGAGTTTGGTACGTTGTTCCACCATTTTTTGTTGGTTGCTCTTTTCCTTTGCCATACGCGTCATTTCTTTGATGATGGCATCTGCTTCTTCTTTTGCCTGTGCATAGACCAGTCTTGCTTCTTCTCTGGATTTCTCCAAGATTTTTTCTTGTTGCAATCTTGTTTTTTCCTTTTGGTGTTCCACTTCTTTTTTCAAGCGTTCTGCTTCTTTTCTATATTCTTCTGCTCGTTCTTGTTCAAACACAACAGATTTTTTGCTGATTTCCAAATCTGTGATGACATCTTCAAATCTGGCTTCATCTTGCGAAATGAAGGTTTTTGCACTTTCCAGAATATAGTCTTGCAATCCAAGTCTTTTGGAAATGGCAAATGCATTGCTCTTTCCTGGAATGCCAATGAGCAATTTATAGGTTGGTCTCAAAGTTTCCACATCAAACTCACAAGAGCCATTTTCTACATTTTCTGTAGACAAAGCGTATACCTTGAGTTCGCTATAGTGGGTTGTAACCGCTGTACGAATGCCACGATCTTTCAGCGCTTGGATAATGGCAATTGCCAGTGCTGCACCTTCTGTAGGGTCAGTACCAGCACCCAATTCATCGAAGAGAACCAAAGAATTGTCTGTCACTTCTGACAAAATGCTGACAATATTGGTCATATGAGATGAGAAGGTACTTAAACTTTGCTCAATGCTTTGTTCATCACCAATGTCTGCAAACACATGGTCAAATACCGTCAATTGGGATTCTGATGATGCTGGAATATGAAGTCCTGCTTGTCCCATCAAAGAGAATAAGCCCAAAGTTTTCAGTGCAACCGTTTTACCACCTGTATTGGGTCCTGTGATGAGAAGGGTTGTAAATTCTTTGCCCAAATATACATCAATGGGTACCACTGTTTTGGCATCCAACAATGGATGTCTCCCCTTTTTGATTTGGATATAGCCCTTTGTATTGAAGAAAGGTTGTGTGGCTTCCATGGAAATGGACAATTCACCCTTTGCAAAGATAAAGTCCATTTGTGCCAAAAGCTCCATGTCTGCTTCCAAAATCACAACGTATTCTGTAACCATGCGTGACAATTCTGCCAAAATCTTATTGATTTCTTCCTTTTCTTTGGCTTGCAATTCCTTCACTTGGTTGTTCAACTTAATGACGCTCATAGGTTCCATAAACAATGTAGAACCTGTGTTGGATTGGTCATGCACCATACCCGGGAATGTGTTTCTATACTCACTTCGAACAGGCACACAATATCTATCATTACGAATGGTGATTACGTAATCCTGCAACATATTGCGATATGCAGATGAGGAAATGATACCATTCAAATGGTCTTTGACACGTTCATTATATACTTTGATTTCTTTACGAATGCGACCCAACTCTGAGCTGGCTGCATCTGAAATCTCTGTCTCTGATAGAATACATCTGGTCAATTCGTTTTCCAAAGATGGAATTGGAGCCAACAAATCGAAATATTCTTCCAATCTTGGTGCCACAATATCCTTATTATCATTCATACCATAATTTTTGATTTTTCGACATACATACAAAAATTCACCAATTGCCATCAATTCTGGTATGGATAACACACCACCTAAGCTGGCACGTTTCATTTGTGGACGCACTTCTCTAAGCCCACCAAAGGAAGGTGTGCCTTTTCTGAGCATCATTTGGACTGCTTCACTGGTTTCTTGTTGCCACAAAATGATATCACTCATAATTGGAGATGGTTCCAAAGCCAACGCACGTTCCTTTGCCATTGGTGACACCGCAAGCCCAGACAAGCGTTCTATGATTTTATAAAATTCTAATGTTCGTAATGCTTTTTCGTTCATTCTATACCTCACAAAATTTTCAGACTTATTTATCTTATCATACCACAAAATTGGTATGGTAACAACATTGTGCATATTGAATTTTGTGGCAAAGAAATTTTTCATTTCAGGTATCGTAGGGGCGGATTCCGTATCTGCCCGTTTCATTTACATAAAAAATGGCGGGAGCAAGCCCCCGCCCTACAACACCATTTTTTGTAGAGGAGGATATCATCCTCCCGCATCATTCCGCCAAAACCAAGATCCTTCGCTACGCTCTGGATGACAATACTATCTCATCTTGTCATTCAGAGGAACGCAATGACGAAGAATCTTTGTTTTATCATTCTTCCTCATTTTGTTTCGTACCCTCATTTTTCTTTCTCATTGCCAAAATCTTCTTTGCACCTTTATTGGCTTTGCGATACACCACAAATACCACACCAAATACAATCAAAATTCCAATCCAATTGTAAGCAACAAACACAGCCAAATCTTCGCAGGTATCCACCACATTGCCCAAACCACCAGTGAATGCATTTGCCAAACGTCCACCAAAACCAATTGGTGTTTCTTCTACATTGGAAAGCTTATTCACTTCTTGGATGTTCACATAAACCGTTGCATAATCCACCATAGAATCGTATTGCGTCATAGTACCAGACAAGCTATCGATGTATTGTTCTGTTTCAGAAATGGCACTTTCGATGGTGATGATATCTTCCATAATATCTGCTTGTTGAAGCAAAACTTGCAAGCGTTCCAATTTGATTTCTTGTGTTTCCAGTCTACTTTGGGTATCGTAATATTGGAAACTGATTTCTTCTGCACTGGAAGAACTATGAGTCACCAAAGAAAGCTCTCCTGCTTGTTCTGTAAATGCCACCAAATTTTCTTGTGGCAAACGCACCACGTAATCACCATAGCGATAACTACCCTGATTTCTAACGCTACTATTTTGGAAATATCCATCCATTTCTTCCACCAATTCTCCAAAAGCAGCAATGGTTTCTGCAAAGGATGTGGTTTCCATTTGCAAATCAGCTGTATAGATGAATTTGGCACTTTTGGTGGTTTCCATTGTATTGATGCCACCACCAGATGTTGCAACACCCATTTCCATATCCATTACCACAGCTTCTTCCATTGCCATTTCTGACATGGAACTTGATGTGGATGCAGTACTATCACTGAAACTGCTGCCACATCCACTAAGAACCATCATCATCATAACCAATACACATAACATTTTCTTCATACCATACGCCTCCTTATTGTATGCACACAAGACTCTTTTGTCTTTTGACGTATATGAGTTCCAAAAAGTTCCAATGTTTTGGTTTTTATTTTTTGTAATAGCGTATTAATGAAGTATAGGTTATTTATATAATGTGTAGTTGCGGAGCGATGAGGGCATCGCTCCCTACAAAAACCAAAAACGTAAATACGATATACTTGTAGGGGCGATTCACGAATCGACCTCTGGTCTTTGAACGGGCGACCACTAGTCGCCCCTACGAAAACCAAAACCATAAATATGATGTACTTGTAGGGGCACCCCTGCGTGGGTGCCCGTCATGAACAGCCATAACCCAAACGGGTGGGCATGGAAACCCACCCCTACAAAATACGTTGATTTTATGGTTTTATCTGATCACTGACCACTCTTCACTATTTCAACTACAGATGATAAGGATAATGTGTAGTACGCACTCCATTTATCTTTCATTCTTATTATTTCAGCCAACAAAAAAAGCTCCCTTCCATCATCTGGAAAAGAGCTTTTGCATTTGAAATTATACCAATTCAATGATAACTTCCATAGCAGCGTCGCCTTTTCTTGCGCCCAATTTGACCATTCTAGTGTAACCACCAGTACGACCTACATATTTAGGAGCAATTTCGTCGAACATTTTTGCAGCCATGTCAACTTCTTTTGTGTTCTTTCTAACGGATTTTCCGTCAGCAGGAACTTCTGTTACAGGGTAAAGGTAAGCAAGAATTTGACGACGAGCAGCCAATCTGGATGCATTGTCTTTTTTCACTGTTTTCTTAACTTCATCATAAACAGTTACTTTTTTGCCATTTACTACTTCTTTTACTCTTTTGCCAGAAGCGTCTTTTTTAGCAACTTTTGCAAGAACTTCAACTTCTTCAAAATTGTCTTTTTCTTTCACAGCAATTGTGATCAATTTTTCAGCAATTCTTCTGATTTCTTTTGCTCTTGTTTCAGTTGTTTTGATTTTACCGTGATACAACAAATTTGTAACTTGGTTTCTCAACATCGCTTTTCTTTGAGAAGATGTTTTGCCAAGTTTTCTATAACCGGATGCGTGCATGGTAATCCTCCTTGTTTTGCCCCGTAAAATTTTGCACAACCAATCTGCTTCATCGGTCTTATGATTGGATGTAATTCTACGGTAAATAATAGTATCTAATCAAACAAATTATTCGTCGCTTGGTCTCAAGGACAAAGTGAGTTCTGCCAATTTGTTCAATACTTCTTCAAAGGACTTACGTCCCAAGTTTCTAACTTTCATCATTTCTTCTTCTGTCTTATTGGTCAAGTCTTCTACTGTGTTGATACCTGCTCTCTTCAAGCAGTTGTAAGAACGTACAGAAAGATCCAATTCTTCAATACTCATTTCAAGAACTTTTTCTTTTTTACCTTCTTCTTTTTCTACCATAATAGAAGTGTCTTTTGCATTATCAGACAGATCGATGAACAAGTTCAAATGTTCATTCAAAATTTTTGCACCGTAGCTGACTGCATCGTCTGGCGCAATGGTACCATTGGTCCACACTTCCAATGACAATTTGTCATAGTCTGTGATTTGACCGACACGAGTGTTTTCCACAAGGAAATTCACTCTTGTTACAGGTGTGAAAATACTATCTACAGGAAGCATTCCGATTGGTTGGTCATCCTTTTTGTTTTTGTCTGCACCAATATATCCACGGCCTTTGTTCACTGTAATTTCCATATACAATTTCGCATTTGCACCACCAGAAAGGGTTGCAATGTGGTGATCTGCGTTCAAAATTTCGATATCGCTATCGCATTTGATATCAGATCCTTTTACTTCACAATCGCCTTCTGCATCAACATAAATGACTTTGGTTTCATTACCTTCGCCAGTATATTTGATTGCAAGGCCTTTCAAGTTCAAAATAATTTCTGTAACGTCTTCTTTTACGCCAGGAATTACGCTAAATTCATGGAGAACGCCATCGATTTTGACATTGCTTACAGCAACGCCAGGCAATGAAGAAAGCAAAATTCTTCTAAGTGAGTTGCCCAATGTTGTTCCGTAACCTCTTTCCAAAGGTTCCACTACAAATTTACCATAAGTTCCATCCGGTGCCATCTCTGCAATCTCAATACGAGGTTTTTCAAATTCAAACACTCTCGCTCAAACCTCCCTTTTATAATATAAGGTGTCAAGGGGCTATTTTGCCCCATGACTTGTTGATTGACTAATTTGTACGACCGTTTCAGATTATTTGGAATACAATTCTACGATAAATCTTTCTTCAACAGGTACATCAATTTGTGCTCTTGTTGGTCTAGCAACCACTGTACCGCTCAATGCGTCGTGGTTTGCCAAAAGCCATTCAGGAACGATTCTACCGTCTGTTACAGACAAGATATCTTTGTATCTTTGAATGGATTTGTATTTTTCTCTGATTTCCACAACATCGCCAGCTTTTACAATGTAAGATGGGATGTCAACTGGTTTACCATTTACAAATACGTGTTTGTGACGAACAATTTGTCTGGATTCTTTTCTTGTTCTACCGTAACCCAAACGGAACATTACGTTGTCCAATCTAAGTTCCAAAATCATAAGCAAGTTTTCACCAGGGATACCTTCTTTTTTAGCCATTTTAACAGCTTGTGCATAGTATCCTCTAAATTGTTTTTCCAAAACTCCGTAAATGAATTTTGCTTTTTGTTTTTCTCTCATTTGCAAGCCATATTCGCTCATTTTTCTGCCTGCACGAGGATTTTCTTTTTTGGATTTTTTATCAATACCAAGGTATGTTGGATCCAAGTTCAAAGATCTACATCTCTTGAGTACAGGTACTCTATCTCTTGCCATTTCTGTTACACCTCCTGATGATTATACTCTTCTGCGTTTAGGTGGTCTACAACCATTGTGAGGAACGGGTGTTACGTCTTTGATCATTGTAACGTCCAAACCTGCAGCTTGCAATGCACGGATTGCAGCTTCACGACCTGAACCAGGTCCTTTTACAAAAACTTCAATGGTTTTCAAACCGTAATCAGATGCAGCTTTTGCAGCTGTGTCTGCTGCCATTTGTGCTGCATAAGGTGTGGATTTTTTGGAACCTCTGAAGCCCAATTGGCCAGCACTTGCCCAAGACAAAGCGTTACCAACTGCGTCAGTAATTGTAACAATTGTATTGTTAAAAGTAGATTGAATGTGAGCTTGACCACGTTCTACTTTTCTTTTATCACGGCGTCTGCGATTTGATGTCTTTTTCACAGTTTTTTTAGCCATTTGTCAAACCTCCTTTAGAAATCAATTATTTCTTCTTATTCGCAACGGTCTTTCTAGGACCTTTTCTTGTTCTTGCGTTTGTTTTTGTTTTTTGTCCTCTTACAGGAAGACCTTTTCTGTGGCGAATGCCTCTATAACATCCGATTTCCACAAGACGTTTGATGTTGAGTGCGATTTCACGTCTCAAATCCCCTTCTACTTTTTGGGATTTGTCGATTACTTCACGGATTTTAGCAACTTCGTCGTCTGTCAAATCTCTTACTCTTGTATTCAAATCTACACCAGCTTCGTTCAAAATACGAACAGCGCTTGGGTGACCGATACCGTAAACATAAGTCAAACCATATTCAATACGTTTTTCTCTTGGTAAGTCTACACCAGCAATACGTGCCATGTATCTCTACACCTCCTATGATAATTCACTAATCTATTGTTTCAATTTCTTTGCATAAGCATATCCGTTGGGCATTACAAACAAATTGGACAACCGTCAAGTATGTCTGCTGTCTTTGCTATTAACTGTATACTCCTTCGAATATATTGACGGATTTCTCACGGACAATCAAGGGTTTCTGCCCCCTTATTTCACCACAAAAAATATATCAGCCTTGTTTTTGTTTATGCTTTGGATTTTCACAAATGACCATTACACGACCTTTTCTTTTGATGATTCTGCATTTTTCACACATTGGTTTTACAGATGGTCTTATTTTCACTGTGATCGCTCCTTCCTTATTTTGCTCTCCAAATAATACGACCCTTGGTCAAATCATAAGGTGACATTTCCACTAATACCTTATCACCAGGCAAAATACGAATGAAATTCATACGCAATTTTCCTGAAATGTGTGCCAAAATTTTATGACCATTTTCCAATTCAACTTGGAACATAGCATTTGGCAATTTTTCGAGTATGGTTCCTTCTACTTCTAATACGTCATCTTTTGACAAGTTAAGAACCTCCTTTGTCTACTGCTTTTTCGTTATACATTTTGATTGCTTTGCGGATGGTTGCATCCAAGAGATTCTCTTTTTGCACCAAACACTTGGCTATTTCTGCGTCCACATAATGAGTTGGTTGCAAATGTTTTGGGTTTTTCTTTTTGGGTTTGTCTAATGTGCGACGTTTACCATCAACCACATAAACGAAGGAACCTTCTAAAGAATGCACCAGCATCATTTCTCCCTTATCGTGTCCGTCTTTGGAATATACCATTTGACCGATTTGAAATTCCAACTACATCACCTTTAGCCTTTATTGTTCTAAACCTTTGATTATTGCATTTGTGATTTCAGAAATAGATTCTGTTCCATCTACTTTCACCAACAAACCTTTTTCCTGATAGAATGTCACCAAAGTTTCACTCTGATCGTGGAAGGTTTGGATTCGTTTGACACCAGATTCAATGGTATCATCAGAACGCTGCACCAATTTGTTGTGGCAGACATCACAGAAACCTTTTTTCTTAGATGGTTTATGGATACGATTATAAGTTGAACCACAACGCAAGCAAGTTTGTCTTGCAGTCAAACGATCCAAAAGGAGTTCATCAGGCACTTCAATGTAAATCGCCTTATCAATCTCCACCATCTTTTCAAATTTTTGGGCTTGCACTTGTGTTCGAGGAAAGCCATCCAAGATAAATCCGTTTGCACAGTCATCTTGTTTGATTCTTTCTTTTACAATAGCTATAATGATTTCGTCGGAAACTAAGCCACCAACCGCAATGATGTCTTTTACTTGTTTACCCAGCTCTGTTTCTTTGGCAACGGCTTCTCTCAAAATATCACCTGTTGAGATACGCACGATGTTGTATCGTTCTACCAATGCGGAACCTTGGGTTCCTTTTCCTGCTCCAGGTGCTCCAATGAGAACTAATTTCATA
Organism: Chakrabartyella piscis; assembly: GCA_030067835.1. Classification (GTDB taxonomy): domain Bacteria; phylum Bacillota; class Clostridia; order Lachnospirales; family Anaerotignaceae; genus Chakrabartyella; species Chakrabartyella piscis. The sequence goes on from CP092441.1 coordinate 2,884,922, forward strand.
TCAATCATTACCTCTTTTCTATCGCTCAGCCCTTCTCTTTTTGTGTGACTCCCCAAAGCCAACTCCCGGGAATGCACGAAGCATCCCCTAAGAATTGAACTTATTCACTCAAAAAGCCTTTGTAATGGCGCATCAACAATTGACTTTCAAGAGATTTTACGACGTCCAAAGCAACGCCAACCACGATGATCAAAGTTGTACCACCAAAACCTACATTGATACTGAAAATCCATTGCAAAAGGATAGGTACCAATGCCAAGAGTGCGTAACAGATACCACCAACAAGTGTAATTCTGTTTACAACTCTTGCAATATAAGCGCTTGTAGGTTGACCAGGTCTAATACCAGGAATGAACCCACCGTTCTTTTTCATATTCATCGCAATTTCGTTTGGATTGATTACGATTGATGTGTAGAAATATGTGAAGAACAAAATCAAAAGTACATATAGTACAGCACCCACAGGATGTGTCATAGATGTATATTCTAGCACAGTTTCGAATGCATCACTCTTATTGGAAATGAAATTACCAATTTGTTGAGGGAATTGCAACAAAGAAAGTGCAAAGATGATAGAAATAACACCTGCTGTGTTTACTTTGATTGGCATATGTGTTCCTCTACCGCCCATTTGAGAGCGACCTGCCATTTTGGAAGAATATTGTACAGGCAATCTTCTTTCGCCAGTGTTTACACAAACGATGAATGCCAAAACAATAATTAAAATAACCAAGATTGCAACTACTTTACCAACACCAACCAAGCCAGAGCCTGTAATGGTGTAGTACAATGTTGCGATGCCTTGTGGCAAAGAGGAAATGATATTGATAAAGATTACCATAGAGGAACCGTTACCAATGCCTTTTGCTGTGATTTGCTCTGCAAGCCACATGATAAACATAGTACCGCAAACCAAAGAGATTACAGAAGCAACATAGAACAATGGATTGTTGGATACGAACATACTTTTGTAAGTATAAGTCAAGCCAGCACCTTGGATGAATGCCAAGATTACTGTACCGTATCTGCTATATCCTTGCAATTTTTTACGTCCTTCTGGACCTTCTTTGGAAAGTTGTTCAAATTTTGGAATGGCTATGGTCAACAATTGCATAATAATGGATGCTGTGATGTATGGACCAATACCCATTGCAAACAATGACCAGCTGGAGTTTGCACCACCAGCAATCATGTTATACAAAGTTCCCATTCCCATTGCTTCACGAGCAGCAGCAACGCCAGAAACGTCGATACCAGGCAAAGCAATCAAAGTTCCCATTCTGATGATCGCAAAAATCATCAAAGTGTAAAGAATTTTGCTTCTAATTTCTTTTGTTTTCCAAGAATTCGCAAAAATTTTGAACAATTAGATCACCTCTGCTTTTCCGCCGGCTGCTTCAATCTTTTCCTTAGCAATTTCACTGTAGTAATTTACTTGGATTGTAAGCTTTCTTTCTAATTCACCGTTACCGAGGATTTTCACGCCATCACGAGGATTGCTGATCAAACCAACGGATTTCAAAGCATTGATGTCAACTACTGTATCATTTTCGAAAACATTCAACATATTTACGTTGATTGCTACGATATTTTTGCTGTTTCTACAAGTAAAACCTCTTTTTGGAAGACGTCTGTACAAAGGCATTTGACCGCCTTCAAAACCAGCTTTACCGCCAGTACCAGCACGTTGGCCTTGACCTTTATGACCTCTACCAGCTGTTTTACCGTTACCTGTTGCATGACCTCTACCACGTCTCCAAGCTTTTTCTTTGGAGCCAGCTGCTGGTCTCAATTCGCATAAGTTCATTTGTGCACCTCCTCAAATCAAATTTCTTCAACTTTTACAAGGTGGCTAATTTGGTGAATCATACCTCTAATAGCCGCATTGTCTTGTTGAACCACACTGCTGTGTGTTTTTTTAAGTCCCATTGCTTGAACTGTTCTTTTATGTTTCGGAATTGCTCCGATTGTAGATTTCACCAAAGTGATTTTTAATTCAGCCACTGTCAATTCCTCCTTAACCTAAGAGTTCTTCAACAGTAAGACCACGAAGTTTTGCAACTTCTTCAGGTGTTGTCGCTCTGGACAAACCTTCGATTGTTGCGCTAACAACGTTTCTCTTATTGTTAGAACCCAAGGATTTTGTTCTGATATTACGCACGCCAGCCAATTCCAATACAGAACGAGCAGGACCACCAGCGATAACACCAGTACCTTCTGCAGCAGGCATCAACAATACTTGTGCACTGCCGTATACGCCTTTTACTTCATGGAAGATACTATCTACATCATTCATGTTTACTTTGATGATGTTTTTCATAGCGTCTTCTTTACCTTTACGGATCGCATCAGGAATTTCCGCTGCTTTACCCATACCGCAACCAACGTGGCCATTGCCATCGCCAACTACAACGAGTGCTGCGAATCTAAATGTACGACCACCTTTAACAACCTTAGTTACACGGTTGATGGTTACTACTTTATCTTTCAGATCTAAAGTACTTGGATCGATTTTCATAAACTTACTTCCTCCTTGCCTTAGAATTGTAGTCCGGCTTCTCTTGCAGCATCTGCCAAAGCTTTCACTTTACCGTGGTAAACGAATCCGCCTCTGTCAAATACTACTTCAGTAATGCCTTTTTCAACTGCTTTTTTAGCAATTACTTCGCCAACAACTGCAGCTGCAGCAACTGTGGAAGTAAATTCTACTTTGCTAGCAACTTCAGATTCCATTGTAGATGCAGCAACAAGTGTAACACCTGCTACGTCATCAATCAATTGTGCATACATATGCTTGTTGGATCTGAAAACTGCCAATCTTGGTCTTTGTGCTGTACCACTGATGTGGTTACGGATTCTGTAGTGTCTTTTGACACGAGCCGCAGCACGAGATGGCTTATTAATCATTGTATGTTCACTCCATTTCTTAAAAATTAGTCATTTTCCGATATAAATAGATTTACGCAACCTTAGCGAAATTATTTCTTACCGGTCTTACCAACTTTACGTCTGATTCTTTCGTCAGAGTATTTGATCCCTTTACCTTTGTAAGGTTCTGGTGGTCTTTTTGTTCTGATTTCAGCTGCAAATTGACCAACTTTTTCTTTATCAATACCTTTAACGATGATTTTGTTTGTGCCTTCTACAATAGATTCAATTCCATCTGGATCTTCCATGATCACTGGATGAGAATAACCTAATGTCAAAGTCAATTTTTTACCAGCTTTTGCTGCTCTGTAACCAACACCGTTGATTTCCAAAGTTTTTTGATATCCTTCTGTAACACCAACGATCATGTTGAAAAGCAATGTTCTTGTCAAACCGTGAAGTGCTTTGTGTTTTTTCAATTCACTTGGTCTGTCAACAACGATTACTCCATCTTCCATCGCGATGTTCATGTCTGCGGAAAATTTTCTCTCAAGTGTTCCTTGAGGTCCTTTTACTGTAACCAAGTTACCTTCGCCGATTTTGATTTCAACGTTTGCAGGAACTGTTACAGGCAATCTACCAATTCTGGACATGGTCTGCTCCTCCTATATATCTCTCTAATTACCAAACAAAAGCGATTACTTCGCCGCCGATGTTTGCGTTTCTTGCTTCTTTATCTGTCATCAAACCTTGGCTTGTGGAGATAATTGCGATGCCCAAACCGCCCAAAACTTTAGGCAATTCATCTGCACCAGCAAAAACTCTAAGACCAGGTTTGGAAATTCTTTTGATACCTGTGATAACTTTGTCATTTTTGGTTTCGCCATATTTAAGACTCACACGAATAGTAGCTTTTACACCATCTTCGATGACTTCATAACCTTTAACGTAACCTTCTTTGATCAAAATGTCTGCAATTGCTTTTTTCATTTTGGAAGCAGGAACATCTACAGTATCGTGTTTCGCTGTGTTACCGTTTCTGATTCTTGTAAGCATATCAGCAATAGGATCGCTCATTGACATTTGAATTCCTCCTTTCTTATTACCAGCTTGCTTTTTTCACGCCGGGAATTTGACCTTTGTATGCCAATTCACGGAAGCAAATACGGCAGATTCCATATTTTTTCAAAACAGAGTGAGGTCTACCACAAACTCTGCAACGAGTGTAAGCTCTAGTAGAGAACTTTGGCTCTCTTTGTTGCTTTACAATCATAGATTTTTTAGCCATTTTTGTCCCTCCCTTGATTATTTTGCGAATGGCATGTTGAACAATTTAAGCAATTCTCTTGCTTCTTCGTCAGTATTAGCTGTTGTTACGAAAACGATGTCCATACCTCTGATTTTGTCAATTTTATCATATTCAATTTCAGGGAAGATCAATTGTTCTTTGATACCCATTGTGTAGTTACCACGTCCGTCAAAGCTGTTTGCTTTAACACCACGGAAGTCACGTACACGAGGAAGAGCGATATTGATAAGTCTATCAGCGAATTCATACATTCTATCGCCTCTCAAAGTTGTTTTGCAACCGATGCTCACACCTTCACGAAGTTTGAATGCAGCAATAGATTTTTTTGCTTTTGTGATAACTGGTTTTTGACCTGCGATGATAGTCATATCTTTCACAGCACCGTCCAAAACTTTAGCATTTTCTTTTGCTTCGCCAACACCCATATTGATGATGATTTTTTCCAATTTAGGCACAGCCATTTTATTTGTATATGCGAATTTTTCCATCATAGCTGGAACAACTTCTGCATTATAAAAATCTCTTAATCTGGTCATTGTTTACCTCCTTTCACAGGGATTATTTGATCACTTCGCCTGTCTTTTTTGCTACTCTTACTTTTTTACCATCTTTGATCATAACACCAAGACGAGTTGCTTTGCCATTGTGCAAATACATTACGTTGGATGCATCAATAAAGTTTTCTCTTTTGATGATACCACCTTGTTGATTTGCTGGGCTTGGTTTTGTATGTTTGGAAATTAAATTAACGCCTTCCACGATTACTCTACCATTTTTTTTGTCAACTTTTTGGATTTTACCTTGTTTGCCTTTATCTTTACCAGCAATGACAACAACTGTATCACCAGTTTTCAATTTCATGTTAGCCACCTAGCACACCTCCTTATAATACTTCAGGTGCAAGAGAGAGAATTTTCATGAATTGTTTTTCTCTCAATTCTCTTGCAACAGGCCCAAAGATACGTGTACCTCTAGGGTTTTTGTCATCTTTAATGATTACTGCTGCATTGTCATCAAATTTGATGTAGCTACCATCAGCTCTACCGATAGAGTGTACTGTTCTAACAACAACAGCTTTTACTACGTCACCTTTTTTTACAACGCCGCCGGGTGTTGCATCTTTAACTGCAGCAACGATAACATCGCCTACACCAGCATATCTTCTTGTAGAGCCACCAAGTACTCTAATGCAAAGGAGTTCTTTCGCTCCGGAATTATCTGCAACTTTTAATCTGGTTTCTTGTTGAACCATTTGAATGCCTCCTCTCTTAAGCAGGATTATTTTGCTTTTTCGATGATGGAAACCAATCTCCATCTTTTGTCCTTGGACAAAGGTCTTGTTTCCATAACTTTTACTCTATCACCCATACCACATTCGTTGTTTTCATCATGTGCTTTCAATTTGTATGTTCTGTTAACAATTTTACCATACAAAGGGTGTTTTACTTTATCTTCTACAGCAACAACGATTGTTTTATCCATTTTGTCACTGACAACTTTACCAATTCTGGTCTTACGAAGATTTCTTTCTTCCACAATGAGTTCCTCCTTTCATAGACCTATGATTATTCTGCTGCTCTCGCTTTTTGTGTAATCACTGTCTGGATTCTTGCAATGCTTTTACGAACTTCCTTGATTCTTGCTGTATTGTCCAATTGATTTGTTGCGTTTTGGAATCTCAAGTTGAACAATTCTTTTTTAGCAGAGACAAGGTCTTTTTGTAACTCATCTGCAGTCTTACCCATCAATTCATTTACATAACCTTTAGTTTTCACTGCTGATCACCTGCCATTTCCAATGCTTCTGCTTTCGTAACGATTTTACATTTAATAGGAAGTTTGTGAATTGCAAGTCTCAAAGCTTCTCTAGCTGCTTCTTCTGCTACGCCACCGATTTCGAACATTACTCTACCTGGTTTTACTACCGCTACCCAATATTCAGGTGCTCCTTTACCGGAACCCATACGAGTACCGATAGGTTTTGCGGATACTGGTTTGTCTGGGAATACTTTAATCCAAACGTCACCACCACGACGAATGTGTCTTGTCATCGCAATACGTGCTGCTTCGATTTGATTGGATGTAATCCAGCTTGGCTCCATAGCCATGATACCATATTCTCCGTAAGTTACTTTGTTCCCTCTGAGTGCGCGACCCTTCATGGAACCTCTTTGTTGCTTACGATGTTTCACTCTTTTAGGCATTAACATATTACTTTGCGCCTCCTTCCTTTTTCACTGCTTTAACAGGAAGAACTTCACCTTTGTAGATCCATACTTTTACGCCAACTTTGCCGTAAGTAGTATCAGCTTCTGCAAAACCGTAGTCAATATCTGCACGCAATGTTTGAAGAGGAATAGTTCCTTCGTGGTAATGTTCTGTACGAGCCATATCAGCACCGCCCAAACGACCACTTACTCCAGTTTTGATACCTTTAGCACCGAATTTCATTGTTCTACCCATTGCTTGTTTCATAGCACGACGGAAAGTTACACGATTTTCCAAGTCCAATGCGATTTTTTCAGCAACCAATGTAGCATCCAATTCAGGTCTTTTGATTTCATCAATGTTAACAGAAACCTTTTGTGTTGTAAGTTTTTGGATTTTGGCTTTCAATTCTTCAATTGCTTGGCCGTTTTTACCAATAACAATACCAGGTTTTGCTGTGCTTACTGTTACTTTGATTTTTCCAGCTGTTCTTTCGATAGCAATTTTGGAAACGCCAGCAGCAAACAATTCTTTTTTGATGAATTTTCTAATTTTTACGTCTTCAACAAGGTAATCAGCGAAGTTATCTTTTCCAGCATACCATTTTGTATCCCAGTCTTTGATGATTCCGACTCTCAAACCATGTGGATTTACTTTTTGTCCCATTTTTCTACCTCCTTATCTCTCATTGAGAATGATGGAAATATGGCAAGATCTTTTTAAGATGCGATATGCTCTGCCTTGTGCTCTAGGGCGAATTCTTTTCATTGTTGGACCCTGATCTGCACTTACCTCTTCCACATACAATTTACTTACGTCCATACCCAAGTTATTTTCTGCATTTGCTACTGCGGATTTCAAAACTTTCGCAATAATTTCAGATGCAAATCTTGGAGAATAATTCAATATCGCTGCTGCTGTAACAACGTCTTTTCCTTTAATTTGATCCAAAACGATTTTGCCTTTGGATGCAGGAATACCAACGTATTTCGCAGATGCGTGAGGTCGTTTTTCTTGTACTGCAATATTTCTTTCTTTTTTAATCTGGCTTCTATGACCCTTTGCCATGAACGAAACCTCCTTCCGTTATCAATTATTTGCGAACTTTAGATTTCTTTTCTGCGTCTTTACCATGACCTCTGTAACTTCTAGTCAAAGCAAACTCGCCAAGTTTGTGTCCTACCATATCTTCTGTGATATATACAGGCACATGTTTTCTACCGTCATAAACTGCAATTGTATGTCCGATCATATCAGGGAAAATTGTAGAACGACGGGACCATGTTTTGATTACATTCTTTTCGCCTGCTGCATTCATTGCATCAATCTTATTCAAAAGATGATCATCAGCGAAAGGTCCTTTTTTGAGTGATCTGCTCATGTTTGACTCCTCCTTGTTTCGTGTTTTTTTGTGCTATGCACATTCCGATCTATTAACCGTTTCTACGGCGAACGATATATTTGTTGGAAGCTTTGTGTTTCTTTCTTGTTTTGTAACCCATTGCTGGTTTACCCCAAGGTGTCATTGGAGCTGGACGACCGATAGGAGCACGACCTTCACCACCACCGTGAGGGTGATCGTTAGGATTCATTACAGAACCTCTTACTGTAGGTCTGATACCCATGTGACGTTTTCTACCAGCTTTACCGATGTGAACCAAGTTGTGGTCTGTGTTACCAATTTGACCGATAGTAGCTCTACATTCGATTGGAAGCAATCTCATTTCGCCAGAAGGAAGTTTGACTGTTGCATATTTGCCTTCTTTCGCCATCAATTGCGCTACGTTACCAGCGGAACGAACCAATTGGCCGCCTTTACCTGGTTTCATTTCGATGTTGTGAATGCTAGTACCAACTGGGATACAGCTCATAGGCAATGTGTTGCCCAATTTTACTTCAGCATCAGGGCCATTCATGATTTGTTCTCCAACTTGAAGACCAACTGGAGCCAAGATGTAAGCTTTTTGACCATCAGCATAAGCGATCAAAGCGATGTTCGCTGTTCTGTTTGGATCGTATTCAATTGCTTTAACTGTTGCAGCAACACCATCTTTATTTCTTTTGAAATCAACCAATCTGTATTTGATTTTGTGACCGCCACCTCTGTGACGTACTGTCAATTTACCTTGGTTATTTCTACCTGAATTTTTCTTAAGGTGTACCACCAAAGATTTTTCAGGAGTTGATTTTGTAATTTCATCAAAAGCGGACACAGTCATGTGTCTTCTAGATGGGGTATAGGGTTTATATCTTTTAATTGCCATCTTCTTCTACACTCCTTTCGAGTTTTTGTATCGTTTACACGTTACCGTGTGTTTTGCATATATTTCCGACGTCCTTCAGGTTATGAATTACATACCTTGGAAGATTTCGATTTCTTTGCTATCTGCTGTCAATTTAACGATTGCTTTTTTGAACTTAGGTGTTCTACCGAAGTGAACGCCACGTCTTTTAGGTTTGCCATCGTAGTTCATTGTGTTTACAGCTGCAACCTTTGTGCCTGCGAACATTTTTTCTACTGCATCTTTCACTTGGGCTTTAGTAGCTTCTGGGTGCACGATGAAAGTATATTTTTTTTCGTCCATTACAGACATACTGTTTTCTGTAATAACAGGTTTTTGGATTACGTCATAATATTTCAAATCAGCCATTATGCGTACACCTCCTCGATTTTAGCAACCGCTTCTTTTGTTACAACCAATGTGTTGTATTTCAACAAGTCGTAAACATTAATTGTGCTTACGGAAGCTGTTTTTACTTCAGGAATATTTCTTGCGGAAAGCATAACATTTGTGTTTGTACCGTCCATAACGATCAATGCGTTGCCACATTTGATGTTTTCCAATACTTTCACCATTTCTTTTGTTTTTACATCCGCCATTGTGAGTTCATCCACAACGATAATTTTGCCTTCAATTGCTTTTGTAGAAAGAGCAGATTGCAAAGCCAATCTTTTCACTTTCTTGTTCAATTTGAAGGAGTAGTCTCTTGGTTTTGGAGCGAATACAACGCCACCGCCAACCCATTGAGGGGAACGTGTGGAGCCTTGTCTAGCTCTACCAGTACCTTTTTGTCTAAAAGGTTTTCTACCACCACCACGAACTTCTGCACGAGTTTTTGTGCTTTGTGTTCCTTGTCTTTGGTTTGCCAAATATTGAACAACTGCCAAGTGCATTACGTGTTCATTTGCTTCTATACCGAAAATAGCGTCATTGAGTTCCAATTGACCTACTTCTGCGCCACTCATGTTTAATACTGCAACATTTGCCATGTTAGTTTCCTCCTTTCGTAAAGTTTATTATGCCTTTACGCTGTCTTTGATTACAAGAATAGCACCTTTAGGACCAGGAACAGCGCCCTTGATCAACAAGATGTTCTTTTCTGCATCAGCACGTACGATTTCAAGATTTTGGATTGTGATTTTCACGCTACCCATGTGACCTGGCATTTTTTTGCCTTTTCTTACACGGCTAGGTGTTGCGGATGTACCCATAGAACCTGTAACTCTGTGAGATTTGGAACCATGTCCCATAGGTCCTCTGGAAGCATTGTATCTTTTGATAGTGGATTGGAATCCTTTACCTTTAGAGATACCAGTTGCATCAACTTTTTCACCAGCTGCAAATACATCTGCTTTGATTTCTGCGCCAACTTCGTAAGCGGAGATATCTTCCAATTTCAATTCTTTTACTACTTTTTTAGCTGTTACGCCAGCTTTGTCAAAATGACCTTGTTCAGGTTTGTTGACATGTTTTGCTTTTGCATCCATAAAACCAACTTGGATTGCTTCGTAACCATCGTTTTCAACAGTTTTCTTTTGCACTACAACATTTGGGCCTGCTTCCAATACTGTTACAGGAACCAAAGTGCCGTTTTCTGCGAAGACTTGTGTCATACCGATTTTTTTAGCAATAATCGCTTTCTTCATTTCTTGCACCTCCTAATTTTCTACAGCGGATTGCCTTCACACCAGATGGTGGTCAGGGAATCATACTAGATTCATATAAGAGTTGTTACAGATATTCTTTCACAAATTCTTCTTATATAAACCAGTTTTTTGGGTTTTTGCTTTTTTGTGTTGCTTCTTGTTGCGTATTCATAAAATCTTCTCGGTCGTTGCATCGATTGATTTTTGAATTTTGTTTGTTGCCATTGTTTGATATTCTTATTTCATTACTTTAAGAGTAATGTCTACACCTGCTGGCAAATCCAAACGGCTGAGTGCGTCTGCTGTTTTTGCTGTAGGGCTCAAAATATCAATCAATCTTTTGTGTGTTCTCATTTCGAACTGCTCTCTAGAGTCTTTGTACTTGTGTACCGCTCTGATGATTGTTACTACTTCCTTTTTAGTTGGAAGTGGAATAGGTCCGCTGATTTGCGCTCCTGTTTTCTTAGCAGTTTCAATAATCTGCGCTGCAGATTGGTCGATCAACTTATGATCATATGCTTTTAGACTGATTCTGATTTTTGGGTTAGCCATAAAAAAAGTCCCCTCCTTTTCGTACTTTGATTTCAGTACGACAAGTAGCGACTGCACACTTATCCGGGTGTTTCCTGCAACGGAGGATACGCAAGCACACTTCTAGCTCCTAGAAGCGATACTTCCCCTAATATTCAGTACAGTGACCTTGTCGCCCGGTTTCATGAACTGGACATCGCTCCACAGAAATACTCGTAAGTCCCATAATTTGGACTCCGACAACCTTCTGTCTCAACACTCTATGTCACAACATGGATAATTATATCGTATATTTCCTGATTTGGCAAGGGTTTTGTAAAAAGTTTTTGCTTATTTTTCTTAAATTTTTCACCAAATTTTAAATTAAAATCAACCAAACTTCATACATCATGCACAAATATCACTTTTGTCCATATGCTGTAATCACATGTCCATAATAGAGCGGATTATTGCTGTTTTTCATCAATATTTTGTGTTTCTTCCTATTAAATAGGGTTTGTATCCATCAATTGGGTATGCAGGAGGATGATATCCTCCCCTACGAAATATAAATATATCGAGATAACTTGCGACCACAGGTCGCCCCTACAAAACCAACGAACAATACCTGCAAATGGTATTCACTGCACAACTTTGCACTTGTAGGGGATGGGTTCCCCATCCCCTAATATCACGCCACCACTGTAGGGGCGGACCTATGTGTCCGCCCGCTCACTCACTGCAAAAAAAGGACGACCTTTCGGTCGCCCACACATATCAATTTTTGAAACTATGGATTGGAGCTGGAATTCTACCGCCACGATTGATGAATGGTGCACAGCTATATGTATTCACTGGCATAATGGGAGCATAGCCAAGCAAGCCACCAAATTCAACACTTTGTCCAACGCCACGTCCAATAACAGGAATCAAACGCACTGCTGTTGTTTTGTTATTGACCATACCAATTGCCGCTTCATCCGCAATGATACCAGAGATGGTTGTTGCTGGTGTATCTCCAGGAATTGCAATCATATCCAAGCCTACAGAACAAACGCAAGTCATGGCTTCCAATTTTTCCAAGGTCAAAGCCCCTTTTTCTGCTGCGGAAATCATACCATGATCTTCACTGACAGGAATAAACGCACCACTCAAACCACCTACATAGGAAGATGCCATAACGCCACCTTTTTTTACATTATCATTGAGCAAAGCCAACGCTGCTGTGGTACCAGGAGCACCAGGTTCTGCAAGTCCCATTTCTTGGAAGATTTCTGCAATACTATCACCTACTGCTGGAGTGGGTGCCAAAGACAAGTCAATGATACCAAATGGTACATCGAGCAATGCAGATGCTTCTTGTGCAATCATTTGACCGACACGAGTGATTTTGAATGCTGTTTTCTTCACTTGTTCGCAAAGGGTTTCAAAATCAGCACCACGCACTTCTTCCAAAGCTTTTTTTACAACACCGGGACCACTGACACCAACGTTGATGGCACAATCGCCTTCACCAACACCATGGAATGCACCTGCCATAAATGGATTATCTTCAACTGCGTTACAGAACACAACCAATTTTGCACAACCGATACATTCACGGTCTTTGGTGTATTCCGCTGTTTGCAAAATGATTTCGCCCATTTCTTTCACTGCATCCATATTGATGCCGTTTCTGGAAGTACCCACATTCACAGACGCACAAACACGTTCTGTGACAGCCAATGCTTCTGGTAAAGATGCAATCAATTTGCGATCGCTTTCTGTGTAGCCTTTTTGTACCAACGCAGAGAATCCACCGATGAAGTTGACACCCACTTTTTTTGCTGCACGATCCAAAGTTTGTGCGATACTTACGTAAGAGTCTGTTTCACAGCCAGCTGCTGCAATGGCGATTGGTGTAATGGAGATACGTTTGTTGACCACAGGCACACCGTATTTCTTAGCCAAATCATCGCCTGTTTTCACCAAGTCTTTTGCATATGTGGTAATTTTATTATAAATCTTCTCATTGAACTTGTCGATATCTGCGTCTGCACAGTCCAACAGACTGATCCCCATGGTAATGGTACGCACATCCAAGTTCATATCGTCAATCATACGATTGGTTTCCAAAATTTCATTTCTTGTAATCATAATATCCTCCTAAAGGTCAAAAGATAAAGATCAAAATCAAGACCGCGGACTCTGTCCACACCTGTAAGCCTTTAAAAAGGCTTAACCTAAACTTTATTGCCACTGCTCATTCTGACCAGTGGAGGTGATATAGTATTTGGTTCAATAAGAATTTTCTATTCTCCTAAACCTACGGTCAAGGCAAGCCATGACCCTACAAAACCTTTATCTATTCTTTGTCGCATCCAACATCCCAAGGTCTTATCTTTTGACTTTGTCTTTTGTTCTTAAATTCTATGCATTGCATCAAAGATTGCGGTATGTTGCACTTTGATTTTGAGTCCCATTGCATCGCCAGCTGCTGCCAACTCTTCGCCCATTGCTTCAAATGTCACATTTGCTTTTGCAATATCCACCACCATAACCATGTTAAAATATGTATCTACAATGGTTTGGGAAATATCGAGAATATTCACGTTTTGACCTGCCAAGATAGTACATACTTTTGCTGTAATACCTACTTGGTCGTTGCCCAATACTGTAATGACTGCTTTTTCCATTTTGTTCGCCCTCCAAAGTCTTTTGTACACGAATGATATTTTCTTAAACTGTAATGTACCACATTTTCCTTCGTTTGTCTAGTTTGAATTTATTACGGGCGTACACATAGGTATGCCCCTACAATTATAAAGGATGGTTTCCTGTTCCATTCAATTACCATTATAGGCACATTGCCACAAGCATATTTGCTCCATATGCCACAGCTCTTAACAATACATACCCTATGATCATACGCAAAACAACCTTATTATCTTCCACTTCATAAGAAATACCTGCATCCCAGACCAATTCGCCTTCTTTGCATTTGCCATAACTTTTGTATTGGCGGTATAAATCATATAAAGGAATACAATATCCCATACCATGTTTAAACACAGAATAGGTACGTTTTTTTGCTGCTTCCAAGGTCAGTTTCTCACCATCTGCATCCAACACTCGAATGCCAAAAATTCGTTTGCCAATGGTGGTACCTAATTTCGCAATCATAATAGGTTCCAAGAAAAGCACCACAAGGTATCCCAGATACAATTCTATGAAGCTATCAAAGAATACAATGATACCACCTAGGGCGCTAGAATCGCACCGATAATTGCACCATAGATGGAGGTATCCAAACCCCTTGACCACAATCTACGCCAAGGGATTCTACCTTCTTGTGTTGGGTAGGTTGTTATAGTTTCTTCCAATGTTGTCATTTGTATTTCTTCCATAATAATGCCCTCCGTTTGATTATGATATTACGGGCGACCATGTCATCATTTTGCAAGCAAAATCACCTACGGTGACCACCATATCTTTGGTGGCGAGAGGTACACCCCTACAAGGTAATATTCCCATTTGTCATTCTGAACGCAGTGAAGAATCTTATTTTTCAGGATGGGGAACCCATCCCCTACAAAGTGCATTGTTTGTTATTATTTTTCGTTTCTTGCAGTTCTTGGTTGTGGTTTTTTGAGATCTTGTGCAAATATGGTGCGATAGAACAAGTCTGTGCCACGTCGTTTGCTTTCCATCAATACAATACGCTCCACAGGAATTGTAATAGGTTCTAGTCGAACTGCCTTTTGCACATCGGTATATCCCCTTTGTGGTTCCACATCACGACCAAGGGTGATATGGAGTGCTTGCCCTTTTTTATCACGAGCAAAGCCTTGACGTTCCATGCTTTTGCTAAGTCCAAAGAATAATCTTTCTAAAGATGTACTTTTCTTGAGTCCTGCCCACAAAACACCTCTATCCCCTTTGCCAAAGAATCCCAAACGATCCAATTGCAAGGTAAATGCTTTGTTTCTTTGTGCTGTTTCAAACATAGCTTCTTTGATGTATTCCACATCAGATGGAGCAATTTCTCCAAGGACTTGTACATTCAAATGAATGTTATTTTGTGGTGTATAGCTACCACGTCTACAAAACTTTTGTGTTTCTTGTTGCACAGTTGCCAAATATTCTTTGACTTCTGGTGCCAATTCAATTGCGATAAAACACCGCATAGTGTAACCTCCTTCAATTTATACCTATAAAAACGGAACGGTCAAGACCGTTCCCTACAGTAAAATTCATATTGTATGGATAGATTCCATATCCACCCGTTTGTTGATACAGTTGATCTATTGTAGGGGCAGATTCCATATCTGCCCGTTTGTTTGTTTTCTTATTTCACCAAAGCCAATGCTTTTTCTACCACTGCTTCTACAGTGAAGCCATATGCTTTGAACAATTCACCAGCTGGAGCAGAAGCACCAAATCCATCCATACAGATCATGTCGCCATCCAAGCCAATGTATTTATGCCATCCAAAATCACAAGCAGCTTCTACAGCCAATCTTGCACGTACTGCTTTTGGCATAACGCTTTCTTTGTATTCAGCAGATTGTGCATCATACAAGTCCAAACTAGGCATACTGATGACTCTTGCTTTCACACCTTGTTCTGCCAAAACATCGTACGCTTTGTAAACAAGTTCCACTTCAGAACCACTTGCCATCAACAATACATCTGGTGTACCAGCACAATCACGAAGCACATAGCCACCTTTGATTGCATCTTTGCCAGTACCTTCCAAAGAAGGCAAGTTTTGTCTGGTCAATACCAAAGCGGTTGGTGTTGTAGTTTTGGTCAAAGCTGTATACCAACCAGCTGCTGTTTCTCTTGTATCACATGGTCTAAATGCTGTGTAATTTGGAATGCTACGAAGCATTGCCAATTGTTCGATTGGTTGATGAGTTGGACCATCTTCACCAACACCGATGCTATCGTGTGTGAAGATACTGATGACAGGCAATCCCATCAAGCTTTCCATTCTAAGACCAGCTTTCATATAATCTGCAAATACAAAGAATCCAGCAATATATGGACGCAAACCACCATGTACAGCGATACCATTTGCCATTGCTGTCATTGCAAATTCACGCACACCAAAATGCAAGTTGGAACCAGCTGGATTTTCTTTGCTGTAGTATTCTCTATCTTTCATCAAAGATTTATTGGAAGGTGCCAAGTCAGCAGAACCACCAAAGAGATTTGGCACTACTTTTGCCACTTTTTGCAATACTTTTTCAGATGTAACACGAGTTGCCACACTGCCTTCATCCATCCAGAAATCTTCATCTGCAAGCAAGTCTACAGGCAATTCTTCGCTGAACCAAACGCCATATTCTTTTGCAAGTTCTGGGTTTTTCGTTGCATAGTCTGCAAAGAGTGCATTCCAAGCTGCTTCTTTTTGTTCTGCTTCTACCCTCCAAGCTACCATATGTGCTTTCACTTCTTCTGGAATGTAGAATTCTTCTTCAGACCAGCCAAAGTTTGCTTTCATTGCTGCCAACTCATCTTTGCCAAGAGGTTCCCCATGAGCAGATGCTTTGCCTTGTTTGTTTGGCGCACCAAAACCAATCAATGTATTGACTTTGATGAGTGCTGGTTTGTCAGTTGCTTTTGCTTCTGCAATGGTTGCTTCCAAAGCATCCAAATCGTTGCCATCAGCCACTTCAAATACATCCCAACCATATGCTGCAAAACGAGCTTTTACATCTTCTGTAAAGGCAACATCTGTATCGCCTTCGATTGTGATTTTATTGGAATCATACACCAAAACCAATTTGGAAAGACCCATTGTGCCTGCCAAAGAAGCCGCTTCAGAAGCAACACCTTCTTGCAAACAACCATCACCACAAAGAGCAAATGTATAGTGATCCACCACTTTGTGATCTGCTGTATTGAATTTTGCTGCCAAGTGGCTTTCTGCCAATGCCATACCAACAGCATTTGCAATCCCTTGACCCAAAGGTCCAGTTGTCACTTCCACACCAACGGTATGTTTGTATTCTGGGTGACCTGCTGTCAAAGAATCTTTTTGACGGAAGTTTTTCAAATCATCTGTTGTCAAGCCATAGCCAAATACACAAAGCATGGAATACAACAATGCAGAACCATGACCTGCTGACAAAACGAAACGATCTCTATTGTGCCAAGTTGGATTTTTTGGATTTACATTCATTGTTTTTGCCCAAAGTGCATATGCTGCTGGAGCTGCACCCAAAGGAAGTCCTGGATGTCCACTATTTGCTTTTTGGATTGCTTCTGCAGAAAGTACACGCAAAGTATTGATGCTCAATTGATCAATTTGATTCATATGGTTCTCCTCCATTGTCATTGGTTTCTATTATAATCAGGGATTTTCTTTTCATTTGCCAGTTTTATATATATCTCTTTTATTGTATCCAAAAACCTATGGAAAAGCAATGATTTTAGGGACAAACTTTCTAAAATTTATCTTACGAAAAATGCGGGATGGGAAACCTTTTTTACCTTTGCCACAATACCCCTATTGGTTTGCGACGGTTCAGACGGTACGATGAGGGCATCGCACCCTACGATTGTATACCCAAATTCCTGTCCTTCCGAATGCAATGAGGAATCTTTGGCGGTTCAGGCGGAACAGTCAAGACTGTTCCCTACAATTGCAACAAAAAAGAGGCAGAACTCCGCCCCTTTTCCTCATTTATCTAATCTTACAACAAATATCCTTTGACAAATTCTTGGATTTTTGTTTTTTCACACACATTTTTATGCAAGATTTCTCTGGTTTCAATACCACGAATTGGTTCTGGAATTGCAACGCCGCTAATCTTTGCCAATTCATCCATCAATACAAATGCATCTTCTGTTTTATATTTGTCATCCATTGCCATCATAACATCTTTTGTGAATTTATATGGACTTGCTGTGGAAACAATGACCGTAGGTGTATTGTCGCCAGTTGCTTCTTTATATTTTTTGTATGCTGCATAACCAACTGCTGTATGGGTATCCATCACATAGCCTGTTTTACCAAAGAAGTCTTTGATGGCTGTGTAGGTTTCTGCTTCTGTTGCGTATTCCCCTGTGATTTTGCTTTCTTTGATTTCCACTGAATATTTACCTTCTGTTTGCAAACGTGTCATTTCTTCTTTAGTCAAGTCTTGACCCACCATATGAGAAATCAAACGTTCCAAATTGCTGGAAATCAAAATATCCATAGAAGGAGATACGGTTACGTGGAATTCTCTGTTTCTATCGTATGTACCTGTTTGGAAGAAATCATAAAGGACTTTATTGTCATTGGAGGCACACACAAAGTGACCCACTGGAAGTCCCATTTTCATTGCATACCATCCTGCCAAAATATCACCAAAGTTACCTGTTGGTACAGAGAAGTTGATGGATTCACCCATAGATAAACCACCTTGTTTCACTGCTTGCAAATATGCATGGAAGTAGTACACAATTTGTGGTACCAAACGCCCAATGTTGATGGAGTTTGCAGAAGAGAATACATAACCCCTTGCTTCCAATTCTGCTGCCAATTCCACATCGGTAAAGATTTGTTTCACTGCTGTTTGTGCATCATCAAAATTACCCAAGATGCCTACAACACAGGTGTTTTTACCTTCTTGTGTGGTCATTTGCAATTTTTGCACTGGACTTACGCCATCTTCTGGGAAGAACACAATGATTTTGGTACCTTCTACATCTGCAAAACCTTCCAATGCAGCTTTTCCTGTATCGCCAGAAGTTGCAGTCAAGATTACGATTTCTTTGTCAATGCCTTCTCTTTTGGCTGCTGTTTTCATCAAATAAGGCAAAATAGACAATGCCATATCTTTGAATGCCAAGGTTCTACCGTGGAACAACTCCAAGAAGTATGCATCGCCCTTTTGTACAAGTGGTGCAATTTCTTTGGTATCAAATTTTTCATCATATGCACCATCAATGCAGGCTCTCAATTCTTCATCTGTAAAATCTACAAATTTACGCAACACTGTAAATGCAAGGTCTTGGTAAGAAAGCTTTGCCAATTCCTCCAAAGGTGTGTCCATAGTTGGAATTTCTGCTGGAATATACAAACCACCGTCTGCACAAATCCCTTTTAAAATCGCTTCTGATGCAGATGCTTGGATGGATGCATCTCTTGTGCCAATATATGTAACATGTTTCATGTGTAAGCTCCTCTCATGTATGCTAGTTTTTCCATTATCTCTATTGTACAAAATTTTTTCTGTTTGTCAATTAAAAAATACATTTGTCCACATAAAAGAGACATTCACCCTTTCATTTTAAAGATTTCTACCAATTCCCTGAAAAAAAGTTCTTTCATAATTCATCACACGTGAAAAAAATATCATTCAATTAAATTTTCTATAAAAATCCAAAATTTCACTTTACAAATTCACATGAATCATAGTAATATTAATTACATTAAATGTGTTTTATGTTCTAGGAGGTATGTATGGGAAAAGCAAATTGGAAACCTGGTACGGTTTTATACCCTGTTCCAGCAGTTATGGTTTCTTGTGGTACAATGGAGTCACCCAATGTGATTACCGTTGCATGGACAGGTACCATCAATAGCGACCCTGCAATGACATATGTTTCCATTAGACCCTCCAGACACTCCTTTGATTTGATCAAAGAATCTGGTGAATTTGTCATCAATTTGGTGACCAAGGATTTGGCTTATGCATGTGATTATTGTGGTGTGAAAAGCGGTCGTGATCTCAATAAATTTGAAGAAATGAAGTTAACGCCAAAAAAAGGTGAACAGGTGGATGCTCCTATCATATATGAATCTCCAGTGAACATTGAATGTAAGGTCAAAGAGATTATTCCCCTTGGTACCCATCATATGTTCCTTGGCGAAGTGGTTTCTGTCAGTGTCAGCGATGAATATTTGGACGAAACAGGCAAATTCCATTTCAACAAAACAGAGCCCATCTGCTATTCACATGGTGGTTATTATACTCTTGGTGAACAACTGGGAACCTTTGGATATTCTGTGAAAAAGCCAGTGACAACCTCACAAAAAACAAAGGCATATCCCAAGAAATCCAGCATAGAGTGTAAAAAAGAAGAAGCAAAACACAGCAAAAAAATTCAAGCAAAAAACAGCCGTAAAAAGCAAAAACATCAATAAATATAAGAAAGAACAAGGTTTTTAAGGAGGCAATCGATTATGTTACATATCGAAGAAGTAAACATCTATTCCGTAGACAAAGGTGACGATAGTTGGGCAATTGAAGGTGAAATTCTATTTGAGGATGATATTACTGCACCTTTTGAGGCAAGCTATCTCGCAGACGAAGACGAATTGGAAAGTTTGTCTGTTGAATTGGAAATGGACGAAACCTTCAATCGCAGTGCTCTCAAAGAATGGATTGTAAAAGCAGCAAACGAATATGAAGAATAAGGGCAACCTTCCAAAGAACGGTATTTGATATCGTTCTTTTTTTATGGAAAAATCCACATCATAAAAGAAACATTATTTACGTAGGGGTTGATGCCCACATCAACCCTAATGCAATAGACTGATATGTAAAGATCAGGTCGATGTAGGCATCGACCTCTACAGTATGAATTGCAAGCACCATTCAATTCTTAATCTGGAAATTTCCTTAAATCTTTCTAAAACTTTGGCAGATGGCTACACAGTCCATCTGCTTTTTGGTATACTAGAAAAAACGCCTTTTGGAGGTTCCCATGAATCCACGTAAAAAACACATTTTATATTGCATCAGCATCATCCTACTGTTATATGGTTTGGGGACTGCTGTTTTCACATTGACTGCAACTGGAAGTATGGTCATTATCTTTTTTGGTTTGCTTTTTTATTTCTATACCCTTTTCTACAACCAAATTCATATTTTGTGTCAGCAAAAACCTTGGAGATACCTATACCTTTTCGTAAAAACAGGGTTCTATATTTTTTGTATCACCTTTTTGATACACACCATCACCATCACGAAGGAAACATTGGTGCAACCAGAACAAGAAGCAGATGCCATCATTGTTTTGGGTGCTGGTTTGATTGGTGAAGATGTTTCTCTTTCATTGGCAAGTAGATTGGATACTGCTGCTGCATATCACCAAGCACATCCTAATTCTGTAATTGTGGTTTCTGGCGGTCAAGGTGAAAACGAAATTGTCACAGAAGCCTATGCCATGTCCAAATATTTGCAAAACACATATGATATTGGAAGCGATTCCATTTTGTTAGAAGAACAATCCACCAGAACCACAGAAAATTTCCAATATTCCAAACGCATTTTAGATGAGCATTTTGATGGAGATTACACTGCTATCTTTGTGACCAATGATTTTCATGTGTACAGATCTGAATTGCTGGCAGATTTGGCTGGTTTGGAAGCAGAAGGAATTTCTGCACCCAGTCCATGGTATTTGTTGCCCAATTATTATGTACGTGAATATTTTGCTCTCATCAAGTATCGTTTGGTGGATGCTCCGTTTTGGGTATAAATGGATATTCGCTTTTGGGTGGATATGGAATCCACCCCTACAAGGATATCGCCTGTTTTTCTTTGTCATCCTGAACGCAGTGAAGGATCTTAAGATTCTTCGTCGTTTCACTCCTCTGAATGACAGACCTACAGACTACTATTTTGTCATCCTGAATATTTGACGCTTGCGTCAAAGAGTGAAGGATCTTAAGATTCTTCGTCACTTTGTTCTTTTGAATGACAAAGCATCTTCATTTCATTGCAATAATTCCATTCCCACATGCACACCCAAAACAAATGCATTCACCTGTGCATCTATGGTGTCCTCATAGTCTTGTTCCAATCGCTTCCAAATATATTCCTCAAATCGATGTTTGTCCTCTTTGCTCATATGCCTTGTGAGGTATTCCATTTCTGTATCCAATAGATCTTCTGATTTTTTCTGTTCTTGATTCCTTTGGTATACTGCTTCCCATAACATAATATCGCCATTGAAGATGGATTTGATGGTTGATTTTGCCATAAGTACACTCCTTTTTTGTTTGTTTTTCAATGGGACAGCACAGCTATCCCCTACACATTTTTAATATTTTTGTTAATTGTTTAATTGAATAATTTAATATTATAGTATCGGGTTTATTTTGTCAAGATGTAATTTCATTTTTTAGTTAATTTTTTGATTTAGAATTGAATTATTTGACTTTTTACTGTATAATTTGATTATATAAACCACCGATTTGTAGGGATAGGGCTTGCCCCTGTCCGCTGACAACCGCAAGGGTTGTCACTACAGTATTGCATCTAAAAAGGAGTCACATATCATGGGTTCTATGGCAAAAAAAATTGAAATCTTGCTCATTGAAGCAGGCATGAATAAAAAACAATTGGCTGAAAAACTGGGTACTTCATCTGCTAATATTTCTGGCAAATTGAAACGTGATAATTTTTCCGAACAGGAACTCAATGACATTGCAGAAGCCTGTGGTGCATCCTTCAAGGGAATGTTTTTGTTCAACGAAAAAGAGATATAAGCCTAGAATGATAGGTTTATATCTCTTTTTTTGCGGGAGGATACTATCCTCCCCTACAATTACGGCACATTTATATTTTGTGGTTGTTCATATGATGGCAAGAGTAGAACCCTTGACCTACAAGGTGTATTTGGGTTTTGTAGGGGTGACGTTTCGTCACCCGATGGTATTGTGGTTGTTCGTAACAGGATGGGAAACCCATCCCCTACGATTATGGCACATTTATATTTTGTGGTTGTTCATATGATGGCAAGAGTAGAACCCTTGCCCTACAACGGTATTTGGGTTTTGTAGGGGTGACGTTTCGTCACCCGATGGTATTGCGGTTGTTTGTAACAGGATGGAAAACCCATCCCCTACGATTGCAGTACATTTGCAGTTATGGTAATTTCATTCTTCATTGTTTTACAATTCCCAAAACCGATTCCCATTATATCCAACCACTTCTTGCAAATAATCCTTGACACTTTTCCCTTGTTCTCGAAGCACATCCACCATAATATCTCCTGCCACCTTTTCATCCTTCAACACAACCACACGATCTACAATGTGTTCGATTTCATCAATTTCATGGGTGGTGATGAACACTGTTTCTTTCCCTGTCAAATTGGCAGTGAACACTTCCATAAAATCTTTTCTGGTGAACATATCTTTTCCCACAAAGGGTTCATCCATCAAAATGAATTTACATCTTTTGGCAAGTCCAGCTGCAACTTCCATTTTGGCTTTTTGCCCCTTGGACATATGCTTTGTTTTCTTATCTTCCAATTGGAAGAATTTCAGCATTTTCTGGAAGTATTCCATATCGAAATCCTTGTAGAAATCTGCCAAGAAGTCGCCATATTCCTGTGGGGTCAAATGGTTGAAAAAGGTCAAGGATTCACTGATGAATGCGATGTTTCCACGTTGCAAAACAGGATGCAATCCATCCAAACCAATGATGCCCTTTGGACGAATGGGATAGGAATCTGTAAATGCACCTTTCTCTGGCAATCTGCTTTCTTCTGTTACCAAACCGCCTTTTTTTGGCAATTCTTCCTTGAAATTGAAGTCATTCACACCCTCTGCGTATAAAATCCCAGCCAATAACTTCAACAAAGTGGTTTTGCCACAGCCATTTTCCCCAAGCAAAGCTACAATCTGACCATCTGGCACAGTCAAGGATACATCAGACAAAACCGCTTTTTCTGTATCGCTATAAGCAAACTGCAAATCTCTGATTATGACCATATGCCCACCCACTTTCCACCCTTTGGCAAGGAATCACCAAAGTATCTATAGTTGTAATTTTCAATGTATTGATAGGTCCCAATTTGTTCCAAAGACCGCTCTAAATTTTGATTTCTGCCAGCGTTGTAATAAGCAAATAAGCGGTCAAAGTCCTCATTGAAATCCGTTGCAACCTCACCTTTGTACAACAATTCTTTGGTATCCATATTCCAAATGGTGATGGTTGGCACATAGTTTGGATAGAAGTTTTGCAGTGGTTCCTCTGGTTGTTCCACTGTATACAGACACAAAAGATTGTCATGGTGCATTGCCATTTCCAAATATAAAGAACCTTTCTCCATCCAATCGTACAACTCAAGGGTTTCCAATTTGTCCCCTATCACCAAAATCAGTTGTTGTCTATCTTGTTCCCACACGCTACTACCTTCATATTGTTCCACCAAAATTCTACTGGTGTACTGTAGCACCACATCTCCTGTTCCATTCTCTGTATAGGTGAAGTCCAAATCTCGCACCTCATTTGGATTGTTGCTCCCCAAGAACAATTCATCCAACAACTTTCCTGTTCTATCATACATTTGCAAATAGAATCCGCTGTCTTTTTTCACAGAAACACCAAGTTTATCTTTGCCCAAACCAAACAATTGTAGCGGTTTCACTTCCTCCAAGGGGAAGCTGACGATTGCTGTTGCTTTGCCACGTTTGTTTTCAAATTCCACACCTTTGATGATGTTTTCTTGGTGCATATAGGGCAAGAAATCGTCATCGGATATAAAGTATAAGGTGTTGTTGCCCACCATATTGCTCCCTGTTTCCATCATAGCAAAGATGCCATCTTCTGCAACAATGGTTTGTCCGTTGTAGTAGTTGCCAAAGGATTGACCTGACCACATATTCCCAGCCACATTCCTTTGCTCCACAATATATCTATCTTCATTCAAATACATTCCTGTGGAAAGGGTCACATCTCCACGATTATTTTCTCTGCTATATACAGTCATGCATACTTCACCTTTGGAAACAATGGCTGTTTGGATATATTCATCACTATCCAAATTCTTGTTCATAAATTCCAAACCTTCTGCATCCGCTTCCCCAATCATATCCGCTGTGGGCACCCAACCTTTACGCACTTCCACCATATCCTCTGATGTGGGGATGAGGTCCATATATGCGCTATCCCCTTGAACAGATTCATTTATGCTATAAGGATAAAGGTTGTATTTTTCTGTGCCTGTCACACCATCAAATTCTGCCAAGAACAAACTATGTCTTTCCCTGCTGGAAAGTGCATCATATTTTGCCTCTGCTCCATTTTCATCAATGACATAGGTAAAACCACAAGAATCATCGCCAGCAAATCCTGTTATAGGGAAGTGTGCCAAATAACTTCTATCTCCAGAAATATCCACCAGTTCGAAGGTGCCATTATCCTTTGCCAAAGCGAAATAGCCACCAAGCCCCATTATCACCAAGAGAGATAGGGCAAATACACCAATAAATGAATTTCGTTTCATACAATCCCTCCTAAACATTACGGCGTTTCGCCATCATCACCATACCAAACACCAAAACACCAACAGCAAGCACCAAAGCAATCCCTGATAGATAGAAAGTTGCAGGCATTTCTTGGATATCTCCAAAACTACGTTCAATGAAGCGGTATCCAGCCACATAGAAGCCCAAAACCACTTGTGCCAACATAGCAAGACGAGTGAACAGTCTATCGGTGTACAAAGCACCCAAAACCGTTGCCACAATCACAAGGGATAACCCGCTCACCAAACGCATCGCCTGCAAACCAGATACAGGAAATGCAGAAGATAGGAAATCACTTCTTTGGAAGGCAAGATACAAACCATTGTTGAGGGTGGCATCCATTCCTGTTAAGGTGCTACCATTTTGCAGATGATAAACCACGTCTTGGGCTGCGTTTTCACACAATGCTGTCAATGGGAAATACAAAACAAAAAGCATCAGGAACCAGACTGCAAAATACATCACCACAACTGTAGTCAGATTCCATACAAAGGAAAGAAAGACTTGCTGGCGTTTCATAGGCAGAAGCATCAAGGAATAGATTCCCTTTCCATTGGTGGAAAAGCTGACCATTTGCACGAAAGCACACACCAGAAGTGCCAAAAGTCCAAAAGCAAAGACAAACTCCACCATGCTATAATCTACAATCTGGTCATAGGTGCGAAAAGCATTTGGAAAGAATGACATATCCTGACCACTGCCTTTAGGCATACCATAACCAAAAACCATGCAAAAACCAATGAAAGCTGTTGCAATTACAATCCATTTTCCATATTGTTTCATAAACCAAGTGAATAAATAATTGGTTAATGTCATTGTTTGTTTCATATTGTTTCCTCCTTGTTTTGTTTGGGGTTCTGGCGGATACTATCCGCCCCTACAATTGCAGTTTATTGGTCACCACAACTCCTGTAACAATTTTTCTATATCATCCAAGGTCAGCTTGTTTTCCTTAGCTCGGTTCACAAAATCCTGTACCAAATCCCTTGTCAATTCCTGTTGAATTTCTTGTAACATTTCTTCGTCATAAAATAAATTACTGACGGTGTTTTTGTATGTGGAAATCAAACCTTCCATCTCCAAAGCACGAAATGCCTTTTGGACTGTGTTTGGATTGATACGCAGTGTGGCAGCAAGTTCTCTTCTGGAGGGAAATGCTTCGCCACTTTCTGCATTGCCTAGAAATATTTGACGTTTCACAAAGTTTACAATTTGGGTATAGACTGGACTATTGGTGTCTAGTTGCATATCTTTGAATTGTAGCATTTTCTCCTCCCTTCACTTTTTCACCATATATTCATCATAATTACATCACATATTTTAAGTGTATTATATGCGTAATACACTTTGCTGTCAAGTAATTTTCCAATGTTTTCATAGTATTTTATTTCCAATGGGTTGCAAACTAGCAAAATGAACAACAGCATTGTTGATGGTGACACGTTTATCTGTCATTCCATACACCTTGGAGGTACTATGAAAACACATACACTTGTTTCAATTTCATTATTTGGAGTTTTGTATCTATTTTCCCTATTGTATCCACAATTACCAAACATGGATGGTTTGCGATTGGTTTTGGTCTGTCTTTGTTTTGTGGTGGCAATGGAATTTGGCAACCCAAAGTCTGCTTTTTTGACCCTTTGTGCCGATTATTTCATTTTATTCACACCATACTATGCCATTGGGATTTTGCTATTTGGCTTTGTACACATATTGTATTTGGAACATCTATTACAAAAGCAATTCTCCTATCTATATTGGATTTTACCCTTTTGTACTTTGTTACCCTTGACTGTTTTTGGGTTGTTATATGGAATTTTGTTCAGTATCCATATTTTCTACGCAACAAAAAAGGCACCCACTTTTGGATACCTCTTGGCTTTGATTTTATTTGCTTTTGGTGATATTCTCGTTGGTGTTGGCTATTTCACCATAACCAAACCTGCTTGGATTTGGCTATTTTATGCACCTTCTCAAATGCTATTGGCGCTTACTGCCAAAGGGTTACCACTTCTGCAATGGTTTTACCCTCTACATCCAACAAAAGACTGATGACTTCTGTGTGGTTCTCTTGTTCTGTCACAAAGGTTTTCAGTTGCACCACTTCACCACGTCTACACTCTTTGCGATAAATGATACGAATGTCAAACAAATCCATATCTTCATAGATTTCATCTGCCACATCGTCCATTGCCCACTCCAAATACTTCACATTGTTGGCATGTCCATTGCTGTCTGTGTCACGTCTGGTGACCAAAAACTCCCTTGTGGTGATTTCTTCTCCTAAATTTGGCTTTGCCATGACATATTTTTCATTTGGAATGGATGGCTCCAAACCTGTGTGGTATTTGTCAATCATCTCTTGTGGCACTGTGCTAGGGTGTCTGGTTTCCAAATCCAAAAATACCCATCTGGAAATGGCTTCGATCATTGTATTGCCTCGATCATCAGAAATACAATAACTTCTGGAAGCTTGCATACGTTTGATTTTATCATTCCATGTGAACATGTTTGTTGTTTCATTTGCTCTAGGTATTTTGTGTATGATTATGTGCCAATTGATGACAGCCCAACCTCTTTTTGCAGATGCCAAATACTGAAAATCAAACCCCAACTTGTCAGAATGGGCAATTCCAGCTTCTTGTAACTCCAATAAAACTGCTGCTGGTGTCATACGTCCCATAGTGTCCAGTTGTTGATATGAAACTTGTTTTTGTTTGCGATACCCAACATTTTCCATTTTTCCATCTCCTTTTTTTCAGTATACTACAACATATTTCCTACTTGCAAGAAGAAGTATTGCAAAAAAACACAAAAATTTTGTAAAAAGACTTTCCTAAAAGACAAAAAAATGATAGAATAAAACGAAACAAAATAAAAAGGGAATATTACATAGCCCTAATTGCAAAATTTGTAAGTAGATTTTTTCGTCAGAATTGTTAAAAAACGGAGGCGATATCGGAAATATCGTCGAGTATTTTTGACACTTATGACGAGAAAATAAACCACAAAGGTTGTGATAGAGGGTTGTGCGGTATTGCCTAAAGGGTTACAGGCTTACATTGCCTGTTGGGGAGGAAAAAAACATATGAATCCATCTGATATCTTAATCATCATCACCATTATTCTTGCAATCATTGCTGGTGCTTTGTATTTCTTGAACAAAAAAAGTACACGCCAAATGATCAAAGCACAGGATTTCATTGAACAAAACCGCACCACAGTACAAATCTTTATCATCGATAAAAAACAAGAAAAACCATCACCAACCAACTTACCAAAAGCAGTTTATGAACAAATGCCAAAATCCTCTAAAATGCGTAAAAGCAATTTGGTGCGTGCAAAAGTTGGTCCACAAATTGTAACTTTGATGTGTGACAAACCTGTTTATGAAGTATTGCCTGTAAAGAAAAACGTAAAAGTAGAGCTTGCTGGTATGTACATCATCGGTATGGTTGGCTTGAACTTGGAAGATAAGAAAAAGAAAACTTGGAGCGAAAAAATGTCTGCTTCCATCAATAAAAATGTAAGTAAAAAATAATGAATATAATGAAAGGTGTCGCTGATGCGACACCTTTTTTGTTGCATGATCACTTATTCAAAAACCATATTCCAAGATTCAAATAGCCTGCAAACACCAGCCACAGGATATATGGAATTTGTAATTTCGCTGCTAGGGGTACACTTTTGGCAAAAGAAGCTGTCATGGCAAGCACCAATAGCAACAATGCCACCAACCAAAAGAAAGCAAACAATGTCCATTCTAAGGTAAAGAAGAAATACACCCAAAAAACATTGACAAAAAGTTGTGCCAAAAACAATTTGATGGAGGTTTGCCAGCTTTCTCCTTTTTTACAATAGACCATGGCAGCACCAACACCCATCAGGATGTAAAGTGCCATCCAAGCCACAGGAAACACCCACGATGGTGGTGATAAGGGTGGTTGGATCCAATTCCCGTATTTCTCCATGGAAGATTGGTTCAAGAAGCCTGAAATCCCACCTAGCACCAGTGGTAAACCAATAAAAAACGCATACTCTTTTTTACATTTGCTCATACTATCACACCTTTTTTTCAGATGTTTTAGTGTATGCAAAAATAGAATGTTTTATGTACAAGCAAAAGGGAGGATATGGAATCCTCCCCTACAATCACAAATCAAATGCTTGTAGGGAATGGTCTTGACCATTCCTCATAGTTAATGGATGAAAATAGGAGGGCATTGAAACCCTCTCCTACAATTGCTATATTATAGTTTTGCAAGAAATTCTGCTTTGTCTTCTTCTGGCATAAAGCTACCTTCTATAGCATTTGCAATCATTTGTTTCAAATCATCATATGTGAAGCCCATTTCCAAACAACGATCATATTCATCATTGATATCAATGCCAAACAAAGTCATATTATCGGTATTGACTGTCACTTTCAGACCAAAATCATACATACGTTTCATGTAATGTGTGTTATAGTTTTCTGTGGTTTGACAGCACACATTGCTGGTTGGACACACTTCAAAGACAATACCCAAATCCTTTGCACGTTGGCACAAAGCCAAATCTTCATAGATATGATGACCATGACCCACACGTGTCACACCAAAATCAAGTGCATCTGAAACGGTATCAGGACCTTGGCTATCCCCTGCGTGACAAGTTCTAGGTACAGAAAGCTCTTTTGCCAAGTCAAACACAGGTGCAAAGTTAGAAAGTGGCACAATGCCCTCTGCGCCAGCCAAATCCAAAGCCACAACGCCTTTACCAAGGTATTCTTTGGTCAAGCGTACTGTTTCCAAATTGGCTTCCATATTGATGGTTTCTGCGCCAAATACCATTGCACACAAGATGATACCCACTTTGATATCTGGATTTGCAGACAAGCCCATTTCCAAGCCTACAAGGACTGCTTCAATTGCATCCTTTTGGGTCAAAGCCTTTTGTGTATGGAGCTGTGGTGCAAAGCGAATTTCTGCATAGGCAATGCCAGTTTCAGCCAGCCAATCAATAAGTTCTTTTGTGATACGAGTCAATGCAGATGCTTCTTGCATGATTTTCACTGGGATTTCAAAGCGTTCCAAGCATTGGTTCACATCTCTACAACCCTTAGGTACCATAATCAAAGGAATGAATTCTTCCAATGTGGTTGCTTCCACAGCAACTCCTTGTTCCTGCACCAATTCCCAAGCGGTTTCTGGCAAAATGGAACCATCCAAGTGCAAATGCAAATCAAATTTTGGCAAATCGTATGTAGACATGTATATACCTCCTAAATATTTATGGTTTGTGATAGTTTAAGACGGGATGTCGGGGACGCCATCCCCTACAATTACATCATTTTTGTGGTTTGTGGCAGTTGATGACGGCAAGAGTAGAACCCTTGCCCTACAATGGCACACTTATGTTTTGTACCTGTTCATGACGGGCATCCACATAGGGGGGTTCCCTACAAGTACATCATTTCGGTTTTCGTAGGGGCGACCAGTGGTCACCCGTTCAAAGAGCAACGGTCAGTTTGTAGTGATTGATTACGATTGATTTCAGTATATCACAAAAGCCTTTTGTTGTACAAAAAAACAGGCAGATTCCTCCACCTGTTTCATTTTTATATTGATTATGCCATTGCTACAGAAGCATCTTTTTTATTTGCAATCACTTGGAATGTAATTACTGTTGCGATGATAACCAAGCCAATGATATCTGTCATTGTGCTAGGGTAAATCAACAACAAGCCAGTTACCAGACAAAGCAAACGTACAGGCAATTTCATATCACGAAGCATAAATCCAATCATACCACCTGCAATGGAGAACATACCAGCAGAAGATGTGATGATTACCATAATAACCTTTGGAATGGTTGTGTCAATGAACAACAACGCATAATCAAATGCAAAGATATAAGGCACAATGAAAGCTGCAATTGCAAGCATAGTTGCGTTGAATGCGGTTTTCATTGGATTTGCACCAGCGATTGCTGCACCTGCATAAGCTGCCAAAGCAACTGGAGGTGTGATATCTGCAACGATACCGAAGTAGAATACAAACATATTTGCTGCAATGATATTCATACCCATACCATTGATGAGGATTGGTGCACAAGTTGTTGCCATAATGATATAGTTTGCAGTTGTTGGTACACCCATACCAAGGATGATACAACAAAGCATTGTAAGGAACAAAGCAACCAAAAGGTTATTGCCAGCAACACCAACGATTGCAGAAATGAAAATTTGACCCAAACCAGTCATACTTACAACACCAGCAATGATACCTGCCATACCACAAGCAGCAGCAACAGACAATGTACCACGTCCACCACTTTCCAAAGCATTGAAGAAGCTTTTTGGTGTCATTCTATTTTCTTTATTGACCATGCTCACTGCGATTGCAACGAGTGTAGCATAGATTGCGGATCTACTCATGGTAAAACCATCAATGATCATATATACCAACATAACCAATGGCAACAAAAGGTACATATTTTTGATCAAGTGTTTGAATTTAGGCAATTCGTCTTTTGGAATACCCATGAGTTTCAATTTACGTGCTTTGAAATGTACCATCAAGAAGATACCCAAGAAGTACAAGAATGCAGGCAAGATTGCTTTTTGGATGATGCTCGCATAAGGAACACCACACATTTCAGCCATCAAGAATGCTGCTGCACCCATGATTGGTGGCATAATTTGACCACCTGTGGAAGATGCTGCTTCTACAGCACCAGAGAATTCTGCTGGATAACCAGTTTTTTTCATCATAGGAATTGTGATACTACCTGTTGTTACAGTATTACCAACGGAGCTACCAGAAACCATACCACAAAGAGCAGAAGAAATAACCGCTACTTTTGCAGGACCACCAGCACTTGCACCAGCAATTGCATTTGCACAAGAAATGAAGAAGCTAGAGATACCAGTTGCTTCTAGGAAAGCACCAAAGATGATGAACAATACGATAAATGTGGAGCAAACACCAACAGGAACACCAATAACCCCTGTAGTGGTATAGAACAAGTTATAGACAATACGTTGCAATGGCAAGCCTGTTGTAAAGCTATAGATGACGAAACAAGATGCTACAACCAAAATTGGAATACCTGTTACACGTCTACATGCTTCTGCCAAAACCAAAATACCAATGATACCCAAAACCACTTCCAATGTACCAATACGAGTTGCTTTTGCCACAATGGTGCTGAGGTTCATTGCATAATAGAAGAAACTTCCAGAACCAGCAATCCCCAAAACCCAATCATACCAAGGGATATAATTGACTTTTTGGTTGCCACCTTTTTTTCTAGGGTAAATCAAATAAATCAAAACGATTACACAGCCCAAGAACAAACAACGTCTGATTTGTTCACCCCAATTGGACCACATATTCATATATACCATAAACAAAGCAAATGCGATGGTCAACACCTTGACGATCATCTTTGGTACGCCTTCATAAGGTCGCACATTGGCTTCCCTATCGTACTTTTTCATGATATCATCAAGAGCATCCTCTTGACTCATTGCTTCCAAATTCACATCTTGTTCTGGTGTTCCTTTTTTCTTGAACATCGGTGTTCCTCCCCTTCATCTTTGCTTGTCATGTTAATTAAAGCATTTCTATTACAGTCTATGTAGGGAACGGTCTTGACCGTTCCCTACAAAACGTATCACATTACGATTCGTAGCATAATTGTATGTTGCGCTCCTCATTGCATAGCTCTTTCAAACTAATGCTTTCGCCATTTATGGTCAATGTATGGTCATAAACGGCACTAATATTATAGTACAAATTGGGAATTATCGTATCGATACCAGAGACAATCATACCACCGTCATCTGTTTCCACCATGGTCTGACCTTCTGCAAGTTGGGTTTGCACCCCAGCTCCAAAATGATAATACAAGGTTTCGTATACCATGATTTCACCATCCACAATACGATATCGATCTTCTACCAAACTTTGATTGACAGAATGTTTGAATCCCACAGAAAATTCCCCGCTTTCTTCCAGAGGATAGCGTGCAATTGTCTTGCCATCATTTCCACTCCTCACAACCAGACAACTTTCTGTGCCATTCACCTGAAAAATAGCAGTTACGGCAATGAGAATTACCGCAACTACTATGAATAAACTTTGTTTCTTTAATTTGAAGTGTGACAATTAGTCAATTGCTCCAACTTCTTTGTAGTATTGTTCTGCACCAGGGTGGAATGGTGTAGGAATACCTTGAACAGCAGATTCTACGCTCAAAACGGAGAATTTATCGTTACTTGCTGCCAAGTCTGCTTGGTTTTCGAACATTGCTTTTGTCAATTCGTAGATAGCTTCTGTAGAAACATCATTGGAAGCGATCAATGTAGCGTTAACGCTTACTGTTTGTGCATCTTCAGAGATACCGTTGTATGTACCACCTGGGATTACTGTTTGTACATAGAATGGATAGTCAGCCATCAAAGTTGCTGCATGAGCATCATCCACTTCCAACAAAACAACGTCTTTGGAGATTGCCAAGTCAACGATTGCAGTTGTAGGAGCACCAGCTGTTACGAAAGCTGCGTCGATTTTACCATCTTTGATACCATCAGCAGCATCAGAGAAGGAACCATTTACTTTATTGATATCGGAATTGATGTCAATACCGTAAGCAGCTAAGATTTGAGTTGCATTGAACTCAACACCACTACCAGCGTCACCAACGTTTACTGTTTTGCCTTTCAAATCTTCAATGCTGGAAATACCAGGTGCAGCGATGATTTGACATGTTTCTTCATACAAGCTTGCAACAGCTGTGAAGGATGTGAACTCTCCATCTTCAGCGAACAAGTCTGTACCATTGTAAGCATAGTACATAACGTCGTTTTGTACGATTGCCAATTGAGAGATACCATCTTCTACGTCCAAGATATTTGCTTTGGAAGCACCTGTAGATGTTACTGTCAAGTCTACGATGTCCATTTTGTCATTCAATACTGTAGCCATTGTACCACCATAAGGATAGTAAGTACCTGTTGTACCACCAGTACCATAAGTCAATGTTACGCTTTCTGCTGCAGAAGAATCTGCGGAAGAAGAACTACTGCCACAACCGCTCAAAACCATAACGGATGCCAAAACAAGTGCTGTTACTGCTGAAAAACTTTTTTTCATTATACCCATCTCCTCGTCTTTTTCTTTGAAACTGTATCGTTTCATTTGTTTTTTCGTAAATATACATTGAATTACATTTTATTCATAGCTTATTCTAACACATTTCATTTTTCTTTTCAATCGATTTTTTATAAATTTGTGCACAAATCTTTTTAATTATAGAAGTTTTTTATGCTTAATTTGATAAACTCTTGCAAATCTATTTATTTTTTCTATTATTTCGCATGAGAAATTCAATAAGAATGCATTCTATCTATACATTGTTAAATTTCTATCCTGCTGTTCACATATACAGTATTATACTTCTCCTAGTTTAAACCCCTATTTTTTTGAATAATTCAAGGTTTATATGCATATTTATTCTCTTTTTGCAATTCCTTCCAATTATACCACTTTGGTGCACCTCCATTTTTTCTGATAAACTGTATGATTTCCAAATTTTTATGGAATATATATAGACAGAAACCCTTCTTGTCGGTAAAATAGAAGAAATGAAAAACATTGTATCACTTTTGTTAGGAAGGAACTGCTATGACAACACACATCATTTCATTCCAAGGATTGCCATTGGAATATACTTTGGTTCGTAAGAACATCAAAAATATCAATTTACGTGTCAATAAAAAAGGGGACATTGTGGTTTCTGCACCAACGAAAGTGCCACTGGCTCAAATTGAAGAGTTCGTTTCTTCCAAAGCAAACTGGATTCTTTCTCGTTTGGCAGAAATAGAGCAAGCCATTTCCCAAGCAGCAGAAAGCAATTTTGAAAATGGCAAAGATTTATATCTTTTGGGAAATCCATACCCACTGCAACGTCATCTTGGAAATTTTGACATCCAATTGACAGAAGAAGCCATTCATTTGTACACACCAACAACTGATGAGTCTGTTGCAAAGGAATTTTATATGGCATGTTTGCAAAAGATTGCAACACCTGTGTTCCAAGATGCACTGGATCGTGTGTATCCATTGGTGAAAGATATGGGTGTACCCTATCCAGAAATCAAAATCCGCAATATGTCAACCATTTGGGGTAGCTGTTCTCCTCATACTGGTGAAATTCGTTTGAACTTGCAACTGATCAAAGCAGACACCGATTGCATTGACCAAGTGGTGTTACACGAATTGTTGCATTTCCTATACCCAAACCACCAAGCAGAATTTAAGGCTATGCGTCAAAAATTGATGCCTGATTGGAAAACACGTAAAAACCGTTTGCAGGATGAATACAAAGATGGTATTGGGGTAAAATAAACCTTGACAAATATATCCTACTTATTGTATACTATTTAGATACAATTAGCGCGGAGTGGAGCAGCCCGGTAGCTCGTTGGGCTCATAACCCAAAGGTCATCAGTTCAAATCTGGTCTCCGCAACTCAAAGTCTCAGTAGATTTTCTACTGGGACTTTTTTATTGTAACACAATTCAGGATGGGAAACCCATCCCCTACAACAACAATACACACTACAAAAAAAGATACCCCACATAGCAGGGTATCCCTAAAAACATAGATTCTTCGTCATTGCATTCCTCTGAATGACAAAATAGCAAATCATTTCATTGTAGGGGTGGATTCCATATCCACTCCTACAGACTGTCAAAACCCAAAGTACTTTTTGCCTTTAGCGTCGCAGACTTTAATCCACAGACAGGATTCACTCCTGTTGAGGACAAAAAGCAATTTCTAGGTACTTCGTAGAAGTACTTGTGCGAGGAAATTGTCTTTTTTTACCTACATCTACAACTTGAAATCCTGATTTCAAGTTATTCTTTATCTAAAATCGTAACGTTCCATAATATCTTCAACGCCTTCTGCCAAAGCTTTTGCTGTTGCTTTTTGGTTGCTTGTGGTAGAAATCTTCAATGCATCACCCACATTGGTCAAGAAACAAATTTCCACCAAAATTGTAGGCACTGTTGTCACATTCAAAATCAACAAGTCTGTTCTTTCTTTCAATCCACGATTGGTCAAACCAAGAGCAGAAATCAAATGACCTTGCATGATATCGGCTGCTGTTCCACTGGTCAACACCTTAGAAGAAGTGGTTTCTGTTTGTGGTTTATACAAAGTTTCTGTACCATTGGCAGTACCATTGTCTTCTGCTGCATTCAAATGGATAGACAGCATAAAGTCTGCAATTTCGTTGGCAGTTTGTGCTCTAAGTGCATTTTGTACATATACATCAGTATCTCTTGTTAAGTAGGCTTTGATGCCTGTATCTTCCAAATAGTCCACAGTCAACAATGCCAAGGTCAAAGTCAAGTCTTTTTCTGTCAAGCCATTGCCACTGGTACCTGGATCTGTGCCACCATGTCCAGCATCAATCAAGACCACGTTATCATACACATCTTTTGGATTTTTGATATAAATAACGCAACCATCGTCTATTTCTTCCACTTCATATGCCATATATTGGTTTTGGTAGAAACGAATTGTGGTATTTTTACTGGTGCTATCCACTTTGATACTATCCACCCAAGTATCGCCTACTTGCAAAGTACCATAACCCAACTCATCTTCGTAGTTTTCTGGTAAAATCACATCAAAATAACCCAATAAATACTGGTCGTCCATTTCGATATCATCTATATCAATGTCAATGTCATACAAATACAACGCATCATCTTTGCTATCGTATTCCATGTTATCCAAAGAAGATTCCATAATGGTGACAATCAGTTCGCCACTATAGGATTCCCAATCGCATTCCACAATGCCATCTACATACAAAGTGATGGTCACTGTGCTATCGTCTTCTTCGATATCGATTTCGGTGATATAATCCAAACTTTTTGCAGAAAGACTACTTGGCAATTCTGATTTGACATTTGGAATTTCCACAACCACACGATATGGATTCACCTGTGTTGTCACTTCTGCACCAAAGCTACCATCACCTTCAATGGTGATATAATCTCGGTTATTTTTGTTTGTGGCATCAATATCTTCCAATGTAATCATTTCAAAGGATACCATAACACTCTTTTGATCTGAGCTTTGGGTGATGGAATACTCCACATAGCTATCCAAATCCAAAACCACCCTTGTTACAGTGGTGCCATCAAATTCATGCTCCGCAGTACGAATTGAGGTGACAATGCTACTATTGGTGGATGTAATTTCAGAAGCCAAGCCATTGGAAACGTTATAGAAATCCAAAATAACTCTGGTATCATCCAATTTATATTCTTCGTAATGTGTCACAGCACCACTGGAAACCACTGTGAAAATCTGTGCATCCTTTGTGGAAGATGGTGTCACCACACTTGTGGTTTTTACGCCTGTGGAAGTGGATGTAGATGGTGTTGTCACAGTTGGTGCTTCATAGCCACTTGTTGTAATTGCAACAGTTCTTGTAGCATCCACCCAAGTCAAATCCAAATCCAATGCATCTGCCAAAGCACGCACTGGCAACATCATACGATCGTTGATGTTCATTGCTGGCACATCCAAGTCAAATGCCACACCATTTTTCATTGCAACATCTGCATCAGCACTAAAAGCAATGGCATAATCATCACTCATGATGAAGGCTTGACTGGTTTCTGCCACCCAAAGAACTTCACAACCTAAGGCTTCTGCAATGACACGCATAGGCAACATGGTTCTGCCATCAATGCTGACAGCCGGCATATCTTCTGTTTCCAATTCCTCATCATCTATGACAATATGAATGGCATCTGCATCATAAGAATGATTTGCACCATTATAATATAAGTTCATTTGTACTTCCTTTGCCAGAACCACCTGTGGCACCATCATACTCATTGCCAAAAGGGCTACTGACAGCCTTTTTAAAATTCCCTTCATTGTATCCTCCAAAAAATATATTCAGCCACAATAGGCATAGTTATCTACACTATACTCATTATAGCAGATTTTGTCGAATAAAAAAGGTGAAATCTAATTTTGCAATAATTTTTTAATAATTGTGTTACAATTTTCCAACAAAACTCTGAACAAAAAATAACAATGAAAGAAAACAGGCTTTGGTATACACAAGATTATTTATATAATGTGTAGTGAAGCAGGAAATTGAGTGGCAAAATTTTAGTTTTTAATTTATTCAAATGTTAGAGCCTTTTAGACCGTACCTTTTGACACCAAAAGGTGGGTCATCATTTTGCAAGCAAAATCACCTACGGTGACCGCCATATCTTTGGCGGTGAGTCCAAAAGTGCCACTCTTTGCGAAGGCGTGGAGCCACGCTATAAGGTGGAATGTCAACACTTTTTTGGACAATTTTTATAAGGTCAGTACCCGATATTCGGCTGGTGTTCTATAATCCAAAGAGCCATGCAAACGTATGTTATTGAACCAATGCACATAGTCTGCAAGTTCTAACTTCAATTGCTCCAAACTGACGAAATTTCGTCCTCGAACAAATTCTGTTTTGAATACCTTGAAATTGGCTTCTGCAACTGCATTATCATAGGGGCAGCCCTTCATGCTGAGGGATCGTTTGATCTGAAACACATCTAACATTTCATCAATGAGATAGTTTTTAAACTCGCTGCCTCGATCCGTATGGAACAACTCGATTTCAGATAAATTCCCTTTGATTGTTGCAAAAGCATCATATACCAACTGAGCATTTTTGTGAAGTCCTGCACTAAATCCAACGATTTCTCGGTTGAATAAATCAATTAAGATACAAACATAGTTCCATTTATAGTTCACTCGAACATACGTCAAATCCCCAACAATTACTGCATTGGGAGGCTGGTTATCAAATTGACGAGCTAGTTCGTTTTTTACTGGCGACTCATTGCATTGTTGCTTTTGTGGTTTGAACTTGGCAACGGTATAGACCGAAATTAGCCCTAAACGTTTCATAATGCGGCAAATTCTGCGTCTAGAAACCTGTTTGCCCAACTTCTTCAGCTCTTTTTTCATTTTACGACTTCCGTAGACTTCTTTATTTTCATAAAAAATCCGTTCAATTTCTTGTTCTAATTCCGTATCATCTTTCTTGGACGAAGCCTCGTAATAGTAGGTACTCCTGCTGATTTCAAGGCATTTACACATGGCTGATATAGAGTATTTGTGTCGATTTGCTCGAATTACAATTACTTTCGTCCGAATATCAGCGCCGCTTGCTTTAGTATGTCATTTTCCATTCGTAGCTGTTGTAGCTCTTTACGAAGTTTGATGAGTTCAGCTTCTTCTGGTGTGCGATTATCAGCTTCTTTTGTAGAACCAGTAGCATTGTAACGCTGTATCCAGCGATTCAGTGCCGATGGTGTTAAATCGTATTCACGATTGATATCTGCTTTCGATTTTCCGTTGTTATATAATTGAACCATCTGCTGTTTAAATTCTTCTGTAAATTCTCTTCGTTGTCGTTTTTTAGTCATGTAATCATCTCCTTATTTTATATTAGTTTTATTTTACATGACCTTATCTTTTCTGTCTAGTTAAGTATAGCCATTCCAAGGTGGTCAAGATGGGTCATCACTTTGCGAGCAAAGCCACCTACGGTGTCCGCCACTTCTTTGGCGGTGAGTCCTTATATATCCCCCTGGAAGTAGGAAGTGTAATGGTGTAAATCCTACGATTAGACCGTGAGTGACAAGCCCCTCACCTCTTGATTACTGTTTCAAAATCAAAGTAAGTAGTGAACAAATGACTTTTGATTTCCACTCAGCCTTTGTTTGCAAAGTGGAACCCTCTCAATTATTACTAGTAAAAGTTTTAATAAGCGTCTCTAGCCATGAAGGAAGTACGCTCAAGCCATAAATTATAGCAATAGCCATCTCTATTTCACCTTGCAAAGGAGTTTCGAGGGGTCGCAGCCCCCTTGAACCGTGCTCCACGCTTCGGAAGTAGTGGCACTTTTTGGACTCACCGCCAAAGATATGGCGGTCACCGTAGGTGATTTTGCTTGCAAAATGATGACCCACTTTTTGGTGTCAAAAAGTAAGATCTGAATGCTCTAAATAGTGAACAAATCCCAATCTAAAATTAATTCATAAACATCCAAACGGGTGACGAAACGTCACCCTACAAAACAAACGATACTACAGATTATAATCATAATCAATATAGCAATAATCAATTTCTATCAACCTACAATTTTTGCATTTGCCAATATATAATACAAATATCCATCTTCTGCATATTCTGTAAACACACCTTCAATTGTAATTGTATCGCCAATTTCTGGATACTGCCCATTCATCAAAGAAAACTCCAAGCCCGCCTGACAACAAGCTGTTGCATCCCATATGGCAACAAAGTGATACGCTTCTTCTGTAACACGATTCACATAAGCATCATACTCACCTGTCATACGCACTGTTTTTCCAATGTAATTCTCTGACCGATATGCCATATTGGATAGTTCTGCCAGCAACATGGTA
This sequence comes from Chakrabartyella piscis, assembly GCA_030067835.1. Classification (GTDB taxonomy): domain Bacteria; phylum Bacillota; class Clostridia; order Lachnospirales; family Anaerotignaceae; genus Chakrabartyella; species Chakrabartyella piscis. The sequence goes on from CP092441.1 coordinate 2,925,497, forward strand.
TTGCTATGTATGGTCAAATCCACAAAGTCACTGGTGGTATCAATGGTTTCTTCTGGTTCAGTGGTTTCTGGAATCACTGGTACTTCTATCACTTCTTCTGGAATTTCTTCAACTTCTATTGCATCAGATGTTTCCGCTTCCAAACCATCCTGTGTAACCTCATCTGCATCCATTTCTTCTATTCCCAATTCCATTTTTTCTTGGATTACAACTTCTTCAATTGCAACCGCTTCTTCCAAAACCACTTCTTCCTGCTCTGTTTTTGCTGCAATTTCAGCTTCTGCTGCCAAAATGGTTGCTGATGTTTCTTCCAAAGAACCACCACAACCCATCATCACCAAACAGCAAATACATAAAATTAAAATACGTTTCACTTGCTTCATTGCCATCACCTCTTGTTTGAATTTTCTGTTACCATACAAATTACATTTCTTTTATTTCTATGGTCAAATCAACGAGCAGCCCCTACAGGAATCTAGTTTCATTTTGCAATATCACTGGTCGCAATTGCCCATTTCGTCTATATAACGGAATGCTTTTTTGATGGTATCATAAGAATAGCCCTTACGTTGCAAAAATCCATAGAGCTGTTTCTTCTTCTTTTCATCTATCTCGTAGTTGCCACGCAATTTCTTTTCCAACAAACCAATGGCATCCTGTTCTTCTGATGGGTCTGCTGCTTCTATGGCTTCTGCAATCCATTCTTCACAAATCCCTTTTTGTTTCAATTCCATACGCAACAACATAGCACCCCTAGGACGTAATCGCAAACGTTCCTTCACATAACGCACAGCATATTCTTGGTCGTCAATATAGCGATATTCCTCCAAAAAATTCATAACACGTGTAATGATTTCTTCTGAGAACTCCTTTTCCAAGAGTTTTTGCTCCACTTCTTTTTTGGTACGCATTTTATATCCCAAATAAGATAAAGCTTTTTCTTGTGCCTGTATGTAAATCAAGCTGTCTTGGATATAATCAAAGGTTTCTTGTGGGATTTCTTTGCCAATTTCCAAACGAAAATACGCAATATCTGTATGAGACAATGCAAATACATAGTTGCCATCGACAAAAATATTCTTTTTATTGGGATCTCGCTTTTGCAAGGTCATATCTGTAATTTGCATGTTGTCACCTCTTGTGTGTTATGCTTATAATCTGTAGTGATGTTTGTTTTGTAGGGGTGATGTTTCGTCACCCGTTTGGATGTTTATGAATTAATTTTAGGTAGGAATTTATTCAAGTTTTAAAGCATTCAGACCTTACTTTTCACTGGAGAAAAGTAACAAAATCCACCACTACTTCCGAAGCGTGGAGCACGGTTCAAGGAGGCTGCGACTCCTCGAAACTCCTTTGCAAGCGAAATCCTATAGGTTCGAGAATAAATCGAACTTCGAGAAACCTTCCTTCTTGGCTGGTGACGCTTATTCTAATTTATCAAAATAGCAATTTTCTGGATTCCACTTTGCAAGCAAAGGCTGAGTGGAACTCAAAAATTATTTATTCACTACTTACTTTGGTTTTGAGCCAGTAATCAAGAGGTGAGGGGCTTGTCACTCACGGTCTAATCGTAGGATTTACATCACTAGTCATCTGTCTGTCGGGGGTATTTTTAAGGACTCACCGCCAAAGAAGTGGCGGTCACCGTAGGTGATTTTGCTTGCAAAATGATGACCCGTCGTGTTAGACCCCTTTAAATCGGGGCTCCACGCCTTCGCAAAGAGTGGCACTTTTGGGGTACCTTTTGGTGTCAAAAGGTACGGTCTATAAGTCTTTAACATTTGAATAAATTAAAGGATTGAATTATTATATTTATCTTCTTGCTTCACTACACATTATATAAATAACCTCGTATTTTACCTAGCACCTTTTATTTTTAAGCGGAACTATCTCTATCGCTTTTCCAAGTGCAAAGGAATAGATATAGGCTTTGGAAACTGGTTTCCCCAGACCTTTGCCAAGTGCCAATGCATACAATTCCATTTGGATTTGGTATCGTTGCAAATACTCTTCTTCCTTGTACAAGCGGTCGCTTTTGTAGTCTACCAGAACCACTTCCCCATCCAAAATATAATAACAATCCACAATACCATTGATGAGGATTTCATCTGTCACATCCTGATACTTTGCATCTTGATACACTTCATTTGCTGGCACCAACATAGCAAAAGGTCTTTCTCGTTCAATGATTTCTGCCTTCTGCAAATCCTTTGCCAAATCTGTTTTGAAGAATTTCATCATTTCACCATAATGCAAAGATTTTTCTTCTTCCACAGATAAAGTCCCTTGTTCCACCAATTCCATAGCATGTGCTTGCAAATTCTCTTGTGTGTATGTTTTTTGAAAATCCAAATATTGCATCAAAGTATGGGTTGCAGTTCCAATTTGTGCTGCTGTCAACTTTCCTTTTTCCTTTTGGATGCCAAGAGCTTCCACAGTATGGAGTCCATAACCCTGTGTTTCTACACCTTCTACCTCCATATTTTTGCGTTTCAATTCAGAAATGGAGCTTTTGCCCACCAGTTTTGTGGATTCCAAATTGGGATATGCCCAGTCATATTGTTTTTTGATTTCTTCTGTAAATTCTCCTGTTGCATGCTCTTTCCAATCTGCAAAGAAATTGGCTTTTTCTTGCTTTTCTTCTGCTTTTTCCATTTCCAAACCCAAAATATCTTCTTGTGTACAAACAGAAAATTTCCATGTAGATTCTTCATTTTGAAACAATTTGCCACCAAAATATCCTTTGTATTGACCATCTGTACAATCTACATTTGGATGTCTTTGTAAAGCTGGCATCACCCAATCCAAATAAGAATGCGCTCTACGCAAACGATAGATAGGCAATTTTTCTTTGCCATTTTCTCCATAGAGCTGCCATTTGCCCAAAGATTTTTCTACATTTGCCACATTGCCAATCAAAATCATCTTTTCCTTTGCACGTGTCATGGCAACATACAACACACGCAATTCTTCAGATAAATTTTCCAATCGCAACGATTCCACCAAAGCAGTTTTTGCCAAAGTGCGATACACTGCCCTCTGTTCCAAATTGGTATAATCCAAACCCATACCCCAAACTTGGTGTGCAATGACAGATTTTCTCAGATCCATTTCATTGAATTTTCCACCCATACCACCGATGATGACAACTGGGAATTCCAACCCTTTGCTTTTGTGAATGGTCATAACACGCACCAAATTTTCTGCTGCACTTTGGAGTTTAGCTGTGGAAGTTTCACCATCCACCATCTGCAAATCTTCCACATAGCGAATGAAATAGAACAATCCTTTCAAACTACCTTTTTCATATGCTTCTGCTCGTTCCAACAGGAGTTGCAAGTTGGCTTGTCGCAAATCACCACCAGCAGTCAAGCCTACATATTGGTAATATCCAGTTGCTTCATACAAATAGGAAATCAATTCGTATAAAGAAACCTCTTTGACTTTGTTTCGCCAATGCATCAAATCTTCATAGAATTTGGTCAGCTTTTCTTTTAAAATCGCATCTTCACCTGATTCCATATAAGCAAGCAAACATTCAAAGAACAAGCCTTTTTTCTCCATTTGACGCATCAAAATCATCTCATCTGCTGTCACACCATACAAAGGTGAAAAGAGCACTGTCAAAAGAGGTATATCTTGGTATGGGTTGTCCAAAATACGCAACAATTGCAAGATGGTATCCACTTCCACCACATCAAAATGACCACCTGAAGATTCTGCATAGAAGGGAATCCCTTGCACACCAAACACTTCTTCCAACACAGGCACCCAACTTTTGACACCACGAAACAGCACCACAATATCCCCATATTCCACAGGTCTATAGGTGCCACTTTTGCCATCAAACACATGGTAGCCAGATGCCACCAAATCTTGAATTCGTTTTGCAATGACCAAAGCCTCCAATTGCTTTGCACCCAAATCTTTGTATTCTTCTGGCACATCCAAATCTTCTGGAACTTCCTTTTCTACAAGGATAATTTCGTTGGAACCACCATGATTTTCTTCTGTTTCTGGGAAGGTAGCGCCTGCATAAAGTGCCACTTCTTCGTTGTATTCCACATCACCAAAAGCTGCTGACATGGCTTGTTTACAAATGAAATTGATGCCATCCAATACATTTTTTCTGCTTCGGAAGTTTTTGGAAAGCACAATTTTCTGTGTTTTGCCACCACTGCCAAATGGATATGTGTTGTATTTTGCATTGAACAGCTCTGGCATTGCCAAACGGAATCGATAAATGCTTTGTTTCACATCACCTACCATAAAACGGTTGTTTTGTCCCATTCCTTCTTTGGAAACGCTTGCCAAAATCATTTCTTGCACCATGTTGCTATCTTGGTACTCATCAATCATAATTTCATCGTATCTATTTTGTAATTCCAATGCTGCTTCTGTTGGAATAATATTTTGCAATGTACTTTCTGGATCCACCAAAACACGCAAACAGAAATGCTCATAATCATGGAAATCCAAAATCAATTTGTCTTTTTTGGCTTCTGCAAATGCATCCATAAACCCAATGACCAACTGACCCAAGTCACGCACTATAGGATATAACCCTTTGACCAATGCTGTCTGCATGTTTTCATCATAACAAAAGAAGGTTGCACCTAATTTTTTGATGACATCCTTAGCTTCGTTACGCAAAGACTTGATTTGCTCTGCAATTTCTTTATCATCACCTTTATAGGGTGGCAAACGTCCAAAATCAATGGAAACATAAGCCCTATGCCAATCCATATATCCACCAGAAAGGGACTCTTTCAACACTTCAACTGCTTCTGCTTCCCGTTCCAAAAGACCCAAATATCCATCCATACCAGTAGTTGTAGATGCCATCTTCATTGCTGTATCCAATAAGAATTCCACCAATTCCACATAGCCCAAAACACCTTCTCGAATCAAAGAAATCCATGGACAGTGGTTAATGGTTTCATTTTCTTGCAAATGGAATTTTTCTGCCATTTCCACAAGCAATTTCTTTGGATTGGGGTATCCTTGGACAAATTCGTAGAGTTGCAACACCAATTCTTGCAAACGATTGTCCTTGGTATCTTCACCAAAGGTTTCCAGTAGCACAAAGAATCCCTCATCTTCCTTAGAATATAAGGATTCAAAATAATCTGCCAGAACTTCTTTTTGCAACAACAACACTTCTGTTGGGTCTGCTGTTCTTGTGGCTGGATCAATCTCTAGGATATGATAGTATTCACGAATCACTTGCAAACAAAAGGCATGTATGGTTTTGATATCTGCACGTCCAAGAAGTGTCAATTGGTTTTGCAAATGGATATTTTCTGGTTGTGTTTCCAAATTCTTTGCAATGGCATTGCCGATACGTTCACTCATTTCTGCTGCTGCTGCATTGGTAAAGGTTACAACCAGCATACGATCCACATCCATTGGCGGATTGTCTCTGATGATTCTACCGATGATACGCTCCACCAAAACAGCAGTTTTGCCACTTCCTGCTGCTGCCGAAATAAGCAAATCACAATTGCGTTCTGATATGGCAAGAGATTGTTCTGTTGTCCATTTATTTCCACCCATTGCAAAACCTCCAAACACCTACGCTCGTTTTCTTCTAATATGAAATGGGATATTTCCAATAAAGGAACCCATGAAATCACTATAAGAATTATACCAAAAATTCCCGATAAAAGCGAATGAAAAGGGTGTCAAATCCTCTTGATTCCATAAAAATTTTGGTGTGAACTTGGTGAATAGGGTTTGAAACTCACTTTGCGATTCCGTAACACAATCTTGCAACAACAACGTCATATCTTCTTCACGCTTGGTGAAACAAAAGACTTCACACAAAATGGGGTATATTTCTGCAAACTCCAATTCTTTTTTACGTCGCTTGACGGTGCGTATGGTGTGATGCAGTGCTGTTAATTGAAAAAAACGTAGGGTTTCTGCAATCCCCATTTGTCTGCGTTGTTCATAGAAATAATTGTATCGCATTGGCATTTCCAGAAACATTTCATAGGCATCCACTGTGGTGCTTTCAATACATTGTACAAAAAATTCCAAATAAAAGCGATTTTCCAGTGTGTAAGCACGTTGTAATAACACTTCTCGTATCACTTCAATGCATCCTTTGCAAAAGATTTCCTTTTCTTGTTCTTCTTTCATATGTACACCTCCATATTGTAATTGTACAAAGAAACTGTATTGCTCCACAAAAAATATATCTACAGGATTTTTAAAGAATGTAGGTGTTTCGACAAAATTCATTTTGAAAGTGTGTTGATTTTTTGATATCTATTATGCTTATAATCTGTAGTGATGTTTGTTTTGTAGGGGTGACGTTTCGTCACCCGTTGGAATGTTTGTGAATTAATATTAGGTAGGAATTTATTCAAGTTTTAAAGCATTCAGATCTTACTTTTTGACACCAAAAAGTAACAAAAAGTGCCACTACTTCCGAAGCGTGGAGCACGGTTCAAGGGGGCTGCGACCCCTCGAAACTCCTTTGCAAGCGAAATCCTATAGGTTCGAGAATAAATCGAACTTCGAGAAACCTTCCTTCTTGGCTGGTGACGCTTATTCTAATTTATCAAAATAGCAATTTTCTGGATTCCACTTTGCAAGCAAAGGCTGAGTGGAAATCATAAGTCATTTGATAAATTATTTAATTCTAATAGCGGTATGTCGAGGACGCCATCCCCTACAGAAGCACACTCTAACGCACTGTCATTCAGAGGAGCACAGCGACGAAGAATCTTTGATTTTACGGTCGATTCGTGAATCGCCCCTACAAGTGTAATGTATTTCAGATTTTGATTTTTGTAGGGAGCGATGCCCTCATCGCTCCGCAACTACACATTATATAAATACTCTTTATCGCAAGAACCCATTCCATTAACCAAAGAAAAAGGTTGCAAGAAATTTCCTGCAACCCATTTGTGTATTGATTTTTGCAATTAGCAAGAACCGCAACCACCCAATTGATTTCCACCACCGCAGCAGCAAAGCAAAATCAAAATCCAAATCCAAGAACCACAGCCACCATCATTGCCACCGCAACCACAGCCACTGCCACTACCATTGCCACAGAAGCAAAGCAAAATCAAAATCCAAATCCAAGAACCTCCGTCATTGCCACATCCAAATCCGTTCATAATGAATTACCCCCTTAAGAATTAAGTATTGTGATACATTTTTATCTTATGTGATTTTTTGTAAAATATTGCCTGTCTACCAAAAAAGTTTTTGGAAAATAATTTCGACAAAAATCACAGGTGGATATGGTATCCTCCCCTACGAGAGCTTATGTAACATCTTTGGTTAACAAAAAAACCGCAGGATATTCTCCCACGGTTCGTTTTGATTTTAAATTTTAGTCAAACAACTCAGATACAGAAATACCTTCATGGATACGTCTGATTGCATCTGCAAACAATTGTGCAACACTTACGATTTGCATTTTGTCAATTTGTTTTTCTTCAGACATATGGATTGTGTCCAAAACCAACAATTCATCAATTGCAGACTCTTGGATACGTTTCATTGCAGGACCACTGAGTACACCATGTGTACAGCAAGCTTCTACCATAATTGCGCCACGTTCTTTCAAAGCGTTTGCTGCATTTGTAATGGTACCAGCTGTGTCAATCATATCGTCGATCAAAACAACTTTTTTACCTTTGACATCACCAATGATGTTCATGATTTCGCTGACATTTGCTTTTGGTCTACGTTTGTCAATGATTGCCAAAGGAATGTTCAAACGTTCTGCAAAGACTCTTGTTCTGGTAACACTACCCAAATCAGGAGAAACTGCAACAAAGTTTTCCATTTCTTCGCTGTGTTTTTCTGTGTAATAGCTGGTCAACAAAGGAATACCCACCAAGTTATCCACAGGAATATCAAAGAAACCTTGGATTTGTGTACAATGCAAGTCCATTGTAAGCACACGGTTTGCACCAGCTGTTGTCAACAAGTTTGCTACCAATTTTGCACTGATTGGATCTCTTGCACGAGCTTTACGATCTTGACGAGCATAACCATAGTATGGCATTACCGCTGTAATTCTACCAGCAGAAGCACGTTTCATCGCATCAATCATAATCAACAATTCCATCAAATTGTCGTTTACTGGTGCAGAAGTGGGTTGGATGATAAATACATCTGCTCCACGAATGGTCTCATCAATCTTTACAGAAATTTCACCGTCGCTAAATTGACTTACTGTTGCATTACCCAATGTAAGACCCAACTTTTTTGCAATGTCTTCTGCCAATTCTGTGTTGGCATTACACGCAAAAATCTTGATGTTACCACGATCTGCATAAATCATTTTTTAAATCCTCCTAAATTACTCGTCGCTTTATCCTTTGCTTTTCTATGTTACACCCATCAACAAGGAATTTCAACCACTATTGTCGAATTTTATGATTTTTTTTCGATTCTTTTTGTTTTCCATCCAGCAATGACACTTTGTCTTGCACGAGCAACCGCCAAAACATCTTCAGGAACATCCTTTGTAATTGTGGAGCCAGCAGCAATATATGCACCTTTTTTGATGGTAACCGGTGCCACCAAATTCACATTGCAACCTACAAATACGCCATCTTCAATTGTGGTTCTATGTTTTTTGGCGCCATCGTAATTGACCATAATGCTACCACAACCAAAGTTGATTTTTTCTCCAGCATCGGTATCGCCTACATAAGCAAGATGTGGGATTTTGGTACCATCACCAACAACAGAATTTTTCACTTCCACAAAATCGCCAACTTTTACATTGTTGCCAATGGTGCAATTTGGTCTGATATATGCATACGGACCAACGGTTGTGTTGTTGCCAATGGTGGATTCCAAACCTGTGGAATTTTGGAAGATAACCCCATCACCCACTTGCAAATCTGTCATACGGGAATTGGGTCCAATTTTACAATCTTCACCAATCTTGGTTTTGCCTTCCAATACACATCCTGGCAAAATAATGGTATCCATACCAATTTCCACATCTGAATCAATATACGTGTTGTCTGGGTCAATCAATGTGACTCCATTTTCCATGTGATATGCATTGATTCTATCTTTCATAATCTTTGCAGCTTCTGCCAATTGCATACGAGAATTGACACCAAAGAACTCATCTTCATCTTCCGCAACCACAACTCCAACCTTATTGCCATTGTCCAAAATGATTTCCAAGCAATCGGTCAAGTAGTATTCACCTTGGGCATTGTTGTTTTTGAGATTTGCCAAGGATTGTTTCAATTCTTTGCCTGAGAACACGTAAATTCCTGTGTTGATTTCAGAAATAGCACGTTCTTCTTCTGTGGCATCTTTGTGCTCCACAATGCAAACAAATCCATTGGATTGGTTACGAATGATACGACCATATCCATCGCTATTTTCTACAATTGCAGAAACCACAGTTGCAGAGTTGCCTTCTGCTTTGTGAATTGCCATCAAAGAAGTCAACGTTTCGCTTCTCATAAGTGGTGTATCCCCATACAAAATCAAAACATCATCATCATCAGAAAAAGCAGCTTCTGCCATAATCACTGCGTGACCAGTTCCTTTTTGTTCCCTTTGCCAAGCCACAGAAACGCCATCTCCTTGGATTGCTGCTTCCACTTCTTCGCCTTTGTGACCAATGACCACACAAACTTCTTCTGCACCACATTTTTTTGCAGTATCAATTACATATTCCACCATTGGTTTGTTACAAATTTCATGCAACACCTTTGGTTTTTTGGATTGCATACGTTTTCCTTCACCAGCTGCCAAAATAATGGCTTTCAAATTTTTCATTGTTTTTCTCCTTTTTCTATATGATGCGGGAAGATGTTGTTTTCCCATACAATATCATTGGTTTTTTTGTTACTGCGGGAAGATGGTATCTTCCCCTACGATTGTGTATTCATGTTTATGGTATTTCGATACGTTGTAATTTACTTTTTGATTTGTTGTTCTGGAAGGTTGTATCTTCCCCTACGATACAACATCAGTCAGCGGGCATTTTAAGTACACACCTACTACATTCTATCCCATTTTCTCATTTTTCCAGTAGAAATGCAAGGAATTATTGTGAAAAAGAAGGTATGTTTCTGGAAACAAGCTAAACTTTCTGGATTGTGATTGCGGGAAGATGATATCTTCCCCTACGAAATTCTGATTTACTATTATTTTCTTTTCTCAATCAACAATAAGAAACCTAATATATATAAATACATTTCGGTACGCATACAATGCGCACCCTACAATATAAAAACTCTTTTTTCTTTCATTGAAACTTTTCTTTTGGTTTGCATTAAAAAATGTGTCCTCCAATTAAATTAGAGAACACATCTTTATTTTACGGTAATACCGAATAATCCTGATTGCAAGATTTGTGAGGATATTTTTTCGTCAGAATCACCAAGAAACGCAGGCGATATTGGAAATATCGCCGAGGCTTTTGGGTGGTTATGATGGAGAAATAAACCACAAAGATTGTGATCTAGGGTTGTTCGGTGTTGCCTTATTTAGATGACAGTGCCTTTTTTCAATACAACTGGATAATCCAAGGTGCCAATGACATCTTTGCCATCGGAAACCACAACGTCTTTATCCAAGATTGCATATTCAATTTTACAACCTTTACCGATTGTGGTACCTTCCATAATGATGGAATGTTTGACGCTTGCGCCTTCACCAACAAATACTTTGCGGAAGATGACAGAACTTTCCACCACACCATTGAAGATGGTACCACTACCTACAATGGAGCCACGTACATCTGCGCCGACATTGTATTTTGCTGGTGGTTCATCCTTAGCTTTTGTTTCAATATATGGATATTCATTGATGAATGGATTGCGTACTTCTTTTTTCAAGAAGTCCATATTGGTTTTGTAGTATGCAATGATACCAGTACTGATGGTGCTCCAATATCCTTCAAATTCATAACCATAGATTTGCAAAGTATCTTTGTTTTCACAAATATAATCGCCAACCCAGTCATATTTACCTTCTGGCACCCCTTGTGTCAACAAATCAATGAGCAAAGTTCTGGAAATTACATACATACCCAAGGAAGCACAGTTTGTTTTTGCTTGTTCTGGTTTTTCTTCAAAACCAATCATTCTACCGGCTTCGTTCATTTCCATGATACCAAAGTTACGCAAATTGTCTTCCATTTTTTTATAAACAACAGTAATATCAGCACCACTTTCCACATGTTGGTTGATCACTTTGCTATAATCGATTTTATAGATTGCATCCCCACTTGTAACCACAACATATTCCTCAGTACTTCTAAGAAGATAGGAAATATTTTGGTATATGGAATCTGCTGTACCTCTAAACCAGTTGGATTCTGTACTGCTGATATAAGGTGTGAATACGAAAAGCCCACCTTGTTTACGACCAAAATCCCACCATTTGGAAGAGGTCAAGTGATCTCGCAAAGAACGAGAATTGTATTGTGTGAGCACTGCCACTTTACCAATGCCACTATTGGACATATTACTCAAAACAAAATCAATTGCACGATAGCTACTTGCAATGGGCAAAGCTGCCGCTGCTCTATTTTCAGTCAATTGACCCAGTCTTCCTTTATTATTACCACCTGCTAAGATAACCCCAATTGCTTTCATCTTATTTGCCCTCCTTTACAATAGACTTGCCACTTACCAATACTCCATTTGGATAATCAGATTCCACTGTTTTGCCATAAGCCACACAGTTTTTACCAATTTTCACATTTGCTGGAATTGTGGTGTGATCACCCAAAACGGTAATGCCACTATCATAAATACCAGGTTTTCTTTCATTTGGAATATTTTCACCAATGCCCATTTGTACGCCTTCACCAACAACGCAACGTTCATCAATGATACAACGCTCAATAACCGCACCAGCACCAATGACAGTTTTGCCCATGATGATGGAATCACGTACAATTGCGCCTTCGCCAACGTATACTTCATCTCCCAAGATGGAACGTGTTACTTCACCATAGATTTCACAGCCATCGGAAATCAATGCTTCGCTGACCTTAGCCTCTACACCTGTAAACGCTGGTGGTTGATGATCGGAATTTGTGTATACTTTCCAACGTGATTCATACAAGTTGAATTCTGGCAATGTACGAATCAGCTCCATATTGGATTCCCAGTAGGATTCAATTGTTCCAACATCTTTCCAATAGCCTTGGAAACGATAGGATTGCAATTTTTGTCCTTCATCCAACATTTTTGGAATGATATGTTTCCCAAAATCACTATCTGGATGAATTTCATTGTCTTCAATCAATGCATCACGGAGTCTGTCCCATGTGAAGATATAGATACCCATAGAAGCCAAATTGCTCTTTGGATTTGCTGGTTTTTCTTCAAATTCATAGATGCTACCATCTGGATTTGTGTTCATGATACCGAAACGACTTGCTTCTTCCATGGTCACTTCCAAAACAGCGATGGTTGCTGCTGCGCCAGTTTCTTTGTGTTCACGCAACATATCAGAATAGTCCATTTTGTAGATATGATCCCCAGAAAGAATCAAAACATATTCTGGATTGTTGTTGTCGATATAATCGATATTTTGATAAATTGCATTTGCAGTTCCCATGAACCATTCACCAGAATCTCCGCCACCTTTTACATGAGGTGCCAAAATGGTTACACCACCATTTTTACGATCCAAATCCCAAGGAATACCAATACCAATATGTTGGTTCAAACGAAGTGGTTGATATTGTGTCAACACACCAACGGTATTTACACCAGAATTGATACAGTTGCTCAAAGGGAAATCAATAATGCGGTATCTACCGCCAAAGCTAACAGCCGGTTTTGCCACCTTCCTTGTAAGTACACCCAGTCTGCTTCCTTGACCACCTGCCAAAAGCATTGCCAACATTTCATTTTTTCGCATTTACATCTGCCCCCTGTCTAGTAACGTTTTGTTTTGTACACAACTTTCTTGCTTTCAAACATGCTTCTTACCTTGTTTTGCAGAAACTTCTTGTCCTGAATATGATGTATATTCACATACCCTTTTCATTATACAATAAAAGCGGAGAAAGTATGGTACAAATGAACAAATTGTTGCACTCGTGCCAAACAATTGGTTCTTTTGTGCCATCATTTGCGTAGCAAATGTATCCAAGTACTCGCAGAGTACTGGATATTCTCTGCCTGTTTGCCAATAGTATACCATAACATAAAATTGCAAAATACATCTCCATGTTAAATGTGTATGAAATCCCTTTTTTTCTTCTAAAACCAACAACAGTTTCCTTTTCTTTCGATTCCACACATTTTTATGTATTTTTACCGAAATCAAAGTGTTTGCCCATAGCCTTTTATGCACTTTGGACGTTTTATGTCCCTCACGATTCCATCACATGTTTTTCTTATGGTAATTTAGTATCATCATATCATAGATTTGTAAAAAAATATAGTTATTTTTATATTTTCTTAAATTTTTTTCGATTTTCTACGAAAAACATCCATACACACCACATGGATTTCCATAATGATACTATTCTACATTCAAACATAAAAACCCTTTTTCTTTTGATTGCTTGTTGTATGATTATGGAGATTTTTCCGTTTTTTTCCATTTTTTTGTGAAAATTTGATGTGTCTTTTTTACAGAAATCATTGCCAATGTGTCTTCTGTATACTATAATAAGGCAAAGGAATCACATAACACATAAATTTATCATTGCAAAGGCGGTATCGTATGCAAACAACCTTTCAAACAACAGATCATATATATTTCATTGGCATTGGTGGCATCAGCATGTCTGGGCTTGCAGAAATCTTATCCAATCGTGGGTTTACTGTTTCTGGCTCTGACATGAAAACATCCCAAACAGTGGAACATTTACAAAACCAAGGCATAGTGGTGCACATTGGTCAAAAACGTGGCAACATCACCCCTAGTGTGACACAAGTGATTTACACTGCTGCCATTTCTGAAACCAACCCTGAATGGTTGGAAGCCAAAGAATTGGGTATTCCCATGATGGAACGTGCTGAATTTTTGGGTCAACTTATGAGTGAATACGCAAACTCTGTTGCTGTTGCTGGCACACATGGCAAAACCACAACCACATCTATGGTGGCAGAAATTTTGCTTGCAGCCAAAACAGATCCTACCATCACCGTTGGTGGTATGTTGCCAACCATTGGCAGCAATTTACGCATTGGAAATTCTTCTTATTTCGTGGCAGAAGCATGTGAATATCACAATAGTTTCTTGCATCTATCTCCATATGTAGGAATTGTTTTGAATGTAGAAGCAGATCATTTGGATTTCTTTGGCACTTTGGAACATATTTATGAATCTTTCCAAAAATTTGGTAAGAAAATCCAAACAAAGGGTGTGCTTCTGGTAAACCAAACCATTTCCAATTTGCATTTTCTCATAGATAACTTGGATTGTACAGTGGAAATCTTTGGCACTGCAAATGGTGCTGACTGGGTTGCAAAAAACATTGTTCACAACCCTGATGGTGGCAATACCTTTGATGTGTATTATCATAATGAATTTGTCACTTCTGTTTTGTTGCATGTACCTGGTATGCACAACATTGAAAATGCTTTGGCATCCATTGGTGCTGCTCATTATTTGGGGATTGCACCAGAAGTCTATACAAAAGGTTTGGAACATTTCCATGGCACTGACCGCAGATTCCAATACAAAGGTGAAAAAGATGGTGTTTTGGTCATTGACGACTATGCGCACCATCCAACAGAATTGTCTGTGACCTTGGCAGCTGCAAAAACACGTGAAAAGAATCGTATTTTCTGTGTGTTTCAACCACATACATTCTCCAGAACCAAGTTTTTGTTTGATGAATTTGCAAATGCCTTTGGTGATGCAGATGAAGTGATCATTGCAAAGATTTATGCTGCTAGAGAAGTGGATGATGGTTCCATCAGTGGTGCTGATTTGGCAGAAGCCATTGCAAAAACAGGTAAATCTGCAAGATATTTTGAAACATTTGATGAGATTTCTGATTATGTCAAAGAACATTGCAAAGCTGGAGATATGCTTTTGACTGCTGGTGCTGGTGATGTGTATTTGATTGGTGAAGAGTATTTGAAATAAAATGAAATGAAATGAAGAGGGTGTATGCCCTCTTTTTTTGTGTTGTGGCAGTGCATCCCATTTGAATTTTGTGGCAGTTTATGACAGGCTCCACATAGGGATGCCCCTACAATTATATCATATTTGTGTTGTGTGGTTGGTTATGGATGCTGTTTCATTGCATACAAAAAGGGACATACGCATGCCCCTTTATTTTTATGCTTCTTCAGTTGGTTCTTCCAATGGATGTTCTGCCAAATAGGCATCCATACGTTGTTGCAATGGTTCAAAATTCACACCTGGCATAGGTTCTGTCCAATTGGCAATTGCATAGTCCAAAAGTTCCTTTGCTTGTGTCCAATTGCCTGTTTCCATTGCATAGAATATAGCAACAATGGAATTGAACATGGGCAAATTTCCACTAACAGGCAATTTTTGCAGTTTCTTACTACTGGATTGAATCAAAGTCATGGCATTTTGTGTTTCATTCAGGTGAATGTAGATATTTGCCAAAACCACATAATAAATCCCAACAGAATTTTTTTGCATACGTCCTGGAGAAATGGTTTTTATCACCGACAACGCAGATGTATAGTCTCGTTTTTGCATATGTGCAATTGCAACATTGATACGCAACATAGAACGATATCCCTTTGGAACAAATTTTTTCAAAATCAATTCCATCTCATGGATATAGGTGTCTGGATCACTCATCAAATAAGGTGCCAAAACATTCAATTTTTTCAAAAAGCGGATATTCAAACCCATAACCAATCCAATAAAAGCAAGCAACGCCACAATGGTCAATATACCATTCAGATTGCTTCCTGTGGAGGTGGTACTCAAAAGAAACATACCATTCATAGAAATACCTCCCATTAACCTTGTCTACGAGCTGCTTCTACACAAGCATTCATACGTTTGTATAAAATATTGAAATCCACACCAGCCATACGTGTTGGGAATGTTTTCTTCACATGATCCAAAATTTCCTTTGCATATACCCAGTCATTTTCTTCCATAGCCACAAATGCTTTCAAAAATGCATTGAGTCTAGGCAAGTTTCCACCTGTTTCAAAACGATTCAAGTCTTTCAATTCATTGTGGATGATTTCCAAAGCCTTTTCATTTTCACCCAGGTGTACATAGATATGTGCCAAATTCATATAGAATTCATACTTGCTTTTTCTACCCATACGCATCTCTTTGACAGGCAAAATGGTTTCCAAAGCCTTTGGATAATTGTGCTTTTCCATATATGCCACAGCAATATTGGTGATCAACATAGATTTGAAATCCTTTGGCACACGTCCCTGCATAAGGGTTTCCATTTCCTTAATGTATTGGTCTGGATTTTCGTACATCAAAGGTGCAAACTTGTTGATTTTATTCATAAATCCCATGATTTTACGAACAAAGAAAATACTGACGATACAGACAACAGCAATTGGCAAAATAGATGTAATCATGCTGCCTGCTGATGCGGTGCTCAAAAGAAACATATTTGTATTCATTGAAAATACCTCCTCAAAGTATGTGCTGGATTATTGTAATTCTTCCCATTGGGAAAACAATTCTTCTAGATGTGCTTCTAGCTTTGTTTTATGTTCAAAAATCTCTTGTGCTTTGGTATAACTGGAGCTGGCTTCTGCCATATCTTCATCTGCTTTTGCAATGGCAGCTTCTGTTTTTTCAATTTCTTCTTCTAGTTTTGCAATTTTATTGGCAAGTCTACGTTCTGCAGCTTGCTGTTCCTTTTGCTTCAACCAGTCGGTTTTGGTTTCACTTGCATTGACAGGAATTGCAGCTGCTGTGGCAGTTGGATTTGCCTTTGCACGTTCTGCTTCTTCACGCAAACGCTCTGTTTTCTTTTCCATATAATAATCATAGTTGCCAGAATATTGCACCACACCATCAGGTGTCAACTCTATGATTTTCTCAGCAGTTTTGTTGATGAAATAACGGTCATGGGAAATGTAAACCACAGTGCCCTCATAACAAGACAATGCATCTTCCAAGACTTCTTTGGAGAACATATCCAAATGGTTGGTCGGTTCATCCAGCATCAAGAGGTTTGCCTTAGAAAGCATAATCTTCGCCAATGCCACACGTCCCTTTTCACCACCAGAAAGTGCTGTAATGGGTTTGAATACATCATCGCCAGTGAACACAAATGCTGCCAAAACATTTCTAATTTGACCTGTGGTTAGGTTTGGATAGGTATCTGAAATTTCATCTATGATATTTTTGGTTTCATCTAACTTTTGTTGCTCTTGGTCATAGTAACCCACATGAACATTGGTACCAAAACGAACAATACCACTGTCGCTTGCCACTTCTTTCAAAAGCATTTTAAACAATGTGGATTTGCCAACACCATTGGGTCCAATGATGGCTGCTTTTTCACCACGTTTCACATCAAAACCAACATTTTGGAAGATTTTATTGCCACCATAAGACTTAGACAAATCTTCTGTATGAATGACATCATTTCCGCTGATGACCTGTGGTGTTAAGGTCAAACGCATGTGATTGGGTAGCGATTCTGGTCGATCCAAACGATCCACCTTAGCCAGTGCCTTTTCACGACTTTCTGCACGTTTGATGGACTTTTCACGGTTGAAGGATTTCAAGGTTTTGATAACATCTTCTTGACGTTTCAAATCACGTTGTTGGTTGTCATAAGCCTTTTGTTGAATTTCTTGGTTGAGATCCTTTTGCACTGCATAGAAACTATAATTTCCATTGTAGACATTGGATTTTTTGTGTTCAATTTCCACTACTTTTGTGACGATACGATCTAAGAAATAGCGGTCATGGGAAATGATTAAGACTGCACCATCATAGCTTCTCAGGAAGTCCTCCAACCATTCAATGGACGCAATATCCAAATGATTTGTCGGTTCATCCAAAAGCAAAATATCAGGCTTAGAAAGGAGCAAACGTCCAAGGAATACACGTGTTTTCTGACCACCAGAAAGTTGTGTAATGGGTTTGTTCCAGTCACTTTCAGGGAACCCCAAACCTTTTAGGACACCACGAATGCGACTTTGATAGCTATAGCCATCTTTTTGGTCAAATTCATGTTGCAATCTAGCGTATTCTTCCATTTTGTCTGCAAGGGCTTGTCCAGTCAAATCTCCCATTTCCATTTCCAAAGAACGCAAGGTTTTCTCCACTTCCATAATGTGTGCAAAGACTGCCAACATTGTATCAAAAATGGTGCTATCCCCTGACATTTCTTGGTTTTGTGCCATATATCCCATAGTGGCATCTTTTCGGATGTAAAATTCACCACCATCATGAGAAATTTCCTTTGTGAGCACCTTGAATAGTGTGGTTTTACCAGCACCATTGACACCCACAATAGCAGTTTTTTCACGATCCTCCAAATGGAAGGTGATTTTTTCCAAAATGACATCAATGCCATATGCTTTGTGTAGTTGTTTACAAGCAAGTATCATGTGTTTTCCTCCAAAATATAATTACCTCACTATATCATACCAGAAAAAGCCCTAGATTAAAAGACTTATTCCATACATTATGTTGACAATAAAATAACAACCATGATATACTAAAATAAATATATGTGAGGAATATAGTTTTTTTATACCGTTGCAGAGTGTGACGGTTGTTTGCGGTGGAAAGAGTCGTTTCAAAAAAACGAAAAAAGAGTTTCGCATCTGAAATTACAAAAGTACATAAACCATTGATTTGTGTGGTTTTGTAATTTGACGCCAGCGTAATTGTATGTGGGGGATGTGCAATTGCGTACATTGAGAGAGGATTTGGGACTATGGATAGTGAAAAGAAAATTTCATCAGCGGTAATCAATCGCTTGCCAAGATATTATCGATATTTGGGTGATTTGTTGGAAAGTGATATCACAAGAATTTCTTCAAAAGAATTGAGTGCAAAAATGAACATCACTGCATCTCAAATCAGACAAGATTTGAATAACTTTGGTGGCTTTGGTCAACAAGGGTATGGCTATAATGTAGAGTATTTGCATAACGAAATCAAGAAAATTCTTGGTTTGGATAGAATGTATAATATGATTGTTGTAGGTGGTGGTAACATTGGTCAAGCTTTGGTCAATTACACCAGCTTTGAAAAAAGAGGTTTTGTCATCCAAGCAGTATTTGACATCAATCCTCGTTTGATTGGTATGACCATTCGTGGTGTTGCAGTTCATGATATTGACCAATTAGAAGAATATGTGAAGGCACATCATGTGGATGTGGCAATCTTAACATTGCCACGTTCCCAAGCAGTCAAAGTTGCAAATGACTTGGCAAAATGGGGTGTCAAAGGTATGTGGAACTTCAGTCATGTGGACTTGCAAGTGCCAGATGATATCTTGGTGGAAAATGTACATTTGACAGACAGTTTGATGACGTTGCTTTATAAAATCAATGAAATGTATGTAGAAGGCAATGAATTGCACCAATTGCATAATGGATTGCCCATCAAACCAAAAAAAGAATTGGAAGAAGAATAAACAATTGGGGTCATGGCTTGCTGTGACCTTTTTTGATACAATAGAACTGGTATTTTTTAGGAGGAAATATTACAATGTTTAGTTGGTTACATTTTTTAACTTATGCAGCGATTACAGCAGTGACACCTGGTCCTAACAACATTATGTCCATGTCCAATGCAAGCCGTTTGGGTTTCAAGAAATCATTCCCCTTTAACTTAGGGATTTGGTTTGGTTTTTCTATGGTTATGATTGTTTGTACCACTTTGAGTAGCTTACTTTCCTCGATCATACCCAAAATCCAAACAGCTATGTTATTGATTGGTGCTGCTTATATGTTGCATTTGGCATACAAAACTTGGAAAAGCAATGGCGGCATCCAAGAAAACAACTCCAGAAGTGGCTTTTTGTCAGGGATGTTTTTGCAATTTGTAAACCCTAAAATTTACATCTATTGCTTTGTATCCATGCAAGCCTACATATTACCCTATTACAACCACAACCCAATTGTATTGTTGGGATTTGCGTTGTTGCTTGCGTTTATGGGATTTGTTTGCACATTGCTATGGGCAATTTTCGGTTCCATTTTCAGAGCATTGTTTTCGCAATATGCCAAAATCACAAATACCATTATGGCGTTGTTGTTGGTGTATTGTGCCATTGGTTTGTTCCTGTAAGGTTATTTATATAATGTGTAGTGTAATGTAGGGGAGGATATTATCCTCCTGTTAAAAAAACAAGATAGGAAAAGAGGAGTGGTAATTCTAGGAGTGGAAGTGATTTGAGGTTTAAAGAGTTTCAGACCTTACTTTTCAACAGTGAAAAGTAACAAAAGCTGCCACTCTTTTCGAAGGCGTGGAGCCCCGATTTAAAGGGGTCTAACTCGACGGGTCATCATTTTGCAAGCAAAATCACCTGCGGTGACCGCCACTTCTTTGGCGGTGAGTCCTTAAAAATACCCCCGAAAGTAAAAAGTGTGGTGGTGTAAATCCTACGATTAGACCGTGAGTGACAAGCCCCTCACCTCTTGATTACTGGTTCTAAAAGCGTTATTGTGGGTTTTGTAGGGGATGGCGTCCTCGACATCCCGCTATTAGAATTAAATAATTTAACAAATGAATTTTGATTTCCACTCAACCTTTGCTCGCAAAGCGGAATCCTAAAGATTGCTATTTGTAGGAATTTCAATAAGCGTCTCTATCCATGAAGGAAGTACGCTCAAGCCATAAATTATAGCAATAGCCATCTCTATTTCACCTTGCAAAGGAGTTTCGAGGGGTCGCAGCCCCCTTGAACCGTGCTCCACGCTTCGGAAGTAGTGGCACTTTTTGTTACTTTTTGGTGTCAAAAAGTAAGATCTGAATGCTTTAAAACGTGAATAAATTCCTACCTAATATTAATTCACAAACATTCCAACGGGTGACAAAACGTCACCCCTACAAAACAAACGATACTACAGATTATAAGCCTAACATCCCTTTATTATTTTATATTTGCCTTTGGTGGTATTATGGTCGATTCATGAATCGACCCTACAATTGCAGCATATTTGAATTGAGTGGTATTGCATATTATAATTGCATTTCTTTATTTTCACCATAAAAATAAGGAAGGCTTTTCCGTAGAAGAACCTTCCTTTTGATTTTTGTTTGTCTCTTATTTTTTATCCAAGAAATCGTTGATGTCCGCCATCAATTTTTCAACATCCATACCATGTACCAATGCTGCTTCTTCCAATGTTTCGCCTGCTGCTGAAGGACAACCTACGCAATGCATACCATTTTGCATCAACACCATGCCTACGCTTCTGTCTGTCATCAACAATTCTCCAATTGTCATATCTTTTCCTACTGCCATATTTCATTCCTCCTCGTATTATATAGTCATAGCTTTTTCTTTACCTTTTCTTAGGTATAAGCTATGCTGATTTAGATACTGTGGATTGGTGAATTCCTCCTACCACTTGATGGTTTAAGTAAGGCTCCAACCACAGTCTCTTTGTTTATTTGTTAATTAGTTAGATACCGCATGACGGTTTATTTAGAACGAGGTTACAATCGCAGAGAGTACCAGTGGTTCCAAACAGTATCATCTCGCAGAACATTATTAGTTCTGCTCGCAAAAATACTTTTAAAATAGGAGATTTATTTATGATTTACGTAGGAATTGATGTTGCTAAAGATAAGCACGATTGTTTTATGACCAACTCTGATGGGGAAATACTTGCAAAAGCATTTACCGTCACAAACAACCGAGATGGATTTGATGAACTTTATCAAAGAGTAGAATCTCTTTCCGATGATTTAACCAAAGTAAAAGTAGGACTTGAAGCCACTGGACACTACAGTTATAACATCTTGGGGTATCTGCTTGATAAAGGTCTAACCACCTATACTATCAACCCGTTACATACAAATCTTTACAGAAAAAGTCTAAGCCTTAGAAAGACGAAAACGGATAAAGTTGATGCCCATACGATTGCTACTATGCTCATGTCTGATGTGAACTTGAAGTCCTACTCAGATACATCATACCACAACGAAGAACTAAAGTCACTCACTCGTTATCGTTTTGATAAAGTAAAAGAACGGGCAAAATTAAAAACTTCCATTTCTAGGCTTGTAACGATTCTATTTCCTGAATTGGAAAAATTGGTGCCAACACTTCATATCGCATCCGTTTATGCTTTGTTGGTTGAATTTCCAAGTGCCAAAGCCATTGCCGATACACATTTGACTAGGTTGACTCATCTTCTTGAAATAGCTTCTAACGGTCGCTATGATAAAAATACAGCTATCCTATTCCGTAATGCAGCTAGAACTTCTATTGGTTCCCATATGCCAGCTAAATCATTAGAATTGAAACATACCATTCAACTCATCAAAGTGTTAGATTCTGAAATTGCTGAAATAGAAGTTGAAATCAAAGCTATTGTAGATGAAATGCAATCTCCAATCCTAACCATACCTGGAATCAGTTATCGCATGGGTGCAATGATTCTTGCAGAGATTGGCGATTTTTCTAGGTTTGATTCTCCAGATAAGATTTTAGCTTATGCTGGGTTATCGCCGTCCACTTATCAGTCTGGTCAGCTAGAATCTTCCCATTCTAAAATGGAAAAACGTGGTTCTCGCTACCTGCGATACGCATTATTTAATGCCACAATCTATGTTTGTCATTGGGATCCAACATTTAATGCATACCTAGCTAAAAAACGTGCTGAAGGAAAGCATTATTATGTTGCCATTTCCCATGCTGCCAAAAAGCTTGTAAGAGTAATTTATCAACTAGAAAAAACACGAGAGGCATACATAAAGTGACCTGATTCGTTTTATCAAATATCTCCTAATTTGAGCACCTGTAGAGATGCTCTATTTGTCATGCAGTTTTCAATGTTCAATATCTATCTGAAATACATTTCTGTAATTCATTCAAAAACTTTCATTTTAGACTTGACTTTTAATAGTTAGTCTTATGTTTTATATTATTTATTATGTCAAAACGGGATGGGAAACCCATCCCCTACAATCATCGGTATAGTTCAGTTTATAACATTACTCAATCATACCAAAGCCTTTGTAATATTTGCAAACCACTTTACCCAAAACTTCATCTTCTGATACAAATTTATTTTCCCAATAACGTGCATCCAATGAAGAATTGCGATTGTCACCCATCATGAAATATGTGCCTTCTGGAACAGAATAAGGTCCAAAATTTCCAATGATACACTCTCCAATATATGGTTCCTCTAAAGCAACGTCATTGACATAGACTTTTCCATCTTTTCCCTCTACCACATCGCCACCAACACCAATGACACGCTTTACATACAAGGTGTCACCTGTTGGATCGTCTGGAAATGGGAATATGACCACATCGCCAAATTCAGGCTCATCAAACCAATAGGAGGTTCTCAGTGCTATGATGCGATCGCCTGGCATAATGGTGGTTTCCATGGAGCCTGTTGGCACTTGTGCATTGACAATCAACACATGATTGACAAACCAAGCCACAGCCACAGCCAAAACCAATGTTTTGATCCAGCTGATGATTTCTTTTTTTGTTTCTGATTTCAATATCTCATCTCCTTTGGAGCTTTTCGGTTGGGTCAAGACCCAACCCTACAGTATATTTCGTAGAAATGCCAATTGATTTCCAATTTTTATTTCAAGAAACCACCTATAATTTGTGCTTCTGCTTCTTTTTCAGTCAAGCCAAGAGTCATCAGTTTCATCAATTGATCCCCTGCGATTTTACCAATTGCCGCTTCGTGAATCAAAGATGCTTCCACATGATTTGCCACAATGTTTGGTTCTGCAATGACTACGCCAGAATCCATGATGATGGCATCGCATTCAGAATGTCCATAACAAGCATTATTGCCAAAGATTTTGGATTTGAATACTTGTTTGGATGCATCCCTTGCAACAGATCTGGAAATCAGCTTTGCACTGGAATTTTCACCTTCCATCACCACATCAAAAGAAGTTTCTGCAAATTGTTTGCCATGAGTCATAATTTTTTCTTTGATGACAATGGTTGCACCTTCTGCCAATTTTGCTGTGGAAACACGTTTTGTGGAATCGATGCCCTTCATTTGAATGGTATCCATTTCCAAATAGCTATTTTCTTCTGCGAAAATGTGGGTTTGTGGATTGATGATATTTTCACCCATACCATCCCCTTCACCAATGTGTTTTTCTAAGTATTTCACCTTTGCATTTTTACCTACAAAGAAACGATGAATGCCATCATGTTGGGAAACGCCACCACCACAGTTGTGAATGCCACAACCTGCTACAATGGTGATATCTGCATCTTCGCCAATATAAAAATCGTTGTACACCAAATCATGCATATTGTCACCAGAAATCAAAGCTGGAATGTGTACATTTTCATCTTTTGTACCTGCTTTGACAATGATATCAATGCCTGTACCATCTGGTTTGGATACAATTTGGATGGTTTCTGTGGAATTTCTGCCAGCACTTGCACCATTGCTACGAATATTAAAAGCACCATTCAAAGGAACGTTGTCAATTCCAGAAACTTCAGAAAGCAAGTTTTTTACAATATCGTTTAACATGGGTTATGCCTCCTTAAAAAATTTACAACCAGTTTCCACACCAAAGAGCATTGGCAAAACTTGATCCTTTGTGCCAACTTGTGTCACTTTGCCACCACTGATGACCACCACTTGGTCTGCAATGTTGAGGATACGTTCTTGATGGGAAATGATGAAGATGGAACCTTTGATTTCTTCGTGTAATTTTTCAAATACATCAATCAAATTTTTGAAGCTCCAAAGGTCAATGCCCGCTTCTGGTTCATCAAACAAAGTGAGTTTGGTTTTTCTAGCCATAACCGTTGCAATTTCAATACGTTTCAATTCCCCACCAGACAAGCTATCGTTGACTTCACGATCAATGTAGTCCTTTGCACAAAGACCCACTTCTGCCAAGTAGCCACAAGCTGCTGCTGTGCTCAAATTTTCACCACTAGCAAGTGCAATCAAATCTTTGACGGTAATGCCTTTGAATCTCACTGGTTGTTGGAATGCAAAACTAATGCCACCATTGGCACGTTCTGTAACACTCCAATTTGTGATATCCACACCATCCAAAACAATTTGGCCACTGGTTGGTGTTTCAATGCCTGCAATGATCTTTGCCAAAGTGGATTTACCACCACCATTGGGTCCTGTCAACACCACGAACATATTGTCATCTATTTTCAAATTTACATTTTTTAAAATCTCTTTTCCATCCACTTGATAGCAGATGTCCTTTAGTTCCAACATGGTAATACCCCTCCGTATTCTTGCTGTTTCTATTTGCATGCGACCTTGCCAAATCGCAATAAATGCTAATCTTCATTATATCTTTTTTACCAATAAACGTCAATCTTTTTCCTTATAATACCCTTTTTTCTGAAAAAAATCCCTTTTCTTTTTTTGGGTTCTATATTACAATAATCATACGGGTCGTCGGGGACGCCGACCCCTACATTTAATATATGTCTTTCAAAAGGCATGAAAACCCTACGAAAGCATTTGTGTAGGGGCGACCTGTGGTCGCCAGTAAACAGCAAACAGCAAAAAGGAGCTTATTTATGTTAGGATTTCATACAGATGGTGTTTGCCTCATTGGCGCATCCAAAGATTTATTGCCCATATTGAAAAAAAGAAAAATCCCCATCACCAAAACCATCACCACAAACACCTTGGTATTTGCCATCAACAACAGCGATTATTTGGACAAAAAGCGATTTTCCATTTCCTTTATGGCTGGTGAAACACCTTGGTTTGTGTGTACCGTTGGTGATTTTACAAGACCCACTGCAAACACATTGTCCTTTGCCACAAACGAAGATTTGGTGGATTTCATCACTGCCATCTACTATGCTTCTCAGGGATTTTTGCATTTGGATTTTGAGCTTTCTTATTTGAAACAACAACTTTCTGTGGACAATGGGCGTAAAATTCGTGCTTTGGAAGAAACAGGTTTCACCACAATTCCAAAGAATTCCTTTGCAGCTTGTTTCTGCTTCACAAAGGGTGGTTTTATGGAAAGTGACCGTTTGTTCACCAAATTGACCAAAGAATATGGTTTGGAAATGGATAAGGTACTTTTGACAGGCACCTTTGATTCCAAGTACCAATTCATACGGGCTTTTTTGTTGTAATAATCCTTTTTTAGAAATTAGGACAAACGGGCGGACACACAGGTCCGCCCCTACAATATTCTGTGACAAGTATGGTGTAGCAATAGTATTGTAAACAGGAATATTATGATTAGAACGTTTCCTATTTTTGGGTATCTTTGATGATGACACCAATTTCACCTAAAAATCTGGAGGGTTCTTTTTTCTTGTCAAATTTGGAGCGTATGGTAGACAAACAAAGCTTTTCCTTTGCACGTGTCATAGCAACATAAAAGAGTCTACGTTCTTCTTCCATATGGTTTGCAATGCCCTTTTCATGGGGCACAATCCCCTCCACAAGAGATGGTACAAACACTGCCTGAAACTCCAATCCTTTTGCTCCATGCATGGTGGTCAGCACCACACATTTGTTGTATGCATCTTCACTTTTTCTACTTTGTTCCTTCATTTGTTGACTCATTTCTTCCAATGTTTGACGGAAAGATGCCACACTCACTTCACCCTTTGCCAACTCCATCAATTCATCTGCAATTTCCATAAACACCTGACCACTGGTTTTGCGATAAGTTGCATATTCTTCCAAATATTCATCATAACCCACCACTCTACGAATGTAGCGAATTGCTTCATACACATCTCGTTTTTCTATTTGTGCCAAATCCTGTTGCAACCCTTCCAATGCTTCTGATTGCCATTTTTTCAAAGATGGACACACAAACAAACTACGCAACATAGCATATGGCATAGACTGTGCTTCTTCCAACAAATCTTTTCCAATGTATCGCTTTGGTTTGTTGAGGATTTGACGCAAATGACTATCAGAATCTGGATTTTCTGCCAACAACAAATATGCCAACAAATCCCTTGCAATCCAATGGTCATATACATTGCTGCCTACATCACGAATAAAATAGGGAATCTGTCTACGATACAGCTCCCTTGCAAATGCACACCCTTGCATATTGGTGCGATATATGATTGCGATTTCATGTGGTGGCACTTCTGCATCCAAAAGATGTACAATCTTTTCACCAATTCTTTGGGCTTCTATGTTGCGATCTTCTGCAAGAAAGAAAGTCACCTTTTCACCTTCACCAGCAATGCCAGAAATATCCTTTGGAAACCGTTCCAAATTGTTTGTAATCGCCTTTTGGGATACAGAAATGATACGATCCGAAGAACGATAATTCACATCCAAGGTTACCTTTGCACAAGGTGTGAATTCCTTTTCAAAACGCATCAAAAATTCTGGACTTGCACCACGAAAGCTGTAGATACTCTGGTCATCATCCCCTACAACAAAGATGTTTTTTTCTTTACCTGCCAATAGGGAAATACATTCGTATTGTACACGATTGATGTCTTGGAATTCATCCACCATAATATAAGGGAATTTCTTTTGCCAGCGTGCCAAGGTTTCTTTGTCCTCTTGGAGCAACTGATGGCATTCCACCAACATATCATCAAAATCCATCTTATCTTGACGTGCTTTATAGGCTTCATAGGCTTTGTATAGCTTTTGGAAGATATCATCCTTCATATCATTGGGTTCAAAATCCTCCAAGGGTATCATTTCATTTTTCATATAGGTCAGCTGTGTAAAGAACAGATTTACCATATCATCCACATCGTTATTTGCCCAATTGTTTTCCAAAATGGTTTGGGTGATAAATTTACGACCATCTTCACCTTGCAACACACGATCCACTCCATATCCATAGGTTTCACGCAAAATACGAAAGAACAGACTATGAAATGTAGAAAACCAAACCTTACCTTGGCCTCTGTCACCAAAACGTGTTTTCATTTGCACAGCAGCAGCTTTTGTAAATGTGACCACCAAAACTTGACCACCAGACAAATCCATTTCACGCAACATTTTTTGCAAGCGACACAAAATAACAGTGGTTTTTCCACTGCCTGGTCCTGCCAATACCATCATTGACCCTTCTTTGTGACGAACTGCTTCTAATTGTGCTTTGTTCAATTTACTTCTCATATCCACCTCGGATTATCATTTATTTTTCTTACATCATATCACAAAACCTGCTATTTTGCGACAAAAAGCCCAATATCCCTACATCTTGTAGCACAGATTTCATAATCTTAATAAACTCTTCATAAAAATATAAAGAAATCTCTATTGTAAAATTGTGAGATTTGTATTAAAATTCCTGAATAAGTATTTTTTGGATGGTATTGCAATCTATTGTTTGGAGCATCATTCTGTTAGGAGGTTCATTTTATGAGAATCGGTATTTTTTCAGACACATATTTTCCACAAATCAATGGCGTTGGCACTTCCATTCGCACCTTAGCACAAGGATTGGAAGCACAAGGTCATCGTGTATATATTTTCACACCTTGGGACCCAAATTCTTCTGAAGATGAGTCAGAATATATTTTTCGTGTACCCAGTATGCCATTTTTATTTGCCAAAAATTTCAGAACTGCATTGCTGTGTCCGCCACATCTTTTGCGTAAAATCAAAGATTTGCAGTTGGATATCATCCATACACAAACAGAATTTTCTTTGGGCTTTTTGGGTAAATTTGTTGCCACAACACAAGGAATCCCTTTGGTACACACCTACCACACCATGTATGAAGACTATGTACATTACATTGGTGGTGGTTATTTATTCACACAAGAAATGTCTCGTGATTACAGCAAACTTTTCTGTAACGCCACCACAGCCATCATCACACCCACACAAAAAACAGAGGATTTGCTCCTCAGTTATGGTGTAGACAAACCCATCAGCATCATCCCTACAGGCATCAACACAAAACGTTTCCAAAGAGAAAACTACGCACCAGAAGAAATTTTGGCATTGCGTCAATCTTATGGTTTGGAAGCAGATACACCAGTTGTCCTTTCTTTGGGACGTGTTGCAAAGGAAAAGTCCATTGATGTGGTGATGGAAAGTATGCCAAAGCTTTTGGAACAATTGCCCACTGCCAAAATGGTGGTTGTTGGTGATGGTCCTGAACGTGAAAATTTAGAAGCATTGGCAAACACCTTGGGTATTGCAGAGCATGTTATTTTCACAGGTGCCAAACCATGGGATGAAATTGGCAAGTATTATCAATTGGGTGATGTATTTTGCAGTGCATCCACTTCTGAAACACAAGGTTTGACCTTTGCAGAAGCAATGGCAGCTGGTGTTCCTGTTGTGGCTCAAAAAGATCCTTGTATCGAAACCATCATCCAACATGAAGAAACAGGTCTTTTGTTTGAAGATGAAATGGAACTTTCTTCTATGTTATATTCTTTGCTTTCTGATGCCAAGAAACAAAGTGACTTTTCCAAACGTGGTATGGAGGCAATGAAGAATCTTTCTGCTGAAGCCTTTTGCTCCAATGTTGCAGAAGTTTATACCCATGTTTTGGAGAATACCGAAGATGTTGTGCATATTGTGGCTCCTGCATTGCCACTGGTGATGGGTGCCAAAGCTGCCATACGTATCACAAAATTGCCTAAGAAAATCGTGGTGCGTAGTTATCATAGAACCAAAAAGATGGCAGAGCATTTCCCTTATTTCCGTAAAAAAGATGCATCGGACTCATAAAACAATTATTTTGAATAAATTCGCAATTTTCTATTGACAAATATGGCACATTCCACTATACTATTGTTTGTGCCTATTTTATGTGTGAGTGTAGCTCAGTTGGATAGAGCGTCTGGCTACGGACCAGAAGGCCGTGGGTTCGAATCCTGTCACTCACATAAAATAAAGCATGCAAAAAAGAAGTCATTGGTATAAAAGCCGATGACTTTTTTTTGGATTTTTACCTCAAAAAGGCTGTTCAAACAGGCATCGATTTCATGGATGTCATATTGGTTTTTTGCGTGCAACCACTGTATTTGAACCAATACAGTGGTTTTTTATGCCAAAAATCCCGAAGCTACCACAAAATCATAAAAAAATACTCAAACATTAAGAGCTGTTAAATGCGAGGACCATCCTCCACTTAACAGCTCTTTTTTTATTTCTTGAAAAAAGAGAATTAGACAGCACCGAGCTTTGTGACCAATTCAGATTTTGTAGAAACGTGTGTTGTATTTCGCTTTATAGCAGTATCAGTCCTTCACCATTCACCTTTAGGCCTTAGTCTTTACAATGGCTCCATGGGGACAGACTTCTATACATCTACCACATCCCATACAAACATCCTGTTGGATGAAGGAAATTCCATTGATTTTTTTAATGGCATTTTCTGGACAGGACATTTTACATCTGCCACAGCCTACACAATACTGGCTTTCCACCATATATGTATCTTTCTTTTCTTGTTTTGCGAAATATTCATCTAAATTCATATATTCTCCATTGATACCCACATATACTCCAAATGTGATGCATTCCTTCTATACTTAGAACAAAGATTTGCATCTTTTCCATTTCTGAACAATTCCACGTAAAAAAAATAACAAACCCAATTGGATTTGTCATCTTTTTTCCCATCCACGCAGAATAGATGTCATTGCAAAAATTAAGGTGGATTTGAACTCACACGCCATTGTTTCGTTATTATAAAACAGTATATCACATAGCCTGTATTTTGCAACAGTTTCATCTTGTATGGTAAGTGATTTTCCGTTTCACAACTTGCCACAAATCGTGTAACATGGCTTTTTAACTACTGGGTGGCTCACGTTCCCTTGGGGAAGAAAACTGGCACACAGGCTTTATAGTTTCGCCGCTTAGCCATCTGGACTTGGCGGCTCACTTGTTCTTGTAATTGCCAGTCGTTTGTTGATGCGTTTCATCAGATACAATCGACCTTTTGGAGTGAACAGCATATATACACCGCCATGACCATTTCGAGTATACTCTTTCAAAGTGGCATATCCATTGTTCATCATGTAGGCGCTTGGCAGCAAGACCTTTTGTGGTGAGCGATACGCCAGTTTCATTTCTTCCAACAGAAAAATAAATAGCTTTTCCGGGATATGAAGTTCCTTTGCTGTAATGCGCATATTGGTGTATAGGTTGGTGTCCACAATTGCGTTGAAGTATTCAGCTTTAGGAGTCATATCATCTAGCTTTTCATTGATTTGTCGTAGTTCCAAAAATAACTGTTCAGCACTGGTTGGATCAGCAAGTAACTCGTCTAATTTTTGTGGAGTGATGTACGAACCTGTTTTTCTAATGGTGGGAAGCACCACTTCGACTACCCATTCTTCAAATGTTTCGGCTGATGGCAAATTAGATCTCATAACCATACGATAGATGTCGGATTCAGGAATAAACAGCATCTTTTGCTGACGACCTACCGAATCGGTAGTGCATCTCTCGACCATCTTCTTGCAGTGGCGATTGATATCTCGACTAGGGTTTCTATAGCCCAACGCTACAGCTACGTCATTCCCACAAAATAGCACACGACCATCTTCGTCAACCAAAGTTCTTACGCTGCCAAATTGACTGTTTTCAAAAATTTGCATTTCCATTATTTTACCTTCTTTCTGTCAATAAAATAAGCAGAGCCGAATTTCAGCTCTGCTAGGGTTTGATTGTTATATTGTTTTTATTGTGCTTTCAATCTTCTTACTTTAAGTTCCAATAATTGCTCATGTACTTTTCCATTTTTGAAGTGAATGATAATGTGATTGGCATCAATCACTTGAATTGTGTCAATCGTCTGGCGGACTAAGCTGTCGTTGTACTCTAGAATGTCCTGTGGTTGGCTTTCTAAGTAACTTTTCACTTCAAGTAGTTTTGTTTCTATGGTTTCTTCAGTATCGTTGTTTGCCTTATATTCATCAATGATATTTTGAATTCGCCTTGCTTCAGCTGATAGGGATTGCATCTGTTTTTCGGCCTGTGCATATTCATATTGATTTTGGCAAGTTTGATTTTCCGTGACCATTTCCATGATTTGATTGACTAGATCTTTAACCTGTTGTTCTAGTTTTTCTATGTCCACTGTGCTATCAGCTTGCTTTCGCATGGCATCTCGCAGATTCTTTGTTAGTGCGAATAGCACTACTTTGTCGGTGTTGTACGAGGATAGAATTGCACCCATGATAGCCTTATGCAAGCTTTCTTCATCCACACTAACTGAGTCACTACAATATTTTGTACCATAATCGATTCGATTGATGCATCTCCAAACTGGTTGCTTTTTACCACTTCGCTTGGTCCATACAACTCTGCGATAGGGTGTTCCACAGTGGCCACAGACTAGAATTTCAGAGAGTGCATACAGACTACTATATTTTCCACTTTCCGTAATGGTTGTTTTGGAAACTTTACGTTTGCTACCTCGTCTAGTCCTTTCGGCTTGCACTCTATCGAACACGGCTCTATCTATGATAGCATCGTGGTTGTTTTTTATATAAATCTTGGGTAACTCGCCATTGTTCACTTTAGACTTTTTGCTGATAGGATCAGTGATATAGGTCTTTTGCAGAATCACATCGCCACAGTATTTTTCGTTTGCCAGTAGTGAGCGAATAACTGTTTCTTTCCACTCCTTACTTTTTCGATACGGTATCCCATCTGCATTGAGTGCAGCGGCTATGGTTCGAGTTGTATCGCCAGATAAATAGCTCTCGTAAATTCTTCGTATGATAACAGCTTCTTCTGGTATGATTTCTGGCTGACCATCTGCACCTTTTCGATATGCGTAAAATTTGCTGTATTGATAGCTGACTTTACCTTCTTGCATTGCCATGCGTTTGCCCATCTTTACGTTCATACTTAGTGAGTTTAATTCTTCTTGGGCAAGGGATGCGAGGATGGTGAGGATTACTTCGCTGTTTTCTTCTAGGGTATTGATGTTTTCTTTCTCGAACAGGACACCCACACCCATCGCTTTCAGCTTTCGCACATAACCGATGCTGTCCAAGGTATTTCTTGCAAATCGGCTGATAGACTTTGTAATGATGAGGTCGATTTTTCCTTTTTTACAATGCCTTATCATCTTCATAAAATCTGGTCTTTTTTCAGCAGAGGCACCAGAGATGCCCTCATCGGCATAAGTACCAGCCAGTGTCCATTCTGGGGTTTTCATAATCAGTTCGGTGTAGTAGGATTTCTGTGTATAAAAACTGGTGAGCTGTTCTTCCATGTCAGTGGACACACGGCTATACGAAGCCACTCGAAGCTGTCTATATTTTTTCTGTGTGTCACCATGCATACCTTTGCTAGGTATTACGATAACTTCACGTTCTGGTCTACTCATGATTTTCTCCTTTTCTAAAAATTCTTCCACTTTTAAGTACGGCTTTGGTAGCTTGGTTTTTGCTGATTCTTACATCGCTAATCAGTTCATCTAATAGCTCAATATCAATGTCTTTTTGACTTCGCCCAAGTGCTTGTATCTTTTCATCTTCAGCGGCATATTCAGTGGCACACAAGCTATATTGCAGGGCTGCAAGCTCCATGATGGTCTGCTTGATTTTCTCTACTTGCAGTTCGGTTTGCATTAAGAGTGTATCTACTTCGTTTTGCAGGCGAAGGGTTTCTATCGATAACGTATTGTTTCCACTAGATTGCTCCATTGGGTTATGGCTCAGTTGTTTTTGTAAAGCACTTATATCTTTTAAGATGCTGTCATCTGTTACATTCAGTGATATGTGACTTGGGTTGTGTGGACAATACCATCGTTCATTACCACTGGCTTTGATTCTTCGTTTTAAGTGTTGTCCACATACATCACAGACCAATTTGTTTTTCAGCTTTTTAATGTCACTAGACTCGGTTGGTGTATAGGTTTTCATGGAAGCTTGTGCCAGTCTAAATTGGGTTTCAGATATAATGCAAGGATATTTTTCATTGCCAAGGTAGTTTTCATTTTGGAGCATCCTTGCAATCATATTTTTATTCCATTCAGGTTTCGATGGCATATATCGTATGTTTTGGTTTGTCAGCTCAGTTGCAATACTGAGGTATGATAATCCACCTGCGTACATTTGATAAATCTGCTGTACAATGATTTTTTCTTCTGCATTGATTGAGATCTCTCCACCCACGAAATGATACCCATAGGGTATTTTCCTGTTCTGTGCCATACTGTCACATCCTTTCTGTCAGAATGAGTCCGTTTTTTAAGCGGAATGCGATGGTTTGATTATCTTTCGCTAATATCTTTTCTACGATCTCATTCAACACGTCTGTATTCATTTCGGTAATGCTTTCTGGTAATTCATCTAAGGCTTCAATTAAATTTTCAGTTTCCTCTAGAGTGGTGTCCTTACGCAACTTTCCTAGAAGTCGCATTTTCAAGTCTTTTGCATCTTTTAGCTCTTTTTTCAGTTCATCCGTTTTGGATATAAAAAGAGCAGAATCAAGTATGCCTCTGGATAGTAGTCCAGACATAGCATGATTCTGCTCTGTAAGTGTCGCTATTCTTTTGTTGATGTTTTGTAACTCTAGATTTTCACGTTGCTGTTGCTCTTGCACCTTGTAAAGTGTAGCAACGATAGGCTCTAGGATTTGATGATGATTTTTTCTTAGCTTATTGTACATATGGATAAAGGCAAGGGTGATTTTTTCTTCACGGATCCGTTCTGCAGAACAGTTGGTTTTATCTGTATCATGTAATCTGCAAACCCAGTAAGCTTTATGATTGGTAACTTTTCTTCGGAAGTGACAACCACATTCCCCACAGGTGATCTTTCTACCCAATGGATATTCACCATATTCTAAATTTACAGCCGCTACTCGTTGGTTTAATAAAATGTTCGCAAGCTCAAACTGAATTCGGCTGACAATCGACTCATGGTTATCTCTGACGTAGTATTGAGGAAGTTCTCCCTTATTTACTTGACTCTTATATGGAATGACATCTTGGCTGAATGTTTTCTGCAAAAGTAAATCACCAACATATCGTTCATTACGAATGATGGAAGATATCGCTTCCTTTTTCCAAATTGTTTTTCCTGTGCGACTTGGTATGCCTTCAGCATTGAGTGTTTTGCAAATCTCTAAAAATCCATTGCCCATTAAGTATTCAGCAAAAATCCTACGAATGAGTTCTGCTTCTGGTTCGTAAATTTCAAATTGCTTATTGACCATGCGATATCCGAATGGAGCGCTGCTTGGCATAAATGTGCCTTTTTGCATTCTCATGCGAATACCTTTTTTTACATTTTTTGAGATGCTCACTGATTCTTCTTGAGCGAAGAGTGAGTAGAGGGTTAGTAGATTTTCACCACTTAGTTTTGCTGTATCAATACCTTCTTTTTCAAAATATACCGAAACACCGATTGCTTTTAGCTCTCTGACAGTAGCGATGCTATCCAATGTATTTCTTGAAAATCTGCTTGTTGATTTGGTGACGATACGATCAATCTTGCCATCTCGACAATCGTTTATCATGCGATTGAAGTCATCTCGTTTTTCTGTTGATACACCAGAGATGCCCTCATCGGCATAAATGTCGACCATTTCCCAACTTGGGTTTTCTTCGATTAGGTTTGTGTAGTATCTCACTTGTACTGCAAAGGAATTTAGTTGATCCTTAGAATCACTGCTGACACGAGCATATCCAGCGACTCGCAGTTTTAATGTTTCCTGTTTGATGGTTGCATCGATTTGAAAAATCTCTTTTTGTCTTAATGCACTTGTTCCGTTTATACTCTTATCAGCCATATTAGTTCATCCTCCTTTCAAGCAACAACACTACCACAATGAGAGTTCAAAAGCTATACCCAATACTACCAAAGATAGATGGGTTCTAATTGACATTGTTTCGCAAGGCTAAAAGCTGTCAAATCAGCCACTTCACGAGTGATTTTGTCTGCATTTAGCAGAGATTTGAGCATCTGCATCATTAAGTAAAAATCATTAGGGATGATAGTTTGAACTTGATTTTCTAGTGTCATAACAGTTCCTCCTTACAAAAAGTTTGGGTTTAAGCCAACACTGATTTCCAGTGCTGCGTTGATTTGTTTCAGCTTATATTGGGGAACGGTGCAGAGATATTCTTGCAGTCGCTCACGATCAATGGTACGGATTTGTTCCAGTAGCACACTGGAATATGCTTCAAGATTTCGTATGGGCGACACCATCACATGAGTGGGCATCACTTTCTTTGGTCTTGTAGTGATTGGTGCTACGATAACAGTGGGGCTGTATCGGTTGCCAATATTGTTTTGTAGGATTAAAACTGGTCTGACACCAGATTGCTCCGAGCCAACACCTTTTCCGAGGTTGGCATAGTAAATCTCTCCACGAGTAATCACTTTTTCTTCCACGAGAACACCTCCTTTATTTTTTGTTTTGTCTTAATATCACAAACATAAGGACTACTGTTTTGAGGCAGTAATCCTCATGGCTTCTAACATTAAGAATTTTGTTTGCACTTTATTCGACACTACTTCCGAAGTGCATACGGCGATTACCTAAACTGTGGTTCGCTGTACCACATCATGGGACTTTCACCCTCGCTGGGATCTCCACCGACTGCCCTCATTGCCTGCGATGGATTGGTTACCACTCGGACTGTGACTGGACAGAAGTATCATTATAGGTTGATGGGGTTATGGCAAGGCAAGTGGCGATCACTTGCTTTTCATCCAAATGGGTTACGCTCGTCACCTTACATTTTTCTTTGATAGATATTCGCAGATAATAGAACAAGATAAAATGGTGATTGTTATTTCTGCTTTGCATCTACAGG
This sequence comes from Chakrabartyella piscis, assembly GCA_030067835.1. Lineage (GTDB taxonomy): Bacteria > Bacillota > Clostridia > Lachnospirales > Anaerotignaceae > Chakrabartyella > Chakrabartyella piscis. The sequence continues at coordinate 2,962,328 of CP092441.1, forward strand.
TGAGTCTTGGCGCATTTGATGAAGTTGCTTTTCCTTTCGGGACCATCAACTAAGGTATTTAGGTTATCGGATATTCAATTTTCAAAGAACAATACAGCGCTTAACAAAGAACTGCAAAAGAGATTTTTTACCCCTTCACTTACTTCCTCACTTCTAAGCCATTTTTCAAGTCACTTTTTCAAACATTTTTTATTTTCAGTAATTTCGCACAAAAAAACAGCACCACATTTAGTGATGCTGTATAGCTATCTTGGATTTATTCTATTTTGAGGCTATGGGCGCTCAGGGGAGGGATTTGCTAAAATGTTAGAATCAGAAGCAGTGGACGAGTCCACCAATTTACCCATGACCACCAAACGTTGATTCCTTGTGTTTTCATAGTCATATTTATGAGAGCAGGTGGAGAGGGTGAGTAGTTTATCCTGATCTGTAACCTCTATATCAGAAAAAATATACTCGTTTTTGGCTTGCACAGTATCTATAAAAGTGTCAAAATCATCGTTGTTGGGATATGGATTGATATAGTAAAAATCAATATCTGTATAAAATACTGCAAAAATTTCAAACACCAATATTTCATCATCTACTGTAAGATAGATGTAAGGATTTTCTTGCATGAAGTCTAGTTCTGTGTAACGGAACAGCTGAGAGAATTTTTCGCCATCTGGGTTTTCTGGATTTTCTGCATGACCATAAATAACTGTATTTTGGATTAGACTGTCTGGAGAGGTTAGATTGGCATAGTAATCAGCAAAATATGATCCCCACACGCTATAATTTCCATTCTCATCTAGTGTTAAATAGTCGCTATTATTGGTTGTTTGCATGACAGCGTTATCAATATCTGTTCCTGTGACGCAGAGCCATGCAACTGTGTCTGCGTTTTGTTCCTTTGCTGTCGCTAACGCAGTAGCAGCTTCGTTTTCTGTATCGGTGGTTTCGGTATCTATATCTGAGTTTTCATCTTGTGCATCGCCATTCACTTCGCTTGAACTTGATGTTTCAGTTGGTATTTCATCTGTTTTGTTAAGTGCATTACAAGATTCAACAGTTATCATAAGGACTAAAATAATTGCAATGGATAGGAAAATAATTTTTCTATGCTTTTTCATGTAGGTTCTTTCTACGGCACTGAGGGCCGCTGAAACAGGGTTAAATAAAAGGCGGCAGTAAGTCATAAAACTCACCGCCGCCAGTTCGTATCAAATTAGTTTGTTGCGGTAGTAAAGCAGTATATTTTATAGTGCTGCAAATCTTGTAAGAAGCACTGCAAGCTCTGCTCTTGTCAATCCATTTGTTGGTGCTAATGAGCCATCTACATTGCCATTAAAAATGTCATTTGCTACTGCCCATGTCATTGCAGCAACAGCATATTCGCTCGTTGTATCACCATCTGTGAATTCATCAAGTGATGCAGTCGCTGTCACATCAAGACCTTTGTACTCTGCATAGCGATAAAGGATTGCCGCCATTTGCTCACGAGTAATAGGATCATTTGGTGCGAAGATTTCTTCACTATAACCACTAACAATGCCATTTTCTTTTGCCCACGCAACGCCCTCTGCAAACCAATCGTCAACAGATACATCTGCAAATGATATGCTAGACAGATCCGCTTCTGCATCTTCCATACGATACAAAATTGTTACAAGCATTGCACGACTTGTTGTTGTGTAAGGACTATAAGTGTTTTCTGATGTACCACTTACCCAGTTGTTTTCATATGCATTCATAACAGAACTATAGAACCAATCAGATTCGCTTACATCTTCAAACACATCAACTCCTGTTTGTGGGTTTGTATGTGCATCTGTTTCTGAAAATACAACAAACAATGTATGATCGCCAGTTACACTGCTCAAAGTATAACTAGATACTGCACCCATGCTAATGCCATCAATCAAAACATCACTTACTTGATAGCCAGTTGCAGGCGTGAATGTAAAGGTTTGGCTACTATATTTTTTGATTGAATATTCGCTATCACTACCACCATCTGGTGAGATTGTACCAGAACCAGATTGGCCTATTGTGATATCGTAGTAAGTAGAAGATGAACTGCTACCTGAGCTACTGCTACCTGAACTTGTTGTTTTAGATACCACCATAAATGGGCTCAGCTCACTGATTGAAAACGATAGCGTTTGATCACTCACATTTGCGGTAGCAGTGAGAGTTTCGATATCGCCATTTTGTTTTTGATGTAACACTTGGTAAGTTTTTCCGCTCTCTACATCATAGCCGATAGCAACAGTGATATCGCCACTAAAGTCTGCATCTTCAACTACAGTATTATCAACCAATGCGTACAAATAGAAAGTTTCGCCCTCGGTATAGCCACTAGGTACGGTGAAGCTATTTTTGTCAGTATCGGAAATGGTGTCTACAACAACAATGTCAAAGAATTCACCAGATACACCTTCGTTGGTGATGGTAGCAGTACCTGATACTGTTGCTGTTGTTACTGCATCTGCAGCACTTGCCATGACAAAGACGGTCATGGAGGCGGTTGCATCGTTGTAGTTAGAATCTGTTTTGGTTGCTGTGATGGTCACAATACCTTCGGCAACTCCTGTCAAAACATCTGTCGATAGTGTTGCATAATCTGTACCATCAATGGTGTAAACTACATCGCTAGAAACATTTTCATCACTTGTTGTAGTGATATTTAGTGTTTCACCAACACCCGCACTGTTTTCGTTTGTGAAAGTGACTGCAGTTTGGTCAATTTTATCGATGGTGATTGTTTGATCCACACTAACACCTGCATAAGTTTCGTTACCTGCCATAGTTGCAGTTATTATCACAGTACCTACACCCGTAGCTGTAAGTGTTGCCCCCTCAATCGTTGCAGTTCCTGTTCCAGCGGTTACTTCGTAGGTAACAGTACCTTCAGTTGTACCACCAGCGACAGTTAAATTCAATGTGTCGTTATAATCCATTGTATCAGCACTCGTTATGCTAAGTGCTGCTTGCTCTACAAGCTCATTCCAACTTGCATAGTAAGTTGACCCTGCTGCTGCAGTTTCTACTGCTGTGCCTGTAAAGGATTCATTATCATACCAACCCACAAAAGCGTACCCATCTTTTTCGGGAGTAGCGAGAGTGCCAGATTCGAAGGTGGTATCATCTGCGAAGGTACCTCCGTTGGTGATAGCAAAAGCAGTATCATTTGCGGTATAAGCAGAAGAATCTAGTACGTTAGCACTGTCAGAAACATAAATCGTTACGCTTCCATTTGAGCTACCCAATAGTTTACCACTGTGTTCAAGAGTAAAATCATCACCCAATACCACTGTATGAATTGCAGTAGTGCCACCACCTAAATATCCATACGTTGTTACATTATCACCGATTACAAGAGTATTAACGCTTGAATCGGTTAAGAAATAGATGTTATATGAACTGTCCGCACCTGAAACGCCATCTATTGTCCCAAGAACAACGTCATCTTCTATCACAACTTTTTCTACGTTTGTAATAGTCATGAAATTATGGGCTTCCACTTCACAATCTGCTGGAATTGTAATCGTTCCTGTTCCAGCAACTCCAGAAAATGCGTATGCTTCAATGATTTCCAACGTGCTAGGCAATGTAAGGGACTCAATGGGGCAGCCTTGGAATGCAGTATTTGGAATTTTTGTAATGCCCTCTGCGATTTCAACAGTTGTCAAATTTGTCGCACTTTTGAATAAGCTTGAACCGCCTTCTGTACTTCCAACCACTTGGAATGGATTGGTATATGCAGGAATGCTCACACTTGTTACACCTGTTGAACTAAACACACTTGTACCAAACATAGTGTTTTCGTGTGTTGGTAAAGTTAATGTCGTTAAAGAACTACACCCTGCAAAAGCAGATTCTTCAATCACATATACGTTAGAAGTATCTGTTGTAAAATCAAATGCAGTGATACCAGTGTTTCTAAAAGCAGCTCTATCCATCACGGTAATCTTTTCTGGCAAAGGAGCAATATCTGTGAGATCAGGGCATTCGGCAAACAAACCAGTTGTCACTTGAATGCCTTCGACAAGAAGCTTATCGCTGGTTGTTGACTCTTGATTATAGTTTGTCCAATCCACGGTTGTTACACCAGAACCCTCAAACACATACATACCATAGGAAGTAACGCTTGCAGGGAATGTTGCTTCTGTCACGGTATATGCACCAGTAAAGGCAAAATCACCGATAGAGGTTAATGTCGTATTTGCATACCCATCTTCTTGCCAAGGGAATTTCTCAAGGTTTTCTAGGGCGCTAAATGCACCTTTACCAATGTATGTAATGCCCTCGCCCAAGACAATGCTTGTAATGCTATCAGCATAGTCAATCCAAGGTGTGTCAGTTACACAATAATACGCATCTTGTGAACCACCCTTACCAGAGGTTGTCACGGTATAATCTGCCATAGCACCACTACCGCTGATAGTTAAGACACCAGTTGCTTCAGAGAATGACCAATTGACATTGTCTTGAGCTGGGTTTGTAGCACTTACGACTTCGCCATTTGCAGTTGCGCCACAAGTGCCAGAGGTTTCGACAGCATCATCACTCGCCACCGTTGCAGCTGCATCTGGGTTATTAAAATAACTTGCCAACGCTTCCAGTGCATCCATATCCAAATCGGAAGTATCCACGTCATCTGCTTCAAGTTCTTCAATGGCAATATAAATATCTGTAACTGCTGAATAGTATTCACCTTGTTCAGCTTGTTCTAAATCTTTAATTGTTTCCACAGATGGCAAAGCATCGATATTAGTTTGAATTTCCTCTAATGCTGTTGATTCTGTAGTATCATCATCAACCACAGTGTCATCGTTAACTACGGTGTCATCGTCTACCACAGTGTCATCATCAACCACAGTGTCATCGTCTACCACAGTGTCATCGTCTACCACGGTGTCGTCGTCAACCACGGTGTCATCGTCTACCACAGTATCATCGTCAACTACGGTATCATCGTCAACTACAGTAGTATCGTCAACTACAGCATCGTCGTCAACCACGGTGTCATCGTCTACCACAGTATCATCATCAACTACAGTAGTATCATCATCCATAGCAACGATAGACGTATCCACTGGAGCATCATTTGCAAATGCAACAGTCGGTATCATGGTGCAAACCATCGCTAAAGTCAATACATACGATACCATTTTAAGTATTGACTTTTTCATAATCTTTTTCATTATTTTCCTCCTTAAAATTTGTTTGTTGTGCTATAAAACTATGTATGTTACCCTTTCTAAAATTTTTCTATTCGGATGTATGGTGCAATATTTCCAATCACTTCACCCAAAACCTGTTCACGGATATTACTACAAAAAATATTTTTCGCCATAACACTTCCCACCACCTTTCCATTTGGAATGTATACAATTTCTGCAGTGACATTACCCTCAATTTTCCCATTGATCATAAGCGATTTGGAACATTTGATATCGCCTTGCACTTCGCCACTAACCAATAAATGTTCCTCTATTTGAATCCCACCCAACACTATAGTTTTCGGAGATATAAAGGCATACCCTTTGTTTTTGCAAACATTACGCTTGAAATCCACCTCTGATTTTTCCTTTGCTCGTATATTATCTTCAAAGGCTTGTTTCATTTTTGCTACTTTTTCATCATCGGACTGTTCCGTCATGGTATTTAAATAGTTTTCCACAAATTCTCGTACCATTTCTTCACCATCTAATCGTGCTTGGGTTGCTTCATTGAAATCTTTAAAGTATCCTAGATGATATCGAACACCACGAAAGCTCAAATTCACTCGCCATTTTTAAGATTTTTCTACCCACGAAACACCACGGAAACCACTGGTATTGCTTTTCTTTGTGGTTTGCGCTATGGCTGCTCCAAGTTCCACACCATCGTATACCGTTAACTTTTTAGTGCGTAAACTTTTACCCACCAAAGACTTCAAACAACCACAACTTTTGGTTTTTCCTGAAATCAGATTGTGTTCATCTATTGCCTTTTCATTTCCACAATCACATAGGCAATTCCAGTATGGATAGCCTGTTTTGGAATGGTGAGAAAAAGAAACAACTGTCAGCATATTGAATTTTTGTCCGATTAAATCTCTATAAGGACTGCGAACTATTTCTAGTTTTTCAAGTTCTTTTTGTTGTCCAATATGTCATCCCCCCTTCCAATTAATTTTATATACTACTACACCTTGCTTTTTTGAAATCTTCAACAAATTCATCCAGCATCACTTCACCAGCAAGTCTAGCCTCTATGGCTTCTTCCATTGTTTTGTAATTGCCAAGTTCGTATCTTTTCCCTCTGAATGTCATGGTGACTCGGAACGTGCCATTAGCTCGCTTATTCACACCTCGAAATCCACTTGTATTATTACTGGGTGTAACTTTTGCCATAATTTTCTCGATGCAAGTTCCATCTACAAAATGAATGTTTTTCTTGAAATTTTCGACTCGTGTGTCATCACGCAGGCAACCACAGCTACGAGTTTTGCCGCTGGTCAAACTGTTTTGCACAATCACAATCTCCTTTCCGCACTCACATCTACATCTCCACAGAGTTTCCTTGTTTACCCCTGCGTAAGATAGCACGGTTAATCTGCCAAAAACTTGTCCTGTTAAATCTGTCTTGGGCAGCTTATCATTAAGCGGGGGACTTGAGTTTTGAGTGCTACAATTTGGACATTTCGTACCACTTAAACGTTTTGCAACCGATTCTTGATATTGTTCTCCGCAATCCGTACATTCCCACCAAATCTTCATGTTGCTTGTTGATAGAACCATAGAGGGAGTTAAATCGCCATTTTCGTTTGACCATTCATCCAATAAAATTAAATTTTTATTTTCTATGCAATGTTCCTTTAATGTCATTTTCACACACCTCTACTTTCAATGTCATTCTGCACAGTAATGGTATTTTGCTGCTAACAAAACTCCATTTTTGCACAGCATTATTATGATGAAAAATAGAGCATATCCCTCAATACATAAGAGATACGCTCTCCACACAAACACCACATAACTTTTATTATGTGGTATTGAAAATACATAAAAATTTAATCCAAAGCAGTACATAACATAAAAAGCAACTAACGATATTAAAAAAACAACAAGACAAACAGACCGATTTTCAAAAAATGATGGATCGGTCTATTTGTCTTGTCTTAATTTAAAAATATCTTATATCATCGAAGAAACTACTTGAATTTTTTGTTGATAAGGAGTATAATTATTACCATATATCGAGATATTCTATCGTGCCTACCACATAATAAAAGTTATGTAGTTTGCACCAAAATTGGATATTAAAAGTTTCGCTACATAATAAAAGTTATGTGGCTTTTTTATTCTCTGGAATAGGTAAGGTTCATTTTATCAATTTGCTTTGCGTGTTTTGTTCCTGTTTCCATCGTGTAAATACGAGTGGTGTTGATACTGCTGTGACCTAAGATGTCAGCCAGTCTGCTGATGTCTTTTTCTATTTTATAGTAGGTTCTGGCAAATAAATGACGAAGATTGTGAGGGAACACCTTACGTTCAGAAACATTGGCTTCTTTGCAAAGTTTTTTCATCATCTTCCAGATGTTAGAGCGATCTAACGGAGTTCCGTTCTTGGTGATAAAAATAGAGCCATTAACAATATGGTTTTCCTTACAATATTGCTTCAGTGCCTTGCATAGTTCCTTTGGCAGAAAAACCGTTCTGTTTTTACCTTTGCAAGCTACCACGGTTCTACCTGTATGCAGAGCCGAAACAGTGATGTGTTTCAGTTCAGACACACGAATTCCAGTAGAGCAGATGGTTTGGAGCAGTAAGGACAATTTTCTGTTTTCCTTTTTCTCTGCCACCATAATGAGTCGTTCATACTCACGCTGAGTAAGCTCTTTCTCCGGGGTAGAAAAAATTTCTTTTTGAATTTTAAGTGGCTTTACTTTGAAGTTTGCAAAGCCTAGCCATTCTAAAAATCCATTGACTGCTGCAATGATGGAATTGACACTGGCTGGTGCATAGTCTTGAATCAGCTGTTCTTTGAATTTCATTACTTCTGCCTTGCAAAGCTCTTTTTCGCCTAAAAACGCAAAGAATTTTTTTGTATCTCTTAAATACTTTTGGATGGTGTTTTGGCTACGTTCTTCCTCGTATAAGTAAAGTTCATAACCGGATAGTTGATTCATGTAGTTGATCGATGTCATAAATTGTCCTCCTAATAAATAGTGTAGTGGAAATCTGTTAAAAGCATAGTGGAAAATATTAGTAATTTTAACAAAGGGAGTTCATCCTCTAGAAAGAAGAGAACCCCCTTCACTTACTTCCTCACTTCTAAGCCTTTTTTCAAGTCTATTTCAAAAAATTCTTCAAACTTTTTTTCGCAGTGGCAATGGAATAGGCAATCGCTTGAGGTGAACAGTGTTCTTTCACTGCAATTTCCTCGTATGTGAGATCGTCAAAATAATACAAAATCACTCTACGCTTTTGTGTTTGTGGTAGCTGCTTGATGGCTTGCCATAGCTTTTCACTTCGAATCTGCTTGTCCACAATATCGCAGGTATCACAAACCAGATTTCCTTGTCTGTTGTAGATTTCATTTTCATCTAAGCTAATACGTTCTCTGTGGCGATCATACTCGTTTAGTTCGCTCAAATCGTCTAGCTCGAACTGGTTAAAGGTTTCGTATAAACTCTCGTCAATCGGGAGTGCCACCTTGTTACCGTTGCCATCTACAAAAGTGATGATGTAAGAGTTTTGCTTTTTAGAATAACTGAGTTCGTATGGATTATCATTAGATTTCCTTCTTTTTGGAAACCTCATGGTATCGTTGTTTTCATATTTTTCATTTTTTGGCATATCATTCCAACCTTTCTAACATTTCGTTTTCGTTCAAAATGTTAGAAAAGGGAGGAGAGCGACACCTCGTAACAGGTGTGCCGATAAAAATAAAAAAGCCAAGCTCATCCCTTTCGGAATAGAACTTGGCATATAAAGCAGATACAGTATATTTTACATATCGCCTTTGGCTTTGACTTACTTTATTTGATTTTTGACTCCAAAGGTGCTGTACATGATGGTATCGATACAGCAGATACTGATATCTCTTTAATTCGTAATATGCAGAAAGACTGTAGGTGTTCATCATGTTCACCAATCCTCTCTACACAGCAAGCTGTGGGAGAACAGTTAGAGCAGCATACTCGCTGTGCCATATTCCAGATATTTACTTTTGTTGTCTGAAAATTTTCGAGTACCATCATGAACACCTTCTTTCTCATTTGATTACAGATAAAAAAAGACAGAAAAAGTCTGCCCTTTCCCATCTCACATACATAGTTTTAGAATCCTTTGTGGTATAGTCATTTCGATGCACCTCCTATCAGCAAGGCTATACTGTTTCCACTAAAATAAAAGTACCGAAAAAGGGCGCGAAAAGTGCATAGGTTGGGCTCGTAAAAAAAGAGCCATTGTCAGCACCTCAAAAAAGAGCTACCATTAGTTTGTCTAGAACTAAGGAGGTAGCGGAAAGGTGATAAGAATGGCTCAAAAGAATTATATCAAAGATTTGTACGAAAACCAAGAGAAAAGTCTCAATGAAATCGCAAAAATCACAGGACTCAATTATCGTACGGTGCGCAAGTACGCCCATCAAGACGACTGGAATGAGGAACATCTACCCAACATCCAAGCAGAAAACTATCCGATTTTGGGGGATTTCATCCCTATCATAGACCAATGGTTGGAGGATGACACCAAAATTCCACGCAAGCAACGACACACAATCTGGCGTATCTATTGCCGTCTACGAGATGAAGAAAAGTTTCTCGGTAGCTACTCCAGCGTAAAGCGTTATGTGCGCAAGAAGAAATTTGCCATGAGCAGCCAAAGTGATGGCTATTTGCCGTTGGCCCATCCCCACGGCAGTGGTCAAGTAGATTTCGGCGAGCACATCTACAACAACGCCTCATCCAAAACGCAGACAGGCTACGCCTTGACTCTGTCCTTCCCCAATTCCAACAAGGGATACACACAGGACTTCCCATCCCAAAATCAAGAATGCTTGCTAGAAGGCATGAAGCAGATTTTTGAGCACATGGGCGGCGTACCACCCGTCATCCGCTTCGACAACATGTCTACCGCCGTGGTAAAAGTCTTAGACCACGGCGAGCGAGTGCTGACGGATGGCTTTACACGCTTCATGTTACACTATCGTTTTCGTGCTGAATTCTGCAATCCTGCCGCTGGCAATGAGAAAGGCAACGTGGAGAATAAAGTGGGCTACAGCCGCAGAAATGCCTTCGTCCCTGTGCCTACCATTACATCCTTCGAGGATTTCAACGAACAGCTTTTTGACTGGTGCGAACAGGATGCCCAGCGCATCCACTACAAGCACCAGATTGAGATAGCGGAGCTATGGGAGGCAGATCGTGAGGCGCTATTACCCCTTCCAGAACACCCTTTTACAGTGTTCCGTTACGAAAGTTTGGCAGTGAATAAGTACGGTTTCGTCACCATTGACACCAACAAGTACGGCCTTAATCCAGCCCTGAGTCGAGAGATTGTGCAGGCGAAAATTTACTACGACCGCATTGAACTTTTCCATGACCACGCCCTAGTTGGCAGCTACCAAAGAAGTTATGAAAAACACCAAGAATATTACGATTGGAAACAATATGTTGGTGTTTTATGCAGAAAGTTTGGTGGGGTATCTCACACCAGATTCTTCAACCAGATGCCTAAACTATGGCAAGAACACCTCCGCCAATCCCAAGGGACAGCGCGCAAAAACGCCCTACAATTACTGGATGAAATCGTCCAAGATGGCAATGCCACCCTTTGCGATGAAGTGCTAGAATTGGCACATGAAAATGGCCGCACCGACGCAGACAGTGTCCGCCAATGCTACTACATGATTGCCAAAAAGGAACACCGACCAGAGCCGCTGACATTGGATATTACCACGCCTGACCTACATTACACGCCAAATTTGAGCGCCTATGACGGACTGATGGGAGGTGAGTTACATGGTTGAGCAATACATGAAAACCTTGAAATTAGGTGGTTTAGCAAAAGAGTGGACAAGCGTGGAATACCGAAATAATGAGCAATATCTAACCGATTTATTGCAACTGGAGTTGCGAGAACGAGAAACAAACCGCATTAACCGCATGGTGAAAAGTGCAGGATTTGGGGTACTAAAAACCTTGGATGACTTCACTTGGCGCAATGAAATAGCACTGCCAATTGGACTAACACGAGAGTATATGGAGGATTTGCAATTCTTGGCACCCAAGGAAAACCTTATTTTTATGGGTGCCGTTGGGACAGGCAAGACCCATCTTGCCACAGCTCTGGCGTTGAAAACTTGCCAAGAAGGGCGACCTGTTCGCTTCTTTACAGCGGCATCTCTTGCCAATATTTTATTGGAAAAGAACAACAAGGGCACCTTGAACAGTTTTTTATCTACGCTAAAAAAGGTGCAGTTAATGGTCATTGATGAAATAGGTTTTGTACCGTTGCACAAAGCGGCAGCAGAGCTGTTATTCCAAGTGATTGCCGATTGTTATGAGCGGAAAAGCCTCATCATTACATCCAATCTGGAATTCTCTCAATGGAATACAGTCTTTGGGGATAACCGCTTGACGGCAGCTCTCATTGACCGTTTGGTACACCATTCTCACATAGTCATCTTCTCTGGGGAGAGCTACCGCTTGACACAATCCATGTCCAGGCAACGTGAGCGTTGAGGCCAGAAGGGACAAAAAAGCACCATTCCTAGGTTTTTTCTCCATAGGATGGTGTGCCATCTGCTCTAACAAAATTCGATTGTGAAGCCAAATAAGCTCTGTGATTGTGCGAATGTTGCGCTCAACGCATTGCCAAGTGGTTTTATAGTGCTTGGCTACCTCTGGGTACAGCCACTTGGTGATTAAGAGAAGCCTCTCTGGATCTTGTATGACGAGATAGACGGCATAGCTGGTATGGAAAAAGCCTCGATAGTTGGCTGTGATGCCTAAAGTGTAAAGCAGGCTGTAAATTTCTGCAATGTCTACGCTGCCCATAATAGCTCACTCCTCTCCATCTGAAAGATTTTTGGGTGAAACCCCAGTTCCATGCCATATACATTGCCCAATGTTTGAAGTGTACTCATTTTTGTATCTTTGCTTCCTCGCTCTGCATCCCGAATTGTTCTAACAGAAATTCCACTGCGACCCTCTACCATTTCCTGCGTCATCCCTTGTTCTATACGGAACCCTTTTAAAGCAACGCCAAGTTCATTTCTAGCCATTGTGCACACCTCCTTCTTGCATTCATTATACAAGAAGAATTTAGCAAATAACAGGAAGCCCACTTCCGTTTTCGACATTTTTCAGCAATTTTTTAAGTTTTTTCTCGTTAATGTTATTCCCCAATGCTGACCCTATGCACTTTTACGCGCCCTTTTTGTGTATTTTTAAGTTGACAAAGACACTATACCCTAATTATATCATAAATTAAAAAAAGCTTAACTTTTTATTATATCATAAAAAAATTATGGATTACTCCAGTTGAGTAAACACTGTTTGTAACATTCAGCTTACCATTTCCACTTGTTGATTTGATTTCCAAAGTACCATACTGCACATAAAAAATACATGTTGTTGATGTAACTGTATAGTCTCCCAAATCCACAATAATATTATCACCTGATCCAACTGTGATTTTTTCTGTAAGCGTTGTATCATCAATTAACACGACCGTTTCACCGCTTTGAGCTGCATCCATCGCGGCTGCCAACGTACTATATCCAACCTCGCCAATTTTTGCTACATCTTCATCGGCAATCTCCGATATTGTTGCAATGTCTTCTTCAAGGAAAGATATTGTCGCAACATCTTCTTCCACATTTTGCACTACGTCAACTTCTTTTGGTTCCATTTCTGTTCCTGTTTCTGTTCCTATTTCTGTTCCTGTTTCTGTTCCTGTTTCCGTTCCTGTTTCTGTTCCTGTTTCCGTTCCTGTTTCCGTTCCTGTTTCTGTTCCTGTTTCCGTTCCTGTTTCCGTTCCTGTTTCTGTTCCTGTTTCTGTTCCTGTTTCTGTTCCTGTTTCTGTTCCCGTTTCTGTTCCTGTTTCCGTTCCTGTTTCTGTTCCTGTTTCCGTTCCTGTTTCCATTCCTGTTTCCGTTCCTGTTTCCATTTCCATTTGTGTTTCTACAACAGTTGCCTCACCTTCCTCCGCAAATGCCGCCACTGGCACAAGCGCCATCACCATAGACAATGCCAAAACATATGACATCAATTTACACATAGCTTTTTTCATAAACATTCCTCCATTCTTTCCCCTAATTATTTAGCTTCTGTATTGGCGTTTATATAAAATAAAAAGCAGCAATTTACCATGCCTACGCACAGAAAATCACTGCTTGTTTTTTTCATAAAATTCGGATACCAAAAAGGCAGATTTTGTTTGTCTGTCTTGTATGTCTTGTATGCCGTGTATGTCGTGTATGTCGTGTATGTTTATTTTATTTATCTCGTTTATCATTTCCACATTTGTCAACCTCTTTCACAAATATTTTATACACCCATATTATAACTCCGTAAATCAAACAATTGCAAGCTTTTTCTTATGAATTTAGTAGGTTTTTTAGGATTTTATGGATTTTATAGATTTTTTTACTATTTTCGCCATGTTTCATAAAACTTTCTCTCTTTTCTAGGCACAAATCACAAATCAAAACCACCCCTATAAGGGGTTATCTCTTGTGGTTGCCTCTTAAGAGGCACTGAAAAGTCTGACAATCACATAACTATTACTGACTGCCCCCTTACTCGGGGGCTATTTTATTTGTCCTTTTTATCGTTATTGTCTTTAAATGGGTCTACATATTCTTTCAAACTTATTTGGTCATTCATTATGTCATCTTTTAACTAATTATTTATATATTCTCTTATCGTGTTTTCATATTTTCCTGCTGTATCTACAAAATATCCTCGACACCAAAAATGTCGATTTCCATACTTATATTTTAAATTTGCATGTCTATCAAAAATCATTAAGCTACCACCAGTTGAACTGGTGGTTTAATCATGCCTATTCGGCGCCAAATAAAAAAACAGCCTTTCCGTAGAAAGACTGCCTTTGAATATAATTTTTATAATTTATGATTTTTCATCATCTTCACCACTGGATAAGTTGGCAGTGATAATATCAGAGATTAGGCCAGTAAAATCTGCCGCTGCTTTATCAGTGAGTACAGGTTTTCCGGTTCGTTCTTCAATTTCTTTGCGTGCATTTCCTGCCACTGTGCCACCATCTTTTACAACTCTTTTATTTTCTGCAAAGGTAGTTGGATTTTCGTATCAACATATATGATATCCCACATAATCTCGCTCCAATCTTAAACCCAGCGAATAAAATATGTATATTTAATTTCATGTGAATTTACAATGCTATAATGAAATAAGTCAATTGTATAAATATTAGATACCAGTTCAGAGGATTTGATAGCCTTGACTAGGCAATAAGGAAATTTCAAACGGAGAAATTAAAATGGAACACAAAGATTTTAAACTTGAGGGTTAGAAAAAAGATTTATTATATCGCATAGAATTTGAAAAATCAATGAAAAATACGATTGATTTATGGAAGGTTACTCAGGTGAAATACGCTTATTTTAAAGTTGCAACATTAAAACCTTCTATATAATAGACCTGTACCAAGCAACAGTACACATAAGACTTTACAAATATCACCCACATGACTGAAATCTGTTGTAACAATAAGCACCTCTATTATCATGAGCAAATACAAAAGAATATCAAACACTAATTTCAGAATTCTCATAATATCTCATCTCCTCAAAACAAATTGATTTGCAACAACGAAACAGACAAATTTATCATTCTGCGCATCGAATACAAACGACTACTCTTAATCTATCACTCGTATATGACCAAATTAATGCGACAACTTATAAGAAATTCCTTACACCAAAAATGCACTGAATTTTACCGGCTGCTCCCTTACTCAGGGGCTTTTTTATTTGCCATTCTTATTCTTGTCATCCTTAAATGAAT
Source organism: Chakrabartyella piscis (assembly GCA_030067835.1). Taxonomy (GTDB): domain Bacteria; phylum Bacillota; class Clostridia; order Lachnospirales; family Anaerotignaceae; genus Chakrabartyella; species Chakrabartyella piscis. The sequence continues at coordinate 2,977,362 of CP092441.1, forward strand.
CAATGTATTCCTTTAAGCTGACTTGATCGGTTATGATGTCATCTTGTAGTTGATTGTCTATATATTCTCGTATTTTTCCTTGTTTTTTCTTATTGATTCTTAAAACAAAAGGATACAGTAAAATATAGTTTGCAATTCCCCGTCAAAAGATAGCAAAGCCATCAGGACTCCTTTATAATGAATGGTGTTACGACAATCAAAAAGGAGAGAACCCTGATATACCACAAGTCTAACCCAATTGCTACTGCAAAGCATAATAGCGTACCGAAAGCCTTGTTATGCTGAGCTTTCAGTAGGGGTTGTACAGTAACCTCAAATCGGAGTAGGTATTTATACCGAAAGAAAATGTTCAGAAACCGTCTTGCTTAGCAGGGCGGTTTTTCTTATATCTAAATAGCAAACGTCAACTCTCCCCCGTCTTGCAGCGCTCCACGTAGTGTGCGAAACTATCATATAATACATGATAGTGCCATGGATGTAAAAGTCAACAATCTACTTGACCATTGACAGCGAATTAGTTTACCATTTCAATGATTAAATTTTGTGCTAAAAGCGTATAAAAACAAAATAATATTGAAAAAGTTGTGCTAAATATACTATTACATCAATGCGACGAAAAGTATATAATACATATATATTGAGTGATAATATTGTATGTGATCACTATAGCATAAACGTTAGCATTTTTTAATTAAGGAGGATTTTATGTCATCACACACTTCAAATCATTATTTGGTTACTGAAAAAGTAAGCAAGCTTATGATTAAATTTGCAGTTCCATGTACACTTTCGTTGCTTGTTGCATCGCTTTACAGCATTGTAGACCAATTTTTTATCGGTAATGGTATTGGCTATATAGCTAATGGCGCCACGAATGTTGTTTTTCCACTTACCATGATAATCTTTTCTGTTGCGTTAATGTTCGGTGACGGAGCAGCTGCTTTTTTAAGTATTTGCTCAGGTAAAAACGACACAGAAAATTCCCATAAAGGTGTCGGTAATGCTATTTTACTTTCTCTTGTAGTTTCAATAATGCTAACTGTGTTATTCGTTTTATTTAGAGATCAATTATTTGGAATGTTTGGACTAACAGAAGCTAACGAGGCTTATGCACAAGAATATTTTCAATATTTGATTATTGGTTTTCCGTTTTATGCTATTGGTACGGTGTTATCCTCTATTATTAGAGCAGACGGGAGTCCTCAAACTTCGATGAATACTATGCTGATTGGTTGTTTATTCAACGTAGTTTTAGATCCGCTTTTCATTTTTGTTTTCCACTGGGGCATGATGGGTGCAGCTCTTGCAACAGTCATTGGTCAAATTGCCACAGCACTTCTTGCGTTAAATTATCTTAGAAAAACAAAATCATTCAAACTTCAAAAAAGTAGTTTCAAATTAAGTGCTAAAATTTTAAAGAAAACATTGCCACTTGGCATAACAAGTTTTCTAACACAGTTTGCTGTTGTCATTATTGTTGTTTCACTAAATAATGTAATGGTTACATACGGTGCTTTGTCAAAATACGGTGCAGATATTCCACTTACTGTTATAGGCATAGTTATGAAAGTTTTCCAAATTGTAATTTCCATTGTAGTTGGTATTGCAGTTGGATGTCAACCTATTATCGGCTTTAACTATGGCGCAGGTGCATTTGACCGTGTAAGAGAACTTTACAAAAAAATGATTGTAGTCGAACTTATTGTCGGTGTAATTGCAATGATTATTTTTGAAGCTTTCCCAGTACAAGTTATATCAATTTTTGGTAGCGAAAGCGAGCTATACAACGAGTTCGCAGTTATAGTTTTTAGAATTTATTTATCAACAATTATTTTGTGCTGTATCCAAAAATCATCTAGTATTTTCTTACAATCGCTTGGAAAACCTGTGCTATCTCTAGGAATGTCATTGCTTCGTGATTTTATGTTACTTGTACCACTGATACTTATTCTGCCAGCAATATACGGTTTAACAGGTACACTTTATTCAGCACCTATCGCCGACGTAATATCTTTGATTGCCGTTATTTTTGCTATGAAAAAAGTTTTAGGCGAGTTAAAAAATGCTACAACACAGCCACTGGAAAGTCAAGCTTCTATTTCAGTGAATAAAATGTACACTAAGGGAAATAGAACCATCACAATATGCAGACAATTCGGTAGTGGTGGACGTGAAGTCGGAAAAAGACTTGCAGATGCGTTGAATATCGCTTATTACGATAAAGAATTACTTAGTGAAATCGCTGAAAGAAGTGGATTTAGTAAAAATTTCGTAAATGAATTCGACGAAGCTATTGTTAAAAATCATCATTTTACTTATGGTAGAGCATTTACTGCTTATAATGAGTCACCAGTAACAGAACTGCTTCATGTGCAATCAGAAATTTTACAGCAAATTGCGCAGCGTGAAAGTGCAGTTATTATTGGCAGGTGTTCAGATTATATTTTAAGAGATAAAGAGCCATTTAAAGTGTTTGTCTATTCTTCAGATATAAACGCGCGCATTAAGCGTTGTTATGAAAAAGTGCCAGAAGATGTAGGTGTTAAATCTGAACAAGAAATGAAAAACGATATCGAAAGCATCGACAAAAAACGTGCAAAACATTATGAATATTACACCGACCAAAAATGGATAGAAATGAGCAATTATAATCTTTGTGTAGATACTTCTAAAATTGGTGTAAAAGGTGCCGTTGACGTTATTCTAGAGGCACTAAACCATTAAATTGCATATTTCCTGTAGTTTTTGCAGACAAATGGTAGAGTATGAGGCTGTTAAGCGCAGGGTCGTTGGTTCGAGTCTAATAGGGCGAGCCGATAAAAAAAGACAACCATCTTGGTTGTCTTTTTTTTACCATCAACTCCACCCACGTCAACGGCGAGTGAGAAAATCCCACTCGCCGTTCATTTCATTTTGGCACCCTGCAATCATCAGGGGCATTTTCTGGCAACAACGATGCCACCCAATTTTCTGTTGTCTGGTCTAAACTGGGTGCTGTTTTCAAAATATACACCAAATATCGGTACGGATCCAGACCATTTTCCTTAGCTGTCTCAATCAAGCTAAACATCATAGCACTGCCTCAGGGGAAGCAAAACCGCCTGGGATAATCGTCTTTTCTTTGGGAGTATTCAAAATCGGGGTTTCCGTGCCCTCTTTTTCGCATTTCTTGCAAGCGCAGGTGTAGTACCAGTCCTCCTGCAGACGTACCTGAGCGGGAATGATTTTCAGAGAACGGCGGACTTCCTTGCCAATCTCAACCATCTCAGTGCCGCATGCAGGGCAGGACAATTCTTCAGCGGATAGGCGGTGTTCCACCACATCCACAGGCAGATTTTCTAGTAAAATGTCCCTCACGTCGCCAGACTTCTTCTTGCGTATTACCTTCCTACGGTCTTGCATTGGTTCAACAACATACGTTTGCACGGCTCTTTGGATTATAGAACACCAGGTGAGAGTCTGTGAAGAAATCTCTGTAAATTCAGATTTTCTATGATAATATTGAGAGTCGATAGCATATAAAAGCCATCGGCTCTTATTTTATGCATACTTTATTTTGCAAGACATGTCAAGAAAAGGCGATCAACAACCGCCTTTGGGGCAATGCTGTGTGCTTATTCTGGAATACGTCCTTCGTACATAATACTGAGTTCGCCGTAAACCTGACCCCAGTTTCGTATGGACATTGTCCACTTTTTGGTTGCCTCAAACGTGGATAGATACAGTGCTTTTAGAAGTGCTGTATCGCTTGGAAATACGCTTCTTTGGCGGTTTAATTTACGATATGTCGCATTCAAACTTTCAATGGCATTTGTGGTGTATATGACCTTTCTGACCTCTGACGAGAACTTGAAAATTGGTGAAATCACATCCCAGTTATCCTTCCATCGCTTCATGGAATTGGGATATTTGGGCGTCCATTTTTCGGTCACACATTCCGATGCAGCCAGTGCCTTATTTTCATCAGCAGCATGATAAATCGTCTTCAAATCAGTTGCAAATGCCTTGCGGTCTTTATCTGGTACGTATTTTAAAGTGTTTCTGACTTGATGCACGATGCAACGTTGATATTCCGTCTTAGGGAAGGCTGTTGCGATGGCTTCTTTGATGCCACTGAGCCCATCAGCGCAGATGATTAAGATGTCTTTTACACCTCGATTTTTCAGCTCATTCAGCACAGAAAGCCAATATTTCGCACTTTCGTTATCGCCTGCATTAATGGACAAAACGTCCTTTTTGCCGTCTACATTGATACCTAAAATAACGTACGCAGCCAGCTTTTTGATGACCCCATTATCCCTTACGGAGTAATGAATTGCGTCGATATAAAGGATTGGATACACCTCATCAAGGGGTCTGTTCTGCCAGTCGGTAATCTGTGGCAAAATCTTGTCTGTTACATCAGATATGAAACCTTCCGAAGCCTCGAAACCGTAAATATCTTCCATTGTTTCCGATATTTGTCTTGTTGTCATCCCCTCACCGCCCAAGAAGGGGCGGACACCGAAGGTGGCCTTGCGAAGCAAGGTGATGACCACTTTGCATACATGGAGATGATTTTCTGGTCAATTTCAGAAATGTCTTTTTGACGTTTCTTGACAACCTGTGGTTTGAAGGTTGATTTCCGGTCTTGTGGCACCTCAATATCCATACTTCCATATCGGCTGTTGATTTGCTTCGTTTTGTAGCCATTTCGATAGTCATCGCTGTCTGAACGTTGGGATTTTTCATACCCAAGATGGTCGTCCATTTCTGCTTCCATCATTTCTTTGATTGTGCCGCCGAGAAGATCTTATAGTGCATCCTGGATGTCCTCAGCACTTTCAATGTCATACTCCTGGAGCAACTGTTGAATGATGTTGCGTTTTCCTTCTGTCATCTGTACTCTGTGTACCGGTTTCTTTTCTTTTCCTATAATAACAGGCCTCCTATGATTTTTATTTTATCATAGAAGACCTGAGGTTTCATTATTTACAGAAAGATTTTCACAGTCTCATGCTTTACTTGATTGTTCATTTGCAAATCATATGTATTTTAAGATGCTTATTATGAATTAATTGGAGGCTTATTATGAATCGACCCGCTCAAATAATACTTAGTTTTATTGTTTTCTTATTGTCTTTAGGTGCTTTATTTTCCGCACTTTTCCAGTGGAATCCACTCTATCGATTAATTTTCTTTCTTTTAACTGGCATACTTTACTTTCTACAAGTATGGCTAGAAAAGAACAATATTATTTAAGACTTAGTGTTTCACACGCCTCCAAGTTATTTTTGATCTTTATTGATTCATAATAATTTCGAAAAATTATATAAAACGACTGATCATAAAATAAAGTTCAGCAGAAACCCATCTATTACTTCTTTTTCTGTGATAATATTCTTAAACTGTTCTTTTCTTGTATGGACAATATGACTATGCCCCATAGCCACTCACAAGACAGATTGCTCCCTTGTAAGTGGCTGCTCTATTAAAATTTGAGATAGTAATTGTTTGAACTTCTGCCGCCATTTTCTCGCACACGACTTTCCTTTGTTAATAGTCCACTGGCAAGCAAGTCATCTATGGCTCGCTGCACAGTTCTTTTGGACATAGAGGTATCACGAGCGATGGTTTTCAGTGCTGGCCAACACTGCCCATCTTTATTGGCTCGGTCTTTCAAATACATATACAGAGCTTTGGCTCTCGGTGGAAGTTCTTCTTGATATAGATTTCCATATAAACTCAATAGAACACCTCCTATTCCACTTTGAAATCAAAGCCATTGGGAGGTGCTTTCTGCTTTCTATCATGAGCTTTCTCATGGCATTGCCCCTGCGCCATACCACTTTTGTTGACTGTCTTTTCACCAACAGGAAAGTTTTCTGTTTTGGGAAGCCCCAAGGCTTTTTCGATATTTTCTTCTAGTATTTTCTTATCTGCATAGTAAACTTTTCGTTGTGATTTTTCGGCTGTGATGTATGGTTTGGTGAAACGGATGCCCCAATCCAAAAACAAATGCAACCTTGCTTTCATAGGGTGTGTGCCTGTTTTCATAACGACAAAATGACCTTTCGGAATAGATTTCAGCTCATCCGGGGTGAGTAGTGGTCGCTCCATCATCTGCAGTGATTGTGACGGATCGTTCTTACCACGAGAGATTGAGCCACTCATGACCGTTCTGCTACCCAATGCTTTGGATAGTACCTCTGCAGTTTGACTGTTGGGGGCAAAGCCACCGAAGACGGTGACCTGACAGTTATCTGTGATGATTTCAGAACCCTCTGAGCCATAATTCTTTTCAAGCTGAGCAAAGGACTGAATGATTGGCACAACAGATATTTTTCGTGATCGCCCTGCTGAGAGCATCATTTCAAAGCTATCAATTTTTGGGATTGTACCAATCTCATCGGCATAGATCATCACTCTGTTCGGAAGCTTGCCTCCGTGTTCATCAGCCACTTGGAGCATCTCACGATAAAACTGTTGTAGAAATAGCGACACCATAAAATATTTGGTGGAATCTTCTTCTGGTAAAATAATAAAGATTGCTGATTTCTCATTACAGAATGTTTCGGCATCAAGCTCTGTATCGAAACAGAGGATTTGCTCCATCTCCGTGTCTAGGAAAGCATTGAGCTTCGAGAGAACAGTAGATAGAATAGATGCCATCGCTTGCTCAGCTGAATTTAATGCAGCACCGCTAAACCATTTTGCTTTGTGTTCGCTTGGGAGCTTATTCATCAGCAGTTTGAACTGACTTGTCGGTGGTTTGCCTTTCACCTGTGGCGCAGGCTCTAACAGGTCTTGCACCATCTTGAATACGGACACGATATGTCGTTGATCGACCATCTTTCCATCAATCTCCACTGGCGGCAGGTACTCTGCAATGAGTAAAATCACGGAAGTGAGAAGTCCTTCAGCTGAGTCATAGAAGAAAGCATTTTGCCCCATGTTGGCATTGTTGCCATCTGGTGACACGATTGTCTTGGAGATAATCTTTGCGTATTTTTCAGCTTTCGCTTTATATTGTAATTGGGTGATGTCCTCTTTGTAGAGATCAAAATATTTGTTGACGAGGTGCAACAGATTATTGCCATCGCTACGAGTTGGATTTCGCAAATCTAGAACAGAAATCTTGTAGCCATAGTTTTCTTTTGCGATAGTACCATAGTTCTTAGCAAGATCACCTTTGGTGTCGGTGCAGAGCCACGACATCCCACTGGCACAGGCATATTCGAGGTTTGGGTACAGAAAGAATGCAGTCTTACCGATACCACTAGCACCAATCATAAGGCAGTGTACATCGCCAGTGTCGACCAGTGCAGTCATGTTGCCGAGCTTATCTTTTGTGCTACTAAGCACCAGTCCTTGCTCTGTGGGAAGATTTTTTCCTTTTCGCCAATTTTCAACTTCGAATGGAATGTGCGTGTAGGTTCGCTTTATTTCTTTAGCGGTGGCAAATCGTGCCACGCCATGCTGTCCGTCACCAACAGTTTTGGACTTAATTCCTCGCAGGGTGTAGAAGTGGGATATCATAGATAGCCCACCAATGACGATGAACATGATAGCACCCGCTATGATTAAGGGAGTTAGTTGATTCATACACACCTCATTTCCATTGTCAGAGTCGGTTCGCTATTTGCTTGCTGTGACAACAAATCCTCATTAAAATCCTTTGTCTGTGGAGTGATTCTACTACTGGCAACACCTCGCTCTGATAGCATTTCCTTAAATCGCTCATACACCGCATGGCCTGTTTTGTCGTTGTCGGTACACACCACCACATGGTCAATGGTATCGTGCCTATCCAGTAGTTCGGTCATCGGCATAGAGGAAGTACCACACATGGCAACATAGTTATGAGTTTTCCAGTTTGTATCCTTGTACATGGTAATGAACGACAGCATATCAATGGGAGCCTCAAACACATAGAGCCTGTTGCTACCTCCGAGGTAGTGGAAGCTGTGGTGTGGGTTGCTACCCTCAATGTTTTGCATGAACTTCTTACCTTGAGAGTAGATGCTCCGCTTATGTGCGTGGGCAGGCACTCCATTCTCATCTAGTCCAACAAAAATCAAGTTATTGTATTTCTGTGTTCTGTCTTTAGAGATTTCTTCGCTCTCATAGACGAGCTTTTCCTTTGCAAAAAACGATGCTACCTGTGGATCAATTCCTCGGTGCTTTGTTAGGTAGGCAAAGGCTCTTTTCATTGTAGCGCATCTTGGTGGAAGTATAAAAGGCTTGGGAGCTTCTTCTTTTTTCTCATAAGTTCTATGGGATAGATTATTTCCAGTTTCGCCAATCAGTTCTGTCACAGCCGATGGGAAATCCAAACCATAAAACATTTTTACGAAGTCAATGGCATAGCCACCTTTTTCCTTTGCGTGATCATACCAAGTGTTGCCACGGATGGTGATGCTGTGATCACTTTTTAATCTTCTATCTCTACCAGAGCGAATGAGCTGTTCACCTTTGCTCTGCAAAAAATATTCAAGGTCAATGGAGTTGGCTCGTTCTTTTTGTTCCTCAGTGAAATGAATATAACTTGTTGCCATATCTGCCTCCTTACGATTGTTTGCCTACTTTACGATGAAATGCCACTCTCTTTTTATTTGGAGAGTGGCATTTCTGTTTGGGCTTATTCAATTTGTAGTCATTCTTGCTCTTGGATTTCTTCTTCATACAAAACTCCTTCATTAAACAAAAAACAGCCTTTCCGTAGAAAGACTGCCTTTGAATATAATTTTTATAATTTATGATTTTTCATCATCTTCACCACTGGATAAGTTGGCAGTGATAATATCAGAGATTAGGCCAGTAAAATCTGCCGCTGCTTTATCAGTGAGTACAGGTTTTCCAGTTCGTTCTTCAATTTCTTTGCGTGCATTTCCTGCCACTGTGCCACCATCTTTTGCAACTCTTTTATTTTCTGCAAAGGTAGTTGGATTTGCCACCTTTGAAAGTTCGGTAGTGGTTGCCTCTGCAAGCATGGTAAGTACCAATTCAAGATCGCTCATGTTATCACGCAAGTTTTCTTTTTTAAGACCTTTCAGTTCCTTGTACTGCCTTGTGGTAATTCCTGCCCACGCTTTGGTGATTTCATCGGTGAGGATAGCGTACTCAATCCCTTTTTTCACACCATGCACATCCCATTCATCGGTAAGATTATTTCTGATTTTGATATTCAGAAGTCTTTGCCCAATCCACTCTTTGCTATAACCTTTTTTCAAGTATGTTTCAAAGGCTCTATCAATGGCTTGTTCTGGATCAATGGTTTCTTCAATTCGTTCACTGCCAACTCTTGCAAGCCATAACTTAAATGGTTCAGCTTTTGGAGATGGAATGGATTGAATGATACGAAGTAGTTGTTCTGTATCAGCTACATCGGTAAGTCTTTTTTTACCATCAGCGGCGGTCATTTTCAAACCGTGACAATTTGTCACGCTTTCATTTCCTTCAGCTTTTAGGCGCTGTTTCAATTTTCGCCAATACGCAGTGGGATCAACGCTATCGCTTAGAACACCCACAACATCTACAATGGAAAAATACCATTTTTCTTGTTCTGCATCCCAAGCAGTACGGATTTTTTTATCTTCAAAAAGTTCTAACTCTTTCGGCATAGAATAACCTCCAAACTGTACATCATAATTCTCATCTCTATTATACTACAAATTTAGATAAAAATAAATACGCAGTTCCAGTTACATTTGTAGGCGCAACGCAATATTTTCTTCTTCCTGTGGACCGATTTTTTGACCTAGTGCCAATTTCTTTTCTCTGATTTTACGCATGGCTTTGCTATCAATTTTTTGGTGAGTAGTGGTGCTGTCTTTGGGTAGCTGTTCTTCAAACAATCTGCCAAGGCTTCCAAGCAAACGAGAAACACACATACCAACAGAGGGATTGCTCCACTTGTCTATGTTGTCTATAAAAAACTGGGCATACTCATTTCCTTGTTCTGCTGATAAGTTTAACCACTTGATGGCTGTGTCACGATCTTGCTCTACATCTTTGCCAAGAAGATAGAGCTTGCCAAGCTGATACTGTGCATATTGATTTCCGTTCTCAGCTACGTCTGTGAGGTAATCAATGGCTTTGGGAATATCCTTTTGCACATCTTCGCCTTTTAGATAGAGTGAACCTAGTTTGTATTTTGCAAATTCATTGCCTTGCTTGGCAGAGAAGTCGAGCAGTTCCATCGCCTTTGCAATATTCTTTGTTGCATAGGTTTCATCGAGATAGACCTTGCCTAACGTGTATTGTGCAAACTGGTTTCCACTATCTGCAGAAGTCTGCAAATAAACGATTGCTTTTTCGATTTCTTCATGAGTGGAGACAGTATCCTCTAGTATGAGTTTTGCCAGTGAATAACACGCAAATGTGTTTCCTACTTTCGCTGCCATCTCAAAGTATTTCTTTGCTCGTGGAATATCTACTTCAACACCAATACCTTTGTGGAGCATAGCACCTAAACGATACTGAAGTTTGTCATCGTGGCTTTGCTTTTCAAGCATTTCAAAACCAACAAACGCTTTTCCAAACCACACGTAGCTCTCTGTGATATTTTGCTCTGTGCCAACTCCGTCACGATACATCTTTGCCACTTCATACTGAGCATAAGGGAAGCCTTGTTTTGCTGATTCCAAATACAGATTGAATGCTGTTTTATAATTTTGCTCCACACCTTGCCCACGATAATATAAACCACCGAGAGAATACTGGGCATACTTATATCCCTCATTTGCTGATAGCGTAAACCAATCGGCTGCGACTTCATAATCTTGCACTGTTCCAAGACCTTGGGAGTACATTTTACCAATGCGATACTGCGTGTACTTCCAAGGGTTTTTAGATTCTATCTGCTTGAACGCAAGTAGAGCAGTGACATATAGTTCCTCTGATTTTTTGGTGTCTATTTCTACACCTAGACCATCAGCATAGATCCTTGCCAAGTCAAATATAGCAAGAGCATTTTTGCTGTCTGCTTCTGCTTGCATTAGCTCCAAGGCTTTGGAGAAGTCTGGCTGTGTTTCATCATCTCCGTGAAGATATTTCTTTGCTTGCTTATACTCGTCACTCCAAGTGATATGATACTTGTTTCCAACACTTTCTTCTGTGGGATATTCCTCGGTGTGGATGTCATCCACTAATCCATCATCTGTTAGTGGATAAACTTCTTCCTCTAGGATTGGTTCTGCAGACAGTTCTGTGGTGAAATCCAAATTCAAAACTTCACGGATCACCATGTTTTTAATGGATTTGAATTCCTTTTGCTGTGATAGTGGAATTGGAGGTGGTGGAGTATCGCTGTAACTTTGATAGACCTCCTGCTGAAGCTCACACCACAATTCATAGGCACTCTTGATTGATGGTTCCTCTGCAAGTTCATCGACTATGGCATTGACAACATCTTTCACATGAGGTTGCAGATAACCATACTGCTTTTTGCCTTTGGCATTTTTCAGTTTTTCATTCAGCACCAATATCAGCTGTTCCAGTTTAGGACTTGCAAACTCCGATTCTAACACCTTTTGTTTCAACTCACGGAACACCTTTTCGGATTCCATCTTCAATTTATCTCGGCTCTGTGTCTGCCTTTGGTAGATGTCATAGAGCTGTTCTTTGAAGATTTCTTTCACCATGCCACTTTTGATTTTATCAATTCCATTTTGATTGAGATAGCCATACCTTGTGTCGGTGGAATAACAAATCATGTGGATATGAGGGTGATGGCTTTCATTATGAAATGATGCGTACCATCTGAATTTATCCAGTGGAACTTTCATACCCTCGGCTATGGTTGGGACATAACTTTCGAGCATATTTTTAAAGCGTTCTGCATTGTCATATCCAGTTTCCACTGCATCTTCTCTCCTTAGAGAAATAATCGGAGTCCACACGTTACCCTCATGGTTTGCAATCTCTGTTGCCACCTGTGAGAGAATGATTTTTTCATCGCCACTGGTGAACAGTCCGTGGCTTTCTAATTTTTCTACATTCGGCCTGTAGGCAATATAGCCAACGTAGTTTTCCTTTTTTGCAATTCGGTCAAAGTTTTGTTCCAATGCACTGGTGATAAAATCAGAAGCATTTGATACTGTGGGATTTGCTTTGTAGTCCTCATATTCAAAACTATTTTTAGCATTTGGAAAGTCACGGAGGATTTGTTTCACCAAATCTTTTTGCTTGGTAGTTGCCTTCGCACTTGGGTTTCGATAGACCAGTTCCACGCCATCACGAGTGGCAATGTACTTCACCAGATTAGAAAGATGGGAAGCTCTTTCGCCACCACCTTTGATGTAACTGTTTTTAATAATCAGTCTTGGCATTAGTCATCACTTCTTTGGAATTCTAAGGCATCTTCAAAAGACACTTTACCTTTGGAAGCTTTGACTTCACGAACACAGCGTCCACGCAACTTGTAGAGCTGCTCATCTGTGATTTCAAGTCCTGCAGCAAGAATGTTCATCATCATACTCATCTCCACAGCAAGACGAAAAATATTTGCCGACTGACGATTTTCTGTTTCTCGAAGTGTACCTTTCATTTCACCGATAAGGGTTTTGGATAAATAATCCGTACTATTTTCTGTGCCTAGATACCCAATGTAAAACTGAACAGCTCTATCCACAAACTCGGTGTGGTTTTTCATGTTTTCACTTAGCATGAGCTTTTCCATCACAGCAATCTGCTCTGGTGGTAGCCATGCCACGACTCTTTGCTTTGTTTTATTTCCCATTTTTGCTCTCCTTTCCGTAATAGCACCCTTTACAGCACCCTTAAAACTCTGTGTTTTCTAGCGATTTCGCCTTTTACAGCACCTAAGCCACCCAAAATGCCGATTTACAGCACCTCACAACACCGTGTTTTCACTAGGTTATAAGTGCTATAAATGGCTTATTTGCTCGTTTCTTCGGTGGGCATTGCCCACCGATGTGAGCCGAGGGGTGCGTTTACAGCACCTCTCTTTCTCCTGCACAAGAATAATAGCTGTACCTATCCACCAATATGGGTAAATCACAGCTATTATCCAGTCGCTCGTTTCCGTGCGTTTCTCTCGTTCTACATCGGCTAAACTTCGGCTTTTATGGTGAGGGACGGGTGTTATCCTTACCCTTGCCCTAAAATGCCCACACAAGGCGAACAACGGGGCAACGTGGCTCTCAGATGCTCGTTGTTACATTGTGCTTGTTGTTTCGGCTTGTCTGCTGATGCTAGGTTTCGCCTTTGGTTTCTTATCCTGCGTATCATCTGCCGATTCATCAATGTATTCTCGCACTTGAGCTGGGACATATTTTTCGTAGAGCTTTTCCAGTGCATCGGTCAGTTCTCGTTCAATATCCACTTCTTTTTTTGCCATATATCGCTTGGTGGCACGGAGTTTTTCCTGTTCCATAGAGATTGTAAGGTTTTCTTTTTTCATGTGATACCTCCTTAATAAAAATCAAAACCGATAACGAATGCTTTGGGTTCTAGCTCTTGTTCCTCGCCACTAAACGCAGGCACTTCGCCAAAGGTCTGTTTGCAAGTTTCCATTTGTGCATCGGTTAGCGAGGTAAAATCTTCTTCTCCATCGCCACAGATGAAAAAGTCACCACAGATAATATCGTAGTCACCAAGCCATCTGTTGGGCTGTGATCCGTTTAGTTTGCCTTCTTCATTGACCGCAGCAAGACAGCCATTGCCGATTTCCACTGGCTGAACCAGTCCACCAACTTCTCGCTGCAGTGACTTCAAATCATTGTTGATTTCCTTTTCATAGGGTTCTTTGCCTACTTCGATTTTCAGAATTTTGATTGTGTTTTCTTTCATTTAGAGTTCCTCGCTTTCGTAATTGATATATGGAATTTCAAGCCAGTGGGTAAAGTTTCGCTCAGATAGTTTGGTTTTGACCACACCATACTGGGTGTTCATCGCTTCAATGACATAGCCATTTCCAATATAAACACCGATGTGGCCATCGCACCAAACTGCAAGACCGACTGTATCTGGCATGGTAGAGATTGTGCCTTTGACTGTTGCGTTACTATACATTTGATTGGCACTCACGTCTGGCATTCCGTTTGTGGCATAGCCAACTTCTAGGGTGTCAGTATCAAGCCATCCATAGCCTTTGATTAGACCAACGCAATCAGTAGTTCGACCATTTAGCCAGTTTTCTTCGATGTAAGAATAGTAAGTTCCAACGCCATCTGGGTATTGTGATGCTTTCGAAGATAGCATGGATGGGGTGAGTATCCACCCACACGTTCCCCAAACATATCCCCACTGATTAGACCAAGCCTGTTCCACATAGGTCACAAGGTCAAGATTGTTCTTGCTACCAAGGTCAGTAAACCCACTGATATTGATTGCTGTGCCACTGCCATTGCCATATAGGACAGAGCCAGAAAAGGTGGCACCAGAACTGCTGATGGTGGCAAACAAATCCGAGATACTGCTAATCACTGTGGTGTCAAAGATGGAAAGACTTTCATAAACTTCGCCCATATCCACTGGGATAGCGACTGTGTAACTACTCTCATGTAAAATGCCATCTTCATCTGTATAGCTATTATCTCGTTCTTCGTAGGTGACAAAGCTATCTACAAAAGCTGTTACCTCGCTATCGCTTGGCACATCATCTGTGCCGAAATAAAGGGTATAAAAAATAGACTTGACCTCAGTGGAGTCAAGTCCAGTGCCACTTTCTATCATTCCATTGATTGTAGCGACTGCCAAGTCGATGGCAGAAAAGCTACTTTGCATTTGTTCGATGTGATTACGATATTCGTCTGGTGCTGAAGCAGTGAGCGAAGCACCATAAAAACAGAGGTCAACCGCCGCTTGATTATGCTCTGATGCACCACTAGCCAGTCCACAAATCAAAGCGACCACCACGATGATTGGCGATAAAATCCCTGCGATGATCCACCCAACACCCTTGCGAAGTTTATCGTTTGATAGGACAGTGGCGGCAATCTTTGCCACAGCTGTTGCCGTAATCGCCATTACCACCACCTCATTTCTAATTGTGCCTGTGGCAAGTCATCCATTTTTTGTTCCGTATCATCGATTGCATCTTGTAAAATTTGAGGATCAAACCCAGCACTATCGTATCCCTCTAAAATGCAATCAATGTATCGTTGCGTGGGCATTCCTAGCTGATGGCTCTCTGGCATGATATAGACATAAGCGGATACTGGTTGTCCATCCACGTCAACTTCCATATCTTCTTTGCCATAAAAATTGGGATAGCCCTCATAAAAATCAAGAGCAAGTTCATCTTGTGCAGTTGTTTTCCATAATAAAATAGGCACAGTTTTTCCATCGCAAGGTTCAATAGTAGCATAAGAACCTGTTTTTGATCCTCTAAATACAAGCTCATAGTCTTTGATTTCCGATGCGTGAACTACCGTTGCGGTAGGACATCGGTATTTCATTTGCCCAATGTTTAGATTGCTACCATAGGCAATATATAATTTCCCTTCATTGGATTTGCATTCTTTTTCTTTCATTATGCCTCCTTACATACCCATTGACATTGAAAAAGCAGGGGTTTCCTCCTGCTCTAACTGGGTATCTTCTGGTTCTATTTCCACTTCCATAGTGGATGGTTCAGTGACTTCTTGTTCTCGTTTGGCACGAAGTCGTTCCTTTTGTCTTTCTGCTTGAATTGGATCTTTCCACGCAATATTCCCCTCAAGGTGACCTAGCAGATGCCCTCTTGCCGATTTGAACTCATCGCCAATCATACCCATGCGAAGTAGCCAAACACGAAATGTATATTTTTCATTTGTAGAGCGAGTTGGGATAGGACTTGCCGAGGTCTGCTTATGAGCCTGTGCTGTCATTGCCAAACAAAACTGAATGTATGCCTTTATTTTCCCTGCATGAAAGGTCGCTTTTTTACTGCTTTCCACTGAGTTAAATGCTCTAAATTCAATCGTGCCTTTTTGAAACACAGAATGTAAATTGAGGCATCTGTATCGGCTACTATGGTAGTGTTCGTGGCTACCATCTGCTCCGTTGTACCAGATGCGACTTAGTTCAGCCATCGTTTTAGGCTTCTTTTGATTCAGCTCTTTCAAAAAACGCTCATCAACTTTTCGGCAATAATTTCGTTCTCTGCTAGATGCTACTTGTAATGCTTTATACACCATATCTTCTTTGGCCGCAATGATGTTCACAAGGTTACGCAATTTCTTTGCATCGAAAGGCGCTGCATTGACATGAATGTGAATACCACAAGAAGCATTGGGGAACGCACCATGTTCTCTTAATTTACGCACAATTTCTTGCACTGTTTCGATATCAGAATATTGCAAAATGGGACTAACAAGCTCGGTAGAGTAGCTTCTATCTGCCGACACCTTTCTACCATTTTCTTTCTTTTGGCAGTTGATACTCCCATCATAGGTGAGTTTCCACTTTCGCCCCTCAGTATCTTTTGCTGTATAGGTTTCATAATAGCTACCCTCATAGTTTGACTCTGTTCCAAAATAGTCAGCTATGATTTGGGCTGCATCTCTCCTTGTGATGCCTGTCATTTCAATCTCAATACCAAAGTTTTGCTCTCTTAGATCCATAGGCTACCACCTCTTATGCTGATGAACAACAGAGGCGGCAGTATCTAGTTGGCTCTTTTTTGCTGTGAGAATTAATAGTTCTTCTAGTTTTGGCTTTCGCCATTCATCTATCAACTCATTGCCACATCTATCATGGAGTTCATTTATTTGGGAAATGGTGTTGCATAAAATTAGTTGGTGGTCACCATCACAATCCATGCTAGTTATATAGTCAGACAAGATGCGTTCCACCAGTACAATATCATGTTCGCAATATGGATAGTTGATTGCAAAGGGGTTTTGGTATGGCTTATCATCTAAAAGATTTTTAATGTCGGGCAATAGACTTCTTCTTCTTCTGTTCTCTGACTTAAGATACTGTTCCATCATGCACAGTAGGTCATACTCTTTATGTGGTTCATAGCTGATGCAAACTTTGAGATCATCAATCAAAGCATTTTTTAATTCCAACACTTTCATTATCGACCACCAGCCTTACCGAATAACTGTTCCTTATACTTGGGTGCATGGACAGCGAGGTTGTATCGCTCATTACCACATTTGAACAGGCATACACCACGTTGAGGGAACTTGATAAGATTGTATTCACTGTCCTCTAATTGCAAGGTATCGATGTAAAATCGCTTGTCAATGGCTCCTGCGTTGAATAGAAATTGATGGGTTGGGATGGAGAACAGAGGTTTTGTCAGCTCTGCAATCCCTTGTACAGCAAAGTCCTCAAGGTTCTGACTGGCTAGAATAACAGCCGACTCTTTCTTACGCACTCGTTTCATGAAGTTTCGGATGTACTCAATGGCAGTGATGTTGGTGAGGAACAAATAAAGCTCGTCTATGGCTGCCGCTGTGTGACCTTCGGTGAGTAGCTTGTCGCTCATAAAAGATAATACATTAAAGAGCATTGCATTTTTCACGTTCTTAGAGGCTTGGAGTAGACCTTTCACACCAAAGACAATAAATCTATCACTGGCAATGTTGGTGTGACCACTGAAGAATTTCGACTCAGCACCCTTGCACATGGAGTGTAGTCCTAAGAGAATTTCTTGGAGCATCTCTTTGGTGTAGAGGGCATTTTCACTATCATTAAATTCCTTATAACTCTCAAAAATATAGTCATAGAGATTTTCAAGGGTTGGGTAGTCTGTGGGTTTGAGCCTACGGAAGTTGGTGGCATCGGTGATGCCATATTCGGAATATAGCTTACTGAGTAGTATTTCAATGACATCAATTTGGCTATCGGTAAAATCTTTGTAGGTTCTAAAGAAGTCCTTTAGGAATGAGATGTGCTGACTGAGTTTTGTTTTCTGACGGAATGTAATGGGTGCATCTTCATCATCAGAACCGTTGCCCTCATCCCAAGTCTTAGGCTCTAAAGGGTTGATGATATACTCGCCACTCATAAGGTCAATGAAACAGCCATCTAAATTTTCAGCAAGTTCTTGCAGTTCCATCTCTGGATCAAGGCAGATTACTGACTTGCCACTTTCTAATACATTGCAAAGTATCAGCTTGAGCAGATAGGATTTACCTTGTCCAGAGTTGCCCAAAATCAGAATGTTGGCATTGGTCTTGTCATCGGCACGTTCATCGAAATCCACGATAATATTTGAACCGAACTTATCTCTCCCAAGATAAAAGCCATTCTTATCGGTCTTGCCACTGTAGTTGAATGGGTAAAGGTTCGCCACAGAGGATGCAGGGAGGACACGCTCAAATCTATCGGCAAATACATTTCGACCTGATGGCATAACAGAAAGAAAACCATCTTGTTGACGGAGGTTCAGTCTGTCTACATTGAGTTTGGAACGTACAAGCTCGGTCAGTACATCGGTTTGAAGTAGTTTTAGCTCATCTAAGCTATCTGCAATCAGCTCAATATATACTGCACAGTGGAGCAGAGGTTCTCGATTTCGATGCATAGTAGATACGAGGTTTGCCACATCGTTTAGGTTTTCTTGTGCAGTGATATTGTCTTGTAGGTTGTTGGCGGTGGTGTTCATTCGGTTCTTGTTGGCTGCGTTATGAATGATTCGCTTTTCTTCGGTGGCTGTAACTTGCCTTGTATAGATGCGAAGTGTCACACCATCTTTTTCTCCAAGGTGACGGAGGATTGCTTGCTCATTGGTGGCTGTGGGGTATTCACGCAAGGCATATACACAACGGAATGTGTTACCACAGATGAAGTGATCTACATTGAATTTCACCACCGAGGGTGCAATCATATCGAGGAATGTTTTGATTTTCGGCTCGGCTACACGAGCCTTGGTTGGTTGATTTTTCGGCATAGGCTTGTTCCTTTCTGACTTTTAAGGTCGTTGAGACTTTTGGGGATTTGTGGTATACTGAACAAAAGAGACTTTTTGCGCAGTGATTAGATTTTCAATTATTGCGTGCTATTCATAGTTTGCGAGGTGATGAGCAATGCTAAAAACTATCATTGTTTACAATTCTATTCATCATAAAAACACCGAAAAACTGTTGCAACTTGCCTGCAATGATTTAGAAGTTGATTTAGTTGATATTAAGTTTGCAAAAGATACAGATTTAAGACTATATGAAGTGATAGGTTTTGCATCTGGAATTTATCATGGTAATTTCCATCGTTCTTTGTTTAATTATCTTGAAGATTGTAGCCAGTTGCCTCAAAAAACATTTTTGATTCATACAAGTGGTACTGGTAACGCAAAATACAATTCATCATTTGTAGAGGCAGTCAAAACCAAAGGGATTGACTTAATAGGAAGTTTTCATTGTAAGGGGTTCGATACATTTGGATTGTTTAAATATATCGGTGGTATCGCAAAGAAGCACCCCAATGAAAAAGATGTAGAGAATTTAAAAGACTTTCTACAAGGAATAATCGAATAAAATGTGTACTTCTCTCGTTCCACATCTTTTGAGGCTGAATATTAAACCGTGTAAATGTCAATAATACCCACAACAAAGTAATGGAGGACATTGACATGAAAACAACGAAGCACGGTTTAAGTGAGCGGGAACAGGAGCTGGTGGGCTATCTCATCAGCGATTGCAAGACCACTGGCGACATTCAAGAGAAACTGAAGCAGCTTTTCGCAGGTACCATTGAGCAGATGTTGGAGGCTGAAATTGACGAACATCTGGGCTACGAGAAGAACTCTGTAGAGGGCAACAACTCCGGAAACAGCCGCAATGGCTACGGCAAAAAGACCATTATCAGCGACTATGGTGCCTGTGAAATCGCCGTTCCCCGTGACCGAAATGGGGAATTCCGCCCCCAAATTATCGAAAAGCGACAGACTCGCACAGATGAAATTGAACAGAAAATTATGGCCATGTACGCCAAGGGAATGTCCCAGCGTGACATCGAGGACACGCTCCGTGAAATCTACGGCTCTGAAATCTCTCAGGGTATGATTTCCAAGATTACCGACCGCATTTTGCCCGAGGTCAACGAGTGGCAAAACCGCCCGCTGGACAAAATTTATCCCGTGGTTTTCTTCGACGGAATCGTATTTAATTCCAAAAAAGATGGCAAAATCATCAACAAGTGTGTCTACTCTGTGTTGGCCATCAACATGGAGGGTCACAAGGAGATTTTGGGCACTTGGATTTCTGAAAATGAGTCCGCCAGCTTCTACGCTAGCATCTGTGCCGACCTGAAAAATCGTGGCGTTTCTGATATATTCGTGGCTTGTCACGACAATTTGACAGGGCTAAACGAGGCAATTCAGGCCATTTTCCCCCAAACGAAGAACCAATTGTGCATCGTCCATCAGATTCGTAACAGCTGTAAGTTTGTGCCCTACAAGGACAGAAAGGCGGTCTGTGCTGACCTAAAAAAGATATACGGCGCAGTTAATCTGGACGATGCTGAGTACGCCAAAGAGGAGTTTCGTGAAAAGTGGGACAAGAAGTATCCCAACATCTTAAAATCTTGGGACAGAAACTGGGCTGAATTGACGGTATTTTTTGAATATCCAGCGGAAATTCGGAAAATAATTTATACAACGAATGCCGTGGAGGCATACCACAGAATGGTGCGTAAATTCACCAAGTCCAAGGCGATTCTGCCTACGGACGACTCCATCCGCAAGGTAGTGTATCTGTCCGTCTCGGAAATCAGGAAAAAATGGACCATGCCCGTGCGAGATTGGGGGCTGGCCTATGCCCAGTTCGCCGTCTTTTTCGAGAGTAGATTCGTGGCCTAAAGGCCTTGAGGGCTCTGCCCTCAAACTCCCGAGGTTTATCCGCTAGGGGCTGCCAGGTCTATGCCAAAGGCGATGGCTTTCGCCACCGCCCCAGACCAGTTTAGCCCACAACCAGCGTCGGGTCGCTCCTCAGCGTTGCCCTGTTTGGCTGCTGAGGTAGTATTGCCGATTAATGACAGGAAATGCATTTACACGTTTTATTTTTCAGAACCCATCTTTTATAGCACCACTAATCACACAAAGCCACCGAGACTAACCCCTCGGTGGCTTTCTTATTTTCATCCTATCCACCAATCACCCAACGCTGACCATCGAAGTCCTCGTATTTTTCCGTGGTGACATTTTGCTCAAAATACACACCGAGCAGTCGCTTGATGTCCTGCTCATCAGCTCTCTTGGTGGTGAAGCCTTGGTCTTTTAGGCTCTTTTCAATGCGTGATAGATATGGGATCACATCACTTTCTTTTTCATTTCTAAGCCTAATGATAATTAAAAACTCCCTTGCAGTAGCCATTGTTACTTGCATTCGGTCAAGGTTTTGGCTGTCCAAAGAGAGTAGTTTTCTAATCTGAGGATTGGATTCGTTATCCAGTCTGCTTTTCAAAAAAATCTTGTTTTCATCGAAGCTCTCCTTGGAATTAAGGCAGAGCATTTCAATCTCTGCCATGCCTTTTAGTACTGTCATCAGCGAATAAATTCGTGCCGACACGCTGCTCTCGGATAGCACCGAGATATTGGTTGGCTTAATAATAAAATAAACCAGTTCACCAAACTTTGTCTTGATGCTGTAATCGGTAATGTCATCAATGCCGATTAAGCCTTTGGTGGACTGGTTTTGCTTTTCTTTTTTCTGTTTTTTCAAGTGTTACAACCTCCATTCATAAAGTTGTTGCTTGGCAATGAAAAATGTGGCAGCACTTTTGATAAACCCTAAAATGCTAATACCCTCAAACTGAATTGATAAAAAGGCATAGAGCAGTGCTGCTACAAGTGGAATCATAATACCTGTTTGTGCCAGTGCAAACACAGCAATCAAAGCCAGTATGCCAATGACTGCAATGTCCTTTAGCTCCCACAACCATAGGGTTGCTTTTGATTTTAAGTTGTCCGGGTAGATATACATTTTTCACTTCTCCTTTACGCAAAGCCTTGCATTTCCATGCCTTGGTCTGGCATATCCATTTTCGCCTGTAATATAGCTTCATCCATATCAGCCATTTCTTCTGCTGTGATACTCTCACCGATAAAGCTATTATCTTCTACAACATAACAGCCAAAGCTCTCCATCTCAAAGGGTGTCTTTGACAAAATAGTTCCCCAATGATTCACCCAGATATGCCCCTCGACCAGTTCAGCACAAGTGCCATCGCACAGGTCAGAATCTCGCACATCATAACAGTATAGACCGATGGGGATGGTGCTACGATCCAGTCGACTATTGGTGAAAGCCACAGGTGTACCATCTAAATTACACAGCTCAAAGTTTTCTTTTGTTGCATCATAAAACTTCATTCCATTCCTCGCTTTCTTTTTCCAAAAAATAAGCAATCCCACGCATGACGAAGTCAACACATGGAATTGCAACGGAATTGCCTAGAGCTTTGTATCTAGGACTGTCGCTTGCTCCTTTGATGTTTGTCCAACCATCTGGGAAGCCTTGCAGTCGCTCGCACTCCAAAGGTGTCAGCCTACGCACTAGATTTCTAGTCAGTGCAAGGTTCTCACTGCCACCTCCGTTGGTGCCGCCACTGGCAGTTAATGTGGAAATGTTATCATCATAGCCACCATAGGAAGCCTGTCCAAAGACTTGTTGCTGATCCACGATACATTTATCTGAGTTTACATACTGGTTGTTTGGGCCTTTATCATCGGTTGCGCAGATTGCACCAATCACTTCTTGGTATGGTGCAACAATACACTTATCTTGGTTGACATAGCAAGTGTTCACACCCTTATGATCTCGGTGCATCAACGCTCCAACAACCTCTTGGTATGGCTTGGGCGAATAGATAGCGTGAATGTCACTGGTGGTGAGGGTGTAGGCGATATCAGATTGAAAGCCTTTCCCATTGCCACCGTTATGATCCTCACGATTGATGGTGTTACTGGCAATGCAAAAGCTCTCTTGCTTCACGATGGGACCGTTGTTGCCGCCAGTCCCCATATCAGCCATCAGTGTTGGAGATATTTCCAGTGGTCCATCATAGCGACTTTCTCGTCTATGGTTATTAAACAAAAGGGGCGCATTCCCACCACCTAATCCTGCTGATGCAGTCACTGTTGGAGATACACCTTGTGTGATTTCAGCATTCGGTTTGGTGCTTGCCATGAGCATAGGTTGTGGAACGAGTGGAGGATGATTTGCCATACTTGCCCTAAGTGTTGGTGTCAGCTCCACTTCAATATCCATTCTTTCGCCACCATGATCATGTAAGCAGTATAGTGGCTCTATGGACTTATCAGCTCTGCTTGTATCAGTAGTGCTTGCTTTAGCTGTGGAGGAAGTTCCTTGCCACGAGCTTTGGCTCTGCGTAAAATCCCCAAACAAGCAGTCTTGCTTAAATAATATTTGGGGTGCGGTTGTTCCTCCAAAATCTGCGACAAGGAAGATTCTACGCCTTCTCTGGGGGACTCCCCAGTATTGTGCGTTGAGGACACGCCAAGCCAAGCTGAATTCGTGTCCCAATAAAATTCCCCCAGAAGATTGCCACTTCCCACTGTCAGGTCGAGGAACTGACAAGGAGCTGTCATGTACTTTGACGATTTCCTCAAGGACCGCACGGAAATCTTCTCCCTCGGCGGAGGAGAATGCTCCGGGGACATTTTCCCAAACGAAGTATCTAGGTCGAATAGAGTGAGTTGTTCTGCCACGCTTTGCATCCTCCTTTCGCATCTCTTTGGCAATTCTTACTTGTTCCATAAACAGTCCACTGCGTTCACCTTTAAGTCCAGCTCTCGCTCCTGCAATGGATAAATCTTGGCATGGTGAACCGCCTGTGATGATGTCTACCACAGGCAATATTGCACCATCTAGTTTTGTAATATCTCCAACGTGTTCCATCTCTGGAAATCGTATTTTTGTGACTTCCATTGGAAATTTTTCTATTTCTGATGCCCATAGTGGAATGATTCCATTGTGAGTGGCTGCCAAAGGAAACCCACCAATGCCATCAAACAAGCTACCCATCGTCAGCATAGGCAAGGCTCTTGACTCTGGGTGCTGACATGGTAAATGTCAATCACTCGTTTTACTTCGATTCCATGTTCCTTGGCAAACTGAATTTCCGTAAACATACCCTCTGTAATGGTATCTCCAAACACCCATAGCTCATCGCATTTTCTCAGCATATCTTTGCCCAGCATAAGGGCAAGTTCTCGCTGATCAGCCACGTCTTCAGATAAAAAATTGGGTAAAAAAAGATGAGGGCAATATACATTGACACCCTCACCTAAAGCATATTCACAGCAATCTTTTGCGTAATTTGTATTTCGTATCACATCACCACGATATGGCGATGCGATATAAACTAATTTCATAGGATCATCCTTTCTTTATTTTGGTACTGCACTGATAATATTTTTTGTAGCACTAACTGCCATGCTTGTGGTATGAACTGCACCCATTACATTTGCTCTTGTGGATGTATCCAAACCGAACATTCCTGCAATTCTTGGCACTTCGCCAGCTGATAACATAAGTCCTAAACCTAGCAGAGCATTATCATTTAACACCATAAGTCCTGCTGTTAAAATTAGCACCTGTAAAAAAGCAGTCAGGCAAAGTGCAACCACCTGTTTGCACCATTGTATGAAAGGTTCATCGAAGCCTCTCGGTACAGAGAACATATACAGGCTGCCCACTGCAATTTGGATCAGCAAAATGCCACCACGCTTTAGATTTGCAAAAAACACTTTGATGACTGCGTAACCCATCATGAAGATAATAAACAAAACCATGATAGGATTGATGCCACCAAAGCTACCAAAAAGCACGGCACTACTGGCTTCTGCAATGGTTGGTGCATCGGCAAGCTCTGTCATCATGCTGCTTGCTACATCTCCGAAGCTACCACTCATACCTGTAATGCCAGCTGTTAATTCAGCACTCAAGCTGACGGACAACGCATACAGTCGAATGGGAACAACACTAAAAAGAGAAGTAGCCATGAAGCCTTTGAGGGCATTGAGCAAGGTGTCTTTGATACTGCCTCTGCCATTTTGATATTCAATGGCACATTCAAATACAGCGACTACAATGCCCACAACATAGAGCGCCCAAGCAAGATAGGAGAAGAACAGCACCACCGATTGCACCCAAGCCATTTCAAATAGCTCCACACCCATGTTGCCCATAGATGTAAAGAAGTTGGCTAGAAAGCCAACCATTTGGGCATACACCCAGTCAAGGAGCAGATCCATAACATCGCCCATGACAAAATCCCATATAAACAATTTGTATCACCTCGATTCCAAAGAGAAACACACCTTTTGATGAGGTGTATCTCTCTGCTATTATTTGAATGTTTCAAGCGTCATTTGAGCGCCTAATTTATATCCTTGGATAAAGGATTCTTCGTTCATCATGAAGCCATATTCATTTCTGACAGTCATGTATTCCTCGAAGATTTTATGCTGTTCATCGGTCATGCTTTCTTTTGCTTTATCTTCAAGGGTAGACATCTTTTCGATAAATCCATAACACGCACTATCTGGCTTTAGCTGTTCTTCTGATGGATCAATCTTGCCTTTGTATAGCTTTCGTATTGTTTCGCACATGGTTACCTCCTACATCTGCTGTGACATTTCAAAGCCTTGTACTTGTTCCTGCTCACTGAACATGATGGAGTAGTCCTCAATCTGTTCGGCTAACAGATCCATATCATAATCATTGGGTTTGTAGGCATACCATTCGTATTTGCCACTGCTTTTCCAGACATGAGGCACGATACCACCTTTGAAATTTGAGTTATTTGCCACAGCACACTTGCCCCACAGTTCCTCGAATTTGATGGTGGTGCTGTCGATTTTTCCACTGGTTTTGTCAAGGGTAGTTAGTTGGATACCCTCATATTTTTCGTGTGTTCCAAGGGTTTTGAACTCTACTTTGAGGCGGTTGTTTTCCCCAAGGGGAATGTACATGGCATTGCCGATGAATTTCTTTGTGTCGAATTGTTCGGTGCATCGGTTTAGCTCTTTTTCAAAAAACGTCATTGTTTTCTCCTTCCATAGAAAATGCCGAGAGTTATTCACCCTCGGCATTTGTAGCTCCATGATTTAATTCTTCTTTTTCTGCTTCTTCAAGCACCTTTTCAATAAGGCTTGTGAGGAACGCTTTTTTCTTGATGCCTTTTTTCTCCAAATGGGCATCGAGTCTATCCATAAGCTCTGATGAGATTTGGACCGCTAGGGTTCTTACATTTTCATTTGACATGGGTTTGCCACCTTTCTTTAGTTCGTAGTATTCGCTTATGAGTTGCTCTACATATTTGCTCAGTGTTACACCTTGCTCGTCTTTGTGCTGGGTTACCTTTTCGTGCAGTGCGATGGGTAACTGCACTGACATATTTTTTGTTTCTGCCATAAAATTTTTCTCCTTTCATTACTTTTTTGCAAGGACAACACTACCACACTAAGGTATATAAAGCTATCACCAATACCAACGAAAGAACGGTGTAAATTTTTATATGATATTAAATTCCGATAATATCCCACACATAAAGTGGCGCTGTAATGCTAAACACCAAGCAAGCGAACAAAATCGCAGGTGCTGTCCATTCAAACTGGCCACTCTTGCGATAATCAAAATATGCCATCGAAAGTTTGGCAAAGAAGAATACTGCCAAGATAAGATCAATACATGGGAACACAACATTGTTTACCACCTGTTTGATCTGAGCAGAGGCATCTGTCCAAGTGGATTCTACTGCGCCAGCTACATCGCCTGTGCCTGTGGCAAAGGCTGTGGTGGATAATGCAAACACCATCATCAAGACCAGAACGATTGCGACTAATAATTTTTTGTTTTTGCAAATAGATTTCATAAAAACCTTCTTTCTTTTAATCAGTGTCTTTGGCGGCAATATGCCAATCATCCCAAAGGTTGCCACTGATGGTTAAACTGTCAGTTAGGTTTACAGATAACATTCCACTCGGAGTCCATACATCAATGAGCCATGTATTAACAGTGTAGCTGCCATCTGGATACCAAATCGGTGTGAAGTGGGTACGATTGTTATAGGTGGAGTATACATTTTTCTGGAATTCAAAGGTACTGGAAGTACCACTTGTCATGCGTTCTAGCAATCTCCAATAGGTGTCATAGTAGAACTCTGGGAAGTAGCTGACAGCGTTAGGGGTTCTTGTGATGGCACTGCTTTGGGTTGTGCTTGCAGAGGACTCCACGCTAATGTTTACTCCATAGCCACTCTTTAGCGTATTGCCTGTGGCTGTGGGATTGTAGGTGTCATTGCTCAGCTCCATACTGGCACTTAGGCTGGCTGTGTAGATGTCGCAATCGAACTCCCACCATCCTTCATCTTCCCATTTTGATTTCCATGAGCGACTTGTATGGGTATTACCCTCGCTATCTGTCCAAGAACTGCTTTTCCAATAACCATTGTCCACCCAATACTCTTGCCACCAAGGGTCCCAGACACTCCATTGTGCTGAGGTTACTTCGGTTCGGCTTGGTACATTTTCATAGGAGAAGCTATCGTTTCGATCATCTGCCACAGGGTTTGGTGGAGGGTTTTCGTCTAGGTCAACGATATTACAAGTGATGGTTGCACTGCTTACATCACCGGGGCCTGAAACAGAAACATTGATCACCATTTCTTGTGGTTCTGAGGGTGTTGTCCATTTCACCCAAACGAGCTGTCCATCGCCGCTAGGGTAATACACATTGCTCACGCTGTACCTTGTTCCATCAATGGTGAAGTATACGGTGGTATCATCGTCTGGATCGGATTGACCACCACTGACATAGACAGAGGTAATGACCTCGGTATTGACTCGATATTCATAGTCGTACACCGATATTTGTGGTGTTTCTGGTTCTTCTTCAAAACGAACAACACCCAAGCCGAGAGACGACTTAATATCTGCATCCGTGGCAGCTGAAGTTGTGCTGCCAGTCCACGCAGGATAACCCAAATCGCTGACCTCTAAAAACATGGCAAGAGGCAGGTTTTTATGGGTTAGTGACACCATTGAAGATCGGAGTGAACCACCTACAAGTTCATCATACATGGCGGCCTCCGTAGCAGTAGTTGCAAGATAGACACCTTGGAAATAGTAATAGGCAATGGGTTCGAGAAGCAGTTTATAGTCACCATTGATTAACGTGTCATAGTTAAAGCCAGTGATTTCTGCGATGGAACGAATGACTTGTTCGTCTGTGAAATAGCTTTTGATTGCATCAATGTTGCTTGTACCACTGGAGCTTACGATAGTGGGCAATGACTGTGATGGATTGTAGTAATTATAGCTGTCTTGGTGTGCTACTAGGGAAACTCCGTTAGTGTATTGTAGTTTACACACCTTGCCGAAATGATAAATAGACGAGGATATCGTGTTGTTGGTTAGGTCAATGGGGGTTGTCATAACCGCATGATCACTAGCTCTTACAACGGTGACACGAACGCCATCCATACCGGGATTCCAATAGCTAGTGCTTGTACCATCGCCCATGCTACCACCACCAGAGTCGATATTTCCATCGCCCACTGCAAATGCTGTCATGGTAAAACTGAAAATCATGAGCAAGCACAGGCATAGAGCAGAGAGAGTTTTCTTCATTTTCTTTCCTTTCTGCAAATAAAAAATGCACAGCCGAAGCCATGCATTTTCTTGCGTTTTATTTAGTCCATGATACCTACTTTGTTTCCGTTTTCATACATATCGTCTACATAGGTGCCTTGGTTTTCGCCACCGACAATCACACTATCAAACCCCGGCAAGCCACTACCACTGCTTTCTGTGGCAATTTGATTTTCCACTGGGGTTGGTTCTGGATTTTCTTCGGTTGGTGATTCTACTGGGATACCACTTGGTGTTTGCGTTGGATCAGAGAGCTGTTCCTCGGTGTAGGTAGGTTTTTCTTCCACATCTGGCTGAATGGTTTGCTCTGTACCCACATCATCACCACTGGTGGTTTCATAGGTGGATTCATCTTGTATCTCAATCTCTGGTGGAGTGATGAGATTTTCTTCTGTGCTATCAGGCTCATCCACTACAATATCGGTGGATTCCACCTCGTTTTGTACGATGCCTACATCTTCTGTTGCAGGTGATTGGAACTTGCTTGCAATCAATACGATAAGCACCACGCTGATGATGAGTCCTATCACAATGACGAGTGATTTTTTTGTTGTATCTTTCATGGGACACACTCCTTTTCATTTTTTTGTAAGCCAAACATTACCACAAGTAAAGTAAAATAGCTATATGCAATAGCAACGAATATAGCATTGCAAAGTATACATACCTAAAACTTCGGTATATATCCTGCTGTGGTCTTAAGGCGAATGGTCATAGATGGTAGAAGCTCACCACCAAAGGACACTGGGACTTCAAGGGTGATGTAGCTGTCTATTTCAAAACGCTGAGTGGCACTGTCGCTTGTGGCAAGTGGCGCGTTTCTAACATCCACATCTAAACTATATACAGCAAATTCAACCGATCCATCAGCTGTTATTTTCTCATATATTCCATTATACTCCAAACCCAATGTGTCAGCAAGACGACCATATATATTCCCATAATCTAAGGATTCTTCAAAGTCATTTGCCACTGGCTGATAGCCACCAGAATATCCCTCACGGATGCCATGATATACTTCATCATAGTTTTGTGTCACGGTTGCAATGACAGCATCTTGTAGTGCATCACGCACACCTTGGGCAACAATCATCAAACGCAAATATTCGGATATACCTGTGAAAAGAATAATCAGCACAAGCACAATGGCAATGGTCAAGGGAAAGCCTTCGCCTTTCTTTGAACGCAGGATTTTTCTTATTCTGGTCATTTCCAATACACCTCACTTTTGCCACTGGCATCGGAACGGAGGTCAATGGAAAACGAGCCAAAATCACCGAACAAACCTATTTCCACAGGCAATACGACAGTGACTGTGATTTCATCGCCCAGTTGAATGTATCCATAGTCAGACCATGTGACGGTTGGTGAGATGCCCAAATCATCACAAAGTTTGTTTTCAGCTGCAGTGGTTTCTGCTCCGATTCGCCCTGCAATTTCAGCCTCACGGAGTATCTCGGTTGCAAAGGTATCCACCTTTTGCTTGGCGATATACGCAGGGAACACACGGACAGCCATTGCAATGACAAGCATGGCGCAGAGAACCAAGACTACTGTGTCCATGTATCCCTCACCACGTTTGTTTTTTAGTATTTTAAACACGTTTCACCTCCTAGAATAGTGTTCCGAGAGAACTGATAATCTCGAAAATAATAATCACGATATAGGTCATCAAGAAACACATCAGCATAACAAAGGAGAACTTTCGGATTTTAGGCGGTATCTTCATGGCTTGCATTTTCAGATTTTGCAGTTCCAGCTGCTTCATGTCGTGGGCAAGCATTTGGAAGTATACAGCGCCATCATCACCACGCAGTACCGAGATCAGTCCACGGACAATGTCGGAGAGCATAGGCGAGTTGATACGAGCTTCAAATCTTGTCAGTGCTGTTTCATAGCTTGACGAGCGCATATCAGCTGTTAAAATATCAAGTTCCTTTGCAAAGGTTTCGTTGGCACTATGTTTGAAGTTCTCTAAAATCTTCAGTACATCTCGACTGTTTTTCAGCTCTTGTGTAATGGTTGCTACAAATCGTGGCAGCTGACTTTCTATGCTTTCTCGCTTTTGGGCAAGTAGTTTATCGGCACTGCCCAGTTCCTTAAAATAGGTGAAAATCGCAAGCACCAATAAAACAGGTGCCGCCATCGGCAATACCAATAGACAAGGGATTACAAACACACCCATGAGCATGGCTTTTACGATGCAAGTTGCCATGTATTCCTCTGGTGTTTTAGAGATGCCAGCGGCCGACAAAGTATTTTGTAGTCGAATTCTTTTGTACTCATTGATAGTGATTATCTTAGATAACTTTAGACTTAAATTGCCAAGGGCAACATCTATGCCACTGGCTTTTTGTTTACCACGATTAGAGGCATTGATAATCGCCTTTCCAGTGGCAATGGTGGGTAGTTTCAGCACATCTGCAAGGACAAAGAAAATGCCAAGGCTTAGAAACACACCGAATAAAAATAGAAATATTGTCATTTTCTCACCTACCTTTTATACTCGATTGGCTGTGTCAGCTTGATTACAAAGGCTGTTGACACAAAGATTGCAGTGCCACAAATGGCAAGAACAATCTGTCCTGCCACTGTAAACATCAAGGTATGATACCAGTCTGAATTTAGGAAATACAGCAAGGGAATATTGCAAACCACCAAGGCTACCATTGTCAAAAACTCCTGTCGTGGAGCTGTTACCAATGTTTCTAGCTCCCCATTTACGATACGCATATCGCTAAGTTTGGTGGTGATGGGTGTCAGTGTGCTTTTCAAACTTCTATCGCTTTGGCACAAAATCACAGCATCTACCCATTCACGAAAGACAGGGTTATCAATCTTAGGTTTCATCTCCTGTAAGGCGCTGATGATGTCGGGGTTTACCATCTTGATCTGATACAAAAAGCTCTTGAGCACCGATAGCACTGGTGGATTTAGATAGGCAATGTTTTCTTCCACTGCAGTCATGATGTTTTCGGTTCTAAGATAGCCTGTGGTGATGATGCTAAGTGCAGTTTCAAGCTCTGAGGAAATATCCTTTTTGAAATGGGTTTGTGTCAGCCTTACATACCAAAATGGCAAAAACATAAAGCCGATTGCAAGGACAGGTGCTAAAAACCAGTTGCCCATCATAATGGCAAGGCTTGCACCCACCACAAACAGAAACATAGAC
Organism: Chakrabartyella piscis; assembly: GCA_030067835.1. GTDB lineage: Bacteria > Bacillota > Clostridia > Lachnospirales > Anaerotignaceae > Chakrabartyella > Chakrabartyella piscis. Next base: position 3,009,089 of record CP092441.1, read on the forward strand.
AGCGCAGTGATCAGTGGGAACTTGTGGCTACGACCAGTCATCTCTAGGATGGCTTTGGTTTCGGCAATCTCACGTTTAAAATAGGATTGTTTCTTCCTTTTAGTGCTTTCGTTTAGGCTATCTTTCAAAGTTTGTGGTTTTTCAGATAACGCCTTAAAAATGCTTTGTGTCATATCCATAGGAGATATTTTCAACAAAACAAAAAGGCCCGTGATAAATCCCATACAGGCCAGTAATAATATAAAGTTCAAGCTATGCCACCTCCTTAAATTTTTCAATTTCTTTCATGGGCATACCATTTTCTAGCAGTCGTTTGGCTAGGTTATCGGAGATGCCCTTGGACTTTTCATGGTGACCTTCGATGATGAATTTGCCATCTTCGATTTTGTTTTCTGTGATGATGTACTGGAACAGGCTGTGATATACCCTTGTGCCATCACCCGAAATCTCAATCTCCATAATCTCCATCAGCCTACGTTCTTTGTTTTCCAGTTGTTTGCAGAACACAATAATGGGATAGGCTTCGGTCACATATTGCATTAGGGTATCGTCACTCATATCCACAGCACGTTTGCAAAGAGATACCATTCTTCGTGGCACTGCATCGCAAGAGTTTGCATGGATGGTAGTTAGCACCGCAATACCAGTTCGAGCTGCTTCTTGGGCGGCATTGGCTTCTGGACCACGCATCTCACCAACCACTGAAATGTCTGGGTTAAAACGAAGCATAACATCCAGTAGCATGGTTTGGTCTATTTTCTGCTTATCGTTATCGCTCTCACGAGTTAGGGTGTGAATGACGGAGTTTGCAACCTTACCATTTTCATCGGTTCGCACAAGGTCAAGTTCTCGTGATCCATTCTCAATGGTGTACACACGCTTATGGTCTGGAATGGTGGTCAGAAGATAGCCAAGCATTGTGGTTTTACCACTGCTTGTTGCGCCTGCAACGCATACTGAAACGCCATAGCGAATGATGGTTGCAAGAAAGTCAAGCATTTCATCTGTGGCAGTGCCACGACTGGTGAAGTCCTCTTTCTTCATGGACTGTGGGTTTACAATACGAATGGAGGCTGCAATGCCCACATCTTCATCTACGATGGGTGTTTTCATCACAGCAATACGAATGTTTTTAGATAGATGCCCTAGCACCACAGGTTGTGCGTTATCAAGAACGATGCCACTGACATGGAGCATTCTTCGAATGACGTTGATTGCGTGTTCTGGGGAGTCGAAATGTTCATCTAACTTTTTGGTTTCACCACTGGAATATTGCACCTCAATGTCGTTCCAGCTATTGATGTCGATTTCTTCGATGCCAGTGCCAAAGATGTATTTGGTGAGAAATCCATACTCAGCCATCTCGGTGTAAATATCGGCGATCAGCTCGTCGGTGGATTTACCCTCCACCGATACTTTTCTGTCAAAGATGTATTTTCCGATAAAGCGTTTCATCTGCTCTTTGGAATCGGCAATGTCACCAGTGATCAGCTCCGAGTAATTCTCTGAAATATGCTCCTGTACCGACTGTAACACTTCATTGAAATCCTGCGTTTGGGTGGCTTCAAAGAACAGTGTGTGGGTACGAGTTTCTCCTGCAAGCTCCGTTTTGGTATGGCTTTTGGCAGTTTCAGACATTGCTTTATCAATGACTTTTTTGGTGTCCTGTGGAGCTTCTTTTTTAGGCTCTGCCACGCCACCAAACACAGAAGCATTTCTTTTTTCGCCTAAGCTCATACACTGAACACCTCCTTGCAAATCTTCTGGATTTCACTTCGAAACCCTCGGCTGCTTTTCATAGAAAGCTCACCCAAAAGATTGCCCTGCAAATACTGTTCCTCAATCTCTGCCGATGCTGGGATGCTAAACGCCATATTGCCCAAGGCTCCTGCCATTTGTTCCACACCATGATTAGGCTTCACATTGCTTGCCACCTTATAGTGCTTATCCATGTCATAACCACTGTTTTGCAAAAGTGGAAGTTGACTAGATAGATAGCTGATGGATTTCAAATCGCAGTTAACTAGTCGCAGTACATTGTCTGCATCACTGATAGACACAGCTGAGAGGATATCATTTGCAATATAGCTTGAGCAGTCAATGACCACAAAGGGTGCAATTTCTTTTAGGCAGTCGATGAGTTCTTCGGCCTGCACCTTGCCATAAGGCGCGTAGGTATATTCATTCTCATTTTTCAGCATTCCAACGATAGAGAGGTAAGGGGTTTTCTTCAGTGTCACCATGTTATACTTCACCAGTGCTTCGGTGACATGGGTGGCGGCAAGAATAGAGCCAAGGGATTTTTCAATTTCAAGCTCACTAGGTGGCACCGCACAAGGTAGCATAGGTGCTGTCATATCGCATAAAAGCAAGATAACATTTTTCTTCTTATCTGCAAGGTGCTTTGCAATCTTAAATGCCACCGTGGATTTGCCACTGTTGGGACTGCCCCAAACAGCAAGGACACCGCCACTGGCAGTGTCCTCAAAGCTTTCAGCAAAGTGGTTATCTCTGCTGAACACTGTGTTTTTCTTAAAGTTCAGCATCATTCCACCTCGTTATTTTCCACATTCTCCGTCTGTGATTCCTCTAGCACTTCTTCCTCTGGTTCTGCTTCTTCTGGTGCATATAGTTCCTCTAAGATTGCATCTTGCATAGAGAGGAACACTTCGCTATTTTCTGGAAGTCCACGATAGACAAGGGACAGATGAATGTCACCATCAAGCTCTAATTCGGCAAGTAGTTTTGCTTGGTCTGAGGTCACCAAAAGTGTGACAGTAGATGGCAATTCGCTTTCGTCATCCAGTGTTTTATCACCTGTGTTGGCATCTACACCACTATCAGCAGTGACAGAAATCACTTCCACATAGGTTAGCTCTGTTGGGATAACTGTCGCACCCAAGCCTTTATAGTCTGGGGCAATGACAGATACAATATCGCCACTTTCCAGTTTGCCAGAGAGACCATTTGCAAAGTTCTTAATGCTCACAGAGATTGCTTGTTGCGTTCCATCTAGTCCGTAGAGATAAGCATTTTCAGCTTGCATGATTTCGGAGATTTTGTTGTTTAGAATATAGTCACCAACAGAAAAATCAGCCAGAGCATATGTGCCAATGACCGACTCTGTTGTTCGCATCACGTTGTCAGGTAGGTTGTACCCACCGATTTCTACTGTTTCCACCATATCGGCAGTGATCTGCTCACCAGTGGAAATTTCTGCTTTCACACGCACAATTTCTGTCTGCTGACTGAGTTCGCTGTTAAACAGTGGTGTGACTACAAAGCAGATAAGCAGTGAAAGCAAAATACAAAGCACACCAAGTACAGTTCTATTTTTAAATATCTTCACGTTGTTTTATCCTTTCTCAAATGAAAGTTACGGCTAAAAAGCCAATGGTTAAAAAGGGAGCAAGAGGCATCGCCTTTGACACCTCTTGCTTTTGCTTTCCTACGCAAAGCACCCAGTAGGTAATGATACTGAGACTGAGTGCCAGTACCACACCCACCAGTGTTTTGCTAAATCCTAGATATAATCCGACAGCTGCTGTCAATTTGATATCGCCACCACCAATGCCCTCTGGGTTAAGCGTGGCTGCTATAAAAAATGGTAGCGCAGACAATAACCCAAGAGGGTGAAAATCAAAGAGAGCAAGCACCACAATCGCTATGGATAATTTGTCTGGTATTTCTCTCTTTTTCAAATCGGTGTAGGTGGCAATGAGTAGCAGCATGGCAAACAAAATATCCATTACATTGTCTGTTGCTGTGACCAGTTGGGTGCTTCTTCATGTTCTAGGCTCTGAAGTTGCTTTTGCTCAAAGGCCTCCAAGATGGCACTGTTGAATTCCTTTTTGAATTCTTTGGTGATGGGGTGACAATAGTCGGTATACTCACCCTTGGAATTTTTGTAGCTTGGCATGGCAACAAAATCACCGTGCTTGCCATTTAGGATACGGATGCCAGATACTACAAAGCAGTTGTCTAGGACTGCTGTTGCATAGGCTTTGGGGTTTGCGTTTTCTCGGATATCTCCGATTTTTACATCAATTTTCATAGGCTACCTCCTTAACCTGCGTAGTCGAACATATCCTCAATGCGCTGAACGAGCGTAGGCATAATGGTGTCATTGAAGAGTGCGTACAGGCCAGCAAGGAGCAATGCACCAAGCACCACAGCGATGAGGATTTTGACACCACTGTCTACATAGTTTTCGCCACGCTCATTGCAAAGAGCATTCTTCGCATTGGCTTTCATCATCTGCATTTTGATTACCATGCCATTTGCCTTGTTTTTTGCGTTGTTCATAAAGTTTTTCATTGTGTTTTCTCCATTCTTTTTTGTATGTTTTGATGTGTGTATATATAAAAAAGGAGACACAGCTACATTGACTGCATCTCCATTTCCATATCTTGTATAGGTTCTTGCTTTGCAAACTCGATTTCCTTAAAACCAAATCGGTCTACATAGTGGTAATTGACTGTATCTTCATCGTACAGCTCCACCACATCGGACATAGAGAGGGAGTGACCTTTGTATCCCTCTGGATGATCCATGTTGCATTTGGTGTAAATTTCTTCTAGGTCATTGGTCCCGATATCGCCATCGTAAGCGCAGACATAGTCGGCTTCGTTTGGCGCACCATATTTTGAAGTCATATCTTCATGAGATAGGAAACGACCACCGAAGTCGAAGTCGGAACGTAACTGCCAGATGCGTACTTGTTTCAAAGACTCTGCATCTTCCAGCTCATAATACTGGCGATTGACAGCGAGTTTTTCAAAAATACCATCTTGCCATAAGGACTCAAAGCCTTGGTTATCAAGCCACTGTGAAAGTTCTTCGTTTTTGAAGATGTTATCCACAGTGGCAACGCCATCCTTGATAAATCCTGCGGGGTTTTTGTTGTAGAGAATTAAATTGTGCCTAAGTTCTGTGCTTTTCACAGGCTCACCTCCTTACATGGTGGGTGTTTGCATCGTGGGTGCCTCTTGCTGCTGATTTTTCAGTTCCAATTCAGCCAGTTTTTCTTTGGCATACTCTGGGATGCACTCATCTTTTAGCACACCAAGGATTTGTGATCTATCCCATCTGACTTTTACGCCATCGCCAAGACAGGTGGCAAACACAGCTCTGCCGATTTTGTCAGGCTCACAGCCAAAACCACTGGTTGCCAGATAGATTTGATCTCGACCATTAAAATACTGTTCGGCAAGTTCACTGCTTTTCACCACAACCACCTTGTTGGTATAGTCCTGTGGTTCATCTGTTTGAATACACTTGGAGGCATCAAACATCTCTAGCGTTGCATACGCTCGGTGGTACTGGTTGATAAAACCATCTAAAAGTGCAGGGTGAGAGTCCACTGCAAACTCGCCATTCAAGTGATTCTTTTCTTTGGGGATATAAATTTCTTTTGCCCACTCTTTATTGGCACGAGAAAATCTACCATCGCTACTTTTGTGGTTGATGGAATTTGCTAGTACATAGGCAGTTCGTTTGTAACCAAACTGCTCAATGACTTCCTTGGCAGAGTCTTGGTGTAAGCAATTATCACTGTAATTTTTTGCAATGGTCTGGGTGATTAAATCCTTACACGCAATGTTTTCCAGATGGCTGGTTCGCCATCGTTCTAACTCGCCAAGTCTTTCGGCTTCCTTTTGGGAATAGGAGTAGAGTTCGGTGTGTTCTTTAGACATGGTAGATAGTCTCCTTACTCATGATGCTCTCATTTAGCTCGCCAAGGCAGATGCCAATATCGGCTAGGACTTCAAGCATATCTTCATCAATGTCGGTAATATCATGCTCATAGTCGGTGGGTTCAAGCAGGATGCGACCACTGTCCTGTTCGGCACAGATGCAAAGTTTGGTGTCTGGATCAATACCACAAACTTCCTTTGCCCAGTCTGGGACATCTACGCAATCTTCCAAAAATCCCTCACAGAATGTGCAGTCATCGCAGTCATCTTCTTTGGGGAATTTATTTAGCAAGGTGGCATAGAGGCAATCTGTGACACTCTCCAGTGCCTCAATCACTTGCAAGACTTCCAATGCTGTTAGCTTTGTGCCTTTTAGCACCATAACAGAGGGAAAGGTCTGCAAGGTGATTTCATCACCTAGATTTGTTTGTGCAATGATTTCGTTTGGAATGGTAAGACCTGTGTTGTTGTTTTTCATGTTAATTCCTCATTTCTTTCTTTTCTTAGTGGCTTATTGGGTGCATGGATCACTTTGTAATCGCCCTCTTTTTGGGCAGAAAGAAAGCCACCAAATAAATGCATTTGGTAGCTGGCACTTTCGATGTATTCGGTTGGATCATAGTTGGTGATAATCAGTTCTTCATAAACTTCGCCCTCCTTTTTGCTCATAGAATGTGACCTTGTGGTGTAGTAGATATAGAAATCTTGATACAGTTCCACAATCGCTGGTACATTATTGTAGCTTACCATGACATACCCATCTGCATCGTGCAATACATCTCGCAATCGAGTATGTTCTTTTTTTGTAAATGGTACATCATTTTTGTAGAAGCTCTCGGCATCATAGTATGGTGGATCGCAGTAGATAAAGGCATTTGGTCTATCATATTGTTTGATGAGTGCTTCAAAGTCCTTGTTTTCTATGGTCACATTCTTGAACGCTCTAGCAAAGTTCCAGATGTCTACAAAAAACCTACGCACATCACATTTCTTGCCACCAAAGGTATCTGCGTTAGCATTGAAGCTGTATCGCAATAATTTGTAATAGGCGGCAGCACGTTTGATGTCCATATCTCGATTGCGTTCCAAAAGCAATACTTTGAGTTCTTCAGCCTGTGGCTTTTCAAACATAATCTCTGTCAGTTCCAGTTCTTCTTCCAAGTCGTAATTGTGAAATTCCTCTTGATTTAAGAACTTTTTATACATCTCAAAGTCATCACGTGAATTGAGGGCAAGGAAGCCAATTTCACGAGTGAGAGCAAATGGTCTATCTCTAGCACAGCGCATTAAATTCACAAGATCTGCATTAAAATCGTTGTAAATTTGTAGGCTGCTCCTGCGATAATCGAGGTTTAGGGTAACTGTACCACTGCCACCGAACACATCAATGCTTCGCTCATATTTGTTAGGTGCTAATAGGTTGATGATCCACATGAGCTTTGCCTTGCCACCCACCCATGCGATAATACTTTTTGTCAAATAACAATCACCTCGCTTTTAATCTTCTTTTCTCAAATTTCTCCAACCTCCATTTCACCATCTAAATATAGTTGTAAAAAGTGGTTTCTTCCTGTTGTGGTAACCAATGTTTGGACACCACTATGACCATATTTGCAAAACTCCACTATCTCAAACAGACCATCTTCCACATGGTGTTGATAGGGGAGCAGAGCTTTTTTTGTGTTTCGATAAAGGTATTTATTTTCCAACATAAAGTGAATTAAGAACATCGGCTTCACACCAATTTCTTTCGCAGTGGTACGGAAGTTGATTAACAATCCTGCATCCATCATTTTGTCGAAATATTCGCCTTTTGTTTGCAACTCACCGACTTCTTGTTTCAGCTTTCTGTTTTCTTCGGATACCTTTAACATTTGTGCTAAAAACGTATGAAGATGCTCTGGATCACGAAAGATATTAGCCAAGGTTTCTTCTGTTACATATCCACCATATTTTCTAATAGATGGAATGACTATTGATGTTACCCAACGCTTAAACGCTTTTGCCGAGGGGAGTTTGCTTTTTAATGCCAGACTATAAAGTCCACTTTCGTTAATGATAACCATTTGTCGTAATTGACCTGATGCACCGAATTGGTGCGTCAGCTTATCTTCGTCATCAACGTGCTTTCTGATTGCATTATCCGTTCTTACATAGCCTAAGATTTCGGCCACATCTTTGCCCACGAACCACGGATTGCCATCAATGGTGATGGTTCGAATTTCTCCAAACTCGTCATTTTTGAATATTTGCAGTTCTTCCATAAATGCTCCTTTCATTTAGTCAGAAAATAAAAAAAGACCGTGCATTTTGCAGTTTAGGTACTGCGAAACACACGGTCTTTTCGGTTGATATTTAGTTTTTACATGGTTTGCTCCATAGCTGTTGTTTGATTTTGAGCTTCTTTTAGTTGAGCCAGCTTTTCCATCAGTGGCACACCATCTTTGGGGACTAGCGCACCATATTCGGTCATGCTCACTCCGTTTTTCTCTGCTATTTTTCTGCCATAATCCTCGGTATCTAAGCATTCTAGCAATTCTTCTGGCAGTATATTTTGAAATCTGTTTCGACCATAACTTGCGAAATCTCGCTCAGATGCTTTTAACTCAAATTCGCTGACATACTCGCAGAGGTTGTGGACAGCTTCAAGGTAGATAATATCTAAGGCATCTACCAGTGCCTTATAGGTGTTCAGTTCGCCAGTTTCTTTGAAGTAGGCAATAGAGGTGGCAAGTTGATTTACAGTTTCTATCTCGGTCATATCAAAGTCCATCGGTTCAAGCGATGGCACAATGCTGTGCATCTTGTAACAGGTTAATTCAGATAAATCCGTTACTTCCATCTCTTGCACCACACGCTCAATCTCGCTATGAGAAACTGGCAGAGGTAAGGAGTAGCGACTTCCATCGTCATTGTCTGGGTGAAACCCTACCTCTAATTTGAACACATAAGGCTCTGGAAATGGCATTGGACTATTGCCATCATATAAGGTTTCCAATTCTTCCATTGTGACATAATCGCCACTGATGAATGTGCCATTTTCTTTTTGAAGTATTTCTTCGCCAAGCTCCTGCAAGTTCGTGTGATCCACAATCCACTGATAGATGTCATCACTCACATCGGCAAGCTCTGGGATAAGGTCGTTATCCAGATAAAACTCTGCTAAGTCACGTTCATCCATTGCTGGCTGGGAGAACACAAGGTTATTGCTCTGAATGTTCATAGCAAGGTTGATGGCACCGGGTGCATTCACACTTCCTTTTTGACTCATAAGGAAGTAGCCACCGATGAACTGGCTGCTACGGTCATCGTCAAACTTTTGGGTAAGTGTTGCCAAATGGTTTAGCTCAAAGATATTGCACGTTTCAAAGTAAAAGTTCACAGCACCTCGCCCGTACTCATCTAAAATTCTGCCACTGGCACTGATGGTTTCATCACAGTTCAAGCGAAATAGCACATCTTCGATAGCACTGTATCGTGCAGGCAAGTCGATGTCTATTTGCTGCTTGGTTTTAGGGTTCGATAGGGTAATGTCTAGTTTCATTTACATCTCTCCTTTAATTCATACTCATCTCAAAGCCTTGGCTTTGCTCACGAAGGCCCATCTCATCAGCTGTTTTCAAAAAATATCGGTTACTATCCCACAAGCTGATATTCACATCTCGACCATCTAGTTTGAACTCCTGCTGTTCCAGACCCTCACCGAAACCGTCTGCTGCCTGACCAGTGATATATTCTTTCAGGAGCGCCAATTCTTTCTGATCCAGTGGTGCTTTTAGCTGACAAACTGCCACGCCATAGACATCTCTGTCCATCTGCTCAAACTCAAATTTGAAGCTCTCCACCTTTGCATTGACCGAGTCTTTGCCATCGTAATACTCCATAAGTCCTCGCTGCTCTGGCACATGATCGCCATAGGAAGTGATGAAATCCTCTAACTCATCTTCATAGCCACAAAGCTCGGCGCTGTCTAATTCTTCTTCGTAGTCAGAGGTTTCATATTGCCCCCAGTCGTTCTCCTGCTCGTAGGTGATGACTTTCAGAGGCATATACAGTCGGAGGGTTTCGCTATACGCTTGGCTTTGGATATTCATACCCAGCTTCTCGTTTAGAATTTCAATCATTTTAGGGTTGTATCCCATATAGGTGATATAGCCTTGGGGAGTGAATGTGCCGACCTCGTTGGCAATACGATTTTCGCCATAGGCTTTAAAGTCGATGTATTCTTCGAGGTTTTCATCGTATTCGTAATGTCCACTGTCGCAAATCATATACTGCCCATAGGCTTCTGGTGTGCGAATATTGGGGAACAGCTCGAATTCGTGCATACAGCGGCACAGGGTTTGAAGTTCTTCTGTGGTGCTGACTTTTGTGTATCTGGCTAACTTCTCTAGGTGGGTAAATTCACGCCCACCAACTTCTTCTAAGGTCTGTGCCATGTCGTTCAGTCGCTGCACATCATTTTCAATCTCATACAAGATTTCTTCGATGTTGCTTGGCAGATTGTGATACAAAATGGAGAATGAGGTGTTCTCTAAGCTTTCTACCTCTAATCGCTCCAATGCCTTTTGGATGGCGCTGTCCTCACAGGGCAAGTCCAAATATTCTTCACTGGTATCGGTTCGAAGTGCAATATTGAAAACCTTAACGCCATTTAGATATTGGGGGAGCGTCTTGCCGAAGTAGAGGTCTTTTGGTTCATTTCGGTTGGGATAAACAAAGCCATAGGGAGATAGCAAGGGATTGGGATGGTTTGCAATCATTTCTTCTACATATTTCTGACCATCGAATGTGTCGTACTCATCCATCGCCATGCCGCCTTGCTCATTCATGCTCAGCTCTTTGCCCACTTGGTTAAGGTTCTCAAAGTTACCCAATACGCTGTAGCAGTTTGTGTTGAATGTGAGATTGATAAAATCTTTAGCCGATGTGAGTTTCTTTGCATAGGCCACAGCGTAAAACGTGTTCATTTCAAATTCGTTGAAGCTATCCAGTCTTGCGAATAAATAGTTCAGCTCATCCATTTTGAATGTCTTACCCTGCAAAACGCCATTGGCAATCTCGCTGCTACTAACTTGATATACCTCGATTTCAGTATTTGCTGTGTTGGGTAGCTGTAGCTGATCGCAGAGGTATTGGATGTTTTTTTCTTCGCAAGGAAAGGTGGCGAATACTGTCTTGCCAGTATTTCTATTTCTGATGCTTAGATTCATTTGTGTTCCTCCTATTTATTCGTTCCATATCGGTTTTCATACAATTGCCCTCGCAGGTATAACAGATGAACCCATGCGAGGGATAGGGGCAATTACCACAACTTTCAAACGGACCGATTACTTTTTCTGCCTGTATCCGAATGTGTGTTGATGGTGCAGAGCTTGCTGTACAAAGTTTTTTATTTCGCTTGTAGTTTGTAGTCACTGGAATTCTCCTTTTCCAAGAAATAAAAAAAGAGCTGTTAAGTGGAGGATAGTCCTCGCATTTAACAGCTCTTAATGTTTGAGTATTTTTTGTGATTTTGTGGTAGTTTCGGAATTTTGGGCATAAAAAAACCACTGTATTGGTTCAAATACAGTGGTTACACGCAAAAAGCCAATATGACATCCGTAAGCGTAAAATAGATACGAACCTATCCCCCATGAGTCAAAATTGCTATAATAGTCGCAAGACTAGAAAAAGGCGGTGGAATCATGGGGGATTATGTATGTCAGTGTTGCGGGGTGAGCTTTACACCCACCTGTCACAAGACACGGCAAAAATACTGCAGCAGGGAATGTCGCATCAAGAAAAATAATGCCATGCGTTATTACGGTGGTCAGGTGGACATTTGCCTAGAATGTGGTGAACCGTTGGAGCAAAGCGGAGAAAAAGGACGTTGGAAACGGTACTGCAGTGAGAGTTGTCGCAGGGCATACCAGCGGCGAAAGGCCATAGAACGGCGACAAAATAGGCCAAAGCCAGTAAAAATCTGCCCTTATTGCGGAAAAGAATTTGTATCTGCACAGCAAGGGGACGTACAGCGATTTTGCCAAGATAGCTGTCGCATTGCATGGTGGAAGGAATACCACAAGGCACATCCAGTGGCGGTGGAGGAAACCTCCATTTGCCTTCACTGCAACCAACCCTTTCAGAGCAAAAAGTGGAATGGTGGACAGTATTGTAGCCGAGATTGCTATGTTCAGGCCATGGGAAACAGCAAAGAGCAGGTAATCTGTCAGTATTGTGGCGCAGAATTTACAGCCTATATACGCCAGCGACGAAAATATTGTAGCAGCGAATGCGCCCACAAAGCCCTACAACCTGCACCCATTCGCAAAAAGGGTAGCCATCGAATTTGCTATCAAAGCATAGACCAGTGGAAAGAAGAACTGACGGAAGCGTGCAAAGGGGCGCAGATTGTTCGTGCTGGAAAAAAGGTACGGTTGGTCTGTGGAGATACTTCTATGTACATCGGGCTTGACGGATTGCTCAGCATCATACAATATGATTTGGGTCAAAATCCCTACGACGGTTGCACCTATGCCTTTTGTGACCGCAGTGGGAGTATGATTAAATATATCGTCTGGGATGGGGCTTCTTTTTGTCAAAGCAAACGCCGTGCCCAGAGTGGAACTTACCCGTGGCCTAAGGCAGAAGGCGAATCATTCATCGAAATATCCATGAGAGAATTTGAATATCTGCTGACAAAATCTATTGTTCCAACCAAACCCAGAAAGTATAATAATACTGCAAAAAGCACCGAAATTCCTTGAGAATTCGGTGCTTTTGTGGTATAATAGGGCTATGAAAAAGATAGAACAGAGTGCCGCAAATTGGCCAGAATTATTGGAACAAAAGAATAGAGAAATCCAGCAACTGCAGACACAAATCCAGTGGCTCACCCAACAAATGATGCTGATGAAATCTGGGAAATTTGGGGCAAGTAGCGAGAAAACTGTTACCCTTATGGATCAGTGCTCTCTCTTTGCCAAAGAGGCAGAACCTGCAGAGCCACCCACCCCAACGGAGGAAATCACCTACCGTCGCAAGAAGCAAAAGGGGAAGCGAGAGACTGATTTTTCAAACTTCCCCAAAGAGGAAATTGTCTACGAACTGCCAGAGAATGAGCGTGCTTGTACCGCCTGCGGTCACACTATGCACCCCTGTGGTCGTACAATTCTACGTAGAGAGCTGAAGTACATTCCTGCCGTCTACAAAGTGGTGGAGCATATCCAGACCGCCTATAGTTGCCGCCACTGTGAAAAGACCAGTGATGGGGTGCCTATGAAAAAGAGCAGTGTGCCAGATGGATTGATTAAGGGCAGCGGCATCGCCAGCCCTAGCCTTGTTGCGCATATTTTGGCCAACAAATATACCTTGGCTTTGCCACTGTACCGGCAGGAGCAGGAATTTCAGCGACAGGGTATTCGGCTTTCACGGCAAACCATGTCTAATTGGGCCATTTATGCCCACCAACATTGGTTTGAAGAAATGTTCAAATGCCTACAACAGGTACTTTTATCCCATGACATCCTTCACGCCGACGAGACCACCCTTCAGGTGTTGCGAGAGAAGGAACGCACCGCCAAGCAAAAGAGCTACGTGTGGCTGTACAGCACCTCTGGGAATAGCAAAACACCAGTGGTTCTCTACGATTACACAGAAACTCGGAAGGGTGATTGTGCCAGCACATTTTTGAATGGATTTTCTGGGAAGTTGCACACCGATGGGTATGATGGCTATCACTGTAAATTGCCACCAGAGATTACAGTGGTGGGGTGCTGGGCGCATATGCGCAGAAAATTTACCGATGCCATTAAGTGCCTACCTGCCAGCACAAAAGCCCAATCTCCTGCACAAATTGGTCTGGCCTTTTGCGACGAGCTCTTTGCCATTGACCGTTTTTGTGCTGAGAAAAACATGAGTAGTGAGGAACGCTACCGTGTACGACAAAAGGAAAGCCTACCCGTTGTAGAAAAATTCTATCAATGGGTAGACCAAGAATACCAAACAAATCCCATGCCAAAGACGGTCTATGGCATGGCGCTCACCTATGCCCAAAATCAAAAATCATGGCTGATGAATGTATTTCTAGACGGCAGATTGGAGCTATCTAACAACAGAGCGGAACGCTCCATTCGACCCTTTGCAGTGGGACGAAAAAACTGGCTCTTTTGCAATACACCCAAAGGCGCCAGTGCCAGCGCCGCCATCTATTCACTGGTTGAGACGGCAAAGGTGAATGGATTGAATCCATTTGCTTATCTGAAATTCTTACTAGAAAACTTGCCAAACGGCACACCACCATCCCACTGCCTTCCATGGCTAGATGGGGTGAAATTGTCCTGCACTTGATAAGGTGAGGGTTCGTATCTATTTTACGCTTACTGACATCCATAAAATCGATGCCTGTTTGAACGGCCTTTTTTGAGGTAAAAACCCCAGTAAACGCTGATGTCATCGGCATTTCTACCGATGACATCTTTTTTGCGTGCTTTGTTTTCAAGGCGCCACCCGGACTTGAACCGGGGATAAGGGTGTTGCAGACCCGTGCCTTACCACTTGGCTATGGCGCCAAACTAAAATTTAAAGAGTGATCCGTGCGGGATTCGAACCCGCGTTACCGCCGTGAAAGGGCGGTGTCTTAACCCCTTGACCAACGGACCAAAAAGGAAACTCCCCCTGTTGGGCTTGAACCAACGACCCTTCGGTTAACAGCCGAATGCTCTACCGCTGAGCTAAGGAGGATTATGAACACAATCCAACGCTTTGCAGTGGCATCCTTCTTCCGAGGTCTTGAAACCCAAAGGATATTCAACCGCATTGCGATTGTTAAAATAAGATTCCGGCGACCATCTACTTTCCCAGGCAGCTGCCCACCAAGTATCATCGACCGCTCAGGTCTTAATCGTCGTGTTCGGAATGGGAACGGATGTGTCCCCTGAGCGCATCATCACCGGAAATCTAGTGAAGATTTTTCTTCAATTATGAAGTACACCTTCAAAACTGAACACAAGAATTATTGTACAATTAATTATCGATTTTGTCAACACTTTTGCTGACTTTTTGTCACTCTGTGACTCCAAATTGCTTTGGTCAAGCCCTCGACCTATTAGTACTAGTCAGCTGAATACGTTACCGCACTTACACCTCTAGCCTATCAACCTTGTTATCTGCAAGGGGTCTTACTTCCGAAGAATGGGAAATCTTATCTTGAGGGCGGCTTCACGCTTAGATGCCTTCAGCGTTTATCCGTTCCGTATATAGCTACCCGGCTGTGCAGTTGGTCTGCAACCGGTACACCAGAGATACGTCCATCCCGGTCCTCTCGTACTAAGGACAGCTCCTCTCAAATTTCCAGCGCCCACAACGGATAGGGACCGAACTGTCTCACGACGTTCTGAACCCAGCTCGCGTACCGCTTTAATGGGCGAACAGCCCAACCCTTGGGACCTACTTCAGCCCCAGGATGCGATGAGCCGACATCGAGGTGCCAAACCTCCCCGTCGATGTGAACTCTTGGGGGAGATAAGCCTGTTATCCCCAGGGTAGCTTTTATCCGTTGAGCGATGGCATTCCCACTTATTACCACCGGATCACTAAGTCCTACTTTCGTACCTGCTCCAGCCGTCGCTGTCGCAGTCAAGCCACCTTTTGCCTTTACACTCTTTGAATGGTTTCCAATCATTCTGAGGTGACCTTCGAGCGCCTCCGTTACCTTTTGGGAGGCGACCGCCCCAGTCAAACTGCCCGCCTGACATTGTCTTCTGCCCCGATTCAGGGGCACGAGTTAGAAACCCAATGTTATAAGAGAGGTATCCCACCGGCGACTCCACGAATACTAGCGTACTCGCTTCTTAGTCTCCCTCCTATCCTGTACATATAACATCGAATCCCAGTATCAGGCTGCAGTAAAGCTCCATGGGGTCTTTCCGTCCTGTTGCGGGTAACCAGTATCTTCACTGGTTCTTCAATTTCACCGGGCGTGTTGTCGAGACAGTGCGCAAATCATTACACCTTTCGTGCGGGTCAGAACTTACCTGACAAGGAATTTCGCTACCTTAGGACCGTTATAGTTACGGCCGCCGTTTACTGGGGCTTGAATTCAAAGCTTCGCCTTGCGACTAACCTCTCCTTTTAACCTTCCAGCACCGGGCAGGTGTCAGCCCATATACTTCACCTTACGGTTTCGCATAGACCTATGTTTTTGCTAAACAGTTGCTTGCGCCTCTTTTCTGCGGCCACTTCCGTGGCTCCCCTTCTCCCTAAGTTACGGGGTTATTTTGCCGAGTTCCTTAACAACACTTCTCCCGTCGGCCTATGGATTTTCTCCTCATCTACCTGTGTCGGTTTACGGTACGGGTACGTATTACGCAATAGTGGCTTTTCTTGGCAGTGTGGATTCGGAAACTTCCTTACTTTTTTTCAGTCCCCATAACACTTCATCCTTATAGAGGGTGGATTTTCCTACCCCTCAAGACTTTGTGCTTAGCCGTGTTTTTCCATTCCACGGTTTTCCTATCCTCCTGCGTCCCCACAGTTCTGATAATACGTAGTACAGGAATATCAACCTGTTGTCCATCGACTACGACTTTCGTCCTCGCCTTAGGCCCCGACTAACCCTGGGAAGATTAGCTTTACCCAGGAAACCTTAGATATTCGGCCTATATGTTTCTCACATATATCTCGCTACTCATTCCGGCATTCTCTCTCCTGTTTCGTCCACCCTTGCTTTCGCTCAAGCTTCGTCCTTGCAGGATGCTCCTCTACCACTGTTAACTTAGTTAACAATCCGTAGCTTCGGTGACGTGTTTTAGCCCCGTTACATTTTCGGCGCAGGTTTTCTCGACTAGTGAGCTATTACGCACTCTTTAAATGTATGGCTGCTTCTAAGCCAACATCCTAGTTGTCTGTGAAATCCCACATCCTTTTCCACTTAACACGTACTTTGGGACCTTAGCTGTCGGTCTGGGCTCTTTCCCTTTTGACCATGCGACTTATCTCACATAGTCTGACTCCCGAGGGTATCTCTACGGCATTCTTAGTTTGATATGAGTTGGTAACCTTTTTGGGCCCCGCGTCAGTTCAGTGCTTTACCTCCGTTAGACTCCTCTCGAGGCTAGCCCTAAAGCTATTTCGAGGAGAACCAGCTATCTCCGAGTTCGATTGGAATTTCTCCGCTACCCACACCTCATCACCACCTTTTTCAACAGATGTGTGTTCGGTCCTCCAATACCTTTTACGGTATCTTCAACCTGGACATGGGTAGGTCACCCGGTTTCGGGTCTAATAACACTAACTATACGCCCTATTAAGACTTGGTTTCCCTTCGGCTCCGTACCTTGTAAGTACTTAACCTCGCTAGTATTATTAACTCGCCGGACCGTTCTACAAAAAGTACGCCATCAGACACTAAGTCCTCTGACTGTTTGTAAGCACAAGGTTTCAGGTTCTCTTTCACTCCCCTCCCGGGGTTCTTTTCACCTTTCCTTCACAGTACTACTTCACTATCGGTCACTAGGGAGTATTTAGGCTTGGGGGGTGGTCCCCCCGGCTTCCCACAGGGTTTCTCGTGTCCCGTGGTACTCTGGATACTGCTAGCTGACTCAAGTTTTCGTCTACAGGACTTTCACCCTCTTTGGTGTGCTTTCCCAAAACACTTCGACTAACCTTTGTCAATACCATACGCAGTCCGCAACCCCAAAAGACTAGGTCTCTTGGTTTGGCCTGTTTCCATTTCGCTCGCCGCTACTTTGGAAATCGAGTTTTCTTTCTCCTCCTACTGCTACTTAGATGTTTCAGTTCACAGCGTTCCCTTCCGTATGCTATGTATTTACATACGGATAACTGAGGTTTGCTCAGTTAGGTTTCCCCATTCAGAAATCTCCGGATCAAAGGTTATTTGCACCTCCCCGAAGCTTATCGCAGCTTATCACGTCTTTCGTCGGCTCCTAGTGCCAAGGCATTCTCCTTGTGCTCTTTCTTGCTTGACCATTTGTAGTTTCCTTCAATAATTAGTTTAAAGAAGAAAACGGTCTATCACACTTGCGTGTAACAGCTTTGTTCATTTGGAATGTTTTGTAGTAGCGATACTACAATTTTTTTGATATTTTTCTTCTTCATAATAGACGACTCTACTATGAGAAGGTTGTTTCTTTTTTCTCGATAATTATGAAAAAGATAAATCTTTCTCAATAATTGACTCTTTTTCTTGTATTCAGTTTTCAAGGTGCTGTCTTCTTTGTTTCTTTATTTTGTTTTGCGGTTTTCTTGACCGCCTAGATATACTATCATGTATAAACTCTTCTGTCAACAACTTTTTTCACATTTTTTTCATTTTTTTTACAAATCTAAAAGTAAATACGCAAAAACCCTTGATTTTACAAGGATTTATCCAACTGCCTTTTTCTGAAAATCATATACAATTCATACCCCAAAAATAGAATTTATGGTTTTCAATCCAAATAAAGTGCAAAATAGGATACTTAAAATTTCCTCTTATTATTGATTTAATTTTTAGCACCGATGTAAATTGCAACCAATCGTCCTCAAAAAGTTTATAAAATTTCATTTTGGGTAATCCCAATGAAAAACAACTAGACCTAATTCTGCACGCATACAATGCGTACCCTACAAGAAATTAACCATAGACGTCAAAAATCTCTTAATCTTTAATCGGGACTTTATATATATAAATAAAAAAATAACGGATGAAAATTCCATCCGTCAAAATTTCTCAACCAAAAATTTGTAACATCAACTGCAATAAAAAATTATTTTCATACAATATAGATGCTATTTTTGTATCTTCCAATGCCAAAATAATTGTTTGCATACCGCCACTACATTCTTGTAATGCCAACACAATGCCTATCACCCATATCCAAAGAACACCTTGCACACCGCCAATTGCAGCACCAAATAATTGATTGAAAAAGCTCAACACCGGTAAATTCGCCATCAAATCCAGAAAATGCAACAACAAATTCCCAGCAATCAGAATCACGAAGTACACCAAAAGTGCACTGAAAATGAATACACAAACATCTGCTATGGATTCTGCTAAGAACAAAGATATCCCTTCCATGTCCAAAAGACCACTGACAGACTCCAGTCCACTATTTTGTATGATTTCCTTCAAAAAGTCTGGCATATCCAAATAAGAAAGCAAATCCGGTTCCATCCAACGTTCTGAAAAGGTGGTATCAATTGCAACTTTTTCTCCGATTCTTTCAATTAAATTTTCATATAGCACTGTTTTTTTGATTGCACTTGCCGCTGGCACAGTCAATACCTTAACACCGATAAAGGCACATAGCATTGGCAAAAAGGAAAATGTTGCAAAGAAAAATCCTTTGCGATACCCCATAAATGCCAAGAATAGTACAATCAACAAAACGATTCCATCTATTATATATGGTGAAAACTCCATAGTACACCTCTTTTTCTTTTGTATGTAGTTTGGGACAGTTATTACGGGACAGCACAGCTATCCCCTACTGGAATTAGTATTGGTTGTTTGGGTTGCATATAACGCATTATATTTGAAGGACTGTTATTGTGGGACAACACAGCTATCCCCTACTGGAATTAGTATTGGTTGTTGGTTTACAACAGGTGACGAAACGTCACCCCTACAGTTTCATTATGGTTCCAATTCCACTTCTTTTGCAACTTCTTCTAATTCTAGTTCTGTTTCTTCTGGTTCTGATTCTACTTCTTCCATTTTCACTACTTCTGGCTCTGTTTCTTCCAGTTCAATGAGTGTATTGGTTTGGGTTACAGTTCCACGCAATGTAAACAATTCTGCTTGCAACGCCCCCACCATCAACACACGATTCAAGCTACTCATGGTCAGAACATCCTTGATGCCACCAGTCACTTGGTGTTGCCATTCTTCTGATCCTTTATAAGTAAGTCCCACATAGGTTTTACCATCACCAACAACAATCCCCTTATCTGATGCACGCAAATATTCCACGCCATCCATTTGGTATGTGCCCACTTCTTTGCCTTTTGTATCCATAGAAAGTATGGTTCCTGTTTCTACTCCTTCTGCATTTGGCAATACAGCACCCAAAACCAAGACTGCATAGGATTTATTGGAGAAATCACACAGTTCCACCCAATTGGAAAATTCCATATTCCAACTTTCCACACCAGCTGTTGTAATACAGAGCAATTGTTGATCTGAAATGGCAAACAGCGTATTATTGTCCATATATTTCACCTTGGAAACCACTTCATCTTCCATTTCAATGCCCGCAAACATACTATCTGTATAGGCTTCGCTATCACCTGGGTTCAAATAGAAGAATAGCACCTTACTTTTCATTTTGATGTCGTTGGTATCCAAATAAGTAACGCAAAATGTTTTATTATCATCAGAAACATCAGAAAACATAGGATAAGTTCCATCTGCCGCTTCCACACGTCCTTTCAACAAAACGCCATTTTGGTTATACACCCTTACATAATATTCGTCTTGGGATTTGAAAATGACAGACAAATACCCATTTGTGTTCAGCTCAAATTGAATGGGTGCACCATCCAACTGCAACGTATATTGCAAACCCACTTGGTTATACACACGTATCCCTCGTCCATTCATATCGGCAACTGCAACATATTCTCCTTCGTAAATGGTTTTCGGATTTTCCATATTGAAGGTATCACTCCATTTTTGATCGCCAATACTATCGTAATATTTCACACCATCCTTTGTGGATAGCAAGAAACTTTCACCAAAGGGTATGATTTGGGTGCTTGTGTTTTCACCAATGGTAATGGTATTTTCTGCAACAACGCCTGTACTGCTTTCACTCTCCACAGGCACAACATCCATGACAAAGTCACGCACTACCCCTTCACCATACATGGTTTCCAAATAAACTCCAGCCATTGCAAAAAGAGCACTCAAACAAATGATGCCCCAAAATTGTACATTCGGTTTCTTTTTTGTACGTTTTTCTTTGTCTTTTTTTCGTGCCATATGATACAAGCCTCTTTTCCAAGAATGGTACTATTCTGTTGTTGTATGTGATAGCGGTTGATTCGTGAATCAATCCTACAATGATATATTGATTGTTTATGGTATATCAGTACGATGTGGGCATCACACCCTACGCAAAATATAAATACTTTCTCATACTATTTTCTTTTATCATCATACTATATCAAAGCCTATTTGGCAAATCTTTGACCATCTTCTTAATGAAAACTCCCAATTAAACTTAATGAGACCTATTATACACGAACACATCTCAATTATGTAGGGAATGCATTGTATGCATTCCACTTTCGGTATACATACAATGCGCCCCCTACAAGATATAAAAGCCCTTTTATCTTTAATTGGGATAATGAAAATACTGGTTTTGCAACACATATCCTTCATACAAATAATCGGTTTTTCATATTTTATAGAAAAATATGCATTATTATAGTAGAAACTCGCTTTTCCCGTTTCATAGAACTGTTGTTTCAATCAAAAGAACAGGCGGACACATAGGTCCGCCCCTACAGCTTGTGGCAGGGAGTCGTAGCACCCGCCCAACCTAATTTTCACGCAAAAAATCCTACAGGTAGCAACCCATAGGATTTTGGTTTTCTTATTCAGCTGGATCCAACAAAGATTCGTATAGTTTGATGTATTCCAAAGCAGAACTGCTCCAAGAATAATCGCTATTCATTGCATTGACCACAACTTGGTTCCATTCTTCTTTACCATTCCAATACACTTCAAGCGCTTGGTCTGTTGCCCAAAGAATACCACCACCATCGTAATTTTCAAACAAGAAGCCATTGCCTTCTTTGGTTTCCATGGAATATGGTTGGATTGTATCTGCCAAACCGCCAGTTTTACGTACAATTGGTACAGTACCGTGACGCAAACTGAACATTTGACCCAAGCCACATGGTTCAAATCTGGAAGGCATCATAAACAAGTCAGAACCTGCATAGATTTGTTGTGCCAAAGCTTCATCAAAGAAGATATTTGCACTGACACGATGTGGATATCTATTTTGCATTTCACGGAAGAAGTATTCAAATCTACTTTCTCCAGTGCCCAACAAAACAAATTGCACATCTCTTTGCATCAATTCATCAAATACATAGCTCAAGATATCGATACCTTTTTGGTCTGCCAAACGTGTGATCATACCAATAACAGGTACATCTCTTTGTTCCAAGCCCAAACGTTCTTGCAAAGCCAATTTATTTTTTGCTTTTCCATCCAATTTTTTTGCAGTATAAGAATAAGGCAAACGCTTATCGGTTTCTGGATTATTGGTTGTATAATCAATCCCATTGACAATACCACTGAGCACATGGTTGCGACTACGCAAAATACCATCCATACCATATGCATATTCCCAAGTTTGGATTTCTTCTGCATAGGTACCACTTACTGTGGAAATATGGTCTGCATACATAAGCCCCATTTTCATGAAGCTGACACTGCCAAAGAAC
Source organism: Chakrabartyella piscis (assembly GCA_030067835.1). Taxonomy (GTDB): domain Bacteria; phylum Bacillota; class Clostridia; order Lachnospirales; family Anaerotignaceae; genus Chakrabartyella; species Chakrabartyella piscis. The sequence goes on from CP092441.1 coordinate 3,031,234, forward strand.
TCAACTTTTCCATTTTCATAGCAATAATAAGGTACACCCAAAAGCTCCATTGTGCTCTTATCGAAATTACCTTGGTATTGCAAGTTATGAATGGTGAACACAGTCTTGATTTTGGAATAGTACACCATTTTTTTGTAAATTTCGTTGAGATACAAACAGACTGGTCCTGTTTGCCAATCGTTACAGTGGAGCACATCAGGATAGAAGTCCAACATAGACATCATATCCAAAACAGCTTTGCCAAAGAATGCAAAACGTTCGTTGTCATCGCCATAGCCATACAAGCCACCACGACCAAAATAGAAATCGTTTTCAATAAAATAAACCGGTACATCGCCACGTTTTACCAAAACTTTTGCTTTTTGTGTTCTCCAAGACAAATGGACGTCAAATTCTCCAAGGAATTCCACACCTTCCATTTCGCTATTTTTGATGGACATATGACGTGGGATTACCACACGTACATCCACACCTTGTTCTTTCAGTGCCTTTGGTAAGGAACCTACAACATCACCCAAACCGCCACTTTTCACATAAGGAGCCGATTCAGACGCTACAATCAATACTTTCAAATTTGGATTCATTTTCTTCACCTCTATATCTATTTTACTATGTTTTTCCTTTCGTAGCAAGAAAATATTCCCTAAATTTTAACCAAAATATTCATATCCTATGAAAAAAATGGTATACTAGGGATGTATCTTGTGTTACATTGGTGATACACATAGAATGAATGGTAAAAAATGGAAAATATTGTAAGAAATCAACAATAGAATATGACCTACACAAATGTGCATTGTCACCATAGAGTATGGTCTTGACCATACCGCAACTCAAAAAAAACAAATCATTTCACATACAGAAAGGAAGATATTATGTCACAACAAATACTAGAACGCAACCAAGTAGATGCCAAGAACAAATGGCACATCACCGATTTTTACGAAACCGACGCAGATTGGGAAGTGGAATTTACCAGTTTGCAAAACCAACTTCCAGAGCTTTCTGCATTTGCTTCACACCTTGGTGATGATGCAGATACACTGTTTGCTTGTCTTTCCAAAAATTTGGAACTTTCCTCTATTTTGGATAAGGTGTACACCTATTCCCATATGCGTTTGCATGAAGATAGTGGCAATGGCACTGCACAAGCAATGGCTTCTCGTGGAGAAATGTTGTTGGTGGAATATTCTGCCACAACTTCTTTCATCACACCTGAACTACTTTCCATTCCAGAAGAAACATTGGAACAATTCCGCAAAGAAAAACCAGAAGAATCTGCATTATATGACCATTTCTTCCATTCTTTGTTGCGTCAAAAAGCACATACACTGACCCAAGCAGAAGAAGAATTATTAGCAAAAGCTTCAGAACTTGCAGATGCACCACAACAAATTTTCACTATGCTCAACGATGCAGACATGCAATTTGGTATGATTACAGATGCTGATGGCAATGAAGTTCCACTTACAAAGGGTAGATATGTGACTTTCTTGGAAAGTTCTGATCGAAATGTACGTAAACAAGCATTTGAAACTTTGTACAAATCCTATCTCAGTCAAAAAAACACCATTGCAGCAACCTATAGCAGTTCTGTCAAAGGTGATGTATTCTTTGCAAAAGCAAGAAATTACGATTCTGCTTTGGATATGGCATTGGCTGATGATAACATTCCAACATCTGTTTACGATACTTTGGTGGATACAGTCCATGAACACCTACCACTACTTCATAAATACGTTTCTTTGCGTAAAAAAGAATTGGGTGTAGAAGAACTCCATATGTATGATTTGTATACCCCTTTGGTTGCAGAAGCCGATATGAAAATCCCATATGCAGAAGCAAAAGAAACGGTTTTGGAAGCACTGCAAGTTTTGGGTGATGATTATACCAAAGCTCTCGATATGGGTATGAACAGTGGTTGGATTGATGTATATGAAAACAAAGGAAAACGTGGTGGTGCTTACTCTTGGGGTAGCTATGCAGTACATCCATTTGTGCTTCTCAATCATAACGATACCATCAACAGTATGTTTACTTTGGCTCATGAAATGGGTCATGCACTCCACAGCTATTTCACATGGCAAAAACAACCTTATCTTTATGGTGGTCATAAAATCTTTGTTGCAGAAGTGGCATCCACTTGTAACGAAGCACTCTTAATGGAGCACTTGCTTGCCAAAACAGATGACAAAAAAACCAGAAAATACCTCATCAATTATTTCTTGGAGCAATTCCGTGGTACTTTGTTCCGTCAAACCATGTTTGCTGAATTTGAACGCATCACACATGCTTTGGTGGAAGCTGGTGAAGCCTTGACTTGGGAAGTTCTCAATGATATTTACCGCAAATTGAACCTTCAATACTTTGGTGATGATATTGTCATTGATGAAGATATTGATGTGGAATGGGCTAGAATCCCTCATTTCTACAATGCGTTTTATGTGTACCAATATGCCACAGGCTATAGTGCTGCAATCGCATTGTCACGTGGTATTTTACAAGAGGGTCAACCTGCAATTGACAGATATTTGGATTTCCTTTCCAAAGGTGATCGTGAATATTCCATTGATTTGTTGAAGGGTGCTGGTGTGGATTTGTCTTCTGCTGAACCAATCCAAAAAGCACTTGCATTGTTTGAAGAATTGTTGGATGAATTTGAAGCACTGTAAAAAATAAAACTTAAGATTCTTTGTCACTTTGTTCCTCTGAATGACAGACGTTGGCTGTATTGTAGGGTACGCATTATATGCGTGCCACCAACCAATCACATAGATTCTTTATCAAGTTACGGGCGCTCACATAGGAACGCCCCTACATAATATTCTACGCAACAAAAAACCGTTATACTGCATATACGCAATATAACGGTTTTTTTGGTTTTCACTATTCACTCTTCATTCTTCACTGCCCTTAATGGCATCCGCCACCACAACCAGCACAGCCAGAATTTGGATTGATGAGAGTCAATTTGCCACCATCTGCATCAATTGTAACTTCGCCTGTCCATGCTTTTGTTTCGTCATCCATGAAAACAGGAACACCATCGATCATTTCTGGTTGTTCTTCTTCAATTACGCCTACCATTTCAAAACCAAGGGAATTTCCACAACAAGAACTTTGTGTGAACATAGTCAATGCTGCTGCTCCATTTGCTTCCAAAATGTTCATAATCACTTCTTTTGCACTTTCTGTAATTTTCATATGTTATCTCCTATTTATCGCTTTATATTTTGTATTTTTGTAATGTTTCCACATTATCCACATAGTGTATCATCTTTTGTGACATTTTAGCAAGTGAAATTCACATATCTACTGGAAAATGTAAGATATCATCACCCATGTTGGATATTGGTAAATTCAGAAATTTCACGATTTATGGTACACAAATCCTCTACAGACAATTCATGTACATCTGGGTGACCTGTGATTCTAGCAAAGGTTTTCAATTCTTCGTTGGATACATGCAAGAAGTTGTACACACGTTGTGCTGCTGATTCCACTTTCAGGCGACTTCTTAACTCTGGGTCTTGTGTAGCAATGCCAACAGGACAACCGCCACTGCCACAAATGCGATATTGTTGACATGCAGCAGCAATCAAAGCAGAAGAAGCGATTGCAACCGCATCTGCACCCAAAGCAATTGCTTTTGCAAAGTCAGAAGATACACGCAAACCGCCAGTGATCACCAAAGCGATATCAGAACCAATGGAATCCAAATATTTTCTAGCACGATACAAAGCATAGATGGTTGGAACCGATGTGGATTCTCTTAGGAACAATGGACTGGAACCGGTTGCACCACCTCTACCATCAATGGTGATGAAATCAGGCTCTGCAAATACACAAAATTCCATATCTTTTTCAATGCGACCTGCTGCAATTTTGATACCAATGGGTCTACCATCAGATTCTTCTCGCAAATAATCCACCATTGCTTTCAAATCCTCTTTGGAATTGATTTCTGGGAATTTAGATGGACTTTGTACATCTTCACCTTGTTTTTTACCACGAAGTGCTGCAATTTCAGCAGTCACTTTTTCACCAGGCAAATGACCACCCATACCAGGTTTGGTACCTTGTCCAATTTTGATTTCAATGGCGTCTACAGATTTCAAATTTTCTGATATGACGCTATATTTATTGGGTACATATTCAAAAATATATTTATAGGAAGCCGCTTTTTCTTCTGGAAGCATACCACCTTCACCACTACACATACCTGTTTTTGCCATTGCAGAACCAGTTGCCAAAGCCACTTTGATTTCCTTGGACAATGCACCAAAGGACATATGAGAAATGTAGATGGGGCTTTCCAAAACCATAGGTTGTTTTGCATGCACACCAATGACTGTTTTTGTGCTGACGTCTGCATCATCATCCAGTGGCGGTGGGTTCAGTTGTGCACCCAAAAGCAAGATTTCGTCCCAACTAGGCATTGGCATTTTGGTACTCATTGCTGCATGAAGGCTATGTCCTGTTTGTGCGATTTCGTGGATTTCTGCCATGTAACGTTCTGTTTTGTCCTCACGTTTCAAACTGCCATAGGACAAATCCAAAGTTTCTGGTTCTGGTTTCTTTTCTTCTGCCACTGGCACAAATTTATCGATTGGTTGTTTACAAAGTGGACAGGCATCCAAATCAGATAATGGTTTGCCTTCTTTTTCTTCGTCATGAACATAATTGCAAATGCTACAGCGATATACCATGTGAGTACCTCCTCGTTGTCGTCGATAGAAAGTCATTTGTCTTTATTTTACACCTGAATCTCTGTGATTGCAAGGAATTTGGCGGTTTACAGTATGGGAATACAACGGGCGACCACTGGTCGCCCCTACAAAGTACAAATTGTAGGATAGTGGCTTAAAACCCATCCACCAAAATAAATGAATTGTAGGGGCGATTCACGAATCGACCGTAGGGTTTATTGTACTGTATAATTGTTGAAGCAAAAAAATAAATCGCCTATTTGCCGTAGACGATTCTTTTGGGGCTAATCTCTAACTCACATCACCAAGGTATCACTTATGTCCTTCTTTATGTATAATTTACTGTAGCACACAGCTTTTGTCAAGATGTTCTTGCTTTGTCTGTGTGTTATTTATTTGTATTTTTTCATTGATTTTCATAGAAAAAAACTTCCTCTAGGTATCACCCAAAGGAAGTCTTATGTTATCTCATATACATTTCAAATCTTATTCTTTACACATTGCATCTACACGATCAAATTCATCTGTGATTTCTTTGCTAGGAGCAGCTGTTGCCAAGCTGACAACGATGATTGCAACAAGTGCACACAAGAATGCAGGCAACAATTCATAGATATTCCAAGCACCACCCAAAGGACGAAGAGCATATTTCCAAACGAATACCATGATACCACCGACAATCATACCAGCCAAAGCCCCTTGTTTGTTGGAACGTTTCCAGAACAAAGCACACAATACAACAGGACCAAATGCGGCACCGAAACCAGCCCAAGCAAAGGATACGATACCGAATACAGAAGAATTTTGGTCACGAGCAATGAATACAGCCACCAAGGAAATGATAACTACAGAGATTCTAGCAACCTTCATTGCTTGTTTGTCTGTCATTTTGATTTTGAAGAAGGATTGCATCAAGTTGTGGGATACACTGGAGGAAGCAGACAACAATTGGGAGTCTGAAGTAGACATTGTTGCAGCAATGATACCTGCCAAGATGATACCAGCGATGATTGCAAATGCAGAGCCATTTTGGCTGAGCAAACCAGCAATTTGAACGATAATTGTTTCAGAATCAGCAGCAACCAATACAGGAAGTGCGCCAACTTTAGACATACTATAACCAACCACACCAATGAAGATTGCAACGAACATGGAGATAACAACCCAAATGGTTGCAATTCTTCTGGAAAGAGCCAATTTATTTTTATCTTCAATCGCCATGAAACGAAGCAAGATATGAGGCATACCAAAGTAACCAAAGCCCCAAGCCATAGTGGAAACAATGGTCAAGAAACCATAAGGTGTAGAAGCATCTTCTGTAGGAAGATACATTGCTGTCATGCTCAAGTAACCAGGCAACGCACGTGCATTGTCCATAACCACATCAAAACCACCAGCAACACTCAAACCAAAGCAAACTACAACGATCAATGCGATGGACATTACAATACTTTGTACCAAGTCAGTTGTACTTGCAGCAGAGAAACCACCAGTTGCAGTATAGCCAACGATGATGATTGCACTGACAATCATAGCTGTCATATAGTCCACACCAAACAAACTTGCAAACAATTTACCACAAGCAGCAAAACCAGAAGCTGTATATGGAATGAAGAAAATGATGATGACCACAGCAGCGATACACATCAAAATGTTTTTGTCATCACGATATCTTCTGGAGAAGAAATCAGGCAATGTAATGGAGTTGTTTGCTTCTTGTGTGTAGATACGGATTCTTTTTGCAACAAGCAACCAGTTGATGTATGTACCAATACCCAAACCAATTGCTGTCCAAGCTGCATCAGAAACACCGTAAAGGTAAGCAACCCCTGGAAGACCCATCAACAACCAGCTACTCATATCAGATGCTTCCGCACTCATAGCGGTTACAAATGGCCCCAATTTTCTACCACCAAGATAGAAATCGCCAACGTTATCTGTTTTTTTGGACCAATAAATCCCAACGCCAACCATACAAAGCAAGTAAATACCGATGGCAGCAATCATTAAAAATTGTGCTGTTGTCATAAATAATTCCTCTTTTCTCTTAATTATAATCTCTACTACCCCAATTTCATGTACATTTGTCTTTCATTCGTACACGAACAATACACAGTTTACCACAAATTTCACTAGAACGAAACACAGAATAAAGTATAGAATATATACTAGACGAAATCAAATAAAAAAGCCTATATTCATTGATATATCAATAAATATAGGCTAGACGTTTTTTCAAATATTCACTTGTCTTTTTTATAACACAAAAAATATTTATTAGCAATTCCACTATTTTGCGTTTTTTTGTCGAAAGCCTGCCAAGAACAAAGGCATCATCTGTTTTGCGTAATGATACAAAGAATAGTCACCATTACAGATACACCAATCGTAAATCAACGCACGCTCGCTCAGTGCATAGGCTTTGACAAATTCATTGACAGACACATCACCCTTCAGTTCGCCACGTTGTTGACCTTCTTTTGTGATTTGGCGTAACACCTTATAATACACTCGATTGTGATCCAAAAGATGTTTTTGACCTGTTGTGACCAATTGAGACGAATACAATCTGGAAAGCAAGTCCACAGAAACAGTATTGTCAATCATACGAAACAGCTCCTGGTTTAGGAACATCAATTTTTCAAAGCTATCCATATGCTCATCCAAATCTGGAAGCAATTCTTCGTATTTTGCATCAAACAATTCTGAAAGTGATTCCAAAAGAACATCTTTCCCACCAAAATAATGATAGAAAGAACCTTTTGAGGTGCCAGATTCTTCTACGATTTCTTCAATTGTGGTATCATCATAGCCTTGTTCGTAGAATAATTTCCACGCTGCTGCAATAATTTTGCCTTTTGTGTTACGGGTGTTTTTTTTGCCCATAGGTTCCTCCCAGTGATTTTGTGGCGGTTCAAGATAGCAAGAGCAAAGCCCCTGCCCTACAATTGCACATGTTCCAGCCGATTTGCAGTTTGTAGGGGTGAATTCCATATTCACCCGTTGGTTTTATGGTGATTCATGGCGAGATGCCCGGGACGCCATCCCCTACAATTTCACCATTAGTCATTATACTTCAGTACAATCAAATTTTCTTCCATTTCAAGCTGACCAAATCGTGTCCTTTGATGGTTTTATGCAAACGCTCTGCAAAATCATCTGCCAAAATATCAGAGCCATCCAATATTTCAAGACCCAATTCCTTTGCTCGATGACTAGTACCCTTTAAAACTTCTTTATCTTTGCCAAAAGCAACAATAATACCCTTGGAGAACCAACCACCAAGTCGTTTTTTTCCAATCAAAAGCTCATTCAAAGCCGCTGTATCTGCATCTCGCAGTTTACAAGAAATGAACACAGGCAAAGAATCATCCATCAACAAAACATCGATTTCATTGCCACCGATTTTCACACCATCATAGGCATCCCAATCAATCATAGTGCCCAATTTCACATCATCAAAGACACCAGCTTCCATAGCGCTGACATACACATACAATTCCAACCAAACACCATAGTTGATGGCATATTGTCTAGCTTCCAAAGATGTGAAGGTAAAGGATAGATGATTGCCCTTTGTTTTCAATTTGGTGATGAACCCATGTTCCAAGAAAGCACGCAAAACCTTAATATTAGGTGCTGCTGCTCTACCATATTTGGTATGTATATTGGTATTGCCCTTCATATACAATTCTTCTGGTGCAGTTTGTGCCACAATGGTTTGCAAGTAGGTACAAGTTTCCTTCCATTCTTGCAAATGAGTGAACAGATACTGTGCCATTTTTTTGATACTAGCAAAATTCTCTTCTGCTGGTGGTTTATGGGATTCGCCCATGAAGCAAGCACCCTTTGCATGGATGAAGTCTTCCAAGGATAGTTTCTTTGTAGTTGCCACCAATTCACCCGTTTCCAAGTCACGAATTTCCTTTTGCATCAAATCGGTATGCAAGATTGGGATATCTGCTGCTCTACTTGTGCGATACCCAGCAATGAGCATCAATTCGCTACCACCTACAATTTCCAAAGAACAGCTTTCTTTATCGTTATCATGCAAAATATCACGAATTTTGCTACACATGGATTCCACAGACATAATATCCACTGGATGGGATTCCACAATCATTTCTGCTTTGTGTTTATGGAAACATTTTTCCAAAGAGCGAAACGCATTCAAATCTTCCATACCGCTATCGTACAAATACACCATTTTATCTGGCAATAACGTCAGAGGTGCCACAATATTTTTTAATACATCTTTGTCATAAAACTTGATGAGTGTATCCATAAAATCACCCCACAGCCATATTGTAAATTGTAGGGGTTGGCGTCCTCGACAACCCGTTTATTTAGAATTTCTCCACAACAATTTCTTCTTCAAATTGCACTTCTGGTTCTTTTTCTTCTTCTTTTTTATCACGACCACCAAACACAGCGCCGAAATTCAATTTATTGACAACACCAGGTGCCATATCAATGAGTTTGCTGACTGCATCTTGGTTTTTGATATTGATCATTTGGATATTTCCATTTTGGATGACCAAAACAGCAGAAGGTGTGATCTTTGCACCAACGCCACCAGCAGCATCCACATCGGATTTTGCACCAACACCAGCACCAACAGCCACCTCAATCATAGGCAACAAAGTCAAGTCACCAATGACAATTGCTTCCCCTACAACGGTTTTTGTGGACACCAATTCTTCTACTTTTTCGAACAATACATCTACAGATTCTTTGAAATCTTTACCCATTTCACTCCACCATACCTTTCCGTACTTTACCAATCAACCTGAGTACTGGCTTTGTCAAAACAAATGCCAACAATCCATACACCAAATATCCAAATACAATTCGTCCACGTATTTGCAAACGAACGTCCTCAATTACAAATTTTGTGAAATCGCCTTTGATGGCAATATGATTCCCAAATTTACCAACCAAAATACCAGCCAGTGCCAAAACATAGCCTGTCAATTCTGGTTCGCCTAAACCAACAGTACCTTTGATGAAAATATCCTCTGGTAGGATACCTTTCATCAGACGTTTCAGTAATTTCACCAGTGATTTGAAGATTTTTTTCTTATCCTCAACACTTTGGAACATTGCCCAATATTTCAGAACCAATTCTTTCTTTTCCTTCAATGCTTCTTTTTTCTCTGCTCGTTCTTGCTTCTTTTCTGCTTTACGTTTTGCTTTTTCTTCTGGTGTTTCCTTTGGTGCTTTTTCTTCTATTTCTGAAACCTTCATACGTTTGGAAGGTGTTGTTTGCTCCATTGTTTCTGGAATTGATTTTTCCTTCTGTTTGACCTCTTCTTGTGGCTCTTTTTTTTGTAATTCTTTTTGAGGTGGTGCTTTCATTGGCACTTCATCCACTTGTTCTGCTGCCACCAATTCCTTTGGTGGATGTGGCTTTTTCTGTTTGGATTTTGTTTTGGAAGATGCTTTTTGTTTGCCTTTTTTCTTCCTACGTTTTTTCTTCTTTTTCTTTCTATCCAAAAGGGAAATACCAAACACAGATGCATGTAAATCTGGTTTTCCTTCTTTGTAACCACCCCAAATATGGAGGATACCAAACAGCCAAGAAACATCAAATTGACCTGTGATTTGATCTGTTCCATCGCCAATTTGTTCCCCTGCAATATCATATTTCAGTGGACTTGCCAAAATCAACGCAATCAAAAAGAATAGCACCAATACAATGCCCAAAAGCAAGTATGCAATTCCTTTCAATATCCCTAAGATTATGGCTAACATCTCAAACTCCCATCTGGTTTGTATCTGCATCCATTCCCAAACCTTTATGTATACGCTTCTTCCAAATACCAGAACCAATCCATAGAATTGCTGCTGATACCAAGAAAATTCCTGCTATTAAAAATGCAGTGTCTCTAAAAAATCCTTCTGGTACAATATTGATGAGCAAGTCTGTCTGTGGGTTCAAAATCCAATCATCGTTATCAAAGAAAATCAGGTGAAACTGTGTGAAGTACTTGTTGAAATCCTGCATCATCAAGCCACATAGACCAGCTATGCTTGCCAAAAACAAGCCAATACCCCATTGGATGCCACCAAAGAAGGTATCGCCAACTTTCTTTTTATAGAACGCAAACCCCATCACCACAGCAAAGAAAATGCACATCCATCTAGCAGACATACCTGTCAAAAACAGTTCCTGTACATCCACCATATGACGTTTTTCCTTATCGTTGAAAAATTCTCTTGGTTCACCTGAAACAACGGTTTCCACAACCAAATCTCCTCGGTTGCCACGAAGATATTCCATCATTTCCTCTGTGACATAAAGCAAATCTTCCATTTCCATATTCACATCTTCCAAAACGTTGTATTTTGCATATTCTGTTTCGTAATAGCCATCCATATGGTATGCCACCACTTCCACCGAAAAGAGCAAAAGTGCAAACATCAAACCAAGACCTGCCAAAATTCCAATTCCCTTAGCACACCACTTCATTGCAATCTCCTTCAAACCATTGACCAAAATCCAATGGATTCATACCTTCTTCTAACATTTGACACAAAATTGCACGTGCTTCTTTTTTGCTGTCTGCAACACCAACCACCATACCTTCTGAAGTAGAAAACACACCTTTGCATAGCTGTGGCAAAGAAATGATTTCCATACGTTTGCCCTCACAAAGCACCAAACAGTAAATTCCTTCCATGGGAATGTTGCGTTTCAAGGAGTAGATGACTTCGCCTATGTCCTTGATGTTGTAACCGATATATAAATCTGAAAATAGGTTCATGTTCTGCTCCTTTCTATGGATTGCGGGATGGGAAACCCATCCCCTACAGGTATATTGGGGTTGTTGATGACGGAATGGTCAAGACAGTTCCCTACGAGCATATCTAATTTTACATTTTGTCAATGTAGAGTTGTCATTCAGAACAACACCATGACGAAGAATCTTAGCTTTTCAGTCCTTCACCCTTCACCATTAGTCCTTAGTCTAATTCAATTATACCAGATAGTCCCAGAAATGAAAACAGGCAATCTACGCCACTTTGCGACAAGTTTATTTTTGGCGAATTTCACGTAACCCCATCAGAAGCAAAAAGCCACCAAAGATTTTACGCAACACTTCACCATCCAAGGATATTGCAACCAAAGAACCAATAATTGCACCGACAATACCCCAAACTGCAATGGGTTTCACATGGTCCCAAACCACATTTTGATTTTTGTTATGTGTCCACAAAGCCACTGCTGCTGTTGGCAAGAAATACAGCAAATTGATGCCCTGTGCTTGTTGCTGACCAATATCCAACAACAACACCAAAGCTGGAATCAAGATGGTGCCACCACCAATCCCCATACCGCTGATGATACCAGAAACAAATCCAATGACAACCACCCAAATCATACAATCATCCTCACTGCTGCAATCAGCAAAAATAAGCCAAAAATACGATGCAACCAAACACCACTAAGCCTTTTCAAAAGTTTTGCACCCACCAAACCACCGACACAACCACCAAGAGATGCCCACAAAGCCACATCCCAAATCACATCTGTTTTCCAAATATAAATCCCAAAAGAAAGCATAGAAAGTGGTAATATAATGCCAATTGCAGTTGCATGGGATTTGTGTGCTGATGTGCCTAGGAATTTTTCCATTGCAGGCACCACAATGGTACCGCCACCGGAGCCAAATAAGCCATTTGCAAAGCCTGTCAGCAAACCAATCCACCAAATGGTATGTTTTTTGTTCATAGTATCCTCCTTTTTGAAACGGGTGGATATGGAATCCACCCCTACGAATAGAATCAGACAGATATGGAATCCACCCCTACAAGTTGTGTACATAAAGTTTTTATGTAGGCAAACCCATTTGCACAGGTTCGCCCATAACTCAATTCAACATGCTATCTGTTGCATATCCCAAGTCAGAACTGATGGTTCTACCTTCGTTGATGCCATAACCATCCCAATAAGCATTGCCCGCATCGGAATAATCACGCACCATATCGCCACCGTATTCACCATAAGCATGATACCCATACACATCATAGCCATCTGCACTGTATGAGTATGGATCGTATCCATCATACATATTATAGCCATAGGTGTTGTTGTAGCCATAGCCATATGCATCGGAACCATAGATTCCATATGGGTAGTCATCCATCGGATCATAGCCATCCATTGCACCTTGCAAATTGTTGGTTGCAGAACCACAAGCACTCATGGAAAGTGTCACCAACATCACCGCCACCAATAAACCAATTTTTTTCATAAAGTACCCTCCTTTTGCAAATAAATTTGCTTTTTTATTGTTTGCACCAAATTGAAAAAGATTCTGTGATTTCCTTGGAATTTGGAACAAATTTTGTCAGAAATGCAAATGGAATAAAAAAATTAAAACTGGTAAAATGGTAGAGATGGCGGTGCCATTCAGTGAAGAGTATTTATATAATGTGTAGTTGCGGAGCGATGAGGGCATCGCTCCCTACAAAAATCAAAACCTAAAATACATTACACTTGTAGGGGCGATTCACGAATCGACCGCAAAACCAAGGATTCTTCGTCACGGTGCTCCTCTGAATGACAATACGTTAGAGTGTGCTTCTGTAGGGGATGGCGTCCTCGACATCCCGCTATTAGAATTAAATAATTTAACAAATGAATTTTGATTTCCACTCAACCTTTGCTTGCAAAGCGTAATCCTCAAGATTGCTATTTGTAGGAATTTCAATATGCGTCTCTAGCCATGAAGGAAGTACGCTCAAACCATAAATTATAGCAATAGCCATCTCTATTTCACCTTGCAAAGGAGTTTCGAGGGGTCGCAGCCCCCTTGAACCGTGCTCCACGCTTCGGAAGTAGTGGCACTTTTTGTTACTTTTTGGTGTCAAAAAGTAAGATCTGAATGCTTTAAAACTTGAATAAATTCCTACCTAATATTAATTCACAAACATTCCAACGGGTGACGAAACATCACCCCTACAAAATAAACGATACTACACATTATAAGCATAACACGTACCAACTCAAGCAGTCATACAATTTTATAACCTTAGGCTGATTTCCAGCCCACACATATATCATAAAGGAGATTTTTTATGCTAACATCAAGAACCAGTGGTATTTTGGTACACCCAACCGCTTTTCCTACTGCTTATGGCATTGGAGATTTTGGCGATAGTGCTTACCAATTCCTAGAAAAATTAGAACAAGCAAACCAACGTTTGTGGCAAATCCTTCCTCTATGTCCAGTGGATTATAGTGGCTCACCTTATCAAAGTTCCTCTGCATTTGCTGGCGAACCACTCCTCATTTCACCAGATTTATTGGCAAAAGAAGGTTGGCTTTTGGAAGAAGAATTGAATATTGTCAAGCAAGCACCCCAAGAATTTGTGGATTATTCCATTGCCAAAAGCATCAAATACCCTTTGTTTTTGAAGGCATTTACTCGTTTTTCAGAACAAGAACCACCGAATTCCTACACCGAGTTTTGTGCTGAAAATGCCCATTGGTTGGAAGATTACACACTCTTTTCTTCCATGAAAGAATCTTTGCAAAAACAACGTATGGACAGTCAATCTGACTTATCCAATTTCTTGAAAAATGAAAAAGGTCACTTGACAAAAGAAGTGCTCACTGGTTATTACAATGCAGCAAGCTGGTGTTCTTTCCCTATTGATTTGCGTAAACGAAACCCATTGGCTTTGGACAAATGGAGAAAACGTCTCAAAAGTCGTATTTTGTGGCATACCTTCTTGCAATACTGTTTCCACAAACAATGGCAGGATTTGAAAGCATTTGCAAACGAAAGAAACATTTCCATTGTTGGAGATGCACCTATTTTTGTGGCATATGATTCTGTGGATGTTTGGGCAAACCAAAAATCCTTCTTGTTGGATTCCAAAGGATTTCCAAAGGTAATTGCTGGCGTACCACCTGATTATTTCAGCGAAAAAGGTCAACTTTGGGGCAATCCATTGTACAATTGGAAAGAACAAAAGAAAAACGGTTATGCTTGGTGGATGGATCGTATCCAAAAGGCATTTTGTGATGTGGATATTTTGCGTATCGACCATTTCCGTGGATTTGAAGCCTACTGGGAAGTGGCTGCTGGTGCTGAAGATGCCATTGGTGGCACATGGAAGAAGAGTGTTGGCATTGATTTCTTCCACACCATTGAAAAGAAATTAGGCAAACTACCCATTATTGCAGAAGATTTGGGTATCATCACAGAAGAAGTGAAAGCACTTCGCTTAGAAGCTGGATTCTCTGGTATGGCTATTTTGCAATTTGCCTTTGGTGGCGATGGTACAAATCCATATCTACCTTATAATGTGAACAAAGACACCGTAATTTATACAGGAACACATGACAACAACACCACAAAAGGTTGGTATGCATTTGCAACCGACAAAGAATGTGACCACTACAGAAGATATTGCAATGCCGATGGTTCCAATGTCACTTGGGATATGATTCGTCTGGCTTTTGCTTCTTCTGCAAACACTGCAATCATACCTGTACAAGATGTTTTGAATTTGGATGAAAACTATCGTATGAATATGCCTGGCACTGTACGTGGCAATTGGTCATTTACCTTCCAGTGGGATATGTGGAATGATGGTCAGTTGGATGGTTTGCGTTATTTGAGCGATTTGTTTGCTAGAAATTGTGATTGAAATAATGATATTACTACGGGATGTCGGGGACGCCATCCCCTACAACTACTTTGGCATATGATGCAATCATAGGTTGATGCCACATCAGCCCTTTTCATCATAGAAAGGATTTATTATGATACAAGACATTGCACCAAAAACATTTCACAATGAATTTACACCAAAAGCACCAAAGGACACAGACCTTGTGTTCATCTTCCAAAAAGGGAAACCACTCTTTTATTTGGATGGTACAGAAAAGAAAATCCCTACTTATGCCATCATCAAGGAGCTGTTTCCAAACTCCATTAAGCGTATGGTATATCTTTGTTCTGTGGATGAAGTCACTGGGTTTTTCATTGGCAATTCCGAAAGAATCGAAGTAGAAAACAACTGTAAATTGACAGAGCTTTCCAATTGTGCTTTGGAGGATGTTCGTATTTTTCGTACATATGTGCCTTCTTGGCAAAGCTATATGGGTATCACTGCAAGCCATCTTTACAAATGGTATAAATACCACAAATACTGTGGTCATTGTGCTGGCGAAATGGAGCACTCCAAAAAAGAACGTGCTATGATTTGCACCAAATGTGGATTTACAGACTATCCCAAAATCTGTCCTGTTATCATTGTTGCCATCAAAAATGGAGATAAATTGTTATTGACCAAATATGCAAATCGTGGATTTACACGATATGCTTTGGTGGCTGGATTCTGTGAAATTGGCGAAACGGTAGAAGAAACAGTCCACCGTGAAGTCATGGAAGAAGTGGGTATCAAAGTGAAGAACTTGACCTATTACAAAAGTCAACCTTGGGGATTTAGCGAAAGCCTCATCATGGGATTTTTTGCTGAATTGGATGGAGATGCAGACATCACCTTGGATCGTGACGAGTTGGCAGAAGCCGTTTGGATGGATCGCAAAGACATTCCCACCGACACCGAAAATGGTTTGAGTATTACATATACCATGATGCAAGCATTTAAAAATGGTGATGTGATTTAATGATTTACACGCAAAAAGCGGTGCCTTGGCACCGCTCAGACTGTCAAAAAACCAAAATCTTTTTTCTTTTGGCGTCGCAGACTTCAATCCGCAGACGGAATCGCATTTCGTCGAGGACAAAAAGCGATTTCTAGGTGATTCGTAGAATCACTTGTGCGAGGAAATCGCTTTTTGTACCTATATCTACAACTTGAAATCCTGATTTCAAGTTAGCGTGTCGACTTTTTCGACACGCAGAGCGGTGCCTTGGCACCGCTTCTTTTATTTGACCACATGATAAATGGTTGTGGTTTCATATGTTTCATCTTTTTTGAGTACAACTGATGGAAAGTCCTTTTGGTTCACTGCATCTGGGAAACCTTGTGTTTCAAAGCAAACAGCACTTCTAAAACCATAGGTTGCACCATGTTTCCCTTGCATATTTTCGTCAATATAATTCCCTGTATACATCTGCATACCCACTTGGTCTGTGTGCACTTCCAATGTCAAACCTGTTTTTGCACTGTCACATCTTGCAACCAAACGCATTCCTTCACCATTTAACACAAAATTATGGTCATAACCATAACCGAACTGTAATTGTTCATTTTCTTCGCTGATACGAGAGAGCAAAGGTTGCTTTTTCCTAAAATCAAAGGGTGTATCCTTTACAGATAGGATTTTTCCTGTTGGCAAAGTGTTTGCATCACACTCTGTAATAGCATCTGCAAAGATTTGCACAGAAATATCCTCTAAATTGCCAGTTTCATGACCACTCATATTGAAATAACTGTGGTTGGTCAAATTGCAAAGAGTGTCACCATCTGTAACCGCTTTGTATTGGATATAAAATCCGTTTTCATCGTCCAAAGCATAGACCACTTCCACATCCAAAGTAGCAGGATAACCCTCTTCGCCATCCATACTTTTGTATGTCAAATGCAAGCCATCACCTTTGATTTGGGCATTCCAAATTTGCTTGTCGAAACCTTGTAAACCACCATGCAAATGATTGGGTCCATTGTTCACAGACAAAACATACTCTTTGTCATTTAAAGTGAATTTACCACCACCAATGCGATTGCCACATCTGCCAATCAAAGCACCAAAATAACAAGTATTTTTTTCATATTCTGCAACAGAATCATATCCCAAAACAACGTCCACATCGTCTATCACAAAAGACTGCACAATGCCACCATAGGTCAAGATATTTACATAGGAACCCTTTGCATTTGTGATGGTATATCGGTCTACCCCTTGATTTTGACTGGTTGTTCCAAATTCAGATTTTGTGATTTTCATCTTCTCAACCTTTCTTTGCTCCGCATGTGTTCAAGAACTGAATAAATGCCTCTTTTCCTTCTTTGTTACGTTTGAATACGCCTGCATCTTCCAAAACTTCCGCAAACACCGAACCGATTTCTTTTCGGAGAATTTCTTCCACAGTATCCACAGTGATTTCATCATATTTAGGGATAAATCCTTGTACCCAATCCGCATGTGACGCTGTTTTTTCATCACTTCTAAGGTCTGTTCCATCCAAGATATATTTACCAACCAAGTCCATTTCACCAAGCAAACGAGGTGGCAAAACAGCAAGTCCCATCACTTCAATTAAGCCGATATTTTCTTTTTTGATGTGGTGCAAATGCGCATGTGGATGATACATACCCATGGGATGTTCGTCCGTTGTGATGTTGTTTCTTAGCACCAAATCCAACTCAAATACATCATCTTTTTTACGTGCAATTGGAGTGATTGTGTTGTGTGGAGTGCCTTCTGTTTCCGCAAAAATAAATGCGCTTTCGTCTGTATATTTTCTCCAATTTATGAGGATTTTATCTGCCAAATCTACAAGCTTTTTATCATCTTTTCCTTGCAAACGAAGGACAGACATAGGCCAGTTGACAATACCACCTGTGATACCCTCAAAGCCTTCAAAAGCAAAGGTTTCTTCCATTTCAGCCACTTCCATAGCAAAGGTATATCTCCCACCTTGGAAATGATCATGTGACAAAATGGAACCGCCAACAATGGGCAAATCTGCATTGGAACCAACGAAATAATGTGGCAAGAATTCCAAGAAACCGAACATTTTTTCAAAGGTATTTCGTTCGATTTTCATAGGTGTATGTGTGCCTGAAAACACAATACAATGTTCATCATAATACACATATGGTGAGTATTGCAAGAACCAATCACGTCCACCAATTTGCAATGGAATGATTCTATGGTTTTGACGAGCTGGATGGTTCATTCTACCTGCATAACCAGCATTTTCTTTGCAAAGCATACACTTTGGATAGCCACTTTGTGGTGCATTTTTAGCTGCTGCAATGGCTTTTGGATCTTTTTCTGGTTTGGATAGATTGATGGTGATATCCAATTCTCCGTATTTTGTTTCTGTTTTCCAACGTCTATCTTTTGCGATACGATAACGTCTGATGTAGTCTGTATCTTGGCTTAATTTATAATACCAATCCGTTGCTTTTTCGTTGGATTTTGCTTTCAAATCCATGAATTTTTGAATGACTTCACGTGGATATGGAGTCAACAAACCCATGAGTTTTGTGTCGAATAAATCTCTGGAAACCACATCATCTTCTATGATTCCTTCTGTACAAGCATAGTCCAAAAGCACACGTAAAATACACTCCAAATTTTCCATGCCAACCCATTCTGGTTCTATGTATTCATCCAAACGAAGCGCTTCTAAAATGGCATTTGTCACAACGATTTCATCAGAAGGTGTCATCAGTTCTGTACGCAATCCATAAGCAACTAAGTCTTTAATCCCTTGATATACTACCATAATATCCCCTTTCATATGTAATATCAAAAATAGCGGGTGCACACATAGGTACGCCCCTACACTTTCCCGTAGTAAGACCTTGAAGAACTTTTTTCTAATCGTGAAAAGTTCCTCAACTTCTTCAAAAACGCTTCTTCTTTTGAGCTTTTAGCGTCGCAGACTTTCATCCGCAGACGGAATAGCATTTCGTCGAGGATAAAAAGCAATTTCTAGGTGCTTCGTAGAAGCACTTGTGCGAGGAAATTGTCTTTTTCTCATCTGCTTACAACTTGAAATCCTGATTTCAAGTTATGCTCTTAATCTTGATATCCATTTGGATGGTTTTTATGCCAAATCCAAGCAGAAGAAATAATTTCTTCCAAGCTATCGTGTTCTGGTTTCCAACCCAAGATGGTTTTTGCTTTTTCGCTGGATGCAATCAGTTGTGCAGGATCGCCAGCACGTCTTTCTACTTCTTTTGCAGGAATTGGATGTCCAGTTGCTTTTCTCGCAGTTTCAATAACTTCTTTGACAGAGAAACCAACGCCATTGCCCAAGTTGAAGATGTCGCTTTTGCCGCCATTTTGCAAGTAATCCACAGCCAAAATATGTGCTTGTGCCAAGTCGGTTACGTGGATATAATCACGGATACAAGTGCCATCTTCTGTAGGATAATCGTTGCCAAATACACTGATAAATTCTCTTTGGTTATTTGGTACTTGCAAAATCAATGGCACCAAATGGCTTTCTGGGTTATGTGCTTCGCCAATATTTCCGCTTTTGTGTGCACCACAAGCATTGAAATAACGCAAAGAAACAAAGGAAATGCCATGTGCATTGCCAGCCCATTTGAACATTTTTTCCATTGCCAATTTGGTTTCGCCATAAGGATTTGTTGGTTCTGTTCGATCACTTTCCATAATGGGAACACGTTCTGGTTCGCCATAGGTTGCTGCTGTAGAGGAAAATACGATTTTATCCACACCATTTGCAATCATACAAGCCAAGAAATCCCTTGTTTTGCACAAGTTATTTTCGTAGTATTTCAAAGGATTGCCAACACTTTCGCCAACCAAAGAATATGCCGCAAAGTGAATGACTGCTTCGATGGTTTCGCTTTTGAATACATTTGTCATAAAATCATTATCGGAAATATCGCCTTCATAGAACTTTGCATCTGGATGTACTGCTTTTTTGAAACCTGTTTCCAAGTTGTCCACAACAACCACTTCACGTCCCGCTTCGCAAAGTGCTGCAACTGTATGTGAACCAATATAACCTGCACCACCCAATACTAGAATAGCCATTATTTTACCTCCTCGGTCAATTCAACACCGCCAGCCATACGTATGGAAATGACATGGCAAGCGCCTTTACACAACATGTTTTCGATACCTTCTACAAATTCTCCTACCATTTCTTGTGGTACAAATGCTTGGACTGTCCCAGCCAAACCACCACCATGGACACGAAAAGCACCTTTTCCTTCCAATAAAATATCGCACAAAGCAAGTGCGTACAACACTTCTTGGTCTTTGACACTGCCTTCTACAGACACATTTTGCAAATACATCAAAGAAGACAACCCTGATTCGTTTACCATATGTAAAAATTCGTCAAACTTGCCTGCTTCCAAAAGTCTTGCTTCTTCTTGTGCACGTCTATTTTCTCTAAAGAAATGAAGTGCTCTAAAAACTGCTCGATCTCCTACTTCTTTTCTAATTTCTGCAATGCGTTTGATGAATTCAGCTTCATCTGCATCACGTAAAACAGGTATACCCAACATTGCTGCAACTTGACGCATTTCCATTGGCATTGCGGAATATTGATCAGACAAGTCTGCATGGTCTGCACCAGAATCCACAATACAAAGTGCATAACCAGAATCTTTAAAATCGAAGTCTAGTTTTTGTACAATTGGGTTTGCATTGTCATGGAAATCAATTGCAACAATACCACCTACAGCAGATGCAGTTTCATCCATCAAACCACACATTTTTCCAAAGTATACATTTTCTGCGTATTGACCAATTTTTGCAATCTCCACTGGTGGCAATGCACCATCACAGAACAAACCATTCATAACAGTACCCAAAAGCACTTCATAGGCTGCTGAAGAAGAAAGTCCAGAACCTTTCAATACATTGGAAACTGCATACATATCAAATCCACCAACAGGATGACCCAGTTCAGTCAATCTTGCTGCCACACCACGAATCAAGGATGCAGATGTGTTTTTTTCATCTTCTTTCACAGACAAATCGGAAATATCCACAGCATCTTCTGCAAAACCTTCAGACAATACACGAATGACATTGGTGCCATTTGGCAATGCTGCTGCCACAATATCCATATCAACAGCAGCTGCCAAAACGCAACCATGTTGATGGTCTGTATGGTTGCCACCAATTTCTGTTCTGCCTGGTGCAGAGAAAATACGTACATCTTCCCTTCCATAATATGTAATGAAACCCTTCACCACTTCGATGATACGATTGTCATAAAATTCAGAATTTTTTTTGTAACGAGGATATGCCGAAATCATGGTTTCCTCGCTGATGTTTGCTAATCTCATATTGACTCCTTTCTTACTTTGCGATGACTGCATAGATAATCACTGCAACCAAAACAATTGCAATGGCAGAAACCACCTTGTCCATTGTACTCAAAGATACATCTATATGTTGGTATATGCTGTGTTTTGCACCTACGAATTTTGCTTCGATTTTATTGAGTTTTTCTTCTTTTTTGTTCAGTTCCTCTACACGCTTCATGAGCTCTTCTTCTTTGAGTGCCAATTCTTCTGCACGCAAATCCAAGTCTTTGTTTTCTTCCATTTCACTACCTCCTTATGATACAGTTTGATACGTTCATTGTATCATATTTTTTGGTGTTTTGGTATTACGGGCATATTTCAGGTTAGTGGCTATTTATTGCTGGCGACCACAGGTCGCCCCTACAAGTGCAGGCGTTTTCATGATTTGTGGTTGTATGATAGCGGTCGATTCGTGAATCGCCCCTACAAGTACAAGCATTTTCATGGTTTGTGGCTGGTTTATTGCTGGCGACCACAGCTCGCCCCTACAAGTGCAGGCATTTTCATGATTTGTGGTGGTTCCGTCATTTACAACAAATCCCCTCGAAACGCATCTCGAAGGGATTTTGGTTTTCCTTCCTTTGGAAAGAATTATTTTTTTGCAATGTATTTTCTAACGTCGATTGCAACTGCCAATACAATAATCAAACCTTTGATGATGTATTGCAAGTATGCATTGATACCCAAGTAGTACAAGCTATAGTTGATTACTTGCAAGATGATAACACCAAGCAAGATACCAGGTACTGTACCAACACCACCAGAGAAGGAAACACCACCGATTACACAACCAGAGATTGCATCCAACTCATAGTTGGTACCTGTTGCAGTGGTTACAGATTGGATACGTCCAGCTTCCAAATAAGCAGCGATACCATACAATACACCAGCAACCAAGTAAATCAACATGATATTTTTTGCAACGTTTACACCAGATACAGCAGCAGCTTCTTTATTGCCACCGATTGCAAACATATTTTTACCAAGTGTTGTTTTATTCCATACCACCCACATAACGATGGAGCAAAGAATCAAGAACCACACCAAGTGAGGTACTCCCAACCAATAGCCATTGACCAAAGAGATATAATCAGAGTTCAAACTTGCAAGAGGTTGTGCACCACCTGCTTGACTGTCGATGTACATACACAATGCGCCATAAGCGATGAGTTGTGTACCCAATGTGATGATGAAGGCATGCATGTGGAGTTTTGCAACACCAAAACCATTGATCAAACAGAAAATAACACAAACTACGATGGAAAGCACAAGTGGCAACCATAAAGGCAATTGTTCTGTGATTCCAGGATACATACGAGCTTGGTAAGTTACACTTTGCATCAAGGATGCAGAAATTGCAGCCCCACAACCAAGAATACGACCAGCAGAAAGGTCAGTACCTTCCAAAACAATCATACCAGCAAGTCCAAGTGCCAAGATACCTCTTGTGGATGCTTGTGCCAAAATTTTCCACATATTATTCATAGAAAGGAATGATGGTTCTTGTATCACTACCCCAAGGATCATTACGCCAAGGATGACATAAAGGGCATAATCCAATAAATATTCATTCCATTTTTTTGTCAGTTTCATTTTTCTTACCTCCCCTTATACATACAAAGCTGCCAAACGCATGATTTCTTCTTGTGTTGTTGTTTTTGCGTCTACGATACCAGCCATTTTTCCATTACTCATTACCAAAATACGATCACAAACACCCAGAAGTTCTGGCATTTCAGATGAAACCATCATAACACCTTTGCCTTCTGCTGCAAGATTGATGATGAGTTGATAAATTTCAAATTTTGCACCAACATCAATACCACGAGTTGGTTCATCCAAAAGCAATACATCAGGTTTGGTGAGAAGCCATCTACCAATGATTACTTTTTGTTGGTTACCACCAGAAAGAGAACGAATATGGGTTTTTTGAGATGGTGTTTTCACACTCATACTATCAATTACCCAAGCAGTATCTTCTTTCATTTTCTTTTCGTTGATGAAACCACCCTTTGCATAGGAATTGAGGTTTGCAATAATAGAGTTGAAGTTGATATTGAGACCTCCAAAAATACCAGTTGCACGTCTTTCTTCTGTCAACATAGCAAAACCATTTGCAATGGATTCTCTTGGAATTTTGTTTGCTACTGGTTTGCCATCTTTGATGATTTCGCCAGATGCTCTATGTGCCATACCAAAAATAGTTTCCAAAAGTTCTGTTCTTCTACTACCCACAAGACCAGCAATCCCAAGGATCTCTCCTTTTTTCAGTTCAAAGCTGACATCTTGACAAGTAGGCATATATTTGCCAGACAAGTTCTTTACTTCCATCAAAACACCTTCTGGTGTATTTGTTTTGACCGGGAAACGTTCTGTCAAATCACGTCCAACCATAAGTTTGATGATTTTGTCTGTTGTCAAATCATGCGCAGATTCGGTAGCAATCCACTTACCGTCACGCATGATGGTTACTTCATCGGAAATATGTAGAATTTCTTCCATTTTGTGACTGATGTAAACCATTGCTACACCTTTGTCACGGAGTTTGTTTATGATTACGAAAAGATGTTCCACTTCTTCTTGTGTCAAAGAAGATGTTGGTTCATCGAGAACTAAAATTCTTGCATTGTATGATACCGCTTTTGCAATTTCCACCATTTGTCTTTGGGAAACGCTGAGTTTACCGATCATAGTCTTTGGATTCACTGGAATGTCCAATTCATCAAAGACCCTTTGTGTTTCTTCGTACATTTTTTTGTGACTGACCAAACCGCCACTTTTTGGGAAACGACCCAACCAAATATTTTCCATAACGCTGCGTTTCAGCACTTGGTTCAATTCTTGATGCACCATGGATACACCATTTTCCATTGCATCTTTTGGTCCCGCAAAACGACTTTCTTTGCCATCAATCATAACCACACCAGCATCTTGTTTGTAAATTCCAAACAAGCATTTCATCAATGTGGATTTACCTGCACCATTTTCACCCATCAGTGCGTGGACTGTACCTGGACGAAGTTTCAAATTTGCACCATCGAGTGCTTTTACACCTGGAAATTGTTTTTCCAAGTCACGCATTTCCAAAACATAATTTTCTTGCATTTCACTCACAACGATTCACCACGCTTTCTCTATTCTGGGGATTTCTAATGACCTAAGTGCCAAGATTTGCGAGAATATTTTTCAAACATATTTTCTAAAAAACACAGGTGATATCGGAAATATCATCGAGGCTTTTTAGGAATTATGTTGGGGAAATAAACCGCAAAGGTTGGTGCTATGGGTTGTTAGAGGTTCCCGCCATAAAAGACACAGTGGAGATTACTCCCCACCGTGTTCAAATTTGTTTATGTGTTTACTATTTGGAAGCTATTAGCCCAAGTATGGAGCGTAAGGGATACGTACAGCAACGCCTGTATCATCCAATTCCAAATCTGTGCCAGCCAAGTAGTCAGCACCAGAAGCCATGTTCATTGCAACTGCAGCAACTGCATTACCCATTGCCAAACCATCTTGCAATACTGTAGCACTCATTGTGCCTTTTGCGATTTCTTCAACAGCAGCATCTGTAGCATCAACACCGATTACAGGAATGAAAGGAGCACCTTCAGCGCCAGTGTTGTAGCCAATGTTGGAAAGAGCAGCGATACAACCAAGAGCCATACCATCGTTGTTTGCAATTACCATTTCGATTTTGCCTTCGTTAGCTGCAAGCAAAGCTTCCATGGATTTTTGAGCAATTTCTGTGTCCCAGTTACAGATTTGAATTTCACTTACCAATTCCATAGCTGTACCATTGTCTTCTGCTTGAGATACGGAGTATTGTGTACGAGCGATTGCTTCAGGGTTATCAGGTTCACCTTGGAACATTACGTATTGCACAACACCATCGCCATTCAAGTCATATTCTGGGTTGCTTTCCATCAAGCCTGTGATGATATCACCTTGCATTTTACCAGCATCAGCAGCGTTTGTACCGATGAAGATTGCTTGGTCATAGGAAGCGATTACTTCTGTGTCAGGTTCTCTATTGAAGAATGCTGTTGGGATACCAGCAGCAGCAGCTTTTTCGATTACGCCACTAGCAGCTTTTGCATCTACCATGTTTACAGCCAAAACGTCAACACCTTTGGAGATCATAACGTCCAATTGGTCATTTTGTGTAGCTTGGTCATTTTTACCATCTTGCATGGAAACAGTTGCTTTGCCTTCCAAAGCTGCTTCCAAAGCGTTTCTTACTGTGGAGATATATGTATCGTCATATTTGTAGATCAATACACCAACTGTTGGAAGTTCATCAGAAGCTGCTTCTTCAGATACAGATGCATCTGCGCTGCTGCTGTCTGCTGCTGCTTCGGAAGAAGAACTGCTAGAACCACATGCTGCCAAACCAAACACCATTACAGATGCCATAAGCATTGCCATTACTTTTTTCATAATTTTACTCCTCCTTATTCTTGTAGAGATAATACGACTAACGATAGGTTCCCTCCCTATCTGTCATCATTATATGTGATAACATTCCCAATGGAAATATAATATTTTTCAATTTACCATGGAATTTCTTTGATTTTCTCTACAAAAAGCACAATGCATTTGAGAATCTCCATATTTTACAAAGGAATTTCAATGCATTTTTACCACAAATTCCCTGTATTGCCATATGATTTGCACACATTTTGTAATAATATCTGCACAATGTCACTAATTTTAAAGGCAAAAAAAGAACAGCCATTAGACTGCCCTTAGATGTTATTGACAGAATGACACAGGGGTCATTCCCTACATATTATTGAAGTATTGTTTACAATTGCAACCCAACTATGGTTTGTGGTGTTTCATTGCCAAAATTCGCTTTTCAACTCAAAAATTTCACTTCTTACATATCGACCATCCAAATAAGAAACAGTGGTTGCTGCTGTACCTTCCAAAATGGAGCTGGTCAACACTTGTATAATGGCACAACCTTGGTCTTCTGCATTGCAATCCACAGTTGCCCAAAGAAGTCCAGCATCCAACGCTTCCAATCCTGCATCTGTTGCATCAATACCAAACACAGCTGCTGTCATCTCACGTTCTGTCAAAACATCCAATGCCCCCAGTGCCATATCGTCATTATTGCAAAGCACCAATTCAATTGCATCACCATGGATATCCAGCCATTTGCCCATCATTGCATAGGCATTTTGGCGATTCCAATCAGCAGTTCCTGTTTCCAATTTTTTGAGGGTAACACCCATATCTTCGATGGTTTGCACAGAATAATCAGAGCGTATGATAGCATCTTGGTGACCCAATTCCCCTTCCAACATAACATATTGCAAAATACCATCTCCATTTTTATCCATAATATCGCCATATTTTGCATAGGCATCCACCACAGAATTCCCTTGGAAAATCGCACTTTCTTTTGCTTCTGAACCGACATAGTAGACATTTTCTCTACGCAAAATATCTTCTTCCACTGGTTCACGATTGAAAAACACCACTGGAATTTGACGTTCTCCAACTTCTGCCATATCCACAATGGTTGCAGCAGATGTTCTGTCCACCAAATTGACACAAATGGCATCGTAACCCAAGTTGATGTATCGTTTCACTTGTTCATTTTGTTCTCTTTGGCTACCATTTGCCACAGACACATTCAAATCCACTGAAATTCCCGTTGTTTCTTCATATAATAAGGCTTCTGCTTCCATTGCCTCCACAATACCCTCTAGGAAGGTATCATTTTCCATATACAAAGACACCCCAACTTGAATGGATTTGGGTGGTTCTTCTTCTCTGGAAACATACACCCACACCGATGCCACAATAATGGCAATGAGCATACATATTTGTATTTTTTTCATAGATACCTCCTTGATGATTTATGATGATAAGAGCATCTGCCCTACAAGAAACAGTTACCTGCACATTTATTTTGAGCTAAGACTATTTATATCCCTATATTGTAGGAAATGCATTGTATGCATTTTCTTTTAGGTACGCATACAATGCGCACCCTACAAAATTTGTAATATAGTACAAAAGAACTTTATTTATAATCCCAATTAAACTTAATGAGACCTAACGTACATGAACATCTCTTAATTACGTAGGGAATGTATTGCATGCATTTTCTTTTAGGTACGCATACAATGCGCACCCTACAAGATATAAAATCCCTTTTATCTTTAATCGGGACTATTTATATGGGAAGATAAAGGTTTCTTCTGCTGTGCCATACATATTATCCTTTGTGATAAGAGCACTTTCCACCAAAATTGCTTCTTTGGTTGATATTTTTTGTTGCAACGCACCCACCACTTGGCTGATGGCAACATAGCCACCTTCAAACTCTCTATGAACCACAATGCCATTGATGGCACCCGCTTCCAAAGCACTACGCACACCATCACTATACCCAGAACCATACAAAGGTATGTTCAATTTCATTTCTTTGACTGCATTGCCCATTGCTTCCAACAACAATTCGTCTGTTGTAACCACAATGCGTTTGTTTTCTGCTGCCATACCTTGGATGAAGGTTCTTGCTCCAGAAAGTTCTGCCAATTTCACTTCTTCTAGGACAAAACCTTCTATTTCTGCTCGTTGTTTCAACTCTTCATAGAATACATCGTCTTTTGGTTCTGCATCTTCCAATGTCACATAGGAAATTTCTCTTTTTTCAGATGGAATCCATACATCATACAGCAAGTCCACTTCCATCGAAATATCATAACCCACATTTGCATATACATTGTCGAAATTGCGTTCAAGCCCCCAAGAAACCACAGGAATCGCCAATGGAGTTTCTGACAATAAATCTGCCATCTGGCTATTTTCATGCATACAAAGCACCAAGCCTTGTGTGCCCTTTTCCAATTGTTTTTGCAAAAGTTCTTTGCGTTCTTCCAAGGTTTGTTCTGATGTAAATTCCAAAATATGCACATCCACATTATGTTCAATGGCTCCTTGTTGCACACCTGCCACAAAATAATCAGATGATGTATCGGTATCTTCCATCAAAATAGAAACTTTGTAGGAAGTTTGGGTTTGCTCCACAAACAACCAATCTGTTGAGGAAGCAAAAAATAAAAATGACAACAACAAAATATCCAGCATAATCAATGCCCAAAGTTTCAACTTCATATCAATCCAGCCCCCTATCTCGAAGTGCTGCATAGGAAATTGCAGGAATTTGTAAAGTCACCTTTGTGCCTTCATCTGGTTCCGACTCCATATAAACACCATAGGGTTTGCCAAATACAAGTCCAATGCGTTCCCGTACATTTTGCAAACCAACGCCTGTACCTTTGCTATTTTTATCCATTTCTCCATTTAAGATGGCTTCCACCTTTTCTTCTGTCATACCACTGCCATTGTCCTCAATTTCAAAGAATATATCTGCACCTTTGTGCAACACACGAATGTCAATGACACCATCGCCATCCATAAACTCCATTGCATGGTAAATGGCATTTTCTACAATGGGTTGCAAAATCAATTTGATGGTACCCAAATCTGCCACACCTTCATCCACATGAATGTTGTATGTGAAACGGTTTTTGAATCGCATTTCTTGAATCATCAAATAGTTGCGTACATGTTCCACTTCATCTGCAATGGTGATGATGGCATTGCCTTTACTGAGACTGATACGAAAGAAACGTGCCAAAGCTGTCACAACTTTAACCGCTTGTTCTTTTTTTTCATTTTCAATCATCCAAACAATAATATCCAAGGTGTTGTATAAAAAATGTGGGTTGATTTGGTTTTGCAACACCAAAATTTCACTTTTGCGTTTGGCTTCGTGTTCTTTGACCATATCTTCCATCAAACGTTTCAAATTGTTCTTCATACGATTGATGGCATTGCCCAAATACCAAACCTCCAAGAACCCAGATGCTTGGATTTCTGTATCCAAATCACCTTCTTCGATACGACTAACCGCAGTTTCCAAAGCACCCAAAGGTGCAGAAACACGTCTGGATAAGAAGGAATTGATGACCAGCAATACATTTAAGAAAAAGAGCAACAAAAAAGCAACAAACAAAACAGATTTGATGGAACTTAGGGAAACGCCACCCAATTGTGTGACACCCACTACTTTCCAGCCAGTATAGCCCAATGTTTGCTCAAATACATCTATGTTATCCACATCTTCCACATGGGTTTGGAATCCATTGCCATCGTATCCACTCATAAAAATCTGTTGTTCTGGATGGTAAATGACATCTCCATTGCCATCTGTCAAGTACAAATAGGATTCTGAACCCAAAACCACAGAACCAAACAAATCTTCAATGGCACTGTATTTCAATTCAATGAGCAACACACCACGTTCCACGCTTTCACCAATGTTCATTTGCACCACACGTGACATGGGTATGATTCTGCTGTATCCACTTTGTGATTGAGAAAAGTATCTGCTGACTTCTGGTTTGCCAAAATAGATATTGCCTTCATTGCTTAAGGTTTCTTGGAACCAGTCTTCCTTTGTAATATTTTCATAGGTGAGTAGGCTACCAATGGAAGATATTTGCAACAATTCCCCTTTCTCTGAAAATAGCGCAATGTGCTCAATATCATCCTTATAGGTTTCATATAGCAATTGAAAGGCTTCTTCCACTGAAGGTTCTGATAAATCTTTATTTTTGATGACCCCATAATACAAAGAATCTGAAACATTCATCATACCACGCAAATAGGTGGTAACGCTGTAGCTACCTTGTTCCATGAGGAATTGGTTTTCTTCTCTTGTGGTTTCTTCTGCCTGTGCCAAAAAACGACCATAAAAAGAAATCCCCATAATTAAGGAAGCCACCACCGCTGTCATGGTAAAAGAAAACCAAATGACACGATTCAAAGTAGGTCTTTTTCCTTTTATGGCAAACCATGTATTCATCCAATTTCGCAAACGTTCTATCAAAAAATCACCTCATGTTTCGATTGTAGTATAATGGCGGCAGCAAGCCACCGCCCTACAAGTATATTTGGGGTTATGGCACTCATTTGCCACGGAATTTATTTGGGGATACACCATATCTTTTTTTGAATACATAGCTGAAATAGTTGGCTTCATCGTAACCAACCTTTGCTGCTATGACATATGTTTTATCATCTGTTTGTTGCAACAATTCCACTGCTCTCTCCAAACGAATACCTGTCAAATAGGAAGAATAGCTTTCACCTACTTCACGTTTGAAAATGGTAGAGAAATAAGGTGTACTCATATGTAGATGGCCACAAAGCATTTCCAAAGACAATTCTGAATTGGTATAGTTTTCTCCAATGTAGCGTTGTGCTTTTCTGATCAATTCCCTTGTGGTTCCCATACGTTCTGTGTTCAAACAGCCACTCAAAGAAAAACAAACAGGTTTCAACCAGTCCAATAAATCTTCTTTGGTTTTCACTTGGGATAAGATACCATTGTAATCTTGGTATTTTCCAAATATAAGATGTTCTTCCAATTCGTATTTTTGTACCACACGCAAAATTACATTCAAAATACCAATGACAAAGGTTTGCATGCCACTACATTCCACTTCTACACCACCTAGTTTTTGTGCAATGTTCTCCACACAAGTCACAATGGTTTCTTCGTCACCAAATTGCAACACATGGTTCAAAGAGGTTTCCAATTTCTCATCAAAACGCAACAATTCCCCTCGACTGGGCTCCACGTCTTGAATGTAAATCACATCACCAGCCATATTTTCATAAGAAACCGCTTCCCTGGCACCATTGTAAGAAGATTCCAAATCCTCCAACTTTGTGACACGTTTCCCCATTCCAATTGCAATGGGATGTTGTAAAATTCTTCTACTTTCCCTAGCCATATCGTTGAGCAACGAAAGAATGCTTTGGACTGCACTTTCTTTTTCCACAGCAATGATGGCACACAAACCAGAAGGTCTTTGGAAAATGGCAAATTCACCCCATTCCACAAGCTTGTCCTCCAACAACTTACGCACCGATACATTGAGCATACCATCTTCTTTCCAAGGAGAAGTGTTTTGTCCAATGACACCAGTGTCCAATTTGATGACAACCCATCCTTCACGTTCTAAAATAGGCAAACGATATTCTTGGATATAAGTTTCCATCTTGCTTTGTTGTACATTTCCCTTTACCAAGTTGCCAAGGAAGTTTTCACGCAAAATAGAAAGATTTTTGGAAAAGCGTTCTTGTAGCACCGTTTCCCCACGCAAATGCTCAATTTCTTCATCCAAAATACCACGCACACGTTCCAAAATCTCCATCATTTCTTCTGCATTGACAGGTTTTAGGATGTATTCTGTGATTCTAAGGGAAATGGCTTGTTTTGCGTATTCGAAATCATCGTAACCAGAAAAGAAAATGATTTTTGTAGAAGGACGTATTTTTCTAATTTCTTCTGCCAACGCCAAACCATCCATATATGGCATACGAATATCGGTCATCACCACATCTGGTTCTAGGGTTTCAATTTTTTCCAAGGCATCACGTCCGTTTTCTGCATCGCCAATGACACGAAAACCGACACGTTGCCAGTCTATTTTTTTCATTATGGTGGTTCTGACTTCTTCTTCATCATCCACTAGAAGGATTTTGTATTCGTTTTCCATATCCACACGCTCCTTTGCACAATTGCGTTCATCTATCACCAGTATATCAAAAAATCACAAAAGAGCAAACAAAGATTGTAGTTTTTTCATTTTGGCAATTGTTGTCACACGAAATATTTGACACTGGCATTCTTTCCATGTAAAATATGTATTGATTTTGTTGTGCGCCTGTAACTCAGCTGGATAGAGTATCAGACTCCGACTCTGAAAGTCGTGCGTTCGAATCGCATCAGGCGTATCAAAAAAACCGCAATCCTAGAAATGGGACTGCGGTTTTTGTTTGCATATACACAATCTATCTGCAATATCTTTTATTTTACATAATTTCAATTCCATTCGATTTTTCAGTCATATCGGCTTATACTATATCTATAGTCTTTCCATCCAATAAAACAAAAGGAGGATACCATGCCAAACGATTTTGAGCAACCACATATTGACGACAAAAAAGCTTTGCAAAACTTTCTTTTAGATATCGATTGTCTAAATGATTTAGAGCCTTGGACCAATCGATTTAACTTGTTTGATATTCTAAAAATATCAAACACAGAAATACGTCACAGCAATATGATTGCATGGCTTTTGGATCCAAAAGAAAATCATGGATTGGATGTTTCTGTTTTAAAGGGATTCATGGAATCCCTTGACTTTTCCACAACAAATATCCAAGATGTATCCCTTATAAAATACAATCATTTCAAGGTGTATCGAGAATGGAAAAACATTGATTTATTGCTCATATCTGATACAGATAAAATAGTGATTTGCATTGAAAACAAGATTTTTTCTGGAGAACATGACAACCAATTAAATCGTTATCTGGATACTATTTGCAATCATTATCCAAACTACAATCATCTTTTTGTATATTTAACCCCCAATGGTGATACTCCTAGCGATTCAGAAAATTGGCAAAACTTTGCATACACCGAATTGATACAAATTATTGAAACCGCTATGAGTCAAAATATAACCGATTATATATATAACTATATGCACTCTATCCATAATGATTTCAGCTTCAACACCAAAAAAATGTTCCAAAACATATCTTCGTTTCACCACAAAAAACATGAGTGAAATTTTAAAAGATATGCCCACAAAAAGTAGCGGATGGAGCACAAAAACCACTATTTTATGAAATTACAAACAAATTTTCATAGGAAATAAAATAACCAATGTTATTTTGTATCCATTCTACGGTTTCTTCCTCATCTTCCACCACAGTTTTCAGAAGTTCATCATCATATTCATTTTCCTTCAAAAATTCCACTTCAAAATCTGAAAGATATTTATAAAAAATAAACCCCAACAAAAAAACCGTAGCCCAAGATTTTCTCTACGACTGCGGTCTTAATTTTTCTGAAATCAATTCTTCTATAAACAACTTATTGCTACTTACTTTAGTCAAAAGCCACTACTTTTTATCCAAATTCTTCCAACAGAACATGTTGCTTTGAATTGTATACGTGTTTTCTTGTAATCTCAATGGCACCTTTTACATCTTTTCGACGCAACACATCGATAATTTGAGAATGCTCCTCTGCTGTTTGTCTTGCACGACCAATTTCTACTTCATGATATTTTCGAATAGTTGCCAATTGATTCAATGTACGAATGAACAAACCATATGCCACATGTTCACTACAAAGAGAATATTCCAAGGTATGAAATTTAACATTTAGTCGATTTCTGTGGATTTTCCAACTTTGTTCATCTTCTAAAGAAAGCATTTCATCATTGATTTGTTGCAATTGTTCCAACAATTCATCTGGATAACCTTTCTTCATACACAATTCCACAAGTAAACTTTCCAATGCCATTTGTAGCTCATTCAATTGAACCACCAAATCAGATGTGATTGCTAAAACGGTTGCACCTTTATAGGGATTCATTTGCAATAACTGCTCTCCACAAAGCATATTGATTGCCTCTCTTACAGGCATACTACTAACACCATACCTATCAGAAATTTCTTTCACCGTAATCCTCGAACCCGGTTCCAATTTACGGCTAAAAATATCTTCTCGCAATCGATCAGCCAACTTATTTGCCATTGTTGCACCAACAATATCTTCTTTCGCCATCTCAGTCTTTACCACCCTTCTCAATTTATTTCCTTATTGATTATTATATCAAATAAATACAACTAAGAAAAGTAATATCATTTATATTTTCCATTTCTAACTATATACTTAGAAAATGTGCTTTTGGTATTGTTTCAAAACCCATACATTTCATCAAAATATATACAAAATCATATCACCAATCAGCAACTCCGCCATCATCGAAGAATAAATGTGGTGTATCCCAATCCCCAATAAATTCCAATGCTTTCAAGGCTTCTTCGTCCACTTCGACGCCAAGACCAGGCTTCTGAGAAATATGAATGCAACCATCTTTTTCAATCACAAATGGTTCCTTCAAAATCCCAACACCCAAATCTTGCTTATTTTCCATTGCTGGGTGTTCCTGTGCTAGTACATTTGGTGTACAAGCATCCAATTGCAAACAAGCAGCCAAAGAAATTGGTCCTAAAGGATTATGTGGTGCCAACTGCATATAATATAATTCTGCCATTACTGCAATTTTCCTTGCTTCAAAAATACCCCCACAATGACACAAATCAGGTTGCACCACTGCAACAGCTTGCTTTTCAATCAATTCTCGGAAACCCCATTTGGAAATCAATCTTTCCCCTGCTGCTATTGGAATGGTTGTACTACGAGCCACCTGTACCATTCCTTCTACATTTTCAGGCAAAACAGGTTCCTCCACAAAGAGTGGATAATATTGTTCCAATTCTTTGAGAATCCGAATAGACATCGCTGGACTCACTCTACCATGAAAATCAACTGCCACATCTATTGCATCCCCAACCGTTTCACGAACTGCTGCAAAACGGTTGACTATGCTATCTAACATTTTTTTATTGTCCAAAGGTTTTATTGGCGGTATCACTGAATATTTTACCACTGTAAAGCCCTCTTCCATGCGTTTTTTTGCCAATGTTAACATATCTGATACAGGAAAATCCCCCGCTAAAGCAGTTGGTTTCAAATGACCATACATCCGCACTTTA
This sequence comes from Chakrabartyella piscis, assembly GCA_030067835.1. Lineage (GTDB taxonomy): Bacteria > Bacillota > Clostridia > Lachnospirales > Anaerotignaceae > Chakrabartyella > Chakrabartyella piscis. Next base: position 3,066,639 of record CP092441.1, read on the forward strand.
TCTCGATACAATCCCCCCAAGAGTTCATACACCGGTGCATTATAGAACTTGCCCTTGATGTCCCACAATGCCATTTCAATACCTGAAATTGCACTCATCAAAATAGGGCCACCTCTATAATAAGTACCACGATACATAAGTTGTGTCAAATATTCAATTTTCAAAGGATCCGCACCGATTAGAATGGGCTTTAGTTCCATAATTGCTTGTTCTACTGTTTTGGCACGCCCCTCCAAAACCGGTTCTCCCCAACCACAAATACCAGCGTCTGTTGTGATTTTCAAAAACATCCATCTTGGTCGCACATGATACATCTGCAAATCTACAATTTTCACTTTTCCTCACCAAACTTTCACATTTGCAATCCTTCAAAATAAAAAGCTGTTTTATTTTCTGGGCGTATATTCGTTAAGGTACCTTTATAGTGACGCAAATCAACTGGTTCAAATGGATATTTCAAGCAATTTTCTTCTTGTAAGTTGAGTCCCAAACCAGCTTTGTCCGGAATTAAAATATCTCCATGCTCAAAGATTACTCTTTCATCGGTTAATTCTGCTCTCCAATTTACATCTGATAACATAATTTCCAAAATTCTAAAGTTATTGATACAGCCTGCTAATTGCAAGCTAGCAGCATTTGCAACTGGACCACTTGGATTATGTGGTGCAATGGTCACATAATATGTTTCTGCCATGGCTGCCATTTTTTTGACTGCCATAATGCCACCACAATGGCTAACATCTGGTTGAATGAAATCTGCGCAGCCCTTATCCAAAAATTCTTTGACTTGGTGCAAACCATACAAGCGCTCTCCTCCAGACAAAGGTACTGGAGATTTGCGGTGTACTTCTGCCATTGCATCCAAGCTATCTGGCGGTGTAGGTTCTTCAAAAAATAGAGGGTCAAATGGTTTCAGTGCATTTGCGATTTGTATTGCTGTTGCAACATTAAACCTACCATGCCCTTCTATCATCAAATCTGCTTGGTTTCCAACTGCACCTCGAACCGCTTCTATAATTTCCATAGAACGCATGAAATCAGCTTTTTCCATATGTAGATATGCTTTTCCAAACGGATCCCATTTGAGCGCTGTCACACCCATCGCAACAGCTTTTTTTGCCGCTTCTGCAAAGGCTTCTGGTGTAGTTGCACCAGAGAACCAACCATTTGCATACATACGGATTTGATTTCTCACTTTACCGCCCAAAAATTCATATACTGGCATATCATAAAACTTACCTTTGATATCCCAAAGTGCCATTTCCACAGCAGAAATTGCACTCATAAGCACAGGCCCCAAACGCCAATAGGAATCTCGATACAATTCGGATGCAATTCGTTCAATTTCCATTGGGTTTTGACCTACGAGTACACGTTTGATATCTTCCACTGCACCCACCAAAGCGTGTTCTTTGTACTCCAATGTCCCTTCTCCAACACCTTTTAATCCACTATCAGTTTCTATTTGTACAAACACAAAATTGGTTCTATAAGAAAATACAGTGTATGTTTTGATATCTGTAATTTTCAAGATGCACTCCTCCAATCCTTTTGTGACATCCCATCACTTTTTCTTCCATCAAAGGTCAAATGTATTGTATGCAGGCTCTTGGATGACAACAATTTCCGAGTCTGCCATCAACTTTTTGAACACCTCCACATTTCCCTTGTAATTTTCAAACATATCCCAATGAATTGGGTATACCCTTTTGGGGGAAATGGCTTTTGTCATTCTAGCTGCATCCACTTCGTTCATGTTATTCCCTTTTCCATTTATGGGAATCAACAAACAATCCACAGGCTTATTTTGTGCACGAATCATATCTGGATGATACAAGGTATCTCCCATATGATATATACACACACCATTTGCAAAAATCTCAATGCCAACTGCTTCTAAGTCGCTATGTACCGCTGGCATTCCACGAAACTCTATGCCCAAAATGGTAACTTCCACTTCTGGAACCAACATAACATAGGCAATATTCTCATATTTTCGTTCTCGTAAAACACGAATCACACCTAAAGGAGCCATAACTGTAACCACACTCCCTTTGAGCAATTGATCGATTGTCTGTAAATCCATATGATCTTCATGGATATGGGTAATAACCAAAACATCAGGTGCCACCAGAAATTCTGTTTGAATGGGAACCATTCGTTGATATCCCACTCCATTTTCTTCTTCCAAAGAATTGCTCATATAGGGATCTATCATAATTCGTATTCCTTGATGCACAAGCAAAACGCCTGCTTGCCCCAACCAAGTTACCTGCATACCATCACCTCATGTCTAATATATAAATACAATGCACATTAATCTGCAAATGTTATGCCATCTGGCAAGCGAATGCCTTCTTCCTCATATACAAATTGTGCCAAAGCTCCACCATCCACAGCCAATTCTGCTCCTGTGATGATTCTAGCACTGGAATCGTCTGCCAAGAAATATGCTGCATTGGCAATATCCGAAAATTCCGCAATATCTCCATAAGGTGTTTTGTTATGCACTGAATTTTGAATTTCTGGTCTTGCATAATAACGATCTGTTTTGATGCCCCCAGAAACCACTGTGTTGACACGTATGTGGTAGGAACCCAATTCCACAGCCAAATTACGTGCCAAACCATGCAACCCTGTTTTTGAGGTACAATAGGCACTTCTATTTTTTGTGGTACGAATCCCATTGACCGAGCCCACCACAACAATTGCACCGCCACCCAAAGCAACCATATGTTTTGCCGCTTGACGAGAAATCATAAAATTCCATCCAATATTGGTATCAATTACTCGAATCCAATCTTCGTATGGAACCTCAAAGAAATTAGGCATATTGAGACCCATATTGGCAGCAACCAAAATCAGCTTATCTACCAAATATCCACGTTCTTTCAATATATCAAATACTGAAATAACTTGATTTTCTTGCAATGCCTCTAGACCAAACCCAAAAACTTCTACTTGATTATCGCCAAATGCTTTCAGTTCTTCTGCCGCTTGTTCTGCTCGTTTGGCATCTCTGCTGGTAATACATACATTATGACTCATTTTTATAAATTTTTGTGCAACACCATATCCTGTCCCCGTGGTTGCACCTGTAATTAATGTAATTTTTTTCATAGAAACCTCCTTATGCTACGCCATAGATTAAGTTTGGAACACACAAAACCAAATCTGGAATAAAGGTAATCAACATCAATACCAAAATCATAATCAAAATAAATGGCATACAAGCCTTTGACAAACTGGTTAGTTTTACATTCAACAACCCCGATACTTGGTACAAAACAATACCAAATGGCGGTGTCATATTCCCAATACCAAGGTTAAATACAAAGATAATCCCAAAATGAATGGGGTCAATTCCAAGGGAAAGTGCAATGGGCATCAACAATGGTCCCAAGATGATTTGTGGTGCGCCACCTTCCATAAACATACCCACCATCAAAAGCAAAACATTGACCATCAACAAGAATTGATATTTATTCAAATCCATACCAAGCATCATTGAAGACAACGCCTGCGGAATTCTCTCGTAGGTCAAGAAATAGGACAAAGCCCCTGCAATACAAATCAAAATCATAACCGTTGCAGTTCCCAGAATAGATTCCTTTGCAATCAACCAAATATGTTCTTTTTTGATTTCTTTGTACACAAAAACACCTATGAACAAAGCATACCAAGCACAAATTGCCCCTGCTTCTGTTGCGGTAAAAGCACCTTGACGCAATCCCATTACAATTCCAAAGGGAATGATCAATGCCCAAAGCGCATTGACAAACAAACGTCCAATTTCTCTTGGAGATGCCATTTTTGTACGAGTTCCTTTATAATTTCTTTTTTTGGAAACAATGTACACATAAATCATCATAAAAATCATACACAACAGCCCTGGTACATACCCAGCTGCAAACATACGACCTACAGAAATTTGTGTTGCAAATGCAAATACAATGAGCCCCATCCCCGGTGGAATGATGGGTGTGATGAGGGATGAGCCAACTGTGATGGCTGCACTGAAATTGCGGTCGTATCCTCTTTTTTCCATTTCTGGCACAAGGATTTTACATTCCATTGCCGCATCTGCTGCTGCAGAGCCCGAGATACCACCCATCAACACAGAAAGCACTACATTCACATGCCCCAATCCACCTGTCAGATGCCCTACCAATCCATCTGCCAAGTCCATCAGTCGTTTGGAAATCCCCGAATAATTCATAATGGCTCCTGCTGTTACAAAATACGGGATTGCCATATATGAGGAGGATTCTGTAACTGCAACAATTCTTTGTGCCACAATTTGAATGGGCAAATCTGGTTGTAAAAATATGAAATAAGGCAAAACACCGCCCAAAATTGCAATCCAAATAGGTATATTCAATAGAGCAAGGGTCAGTATTGTAAAAATAGGAATCCAAATATCCAAATTCATACTATATCGCCTCCTTCCCTCGTTTTGGGCATGAATGTTGCTTTTATGATTTTGCAAAATAAAATAATTGCATAAATGGACATAAGTGCAAATCCAACCAACATCCCCATATCCAAAATTCTATAAGAAACTCTTGTTGCTGTCATAATTTTTGTGCCTACATTCATATACAAAACATAACTCAAATATGTGGCTGCAACCATAATCACCACTACCACAGCGCTCATAATCACTTCCACAATTTTCCGCATAGTTTCTGGAAAAGCACTTACCAGCATATCTACACCATAGTGCATTCCTCTACGAAAAGCTGCTGCCGCTCCTGGAAATACCATCCAAGAAAACATGATGGCTACCACTTCATCGGAGCCAACAAAGGTGTATTGTAGCAAATATCTTGTTCCTGCATTGACAAAGGTGATGGTCAATGCAATGAGAAGTGCAACTGCTGCTATGATTTCAGGAATGTGAATGACAAACCAAAGGAAATACCCTTTCAATGTTTTTTCTTTCATGTAATCCACCTTTCTAAAAATCCCCCACCACCAGCAATGGATGATGAGGGATTCAAATTATACTTTTATTTATTTGTTTGCATCGATTGCTGCACGAATGTCATCGTAAATAGCTGGGTCCAAAGAAAGTTCTTCGAACAAAGCAGGAACATATGCTGCAAATGTTGCTTTATCAGGAGATACTACGTTTACACCAGCATCTTTGAAATCTTGGATGTATTGTTCTTCCATTTCCATTGCTGTATCTGCCATGTTTGTACAAGCTTCATCCAAAAGTCTGGTTACTACCGCTTGATCTTCTGCAGAAATTTGATCCCAATAAGTAGGATTGATACAAAGTGAAAACGGATTTACAAAGTGACCAGAAAGACACAAATCACTACAAACCTCGTTCAAAGAAGAACTGAGCAAAAGACTTAGTGGTGCTTCACAAGCATCGATTACGCCAGTTTGCAACAAGGAATAGTTGTCTGCCCAAGTTGTTGTAGTTGGAGTCCCACCCATAACTGTGATAAATCCTTGTGCAGAAGAAGAAGGTCCCATACGCATGATATGACCAGATACATCTGCTGCACTACCAATTGGGAATGTACTAATGAAATGACGATACCCAATTGCACCATAGCAAAGAGGAACTACATTTTGTGCCAACAATTCTGTTTCTACAGCAGCCATCCAATCGGAGTTGCCCAACATTTGTACTTCATACAAATCGTTGTAGATATATGGGAAGGATGCTGGTGCAAAGCTAGCAACTGTATCCCCAAGATTATCAAAGCCCAAAGAGCAAATCAAAGGTGCTCCTGCCTGCATTTGTTCCAACATATCTGTAATGGAACCCAATTGATTATTTGGATAGTATTCAAAAGCCAATCTACCATCTGTTTCTTCTGTGATTTTTTCAAAAGCTGCAAGCACTTCCACACCAAAAATACTATCTTCTGTTTCTGAAAAGCTTACTTTCAACAACAATGGTTCCACATCTGCGCTTGCATCAGCACTTGTATCAGCACTGGAAGTTTCTGCTGGAGCTGCTGCACTTTCTGTTTGAGATGACCCGCAACCTACAACACCCATAGACATAACTGCTACCATTAGTAATGCAAATACTTTTTTCATACCATTTCCTCCTTTTCCAAAATAACACAAGTTACCTCTCCTCAAATTTGATATAATATCAAATCCACTTTTATAGTACCACTATACTTCATAAAGTGCAATACTTTCTAATTTTTTCTACATATTTATCTATACCTTAAGCAAATCAACAAGAAATTCACATTCCATGTGCTTTTATTTTATGTATTTACACCAAAATATCCATAAAAAATAACGTGACAGTTTATTCTTTTTTAGATATAATATTTTATATCATTTATTTTAAGGAGGCTTTTATGTCAAATCACACTGGAATTTTACTGTCAAAAGGTTCTTGGAAAGCACTAATTTCCCCTAGTCAAGGTATGAATACATATTCTCTCACCTACAAAAATATGCCCCTATTGAGAACTCCTACTTCTTCCACAGTGCTTCATCAAAATCCACATATTTACGGAAATCCATTGCTATTTCCGCCCAATCGAACAGATGCGGGGCAATTTTGTTTTGATGGAACCATCTATCATCTACCAATCAACGAATCCTCCACAAATAACCATTTGCATGGATTTTTGGCAGAAACTCTCTTTACAATTTTGCAACAAACCAATACTTCTGTTATTGCACAGTTTTCCAATAAAGATGAACTTTTCCCATTTCCTTTTCAATTGGACGTAGAATATTTTTTAGACGATTTCGGGTATCACCAAAAATTTATCTTTACAAATATAGGTACAACTGCAATGCCTTTGACTTTTGGATTACACACCAATTTTTTCAAACAACAATTTTTGAAACTTCCACTGAAACAACGCTTAGAACGTGATGAACGATATCTCCCAACTGGAAATTTTTTAACTTTAACTGCTGAAGAAGCAGCATTAACTGATGGATTATTTGCTTCGCCTATCAATGTTGGTGGTTATTACACAATTCACTCCAACTCCATGCAAATTGGCGATATACGATACAATATCTCCTCACAATTTGATCATTTGGTGATTTGGAAGAATGAATTGCATCCTGAATTTATTGCTATTGAGCCACATTGTGGTGCACCAAATGCCTTAAACGCAAAATCCATACGTCGATTAGAGCCTAATCAATCTGAACACTTCTCTGTTGACTTTCTCAAAATGAACAATGGATAAAACCTTTATAATAAAAGGTTTAAACCAAAGAGATAAATTCAATATATTTTTTAAAAAATCTAAATCACTATATTTATATATAAAACACCCCTAGCTTCTCATCTGTAAAATAATTTTTGTCATATACTCATATTTTTGTTATATTGAATTTTAATTTTAAATTTACGTAATTTCTTTCCAAATTGTGCAAATTCAATTTAAATACCATGACCACTATTTGACCGTTATTTTCAAAAATACAAAAAAGTAAGCAACACCCGATGCCAAAAGAAATTACAAACTTTCCAATTGACTCTCTTTCTTGTGCAAAACCAACTGTCGCATCATCTAAACGGGTATTTCTTTTGTATCCTACAAGTTCTCCGACTCAAAAGATCGTAGATTCGAACCCCGTCGGACATATGAAAGAAAACCAATTGCTTTCGAGTAGTTGGTTTTTATTGCATTTTTGTTTGTATATGAGAAAAGCTCAAATTAAAGTTGTTGTCACCAATGCCATATACTTTAAAAGCAATGGATTCTCCATCCACAAACACAGTTGTTCTACCAATTCCCATAACCATTGTAAACCCCAATACGATAGATACTAATTTTTTCACTTGTATAATCCCTTTTTCTATGTTTCATCTCCAAAATTGTTTTTTCTTACCCTCTGATTGTATACATCAAAAAAGAACCCTTGCAAATGCAAAGGCTCTTTCTTATTTTTATGTAGATTTAAAATCAAGCTTTGTCGACTGTAGGAATTTCGTCTGTAGACCAAGCTTCCATATTATCATCCCAAAGATATTTTTTGGTTTCAGAAACGATTACACCACTCAAACCGAGCAAAGCAACCAAGTTAGGGAATGCCATCATAGCGTTCAAAGTATCAGCGATGTTCCAAACCAAATCAAGAGCAGTTACACAACCTACGAATACTACAAGTGTCCAAACAACACGGAAAGGTTTGATTACTTTGGAACCTACCAAGTAAATCCAAACTCTTTCACCATAGTAACTCCATCCCAAGATTGTGGACCAAGCAAATGTGATCAAACCAATTGTCAAAACGATAGGTCCAATTACAGGAATTGCGTTGAATGCTGCGGATGTCAACAAACCACCACTCAAACCTTCCATTGCGCCAGTTGTATCTTTCAACATAGATGTTACCAAAACCAAACCTGTCAAAGCACAAACGATGATTGTATCCCAGAATACACCAGACATGGAAACCAAAGATTGGTGAACAGGATTTCTTGTTTGTGCAGCAGCAGCAGCGATTGGAGCAGAACCCAAACCAGCTTCATTGGAGAACAAACCACGAGCAACACCATAACGGATTGCCATAGAAATTGCACCACCAGCAAAACCACCAACTACTTGTTCCATACCGAAAGCACCACGGAAGATAACGTTAAATGCTTGACCAATGTAAGGAGCATTGATGCACAAGATGATGACACAACCAATGATGTACAAAGCAGCCATCAAAGGAATCAATTTTTCACAAACGCTAGCGATAGATTTTACACCACCAAGGATTGCAGCGCCAGTTGCAACTGTCAAAATGATACCTGTAATTACTGGGCTAACGTTCAAGTTTTCTTCAACCATAACAGCGATGGAGTTACCTTGTGTCATATTACCAATACCGAAACAAGCGATACCAGCAAAAACAGCAAACATTACGCCCAACCATTTTTGACCCATACCTCTTTCCAAAGCATACATAGGTCCACCGACCATGTTGCCATTTTTATCTTTTACTCTGTATTTGATTGCCAAGATTGCTTCGCCGTATTTTGTAGCAATACCGAACAAACCTGTCAACCAACACCAAAGAATCGCACCAGGTCCACCGATGGAAACTGCTGTTGCAACCCCTACGATATTACCAGTACCAATTGTTGCTGCTAATGCTGTTGCCAATGCACCAAAACCAGAAATATCACCTTCTGCTTCTTTATCAGGTGTTACAGACATTTTGATTGCTTTGAACATGTACTTTTGAATAAATTTGGTTCTTACTGTCAAGAATACGTGAGTTCCGAAGAGAAGAACCAACATTACAGGTCCCCATACGAATCCATTGACAACACTTACAAAGTTGTTAATTGCTTCCATTGAAAAATCCCTCCTATAAATAATAATACGTTAGATAATTGCCAGACAAAAACAACTGTCCCTTTGCAATCCCTCATACACGGACATATGTTTTTATCTATATACCATTGTACAGGATATTTCAAATATTACAAGCACTATCTTTCATACAATATTTTCCAATATTTTTCAATTCCTAGTTTATTGTATAGGTTTCACTGAATGTATACAAAATTACACCAATATTTGTTCAAGTATTTTGTATTTATATATATACGTTAACACTTTTGGGAAATCTTACAATATTTCTTAAGATTTCATTAAAATTTGTATCTATAATTGGCAAAACGACGAAGTTATGCTTATTTTGCATGAATCATCCTAAAACCACATGTTTTTCATGCATTTGTTGCATATAAGATTGTTTTTGTCCGTTCTTTGTATACAATTCCTACTATTTTCATAGAATTATCCTTCCTGCACAAACAAAAACCACGCAATGGCGTTCTTCCTGTTTTCTCAACTTGTAACCCTTTCTACTATAATAATGCAAACACCTTTTTCCATAAAAAAAGAGCCTTTGCACAACGACAAAGACCCTTTTATCTCATTCAATTATAAAATACAAATTTTATTTTTCAACCACTGGAATTTCGTCTGTAGTCCAACCATCCAAGTTGTCATCCCAAAGATATTTTTTGGTTTCAGAAACGATAACACCACTCAAACCAAGCAATGCAACCAAGTTAGGGAATGCCATCATAGCGTTCAATGTATCTGCAATGTTCCATACCAAGTCAAGAGCAGTTACACAACCTACGAATACTACAAGTGTCCAAGCAATACGGAAAGGTTTGATTGCTTTTGTGCCTACCAAGTAAACCCAAGATCTTTCACCATAGTAGCTCCAGCCCAAGATTGTGGACCAAGCAAATGTGATCAACCCGATTGTCAATACGATAGGTCCAACAACTGGAATAGCGTTGAATGCTTGAGCTGTCAAAACGCCACCATTCAAACCTTCCAAACCAACTGGATCTTTGAGGATAGAAGAAACCAAAACCAAACCTGTCAAAGCACAAACGATGATTGTATCCCAGAATACACCACTCATAGCGATCATAGCTTGACGTACAGGGTTTCTTGTCATAGCAGCTGCATCAGCGATTGGAGCAGAACCCAAACCAGCTTCATTTGTGAACAAACCACGAGCAATACCATAACGAATGGTCAACATAACGCTTGCACCAACAAAACCGCCACCAACTGCGCTGCCACTGAATGCAGATGTGATGATCAAGTTGAATGCTTCACCAACATAAGCGCCATTGATGAAGATGATTACGATACAACCAACGATGTAGAAACCAGCCATCAAAGGAACCAATTTACCACAAACTTTAGCGATGGATTTTACACCACCCAAGATAACAGCACCAGTAGCAATCATCAAAACAACACCTGTAATCCATGTAGGAATATTGAATGTGGATTCTACCATTGTGGAAATGGAGTTACCTTGTGTCATATTACCAATACCGAAACATGCGATACCAGCGAATACTGCAAACATAATGCCCAACCATTTTTGACCAAAGCCTCTTTCCAAAGCATACATAGGTCCACCATTCATTTCGCCATTTTGGTCTTTTACTCTATATTTGATTGCCAAGAGTGCTTCACCATATTTTGTTGCGATACCAAACAAACCAGTCAACCAACACCAGAATACAGCACCAGGACCACCAAGAGAAATTGCTGTTGCAACCCCTACGATATTACCAGTACCAATTGTTGCTGCCAATGCTGTTGCCAATGCGCCAAATCCAGAAACATCTCCCTCTGCTTCATGATCTGGTGTCACAGACAATTTGATTGCTTTGAAAATGTGTCTTTGGATGAATTTGGTTCTAAGTGTTAGAACAAGATGTGTTCCAAACAAAAGAACCAACATAACAGGACCCCACACAAATCCATTGATGGTGCTTACAAAATTGTTAATCGCTTCCACTTCAATTCCCTCCCATAAATAATAAAATGATAAGTGCCACATAAAAACATTTGTCTTCCTCCTTCTGTGTTGCGCAGACAAATGTTGTTATTTATTTATCATTTTACATATTGTTTTTATTTTTTCAAGAAGAAATTTCCGCAGATTTTTTCTAAAATAAATTTTAATCTTTATTTTTCGTTAGTTTTGACATAATTCTTGTCAAAAAATACGATGACATTTGTGAATCTATCTGATATATTACTATATCTGTATGAATACTTATCATATTATGCACAATAAAACTCTTATTTTTTCGATTTCTTACAACATTATTAAGCGAATCGCCAAAATATTAAGATTTCTTATGATTATCTTATTATTTTGCTATAATTTTCTGAATTTGTTAAATTTTAGTTGCTTTTTCTTGTTTTTTGTATACAATCTCCTCTTTTTTGGGGAATTGTACTCTGCCACACATACAAAAAAACAGCCCCTAAGGACTGTTTCTATGTATCATAAAAAATACAAAACATCAAAATAATGTACTGAAATCAATACTTTCCAAAGGAATTGCAACACAATATCCTTCTATTCCAGTATGCATTTATTCACAAACTTTTTTTGATTTGACGCTGTATCACGGACAAACCGTTTCTTCTATTTTTTTACTTTTGCAAGTGTGCCACCAATTCATCCATCCAGTTTTCAGAAAAACTTTCTGTATCACCTCTATCGCATCTTGCAGCAACAGCAGGATCAATTGGCAGTTGACAGACAACTGGAATTTCATGTTTTTTTGCAATTTCGTGGATGTGACTTTCTCCATAAATGTAATGTTTTGTGCCACATTCTGTACAGTTGAAATAGGACAAGTTTTCCACAATACCCAAAATTGGTACATGCATCATTTCTGCCATTTTCACTGCTTTGTCTACAATCATACTCACCAATTCTTGTGGGGATGTGACAATGACAATGCCATCCACTGGCAAAGATTGGAATACAGTCAAAGGTACATCACCTGTTCCTGGTGGCATATCCACAAACAAAAAGTCCAAATCTTCCCATACTACTTCTTGCCAAAATTGTTTGACTGCATTTGCAATCAAAGAACCACGCCAAACAACTGGATCTGTTTCATTTTCCAACAACAAATTGACAGACATCATTTTGATACCTGTTTTTGTAATTGCAGGCAAGATTCCTCTTGGGGAACCATATGCTTTTTCTTTGATGCCAAAAGCAGTTGGAATAGAAGGACCTGTGATATCAGCATCCAAAATACCCACTTCTTTACCAGCTTTGTTCATCAAAACTGCCAAAGAAGATGTGACCATAGACTTACCAACGCCACCTTTTCCACTGACAACAGCAATGACTTTTTTGACATTGCTACTTTCATTTGCATCCAAAATCATGCTTTGTTGTGCTGCTGGTGTAGGATTGCTACATTTGGAAGCACATGTATCACAATTATGGGAACATGTTTCACTCATTTGTGTTCACTCCTTCGTCTTGTTTGCCACACAGGCAATTTTCTCTACCACAATTTCCAGCTTCTGCTCCTTGGCAAATATTCACATCTCCACCTTCTACACAAAGGGATTTGCGATTCACCAATGCATCTGCCATTTTCTTTCTTGCATCATTGTACATTGCTTGTACTGTTGTTCTTGCAATTTGCATTTGTTTTGCACATTCTTCTTGGGTATATCCAAACAAATCTATCAAACGAATGGTTTCATATTCGTCTATTGCCATAATAATTGTTTCTGTATCGTGACCACACTCCTGCAATGGCACAAATCCACTGTTTTCAGGCATGGTACATATTTTTCTAATTTTTTTTGGTCTTGCCATAGAAAGCCTCCTAGTTCAATTGATTTTCTTCTTTTACAAATTCCTATTTTAAGATAACTAAACTTAATTATATTAATGCTGTGTAGGGAATGCATTGTATGCATTCCGCTTTTGGCACGCATGCAATGCGTACCCTACAAAATTTACAATAGAGTACAATAATCCTTTTTATCTTTAAAGGACTTTAAATAAGCATTACTCTATCTGAAAACGGTCAACCACACAGGGTTGCCCCTACGGGTTTGCAGCACACTTATTTGCAAAAGAAACTTGATTCATAAAAATAACACATCATATGTCTTATCTACATATGGATATTATACTCTATTTCTGACATATGTCAACACTAACCATACCTTTCATATCGGTATATTTCATTTGGCGTAAAAAAATAAGGAAGGATATAGAATCCCCCCTTAAATATTGATTTTTTATTGTTTTTGTTTATGCTTTTTTGTGACCAAGATTTTTACAAGCCACACCAAAGACCATAATCACTACATAGATGATCAAGTAGTAGATGATTGCTTCACCCAAGGATACAATTGCTGCCAATACCATAAATAGACATGCACAAATACCCAAAATTGGTGCCACATAGCGATTGAATGTACCGAAATTCACACCTTTTTTCATTTGCATCACAAAGATCGGAATGTACATGGAATACAAACTGATACATGGCAATTCAGAACTGTCGAAGCTGAATTTTCCAAACCATGGTGCTGTCAAGTTTGCACCATAGAAATATACCAACCACAACATAGCCAAAAGCAAACCTACTGTTGCGGAATTATATGGCATATTGGATTCAGAATCCAATTTTTTAAAGTAATGTGGAAATGGGCCTTCATCACGTGCTGCAATGGCATACATACCACGCACACAAGCCATCATCAAACCATTCAAGGTTCCAATTGCAGAAATGGTTACTACAAGGAAGAGCAAAGTTCCGCCTACTTCAGAGAATACTGCCGAAAACGCCAATTTCGCACCTGTTTCGCCACCATCCATCATCACTTGGTTTTCTACAGCACCAGCCAAACCAATATAATACAAAATATAGGTCATTGCAACAAACAAAGTCCCAATCACCAAAGCTTTTGGCAAGTTTTTCTTTGCATCTTTCAATTCTGCATTGATACTGGTTGCACAAATCCAGCCTTCATAAGCAAAGGAAGTACCTACAACTGCTGTAAACAAAGGATGTTCACTGACATCTGTTGTGACAACTGTGGTGAAGTTTTCCACCAAAATCCCATTTTTCGCACCATAAATGGTACCAACAATTGCCATCATAAACAAAGGAATCAATTTGATGACTGTTGTACTCACTTGGAATCTACCTGCCAATTTTGGAGAAAGTGCATTCAAGCAATACACAGCCACCAAAACAAATCCAGCCAACATCATACATTGACCGCCAACAATATCCCAACCAACCAAAACACAGAAATATCTTGCAGATACCCAAGCCAAAACACCTGTAAATGCTGGATAGTAAATCATTTGCATAAACCATGCCATAAAGTAGCCATATTTATGACCCACCATTACTTCTGCATAGTCTACGATACCGCCAACTTTTTCGTGTTGGGTTGCCAAAAGTGCAAAGTTATATCCACAAAGAATCATAACCAAACCACCCAAGAACCAAGCCAAGATACCCAGTTGCAAATCGCCACCTGTTGCCACCAATACCTTTTCTGCTTTGAAAAATACACCGCTACCAATTACAATCCCAATTACCATTGCAATGGCAGTGCTCAAACCATACTTCTTTTGCAATTCATGCTCCATTTTACTAACTCCTTCTCCCATATTGTTCTCATATAAATACCCATTTTTATAAAATAGCACATATTGTATCACTTTTCAATCAAAAGGACATAAATTCCCTATATTTTCGAGGGTTTTTGTGGTTTTCCACTACAAATGTGCCAATATCTATTTTTTTCTCTTTTACTTCCTCTTTTCTTGTATACGATATCCAAAGCTAACGGTATGATCCACACAGATATCTTCTGTTCCAATTCAGAATACGGGTGCACACATAGGTACACCCCTACGTTACACTTCTACAATATATAGAGGGGATATCCTACCACTATCTATAATTGAGATAATTTATATTTTCTCCACGAAAAAAGACAACCCCTTGGCTGCCTAGACCAATTTATTGTCTTTATCTTTTCGCATATAGAGTTTTCCTTGCAATGGTACTAGAGTTTTTCATGCTCAGTTTCTGGTTTTATCCGGTTTCTTCTGAAACGGCCCCTGTTCCTTTCGTCACAATAGTGGTGTTACTGTAAACATTTCGATGGTAGTGGGCTGAATTGAGTTCAGTGGTGGTTGTGTTCTTCGTCTTCCGAAAAACGGCTAGAATCAAATTCGTAACCATAAGCACCATCTAAGGAACCGCCAGAGGAAAGTCCGCCAGATATAGAGACATACCGTTTATGTTACGCACATAAACACTGTTGCTTTACGTCTCTCTTGGTGATGAATCTCTTTTTGAGATCACCATTTTATATACGAATATATCCACTTGGATATCTCATAGTCTTTATTTGATGGCATGTCCTACAGGAGATACTTCTCACTACAGACTACACCATGCTTTATTTTCTTAAGTGTACCATGAGTACCCCTGATTGTCAATGGATTCCAGGTGATTTTTCTTGATTTTTACGTGTTTTATGCACTTTATTTCATTTGTTTTCATATCATGGATTTTTCTATGAAAATGTACATATTATTTGGACATTTTCTACATTTCGTCCCTCAAATTATGCCAATTCCTTCAAGAAAAATCTTAATTCCAATGCAAATCAAGATGATGCCACCTAAGATTTCTGCTTTGGATTTATATTTCACACCAAAGATGTTTCCAATTTTTAAACCAGCTACTGAAACTGCAAATGTGGTAATACCAATGATTGAAACTGCTGACATCAAATGTACATCTGGTAAAATGGCAAATGTCACACCAACTGCCAATGCATCGATGCTGGTTGCAACTGCCATCAAAAACATGGTTTTGACACCAAAAGCGTCACTGACTTCTTCTGTTTCTTCTTTGGATAAGCCCGCTTTCAGCATTTGGCTGCCAATGATTCCCAAAAGAATCAAGGCAATGTAATGTGCATAGGCATTGATATAGGAAGCAAATGCGCTACCCAAAAAATACCCCAAAACAGGCATCAACACCTGAAAACCGCCAAACCACAACCCAAGACAGACATATTGATGCATATGTATTTTTCTTGTGGATAGACCTTTGCAAATGGATACAGAAAACGCATCCATAGATAAGCCAATTGCAAGTAATATTAGTTCAATTTGATTCATAGTTTCTTCCTTTTCCTTTAATCCCAATTTAACTGAATGAGCCCTAACATACATGAACATATCTTAATTATGTATGCATTCCACTTTCGGTACGCATACAATGCGTACCCTACAAGATATAAAAGCCCTTTTATCTTTAATTGGGACTTCTTTTATGGTATCACTCGTTGTGCTAGCTATTTCTACCACATCCTATTTAACATATCATTTTGCCTATTCTATTATACACATTTCTTTTTATTTTACAACTGTTTTTCATGATTTATGGGTACAATTATCTTCCATTTTATTTGTTTTTCTTTCGTTTGCAAAGTATACAAAATACTTTCAAAAAAACGTGTACTTTTTTAAGAACAACTGTTATACTATATGGAAACTCTAGTGGTTTTTGCACTAAATTTACTGTCCTATTTCGTTTGTTATAATTCACCAAAACAAAAGGCATTATAGGGAATACCAATTCGCTTTTTCATAGAAACTGACGAAAACAGCCCAGTAAAAAATGAGTAATATGAATTTTAGAGAGTATCAACAGAAAAATCATTTCATATCTATTGGAAAAGCCCCATAAAAACTGTGCAAAATACCTATGGATTCTGACACATAAGCGGGCAATACAACTTTCGTTAGGGGGTTATTTCGATGAATGGAGCAGAAGCGCTCATAGCAAGTTTGAAGGAAGAACAGGTAACCCAAATGTTTGGGTATGCAGGTGCAACCATTTGTAGTCTTGTAGATTCCTTAAGTCAAACAGAAGGTATTGCGTATACCTTGGTGCGTACTGAACAAAATGCAGGTCATATGGCATCTGGTTATAGTAGAATCAGTGGCAAAACAGGTGTCTGTATGGTTACTTCTGGCCCTGGTGCAACCAACTTAATTACAGGGATTGCAACTGCCTACATGGATTCTATCCCAATGGTTGCCATCACAGGTCAAGTACCTTCTCACCTTTTGGGACGTGATATTTTCCAAGAAGTGGATATCACTGGTGCTGTTGCGCCCTTCATCAAACATAGTTATTTGGTGAAAGATCCAAATGAAATTCCACGCATCGTAAAAGAAGCCTTCCATTTGGCATCCACTGGTAGACCAGGCCCTGTGCTCATTGATGTGCCAACAGATGTACAAGTACAAGAATTGAATGGTCCATTTGTATATCCAGAAGCAGTTGGACTTCGTGGATACAAACCAAGCAACAAAGGAAATGACTTGCAAATCAAACGTATTGCAGATGCTATCCAAGAAGCAAAAAGACCTGTGCTCTTTGCTGGTGGTGGTGTGCGTTTGGCGGATGCCCAACAAGACTTGATGGACTTTGCAACTACTGCAAACTTGCCCGTTGTCACCAGTATGATGGCACAAGCGTTGTTGCCTACTGGTCATCCTCTCAATATTGGTATGTTGGGTGCTCATGGCAATCCATGTGCAAACCATGCTGTTGCTTCTGCTGATTTGTTGATTATGATTGGCTGTAGAGCTGCTGATCGTGCTATTCCAAATCCTGATGAAATGCACAAACGTATGACCATTGTACATATTGATATTGATCCTGCTGAAATTGGTAAAAATATGCGTGTTGCACTTCCTGTTGTAGGTCATGCAAAAACCGTTTTGCAACAACTTTCTGCCCTTGCTCCAGCTGCAACACATGCAGATGCGTTCCGTAAAGAATTGCAAGAAATTCGCACCAAAGAATTGACCCGTGATTTTGTCAAACGTGAAGGATATGTTAGTCCTCCATTGGCAATGCGTCTTTTGGGTAGCAAATTGGATACAGATGCCATCACTTGTGTAGATGTTGGTCAAAATCAATTGTGGGCTGGTAAACATCTTCCTCATAAACAAGGTCGTTTCTTGACTTCTGGTGGTTTGGGTACTATGGGGTATGCTTTGCCTTGTGCTGTTGGTGCAAAAATTGCTGCTCCTAATCGTCAAGTGGTTGCCATTTGTGGTGATGGTTCCTTCCAAATGTCCATGAATGAGTTGTCTGCTTTGGTTGCTGGTAATTTGGATGTAAAAATCTTTATGTTGCAAAATCATGTTTTGGGTCTTGTAAACCAAATCCAAAATTCCGCTTATTCTGGTGCTTTTGGTGTTGCTTTGGATGGTTCACCTGATTTCCAAACCATTGCCAAAGCTTATGGCATTTCAAGTGCCATCGTAACCGATGATGCTGGCTTAGATGCTGCTTTTGATACCATGTTGTCTAGCAAAGGATCTTATTTGCTCATTGCAAATGTACATCCAGATGCAACTACCAATGATTAAGGAGGCGTAGAAAATCACATGAGACAAACAATTTCCATATTGGTTGAAAACCGAGCTGGTGTACTCAACCGTATCACAGGCTTATTTTCCAGACGTGCCTTTAATATTGAATCCCTTGCTGTTAGTGTCACCGATGATGAAGATATTTCTCGTATCACCATCATTGCAGACAATGGAAACAGTGTTTTGGAACAAGTAGAAAAGCAACTGAATAAATTGGTGGAAGTCATCAAAGTGCGTACATTGGAAGATGATGCCATCATTGGACGTGAGTTGATTCTCATTAAGGTGAATGCAACACCACAAAATCGCCAAGAAATCCTGACCATTGCAGAAATTATGGGTGCTAAGGTTTGCGATATTTCACCTACCACAATGACATTGGAATTGTCTGCCAATACAGAAAAATTGGCGACTTTTGAAGGTTTATTGAAACCATTCCATATCATAGAAGAAGTGCGTACAGGTATGATTGCTGTACAAAAAGGCAGTGGGAAGATTTGATGAAATCAAAAGATTAAGACCTTGGGACTCTGTCATCACTTTGCAAGCAAATCCAGCTTTGCTGTCCTGCCCTTCTTGGCGGGTGAGTGTCCCAAACCCTGTTCACCTTTGAAAAGGCGAAACCTAAACTTTATTTAAAAACATTTCATTATAATAAATCCTAATTGAAGATAAAAGGGCTTTTATATCTTGTAGGGTACGCATTGTATGCGTATCGAAAGTGGAATGCATTCCCTACATAATTGAGATGTATTCCTGTATATTAGGTCTCATTCAGTTTAATTGGGACTATCATAATTGAAAAAAAATTAAGGGCAGTCCACATCGGATTGCCCTTAATTTTTATATATCAATGCAAATTTTCTACATTTCCACCATTTAAGATAAAGTGCAACACATCTGGATGCAAGCACACTTCATCTTCCAATTCCACAAACAAAAATTCTTTCAATACATCTTTTCTAATGGAGAACACCGCTTCTGGGTAGTTACAATTGAAAATCTCCTCTGCAATCGCCAAATCCAACTGGAATATTCCTTCCATAATTTCTTGAAAATCTGGTTCTTTTGCCAATGCAGCCAACAAAATCAAGTAAGCTTCCCCTTTTTGCAATGCAAATTTCGCTTTGATTTCATAAATACGTTGCAATTCAATGGATTTTTCTTCTATTTGCAAAATGGGTTCTTCCAAAAAAGGAATATTTAAGCCTAAAAAATCTTCCTTTTGTGATAAATAGTATTTGATGTGTTCTTGACCTCTTTTTCGCATAGTTACCTCCTTTGGTTGTAGTCCAATTGTGTGTATCATCAGTATACCATAATATGGTGCAAATCTGGCATAAAAATAAGGGTGCCAAAAGACACCCCTATCATTGTTTTGCATGATTTTATTTATCTTGCAAGAATCGCATCATAATGCTTGCCACTTGTGCTCTTGTTGCATTGCCTTTTGGATCCAATGTTCCATCTGCATTACCAGAAATCAAACCTTCAGAAATTGCCCAAAGCATTGCTGATTTTGCATAATTGGAAACATCATCGCCATCTGTAAATCCATCCATTTCACCTTCTACTTCTGGTGAACCCACATAACGATACAAGATTGCAATGAGTTGTTCTCTTGTAATATCTGCATCTGGATTTGTACCATCTGTAAGCCCTTCTGCAACAGCCCAAGCCAAAGCATCTGCATACCATTCAGTGCCTTCACCATCGAAGGAAGCACCTTCCAAGTTATACAATACCATCATAAGCATTGCACGACTCATTGCTGTATTTGGTGCAAATTCATTGTCACCAACACCGCTGAAAATACCACGACTGGTTACATATTCCACTGCTTCATAATACCAAGCAGAAGAATCTACGTCATCAAATTCTTTTGGATTGTCTACTTCTTCTACAACAACATCTTCTGTAGTTGTGTCTTCTGTAGTTGTATCTTCCTCTACTGTTGTGTCATCAGAAGAAGATGAGCTGGAGGAAGAACCGCCACCGCCACCGCCTGAAGAAGAACCGCCACCAGTGGATGCAGATACAATTGCAAAGGTTACATCTACTGCATCACTATAGTTGCTACCTTCTACTGCTGTAATGGTGATTGTTGCTGTGCCAATACTTATGTTATCTGTATATGCAACTGTGTAATCTTCATCTGGTATAAGAACCATTTTGATAACGTCTGTTACTGCCAACGAAACCACTGGTTCTGGTTCAATCGCACTGCCTGTGTATGTTTTGTTTTCAATTGCTTCCACCATATCCGCTGTGATTGGTTTTGCTGTGATTTCGCCCTTAACTCCACTTGTAGACAATGTTACATTGTAATATGCTACATCTTCGCCTGAAATTACAGCTTCTCCAAATGTAATTTCCAAATCTTCAGAAACATCGTCATCTTCATAGGTTGCTGTTGCAGAAACAAGAATTTCATCTGCTTCATTTACAAGATCAGATGCATTCACTGCAAATTTTACATTTGCAACATTTGTACCATCATATACCTTTGTAAAATCTTCTGTTGTTACAATTGCTGTCACGTCTTTTGCTCGCAATTCCACAGTAATGGTGTCACTTTCAGACTCATTCAAGTTTGCACTACCATTGTAAACTGCTTTGATGGTATTTTCGCCAATTGCAAGTTTTTGGTCACTTGTTTCATAAACCAATGTTGCTGTATTTTCTGTTACTTCTGCACTGCCTAAATATACATCGTCTGCATCTTCTACTACCACATAGAAGTCCACTGCATCCAAAGCACCTTCTTCTGATAACATAGCTTCTTTCATAGCCACTTTTGCAGTCAAAGTCAAGTCAGCACCATAAGTTACAGTTTCCACAATGTCTTCATCTGGTGTGATTGTACTATCTTTTTTGATGATAGTGAAGGTTGCATTTGCAAAGCCTGTGTAGTTGCCATCTGCTTTTGCTGTGATAATTACTTTTGCTGCTTCACTTACATTTGTATTGTTTTCATAGTCATAAGTAAAATCAGTGTCTTTTACAAGTGTCAATGTATCTTCACCTGTAGGTGTCCAAGAAATCACTGGTTCTGGTTGGATTGCATATCCGTCATATACTCTGTCTGCAATTTCTGCAATCATACCATCTTCCAAAGATTTTGCATTGATTGTGATGGTTGCAGTTTTTGTTGCAGAATCACTTGTATCGTCACCAACTTTTGCAATAACTGCTACAGAATAGGTATATGTATCCGCATCTGTACCAGAAGCCAATGTCAAAGTATTGGATGTTGATAATACTACTTCTGAACCAGATTCTGTCCAAGAATAGATATAAGAAACATCTTCTGCTAAACTGGATGGTTCTACTGTCAAAGTTGCTTCTGTACCATAGGTTACTTCTGCATTTTCCAATGTAAGGGTTGGTGCATCCAATGTCCAAGTTGCAGTCAATTTCACATCTTTTGCTGGCATTGTGAAGGTTGTTGCACCTGTTTCCAATGTCACATCCGTTGTAGTCCAACCAGCAAATGTATAGCCTGTTTTACTTGTAGTTGGCAATTCGATTGTATCTCCAATGTGTTGTTCAATCAAATCTGTTACGCCACTGCCACCATTTTCATCATAGGTTACAGTGTAGTCAACTGGTGTCCAAATTGCTGTCAAAGTCACATCGTTTGCTGGCATTGTGAAGGATGTTGCATTTGTTGCCATCTCAATACCAGTTGCTGTCCAGCCTGTAATTGTATAGCCTGCTCTTGTATAAGAAGGTGCTGTGATTTCGATTGTTTCGCCTTCACTGATTCCAGTGGTTTCAACATCTGCGAAACATTCTTCATCATCAATACCATCTGTATAAGTTACAGAATAGCCAAGAACTTTGATTTGTACATTGGTTGCTACAGTTCCTGTTTCAGTGGTTGTGTCAGTACCTTCGTAAATTCTACCTTCTGAAATTGTAGTTACAACATCATATGCATCTATTCCATATGCTCTAGTTTCCAAGTTGTCGCCTTCACCACCAATGGTAAGGTTCCCTGCTCCTGAGAAAATCGCATCACTACCGCCTATTGCAGTCACAACTGTATCATTGCCTGTAATGGAAATATCTCCATTAACGCTATAAATAGCAGTGTTGTATTCCCCTGTTACTTCTGCATTTACAATTGCATCTGTAATGGTAATGCCATTTACACCATTGATACCATATACACCCTTTGCAGATACATTGGTTGCTCCATCAATGATAACTTCATCCGCTGAAAGAATAGTTCCATAGGTATTTACTACAGTAACATCCTTTGCAGAAGAAATTGTGGTGGTAATTTCGACTTGTGCACCGCCAGAAACGATAAAAGAATCCCTTGCACAAACTGTATATGTATTTTTACTCTCTGCAGTGAATGTACCACCAGAAATGATAATATCACCTTCTGCAAACATACTTGCATTGCGTTGTAGTATGTTTACAGTGCCACTAGATGTAAAATTGTCAACAGAAAAGCCTTCAATACTTTTATTTAGGGTAGTATTTCCAACAGTGGAAACGGTCGCACCAGAAGCTACAGTAACATCATCACCTATCACACCCTTTATACTAGGAAAACCATATTCACTATATGCATATTCGCTGAAATCCACATTTACAGTTCCTGCATTGAAGTTGACATCTGCATTACTCGTTGCGCTATAACTAGAATTGATTCCAAACATATTCCCTGTAACCGTTTCATCACAAGATATTACAATGGTTCCTGTGTGATTGAAGTTCGTGGTAGTCGCTGTAGAAGATTGATATGTATTGATACCTGCACTTGCCTCTGTTCCAGACAATGTGATATTCAAATCTCCAGCACCTGTAAAGGTCAAATTGTTTCCTTCGGTTTCAATACCAATACCATTGATGGTAATGTTATTTTCAGTACCATCCACCAAGTTGATGGTCAATGGAACATTGGAGTTGATTCCTGTTGCTTCTTCTGTTTGATTGATGGTGATACCATTCAAGTGCAAAGTAACCGCACCATCTGCCTCAACTGCAATGATATCTTTTGTGGTATATACAAATTCCGCCATAGAAATGGTATATACCCCTTCTTTGGTGATTTTCAATGTTCCACTATCATAGGAATAGCCATCTGCAACACCATTGACTACAAAATCACCAACATCCACTGCACCAGATTGATCCATCAAGGAATCACTGCCTGCTTCTGTGATGTAAGAAGGAATTGCTTCGCCATTTGGAAGTTGGCTCAATTCGCCATTCCAAGAGGATAGTTGCAAACTGCTCCAAGAATCAATGCCAGTAAATGCACCATTTTCATACGTCAAGTCTGCACCATTAAGAGCTGCTGAATTGGTGTTGGTTGTTGTTGTTTCTGCACCACTTGCACCTATTTTTGTACCATCCCAAGCATACAAACCATACAAAGAGCCACCTGAAGCATATCCAACCACACGATACACCTTTTCAGATGCTGTCACTGTTTCCACAAGAGAAACACAGTATTTTGCATTTCCTTCACTAACATACCCAACAATACCACCAACGTAAGTATCGCCAGAAACAGTTCCTGTTGCAAAACAAGATTGCACAGTACCAGCATCGTTATAGCCAACTACCATACCAACATAAGAACCGCCTGTAACATCACCAGAAACACCAAGGTCTTGGATGGTACCACCAGAAACGTAACCAAATAACCCTTGGTAATCGTCAGATGTATTGATGGATAAGCCTGTTACCACATGACCCTCACCATCTAAATTTCCTTTGAAATCACTGGACTCTGTACCAATTGGTGTCCATTCTTCACCGCCAAGGTCGATATCTGCTGTCAATTGGAAATATGTATTCTCATATGCAGTGCTTTCTTCATTGACATTGGTTGCCAGCAATTCCAATTCTTCTACTGTACCAATGAGATAAGGGTCATTAACCGATGTTCCTGCACCTTCCCATACAACTTCATTTTCAACTGTATCTGTGATATAAGATGGAATTCTGTCGCCATTTGGAAGCCCACTCAAAGAACCAGTCCAATCGTTATCAAAAATATCACCCCAAGTTTCAATACCAGTTGCAGTAAATGTACCATTTGCATAAGTCAAATCAGCGCCATTGTAATCAGAAGTTGTGCCACCAGAAACAGTGTACTTATTCACTTCTGTACCATCCCAAGCATACAAATTAGAACCTATATCACTTGAATTCAACTTCCCAGCTACACGACCATTGCCAGAACCACTGCCACTTACTGTTTCCACAAGAGAAATACAGTTTTTCACTGTACCTAGTGTGGCAACACCAACCATACCACCCACTTGACTATAGCCAGAAACACTACCAATTGCAAAGCAGTTTTCCACGCTACTATCACTATTATAACTACTTCCAACTATCAAGCCAATCTGGTGGTTACCTTCAACGGTTCCTGAAACACCAAGATTTTTGATGGTAGCATCATAAGTAGCACCAAATAACCCTTGCACAGAGTCAGTAGTTTCGATGTACAAACCTGTTACCATATGTCCAGCACCATCAAAGGTTCCCCTGAAAGCCACCTCATTAAGTACTATACTATCATTAGACCCAATTGGTGTCCATTGCTCATCATTTAAGTCAATATCATCTACCAAAACATAGTAAGCTTCTGCAAAGTAAAGTGTTTCACCATCGGCATCTTTGCCATAGGTTTTATAGGTATTGACACGAGTTGCCAATTCTTCCAATACAGATACAGTCCCAATGTAGAATGGATTGCTTTCATCTGTACCAATGATAGGTTCATCTGCCAACAAGCTTGCATCTTCAGAAGTTGCTTCTGCCATAGCAAATGCCACCTGATCCATAAGGGATACTTCCCCATTTTGGATATCTTTCCAATCAAAATCAAAAGTAGTCACTTCTTCAACCACTTCTTCTACGGATTCTGTAGTTTCTTCTATTTCTTCTACTTCTTCTATTTCTTCTACAGTTTCTACTTCTTCTATTTCTTCTACAGTTTCTATTTCTTCTACAGTTTCTACTTCTTCTATAGATTCCATGGTTTCTTCGATTTTTTCCACAGATTCTTCAATTACCACCAAATCATTGGATGGTATCTCTGCTTCTTGTTCTTCTACCACTGGCACCACAATTTCATCTTCCACATCCACAGCCATTGCAGACACAGGCAATAAAGATGTAATCATTGTTGCTGCCATAAATAATGCCAACCACTTTCTTTTCATTTTATTTCCCCCTTTTTTGCTTTGTTTTTCAGATGGACATACCTCCACTATTATTATTTTCATTATACCATTTCTTTTTGTGAAGTATTAGTGATGAAAATGACACATACCCTGTCAAAAATGACACTTGACAAATTTAACATTTTGTGCATATGCTATATACAAATGTTTATGAGAGGAGGGGTTCCATTGCAAACTTTACGCATCGCACTTTGTGAAGATGACAAAGAAGAACAACAACATGTATTACAAGTATTGGAAAAAAGCCATTTTGCTACAAAAATAGATGTTTTTGCAAATGGTGAGGATTTCCTGCAAGCATTTCAACCCTACCAATATGATTTGATTTTGATGGATATTTTTATGGACGGTTTGACAGGTATTGAGGTCATTACCAAGGTACGTACAATGGACAACCATGTTCCAGTTGCTTTTATCACCTCTAGCATGGACTTTACACGTGAAAGCTATCGCCTAGATGCAATCAAATACATTGAAAAACCTGCCACCAAAAAAAGCATTATCGACACTTTGCAAATGGCACGCATGAAACAACTATCTGTGGAACATTTGGAAATTCGCATCCAAAACTCCACTAAGATATATCCTCTGCATAATATTTTATATATGGAACAAAAGGGACGCAATTTACTGATTTATCTTTTGGGTGGCGAAGTGGTTTCTGCCAACAAAAAACTTTCTGATGTTGCAGAACAATTGCTGGGAAAAGGCTTTTTGCATTGCCACAAAAGCTATTTGGTGAACCTTGCACATGTACGTGGCATCAATCGTGAGCTTTGTCTTTTTGAAATGGGAGATGGTAGTAAGGTGTATATTCGCCAAAGAGGATTCTGGGAAATCCAAAAGGAATTTGAAGACTATCTTTTCTCTACAGAGCAGGAGGTGCTACATGGGGAAACTTAAAAGCGTATTGCATCTTTTTGGTGTGGTGATATTGCTCATCCCATTGGTATATTTATTTTTTGTGACTTCTTCATTTGGCTTTTTCGGTGAATGGAAAGAAACACCTGCAACAGAAATTACGTCTTTTTCTGCACAAATTGATGGTGTGACAGAAGATATCACACTCCCCTATACTTTCTATGACGATACAGAGCAAGTGATACTCACCACCCAATTGAATTATTCAGGTTACAAACGACTCTATATGAAAAGTGTCTATTCCCCTTTGCGTGTGTATGCAAATGATGAATTGCTCTATGAGTATGGTACAGAGGGCACTTATCCCCCTTATCTAAATGACCCGCCTGTACAGACTTCTATGGTGGATTTACCAAATGAGTCCACCATCACACTACGCATGGAATATACCCACCCATCAACCAGAGAAGATTTGACCATTGAACCACCCCTTGTTGGTACATATCCCTCTATTTTTACAGCTCTACTCAATCAACAAGAACCACTTTCTTTGTTGTTTATCTTTTTCCTTGGATTTGGACTTTTGCTTTTGTGTATTGGATTATTTGTTCGTGCATTTGAGCACCAAGGTGTTTCATTCATCTGGTTGGGACTCATTGTCTTATGTTGTGGCATATGGGGTTTTGGAGAATATGACATTACCTGTATTTTCATACACAATGCAAGTATTCTCTACTTATTGGGGTTTGTAGGCATCTATTATTTGCCTGTACCCATACATTTTTATTTCCACTCCATCATTGCATATCGCAACCCAAAACCCATCACCATCTGCGGATATGTTTGCCTATTGGTGGCTGTCATCAATACTTTATTGCAGGCAACTTCTGTTTTATCCTTCTACAATGGATTGCCCTATTTTATGGTTGTAACATTCTTGAGCTTTCTCTTTGGTTTTGGGTATACCATTTATGAATGGAGAATATATGACAACCATTTGGCAAAACAATTTATATTGCCTTGGCTGATTATCATTGCTTCTATCCTCATCGAGGTGTCAAAATTTATACAAAAAGCCACCACATCCCATGGTACTTTTGCCCAAATTGGTTTATTGATTTTCATTTTGGCGAACAGTATCATCGGTGGCTTCTTAATTCGTAAATCTTTGGCCCTTAAAGAACAAAATCGTTTCATGGAACAGGAATACAAGCTCATGGAAGTCCAAGTGGCAGAACAACAAAGATATCATCATTTGTTGATGGAAACCAGACAAACCTTACGTCAACAACGTCACGATTTGCACCATCAAATGACGGTGATTCGCAGTTTGGCAAAAGAAGGTAATATTGAAAAATTAAATCGCCATATGGATACATTAGATGCACAAATTCCAGAAGAATTGCAAATTTTTTGTGATAACATTGCTGTGAACACTGTTGTGGCATACTATGCAGCCAAAGCAAAGTCCAATAATATCACACTCAACATTGATTTGGTTGTACCTGAACCTGTAGAACAAATTGGTGACAATAGCCTTTGCGTCATCTTTGGGAATATCATGGAAAATGCCATAGAGGCTTGTGGACGCATGAGCGACAGTGGTAAATTCATCACCCTGACCAGTTATCTCAAAAACGGTATGTTGGTCATCCTACAAAAAAACAGTTTTGAGGGACCACTTCACCCCAATGGAGATAAGTTCTTTTCTTCCAAACGTGAAGAATTTGGCATAGGTCTTTCTTCTGTACAATCGGTGGCACGCAAATATGGTGGCAATGCAACTTTCACAACTGATGGACGTGTATTCCAATCTGCAATTTATGTTCGTATTGAGAAATAACGTAAACAACAGGCAACCACACAGGGTCGCCTCTACATTTTATTGCATTGTAGTAGACAATTCCCATGTCACATTTATCTTACATCAACGCAAAAAGGGTGAGCTAACATTTTCAAAAACCCCACGATTACATATGATTTCTCATTAAAAAAACCAGTCAAATCTGCAAATTCAACTGGTTGTTTGTTTTTATTTTATACAATTTTACATTTGGTAAAAAAACTATGCCAATAGCACCTTCTATATTATTCGCCAAAAACTGCTTTGTAGTCTGCTTGGAATTTTGCAATACCAACATCTGTAAGTGGATGTTTTGTCATTTGCACAATGACATCATAAGGCACTGTTGCAATATGGGCACCTGCCAAAGCACAGTCTGTTACGTGAATTGGATTACGTACGCTTGCTGCAATGATTTCTGTATCCAAACCAGCGATATCAAAAATTTCTACGATTTCACGAATCAAATCTGTTCCTCTTGTGCTAATGTCATCCAATCTACCCAAGAATGGAGATACATAAGTTGCACCTGCTCTTGCTGCCAAAAGCGCTTGGTTTGCACTGAAAATCAATGTAACATTTGTTTTGATACCCTTTGCTGTCAAGGCTTTGCAAGCTTTTAGCCCTTCAATGGTCATAGGAATTTTCACCACCATATTTGGATGAATTGCTGCAATTGCAATGCCTTCTGCAATCATACCTTCTGCATCCACTGTGGTTGCTTTGACTTCACCAGAAATAGGTCCATCTACGATAGATGCAATTTCGGCAATGACTTCTTCAAACACTCTACCTTCTTTTGCAATCAATGAGGGGTTTGTTGTTACGCCACAAATAACGCCTGTATCATTTGCTTTTTTAATGTCTTCCACTTTCGCTGTGTCAATAAAAAATTTCATATGATTTCTCCTCCTAAAATAGTATAGCAATGTTAAATTTCTCCAAATCAATCACCTGAAAAGAGCATATAAATTGTTCCATCCATGGTTATATACTATCACAAGGCATTGCTCATTGCAAACATTGAATTGGAACATTTGCAACAAATATTTCCAACGCCAGATATGCAAAGAAATTGAAAAAGAAAAACCAAAGTACATATTGCAAAGCCTACCAAAGAGCTAATACCAGAAACATCATTGTAAAAGTTGACTGTTTTTAGGTGTTTTATCAATAGACGTTTCGTGCAAAAGTATGATATACTGATTCAGGTGAAGCTACATATTCCAGATATAAGATTATTTTTATAGCAATCAGTCTAAGAGGATATTGCAACATTACCGTATCCTCAAAACTCAATTCCATTCAGAACAGAGGTGTTGTTATGAAACATGATGCATTAAAACAAATTAAGCAAAAATTTTTAGTTCCTAAACTTATGATCAGTTTGTTGATGACTGTACTTTTTTACTTGATTTATGCCACAGGTTTTTTCAATTATTCCAATTGGACAATGCAAGATACATTTTTCCAGCATGAAAAAACAGTATCAGAAAATATAGTTGTCATTGGGGTTACCTCCCACGATTTGCAAGAATATGGTATGTGGCCTTGGGATCGTACAACTTGGGCAAATGTGCTTTCAAATATCAATAGCCAAGATGATTTAAAGCCTGCTGCCATCGGTCTGACAATTCCTCTCTATGGTTCATCACAACCAATACCAGATAAACTTCTGGCTGAAGAAATTGCAAAAGATAACGTGATTTTGGCATGTACTGCAGAATTTAAATTGGATTTTTCTGCTACCTCTGACAATTATAGCGACTCTCAATTGATTAAAGTTGCCGATATTACATACCCTTACTTGTATCCTGATGACAACATACATTTGGCACATACCAATATCTTATTTGATGAAGATGGTATTTTGCGCCATAGCTTGCTTGAAATAACTACGCCACAAGGTGGTATCATTGGTTCCATGTCTTATGAAGCTTATAAAATGTATACAGAATTCCATAATATTGATGCTTCTTTCACACCATATGTGGATGAAAACAATTTTTGGTATGTAGATTATAGTGCTGCCCCTGGTGGATATTTTGATTATAGTGTTGGTGATATTTTGACACATAACTATAAACAAGAAGATTTGGCTGGTAAAATCGTTTTAATTGGTGTCTATGACCCAACGCTTATGGATTATTATAGACCTTCCATTTCTTCTTCTGAAAACATGTATGGCATTGAATTCATTGCAAACTGCACAAATGCCATGATTAACGATGCGGAAATTAGAACTGTAAATAAAAGTACCGAAATCATTTGCTTGTTGATTGGCACATTTTTCATTACATTCCTTTCCCTGTATCTAAAATTGATTGTTGTAAGCATCTTAAATGTATTGATTTGTATATTGGGTATCTCTGCCATTCAATTTGCTTATAGTTATGGCATACTGTATCCGCCTTTCTTCTTTTTAATTGGTTTGATTTCTTGTTATCTCTTATCAATTGGTTTCAACTACTGGTTGATATCTTATAACAAAAAACATGTTACAGACGTATTCAAACAATATGTTGACCCGAAAGTTGTAGAAAAACTGATCAACAGCGATATAAACAAAGCGAATTCCAATGGTGTAACCAGTAATATTGCTGTTTTGTTTGTGGATTTGCGTGGTTTTACAAGTCTTTCTGAAAAATTACCTGCTTCTGATGTTGTTAAAATTCTAAATGAATTTTTGTCCTTGACTGAAGATTGTATTCGAAAATATGATGGTACCTTAGATAAGTTTATTGGAGATTGTGCAATGGCATTTTGGGGTGCTCCTAACGCAGTGGAAGATCCTATTTATCGTGCATGTTGTTCAGCCGTAGAAATGATTCGTCGTTCCACCGAATTGACCGATGCAATTTATAAAAAATATAATAAGAAGATTTCTTTCGGTGTTGGTGTTCACTATGGACCAGCTGTTGTTGGCAATGTCGGCTCTGCTACCCGTTTGGACTATACAGCAATTGGTGACACGGTAAATACAGCAGCTCGTTTGGAAAGTGCTGCACCTGCTAATACAGTTTATATCTCAGAAATTATAGTTGAAAATATCAATGAATATGCTATTGTCGAAAAGCTTGAAGACAAACTCAAACTAAAGGGCAAAGAAGCACCAATTGACATCTATATACTCAAGGATATTAAGGAAAAACAATAATTAAAAGGAGCTAATATATATGAAAAAAATTGTTTTATTATTTTTGATTTGCACCCTTTTCACCAGTGGTTGCGGAAAAACAACTGCCGAATCAACAGAAGCTACACCGATTAATCTTTCCATTTGGCATTATTATGGTGGTACTGCGGATCAAACCTTCTCCTACTTGGTACAAAATTTCAATCAAACGGTGGGTCAAGAAAAAGGGATTGTTGTTTCTGCCTTTAGCTATGATGGTGTAAGTGCATTGTCACAAGCCATTCAAAGTTCAGCCAATGGCTCTCCCGGGTCAAATCCAATGCCTTCTATTTTTGCCGCTTATTCAGACAGCGTTGTTCCTTTAGAATCACAAGGTTTGATTGCAAATTTAGATGAATATTTTACCACCGATGAACTTGAAACATACTATGCTCCTTTTATCGAAGAGGGAAGATTTAGCCAAGATGGTCATCTTTCTACTTTGCCCATTGCAAAATCAACTGAAATTTTACATATAAACAAAACGTATTTTGATGATTTCGCTTTGCAGTGTGGGTATACCTATGATGATCTGAAAACTTGGGAAGGTATTGCTCAGGTTTCAGAGGCTTACTATGAATGGACCGATGCAAAAACCGAAAAAAAACGTGATGGTAAAGCATTTTTCGGCACTGATGGTATGGCAAACTTTATGATTATCGGTACCAAACAATTGGGTGTTGATATTTTTTCCAAAGAAAACGATACCATCACCTTTCACTTGACAGAAGATATTGCCCAAAAAATGTGGGATGTATTTTATATTCCATTTATAAAAGGATATTTTGCTGCCGATGCCTGGTATCGTTCTGACGATCTTACAAATGGTACCATTGTATCCTATGTTGGGTCAACTGCCAGCTCATACTACTTCCCAGAACAAGTTGTAAGCGATGACAACGAATATCTAGATATTGCATGTAAAACCCTGCCTTATCCTTCCTTTGTAGATGGCGATGCTGTTGCCGTTCAACAAGGTGCAAGTATGGTCATTTCAAAATCAACACCTGAAGAAGAAGCTGCTGCCGCTGAATTTTTAAAATGGTTTACACAACCTGAAAACAATGCTGGTTTTGCCGTATCCACTGGGTATATGCCTGTAAAAAACCAAGTTTTAGATGTAGACTTCATATTGGCAGAAATGCAGCGTGATGGTTTTGTGGATGACACTCTACCTATTGTCCAAGCAACATATACCTCCTATGAACAACTAAACAACTATGATTTATACACAAGTTTACCTTTTGAAGGAAGTGCAGATGTTCGTACAATTTTAGAAAATTCTTTGCCTAATAAAATCACTGCCGATAAAGCGATACTAGTAGAACGTGTTATGTCAGGTGAAAATATTGATGATGTCACCCTTGACCTAATCAGTGATGAAAATTTCCAAAGTTGGTATCTTGACTTTTGTCAACAGATTGAACATGCTTTCAATGCATAAAGGACTTCTTTTTGCAAATATGTTTGCAATCCTCAATTTTTGATGAAATCATATTTCCAAGTG
Source organism: Chakrabartyella piscis (assembly GCA_030067835.1). Lineage (GTDB taxonomy): Bacteria > Bacillota > Clostridia > Lachnospirales > Anaerotignaceae > Chakrabartyella > Chakrabartyella piscis. The sequence goes on from CP092441.1 coordinate 3,100,007, forward strand.
AAACAAAAAAACGTCAGCCAAACCTTATAGAGGTGACTGACGTTTTTCTTATGTTGAGCCTACAATGAAGTGATTCAAACTCCGAAAAGTATCTCAAGCACTAGTTTCTAATGTTCCCGACGGGAATCGAACCCACGACCTACCGCTTAGGAGTTCGGTCAGCGAAGTGTTTTGCTTTCTCTAATAACACTCACAAACACCCACAAACACTAGGATTTCTTATGATTTGGTTGTTTTTCATTCTCCAACGCTAGATACCAATATCCTACTCTTTTTCGCCCTCTTGTTTGCACTTTGTTAGCTACAAGGGTTTTTGCAAGTAGATGTTACTGGTTCAAATTATACCACAAGCATACATAAACTTCTATATAAATGCTGCACAAACTCAAGTTTTCATCATATAAAAGGCTCGTTTTGTATTCCAATTTTGGAGTATGAAACGAGCCTTTTTTTGTTTGCAATCGAATTTAGAAGTTGTCGGTTGCGTAGTAGTTATTACCTATTATAAACGAAAGGAGGAACGAAATTTTGAATGCCAAAGTCCTTGCTGTCGCTAACCAAAAAGGTGGTGTCGGCAAAACAACAACTTGTGCCAATCTAGGTATTGGTCTTGCTCGTGAGGGTAAGAAGGTGCTGCTTATTGATTGTGATCCACAAGGTAGTTTATCTATCAGTTTGGGTAATCCACAGCCAGATAGTATTCCCACTACCTTATCCACAATTATGAGTAAAGTAATTACAGATACTCCACTTGAACTAAAAGAAGGTATCATCACTCATGCTGAGGGTGTGGACTTACTTCCTGCAAATATTGAATTATCTGGTACGGAAGTCGGTCTAGTAAACACCATGAGCAGAGAAAGTATTTTGAAACAGTATATTGAAACTGTGAAGAAAGACTATCAATTCATATTGATAGATTGTATGCCATCTCTTGGTATGCTCACTGTCAATGCACTAGCTTGTGCTGATAGTGTCATTATTCCTGTGCAAGCTCAATACCTACCTGCAAAGGGACTTGAACAATTACTTCAAACAGTAGCTAAGGTACGAAAGCAAATTAATCCGAAATTAAACATTGATGGCATACTACTTACTATGGTAGATAACCGAACCAATTTTGCGAAAGATATTGCTGCTCTACTGCGAGATACCTATGGAAGTAAAATCAAAGTGTTTGGTACAGAGATACCACATTCAGTACGAGCAGCTGAAACCAGTGCCGAGGGCAAGAGTATTTATGCTCACGATCCAAAAGGCAAAGTAGCAGAAGCCTACACCAATCTCACAAAGGAGGTGATAAAGATTGAAAAGCTCCGTCAAAAACATAAATCTGACATCGGTAGATGACATCTTCTCCACAGAGGAAAGCAGAAACGATGACAAACGAGAAAAGGTTATGGAAATACCACTTAGTGAACTCTATCCTTTTTCCCACCACCCATTTAAGGTATTAGATAATGAAGCAATGCTTGAAACTGCTGAAAGTATCAGAGAATATGGTGTGTTAGTGCCTGCCATTGCAAGACCACTAGAAACTGGTGGCTATGAACTGATTTCTGGGCATAGACGACACCGAGCCAGTGAACTTGCCGAACTTGAAACAATGCCAGTAATTGTAAGAAATCTTGATGATGATGCAGCGACTATCATCATGGTTGACAGCAATTTGCAACGTGAACACATCTTACCGAGTGAGAGAGCTTTCGCCTTTAAAATGAAGTTGGAAGCCATTAAAACACAAGGAAAACGTACCGATTTAACTTCTACGCAAGTTGCACAGAAGTTATCAGCAGAGAAAGTTGGTGCAGATGCAGGTGTTAGTAAAGACCAAGTTAGACGATTTATTAGGCTAACAGAACTGGTACCAGAACTTCTTAATATGGTAGATGAAAAGAAAGTCGCATTTAATCCTGCTGTGGAGGTTTCATATTTAAAACCAGATGAACAATACGACTTGATTGATGCCATTGAAAGTATAATGGCTCAGTTGTCAAGACAAAAAAACAATTCTTTTTTAATGAACTCAATTTAATAAAGGAAAGAGTAACCCCTCCTCTTATGCTGCCATTGGTAACAGTTGCATGGGATAATACATGGATGCTGGTGTCTGGTAGTCCAGCGCCGAATGAAGACGTTCAAAGTTATATGTGTGAATATACTTTGCTATCTCTATTCGAGCCTGCTTAATGGATGTATATTCTGTCAAATATGCTTCTTCGTATTTGAAGCTGCGAAACCATCGTTCAATCATGATGTTATCAGCCCATCGCCCTTTGCCATCCATGCTTTGTTTGATTTTTTGTTCCTTCAAAAAGGCTCTGTATTCATTGCTTGTAAATTGAGAGCCCTGGTCTGAATTCAATATGATAGGTGTTGCTACTTTCAATGCCTTTTTGACCGCATTCATAACCATATGAGTGCTTAATGTATCATCCACTTCCCAACCAACAATGCAACGACTATACCAGTCGATGATGGCTGTTAGATACAGAAATCCGTGTTTTGTTCCAATATAGGTGATGTCGATTGACCACGCCTGATTGGGACGTTCGATAACCGCATTACGCAATAGATAGGGGCATATCTTTGCCTCCTGCATGCGTTTGGAAAGGTTCATCTTTGGATAAATCGGATCAATGGCCATTTCATTCATGTAACGTCTAGCACGCTTGCGACCTACGTTATGGTTGCGTTGTTTCAGTTGTGCTGACATCTGCCTTGCACCCCAAGTGGGATGTTCTGTGTGTAGCTGATCAATGATTCGTTTGCATTCCAATTCCTCAGCGGATATCGCTGGCTTTTCATAGTAGATGCTGGTACGATTCACCGATAACAGCTTTGCACCTGTAGATACAGGTATATCCTTAGTCTTCGAAAGGTTTTGGAGAATACTTCGTTTCGTAGTCTGGTCCAAGAACTTCTTCAGATTTTTTTTTGAGCCAGTCCACTTGCATTGTAAGTTGACCGACTTTTTTGGCATATGCTTCTTTTTCCTTACGCTCTTGTTGTAATTTTTCGTTCGTTTTTTCCATACGAGTATCATCAAATGCAGCAGATGCATTGGATAAAAATTCTTTTTTCCAATTTCTTAACAGGTTAGGCTGGATGCAATTTTCGGTAGCCAATGTGTTTAAATCTTTTTCGCCTTTCAGCAACTCAATCACCAAATCGGCTTTGAATTGAGCGGTGAAACTTCTTCTTGTTCGAGACATGTGTGAGCACCTTCTTTCTGATGTTGTTAGTATAACAAATTCATTAAGAATTGTCTCGAAAATTGTCTTAAATCACGGTACCATTATAAAGTGAACAATCAACACCTTCACTTTCACAAGCACAACGACTCAAAAAATTTAGTTCCGAAGGCAAACTTAGTTTTGATGTCATGTGTGCCATTATGAGTGAAGAAAAGAAACCAGAAACCGATAGAGTTACCCTAACCAGTGATAAGCTATCAAAGTATTTTCCTAAATCCTACACTCCTCAAAAAATGGAAGAAACCATTATCAAGTTGCTTGAAACTTGGCATAAGAAACGCACACAGCAACAGGATAGATAAACGAGGAGGTGAAAGTTTATGGGAAGTTCTGACAATGCCAATTTCACAGTTGTAAAATCAAGAAGCTATACAGTTATGGGGAACCACCATTTAAAAAATAAGAAGCTGTCCCTAAAGGCAAAAGGTTTACTATCTGTGATGCTCTCCGTTCCAGACTCTTGGAAACATAGCATTGCAGGATATGCAAGCATTTGTCGTGATGGTGTGGACGGAGTAAGAAGTGCAATCAAGGAACTTGAGGAACATGGTTATATTACACGATGTCGCAAACGAAATGATAAAGGGCATTTGACCATTACCGAATACACCATATACGAAACACCTATACAGGATAAGCCTACATTGGAAAATCCAACATTGGATAATCCTGTGTTGGACAAACCTATCGTGGATGAACCTAGTTTGGATAACCCATCACAATATAATATTAACTTATTAACTACTAATAAATTTAATATTGATGTATCTAATCCTAATCAATCTAATCAAAAGATAAAGGGATATGAAATGATGGGATTTGATAGCTTAGATGAATTAAGAGAACTTGTTTATTGTAATCTGGAATACGCACATTGTAAGCAGTATGGACCGATTACAAAGCTACCTCGCATTGAAGAAATCGCTGACATTATCATTGATACTTTGTGCTATACGCAAGATACCATCAACATTGCAGGGCAAGATTATCCTAGCTCTATGGTAAAAGACAGGCTCCTTAAAATTACTTCTATTCATGTTGACTATGTATTAGAGTGTCTAGATAAAAACACCACTCATGTAAGAAACATTAAAAGATATTTATTAGCGACACTGTTTAATGCACCAGTTACAATGGATAGTTATTATGCAGCATTGGTAAACCACGATTTATATGGCAACAAGTAGCAAGGCATTTTGCAAAAGCAAGGTGTCTATTTTTATACCCAAAGGAGGAAAACAAATTGAAAGAATTTGATGTTACCATCACCGAAACACTGAAACGTACTGTCACCGTCTATGCCGAAACACAGCATGAAGCTGAGGAACAGGCAGAATTTGAATGGGACAAAGGCATACACGTTTTAGATTCTGGTGATTTTGTAGGTTCTAATTTCCAAGCAGTTGCAGAACGTGAAAAACGTATTGATGCCCTACTGGTAGAACCACTGAAACCACCACAACATATACAACTTTCCACTGAACTAGCAGATTTACAAAAGGCTGTTGGAGGACTCATTGAATGTATCAATATTTTTGATGATCCAGTTGTCATCATTGCAAACGAAGAAGGCAAGCTAAACAACCTGCCCCTTAATCGTGGCATTTATGATGCTGACAATGAGCTACACGATATTATCGCAGGCACGTTCCTTGTAGTTGGTGAAGGTGATGAAGATTTTGAAAGCCTAACGCCAGAACTACAAGATAAGTACGAGAAACATTTTGAAAAACCAGAGAAGTTTTATTCGCTGGCAGGAAGTATCATTGCCCAAAAGATTGATATTGCTAAAGACAAGGACATCATCAAGAAACCAGATATGGAACGATAACAATGTTCTGGCACAGGAGGTGATATAGATGTCAGTACAAGAAGAAGTAAACCATAAAAATATTGCCTTTGTGACTAGCACTACTAAAATTACAGGTCGTACTTTGCTAAAACTTGCAAAGGCATATTTAAACCATCAAAAAAACAAACAGGTAAACAAACAAATACCACAAGGAAAACAGAGTGTGAAAAACCTTGCAAAACAAGGACAAGGAATGACAAGTCTTGATTTAAACGATGCAGACATTAAAAAGTTTGACCGTATTATGAAAAAATATGGTATCGACTATGCTGTGATGACCGACAAAAAGACCTCTCCACCTACTCATACTTTGTTTTTCAAGGCAAAAGATGCCGATGCTACAACTAAGGCTTTCACGGAGTTTACAGTGCAAGCAACAAAGAAAATCACTCGTCCATCTGTTTTGGTAGAACTGAAAAAATGTGCTGAAATTGTAAAAGCCACTGTAATGGATAAAGTGAAAAACAGAGCAAAGGAGCAAATCCGATGACCAATAAAATGAAGAAGTTTTTTATAATAAACATCCCTTATGTTGTCATTGGTATCTATGCTTCTAAAATACCACAGGCTTATCGCTTTATGGGTGGTAATGATTTCAGCACAAAAATACTCAATCTCACAGAAGGATTTTCAAGAGCTTTTGAAAGCTATCTTCCATCGTTCTACCCTAGCGACCTAATCATTGGTTTAGGAATTGGAGCATTACTGCGTTTGATTGTGTATGTAAGGTCAAAAAACGCAAAGAAATACCGAAAAGGTGTGGAGTATGGCTCGGCACGTTGGGGCAATGCAAAAGACATTGAACCCTTTACCGATCCAAAGTTTGAGAACAATGTCATACTCACCCAAACGGAACGACTTACCATGAACAGTAGACCAAAAAATCCAAAAACAGCAAGAAACAAAAATGTGTTAATCGTTGGTGGTTCTGGCTCTGGTAAAACAAGGTTTTGGCTCAAACCGAACTTGATGCAATGCCATAGTTCTTATGTAGTCACCGATCCGAAAGGTTACACTTATTAAGGACAGAGAAGTCTAACAAAAAAGAAAGGAGGTCGAAACAGTGGCAAAATCAAGTAATTTAAAGATTACTGCCTTATATACTCGACTATCAAGAGATGATGAATTGCAAGGCGAAAGTAACAGTATCACAAACCAAAAGGAATATTTAGAAGCATTTGCAAAAAATAATGGATTTGCAAGGATAAAGCATTTCAGTGACGATGGATATTCGGGTGTTGACTTCAATAGACCAGGATTTAAAGCAATGATTGAAGAAGTAGAAAAAGGCAATGTTGCAGAAATTATAACCAAAGACCTAAGCCGCTTTGGAAGAAATTATCTTAAAGTAGGCTTTTATACCGAGATAATGTTCCCCGAAAAAGATGTAAGATTTATCGCTATCAACAACGGAGTTGATAGTAGCAAGCAAGGCGAAAATGATTTTACACCATTTTTGAACATTATGAATGAATGGTATTCAAAGGATACTAGCAACAAGATAAGAGCAGTGTTCAAGGCTCGCATGAAAGAGGGTAAGCGTTGCAGTGGTGCTATTCCTTATGGCTTTTATCGAAAACCCGATGACAAGAATACGCTCTATGTAGACGAAGAACCTGCAAAGGTAGTGAAGCAGATATTTCAGATGATAATTGATGGATATGGAGTTAGTCATATTGCAGACACATTGACAGAACAAAAAGTGCTTATTCCGTCAGCGTATGCACAAAAACATTATCCCGAAAATGATAGAAGTAAAGGTTTTGTAAATCCTTATCGTTGGTCACCTACTGCTGTAAGCTATATACTTGATAAACGAGAATATATGGGACATACAGTTTTAGGCAAGACCATTTGTGAAAACTTCAAGACTAAAAAACGTAGAAAAGCCACCGAAGATGAACTAATTATCTTTAAGGATACTCACCCAGCTATTGTACCTGAGGAAATGTGGCATAATGTTCATAGATTAAAAAGAAAAGTAAGAAGAACTCTAGCTAACGGGTCATATTCACATATATTATCGGGAGTGATATATTGTGCTGATTGTGGAGCTAGAATGAGTTATCGAAGTCCAGAGGCACAACATAGAAAAGATGGAAAAATATATAATAGTGATAGTGCATTTGTTTGTAGTAATTATCGTAATCTTCATAAACGCTGCACAGCACATTTCACACAAGCTAAAGTTGTTGAAACTCTCGTTTTAACTGCAATCTCAAACGTAAGTACCTTTGTATTAAATGACAAAAAGAAATTTATAGAGCGAATAAAACTATTGTCAGATACGCATCAAGAGGATTTAATAAAAGAAAATAAAAAAGAATTATCTAGTGCTAAGAAAAGGATTGAAGAACTAGATTTACTTGTAAAAAAACTTTATGAGGGAAATGCAATAGGCAAGATACCCGATAATCATTTTGAAAGATTGCTTACCGAATATGATGATGAATACAAAATACTAACCGATAAAATTGTAGAGATTGAAAGTTCTGCAAATGATTTTGTATCTGTCCAAACGAAAATCGATAAATTTATTACTTTAGCAAATAAATACAAGCAGATTGAAGAACTCACTCCTACTATTTTGAATGAATTTATTGAGAAAGTAAATGTCCATAACGCAACTGGTGGTCGTACAAGATTGCGTGAACAACGTATTGATATTTATTTCAACTTCATTGGAAAATTTGAACTTCCACAGAGAGAATTTACGGAAGAAGAACAAATTGCTAAGGCTAAAGAACAAGAAAGAATTATCAAAGATATTGAAACCAACAGACGAGAAGCAAAGGTAAGTAAGGAACGCAAAAAAGCAAAATTATTGGAAGAAGAAAAAATGAAATTTGAAAAAGGAGCATAGAAAAATGAGTAATAATAGCATATTGAACGCAGTGTATTATGGAAAAGTTATCCCTTGGGAAAACAGTCAGTTATTTCAGATACAAGAGTACAAAGATACTCTAAAAATCGCAACAGATTTACAAGAAAAATTGATCGCACAGCTTAATGACGAGAACAAAAAACTGTTTGATGAATTTTTGAAAGCTGATGGCGAGGTAGGTAGCTTTTTTGAGGAAGAAAAGTTCGAAGATGGTTTTATCTTAGGTGCAAGGCTAATGATTGAAACACTAACCGACACACGATTTACAAAGTAAGGAGCTGATACAATGGAACAAAACATATTTGAAAAAATGGGTGGTACTTACATCAAAGTTGGCGATTACTATGTGCCGAACTTAGGGCAGTTTGAGGACGAAGAAGAAACAGACGATAGACCTTTAGGTAAGTATGGAATGTTGAGAAGAACATACCTTGAAGAACACAGAAAACCTTTATATAATCATCTGCTACTTAGTGGAGAGTTACACTCCCACTTGCGTGATGTGAATGAGCAAGCACAGCAGATGATTGATACCCTACTACCACAGTACAAAGTAAAGCAAGGTGTCACAGAGGAATTAAAAGCAAAGGAACAACTCTTATGGGTGGGAATGGTAAATAACATCATAGCACAGATTGAGGAAATCATATACAGCGAAGTTGTGTATATATAATATCGAGAATCAGAGGTCGAGATCTTAACAGATTACGACCTCTTTTTCATATAAAAAATCAAATCGAAAACAGAAAAGGAGCATTTCATTATGACAAAGAAAACAATCGTAGAGCAAATCAAAGAAACACAAATCGAGATTGAAAAAACAAGAACAGAAAAGAAACAAAAGGAACATCAACTGGAAAAGTTGCAAAAGCGTGAACGAGAAAAGAATCGAAGCAAACGCACACGCAATTTAATTGAAAAAGGTGCAATCTTGGAAAGTATCAATCCATCTATCCAATCCCTATCCAACGAGCAGTTACAAGCATTTTTGCAACAAGTATTGCAGAGTGAGCGAGCATTGCATTTGCTTAGTAAAATGACAGCAACCGAAGATACGCAGTAACTCCCTTGATTACAAGGGCGCACTTATACACCATTTACAATGGTGCTGTGCGTTCTGCGAAGCAATGGGGAGCTACTCTCCCCAAACCCCTAGTGTACTTTACGAAACCGACTACACCTTGCGAGGTGTAATCATTTTCATAAAGTCTAATAAATCGAAAGGAGTAGTTTATGGCGATATTTCACCACTCAATAAAGCTGATAAGTCGAGGAAAAGGCAAGTCTGCTGTGGCTTCATCTGCATATCGAAGTGGCACTAAAATAACCAATGAATATGACGGAGTAACACACGACTATACGCATAAAGGTGGTATTCATTCCAGTGCTATTTTACTACCACCCCACGCACCAAAAGAATATGCAGACCGTAGCATTTTATGGAACGCTGTTGAGATGATAGAAAAACAGCATAACGCACAACTTGCAAGGGAGATTGAAGTGTCGATACCGAAAGAAATCCCCTCATATCTATGGCGAAGAATGATGATAGATTTTTGCAATTCTAACTTTGTAAAGCAAGGTATGATAGCCGATTTATCTATCCACAACAAAGACCCTAACAACCCTCATTGTCACATCATGTTAACTATGCGACCTATCAAAGAAAATGGCAAATGGGGAGCAAAATCACGCAAAGAATATATACTTGATGATAGTGGTAATCGCATTAAACTTCCAAGTGGAAATTGGAAGTCAACAAAAGTTGATACAATGGATTGGAACAGCCAAGACAACGCAGAAGTTTGGCGAGCAAACTGGAGTGAGCATTGCAATCTCTATCTTGAAAATTTAGGGTGTGAAGAACGCATAGACCATCGAAGTTATGAAAGACAAGGCATTGACCAAATCCCATCTATTCATTTAGGAGTGTCAGCAAGTCAGATGGAACAAAAAGGTATTGAAACAGATAGAGGAAATATCAACCGACAAATCCATGATGACAACAAGGAAGTTAAGATAATTAAGGCAAGAATTACAAGGCTGATGAAGTGGCAACGAGAATTAAAGGCACAGCCTTTAGATCTCGAAAAAGCTGATGTAAAAGCTTCTGTACTTGGCAAGTTACAAGCGAATAATGTTGTAGTCAACAATCAATATCAGACCATTAAATCCCTTAAAGCTAACACCAGTGCATGGTACTTTATACAGACCCACAACATAGAGTCTATGCATGACTTTGCAAATAAAATCAGTGACCTTAATGCTAGTTTTTATACGATTAAAAAAGAGCGAATTGCTATTAAAAAGAAGATGGAAAGCATTGATAAACGCTTAGAACTTTGGAGCGAATATCAGAAAGTTGTACCTATCAAAAAGAAATATCAGAAGCTACAAGGCAAGGATAAGGAGCAGTTTTACGATAAGCACCAAATCGAGATTGAACGTGTAGATGAATTAGGAAAGGTGTGGGCGAAATTCTCTAATGGAAGTCGTAAAATCAATGTGTCTGATTGGACAAAAGAACGCACTTCACTTGAACAGGATATGTCACTTTGTGAATGGAAATTAAAAGCCTTAAAAACTGAAATTGGTCGTGCTGAAAAAGTGAAACAGATACTAGAAGAACAACGAATTGAAATTGTAGAACCAAGAAAAATAAAAGACCGAGATGTTATAATATAACCTTAAAATTAAAGATTGGAGGTATTAGAAATGGAGTATGGATATATGAGAGTTTCTAGTAAAGAGCAGAACGAAGATAGGCAGATTATAGCTTTAACAGCGTTTGGAATTAAAGAAAAAAACATATTTCTTGATAAGCAAAGTGGTAAAGATTTTCAACGCCCAAGCTATAAAAAATTAATTAAAAAACTAAGGCAAGAAGATATTTTCGTTATCAAAAGTATTGACCGTTTGGGTAGAAATTATGAGGAAATCATAGACCAGTGGCGAATCATTACAAAAGAAAAAAGAGCCTCAATAGTTGTACTTGATATGCCCTTGTTAGATACACGACAAAAAGAGCGTGATTTAACAGGGGTTTTTATCGCTGATTTAGTTTTGCAGATACTTAGTTATGTGGCACAAACGGAGCGTGAGAATATACGCAAGCGACAAGCTGAGGGTATTGCAGTAGCTAAAAGCAAAGGTAAGCACTTAGGTAGACCACCTATGCAAAAGCCAAAAAACTTTAATGCTATACGAAAAATGTGTGATAATGGGGAAATAAGCATTACAACTGCGTCCGATATGTTAGGAATTTCAAGAGTTACCTATAACAAATGGATAAAAGAATAATTCAAAATTCTGACAATTTGATACTCTTTTCTTGTAAACACTTGAAATTTGTAAAAAAAAGTAGTAGGTTAATTGTATAATCAAATTGAACACATAAAAAAGTCCACAGTGAATGGATTTTCTGTTAGAATAAAGTTACCACACAAGATTCTAAGAGAAGGAGCCAAATACTATGGACAATACCAATTATAGCACAAATCCAGTAGAACGCAAGAAGGGGCAACACTTAGGAGCGGAAGAGCGTGGAGCAATCCAACACCTACACAAACTGGGTTACTCTAATAGAGCAATCGCTGGTGAGCTGAATTGTAGCCCTTCCACAATAGGATATGAGTTGGAAAGAGGCACGCCAGCTTACTCCGGTCGTGGGAGAAAGCCTACTTACTCTGCAAAGAGAGGCGCTACCGTTTACAAAGAAAATCGGAGCCGTTGTCGTCGTCCTAAGAAGTCATTTCAGGATTCGCAGTTTATTTCTTGGTTGGTAAAGCAAGTGAAAGAACACAAAAGGTCGTTTGATTCTTGCGTGGGTCGTGCAAGGTTGCTTGGGTTATTTCCTCCAGACACCATTCCATGTACCAAAACACTCTACAACCGATTGAGAAGCGGAGAATTGCCCCTCTCTTTATTCGACCTTCCAGAAATATTGACACGTCGACCACAGGGAAAACCCCGTATTTCTAAGCGTTTATACGGAAAAAGTATAGAAGAACGTCCTCTTGAAGTTGTCCTCAGAAACACCTTTGGTCACTGGGAATCTGATACCGTTTTGGGTCAAAAAAAGAAGGGCGAAGCAGCCGTTTTCAGCATTGTTGAACGGCTGACGGGTTACTATATTACCCTGCGTATTGATGAAAAAACCGCTGACGGAGTTGCCTCTGCAATGAAACAGCTCCATCAACAGTTTGGAGACAAATTCAATCAAGTGTTTCGTAGCATTACCACAGATAACGGAAGTGAATTTGCCAGTTTTTCAGACTTCGAGAATCTAGGTAGCGAGGTTTATTTTGCCCATCCATATTCTTCTTGGGAGCGTCCGGTGAATGAGCGGTCAAATCGTGTTTTGCGTAAATTCATTCCAAAATCCACCTCTATCACAAAATTTTCTCCCGAGCAAATCTTGGCGTTTTCGGATGAAATCAACGCAACCCCAACAAAGAGATTGGGATATTACACACCAGAAGAATTATTTGAAGATCAGCTTGATCAAATTTATAGAAGAACCAAGCAGTAAACTTTATTTCAAAAGTGTTCAATTTGTTATTGCAATTTTCAAAAAAAAGTAGTATACTATATTTGTTAAGTTATATTGTAAAACAAGGTACACCTTAATTTTAGATAAAATATTTGTATATTAAGCACCCATCAAGGGGTGTTTTTTGCTTTTTATACCTATTTTATCGTTTTGCCAAGGTGTATTCCTATGTTTGACCAATATAGAAAAGGTGTACCTTTCTTTACATAAAATTGTTTTATAGGAGGGTATAAAATGAAATCAAAGCTAATGGAATGTAAATCTTGCGGAAAGGAAATCGCAACAAATGCAAAGTCTTGTCCTAGTTGCGGGGCGAAGAATAAAAAACCATTTTATAAAAGAGTTTGGTTTATAGTTCTTTGTGTTTTTATTGTAGTAGGAGCAATTGGCAGTATGGGTGATTCAGAGGATAGTACAAGTGGTCAAGCATCTACAGAACAAGCACAACAACAAGGTACACAAGAGCAAACGCCAGAAGTAAGTGACGAACCAGTTATCACTTATGAAGAAGTGAGTGTAGATGATCTGATGGAAACATTAGATGGCAATGCTCTTAAAGCAGAAAATACTTATAATGAAAAACATTTGAAAATTACAGGTCGACTAGGAACTATCGATAGTGATGGTAAATATATATCATTGTTACCTGTTAATGATGAGTGGGCATTTTTAGGTGTTCAATGCTACATTGAAAATGAAGAACAATTAAATCAAGTTATGGAAATGTCTACAGATGATATAGTTGTTCTAAGTGGTCAAATAAGCGAAGTCGGAGAAATAATGGGATATTCTTTAGATATTCACACAATAGAATAGGTAATAATTTATAACCCATAAAAGGACGGATCAAATGATTCGTCCTTTTTTCATGCCCCAAAACGAAAGGAGCAGATAATGGCAACTAACAAAAAATATTACTTCCTCAAATTTAAAGAGGACTTCTTCAGAGATGAAACAATCATTTTGCTTGAAGATATTAAAGACGGCTTTCTATTCTCAAATATTTTACTAAAAATGTATCTTCTATCGCTCAAACACGAGGGGCAATTATTACTATCACAAGGCATAGCTTACACTCCACAAATGATAGCAACACTCACTAACCACCAAGTAGGCACAGTAGAAAAAGCATTACAAATTTTTACACAGTTAAACCTAGTAGAAGAACTTGCAGACGGAACTTTGTATATGACAAACATTCAATTGCTAATCGGTAAGTCATCAACAGAAGCCGAACGAAAACAAAAAGAACGAGTAAAACTCAAGGAAAATAGCCTTTTAATAAGTGACAAGGGTGGACAAATGTCCGAGCATTGTCCGAAAATGTCCCCAAATCGTCCACCAGAGTATAGAGATAAGAGTATAGAGATTAGAGATAAGAGTATAGAGAGTGAGAGTAAAGATGCTTTCCCCACCCACTTTTTAGGACAATATCAAAATATATCTCTAACAGATGAAGAACTGGAGCAACTAAAAACAGAACTTCCCTCACTCTATCAAAAATACATTGAGAAATTAAGCGAATATATGGCAAGCACTGGCAAGACCTACAACAGCCATATCGCCACCATACGCAAATGGGCAAAGGAAGATAGCGAAAAGAACAAAGGTACTCATAACACACCACGCACCTATGAATATGACGAAAATAAGAGCCTATAACGGAAAGGAGTATTGAAAAATGGAGAAATATATTAAAACCGTAGTAAATGGCATAGAAAAGGCAAATAGCGAGCCTACGGACTATCTGAACGAGGTTGACAGCCTTATGTATTGTGGTAAATGCCATACACCCAAGCAAAAACGATTTGACAAGCCATTTATTGATGGGAGAAATACAGTGCCTATTCCTTGTGAGTGTCGTTCCAAAGAAATAGAGGAAGAACGCAGACAAGAGGATTTAAGAAAGCATTATCAGACAGTAGACAGACTTCGTTCGCAAGGTATCAGAGATAAAAAGATATTGGAGTGGATTTTTGACAATGACACCACCCAAAGCAAACAGATTGATATTGCAAAAGGATATGTTTCTAATTTCGAGCATATCAAGGCAAACAATGTCGGTATGCTACTATGGGGAAATATTGGTACTGGCAAAAGTTTTGTCGCTGGGTGCATTGCCAATGCACTGATCGACAAGGAAATATCCGTATGCGTTACGAACTTTGGAACTATCCTTGCTGATATGATGAACTTGAAAATAGATAAAAACGAATATATTCAAAGATTAAATCGCAACAGCTTACTTATCATTGATGATTTTGGAATGGAACGAGATACTTCATTTGCCCTAGAACAGATTTACAACGTCATAGACAGCCGTTATATCGCTTCTAAGCCCTTAATCGTGACAACTAACCTATCTCTATCAGAAATGCAAGACAAAGGTGTACAGACCGATTACAGACGCATATACGACCGAGTGCTAGAGATGTGCGTGCCTATCTTCTTCGAGGGTGAGAGTAAACGCAAGGACAAGGCAGATGAAAAATTGAATAAACTAAAAGAAATCTTAGGCTAATGGCTTTTATTGACTATAAAATCAGTAAGAGCCATTTTTTTGTACCCATTTTTGAAAGGAGCAAACTAATATGACAGAACAAGCAACAAATAACGCAGTAGAAACTACTGACCCACAAGGAACATTTACCCACAAAATCGGCAAAACAACTTATGTGGTCGGTGTACACTTTAGCAAGACAAGTAAAGAAACCATTGAGGATAAAATTGAAAGGCTTATCATAAATGATTTGGAAAAACAAAGATATTTATAAACTCGGTCTTGACAAAACGCTTCCTAAAGGCTCTATCTTAGTCGAGTGT
The DNA here is from genome assembly GCA_030067835.1 of Chakrabartyella piscis. Lineage (GTDB taxonomy): Bacteria > Bacillota > Clostridia > Lachnospirales > Anaerotignaceae > Chakrabartyella > Chakrabartyella piscis. The sequence continues at coordinate 3,115,375 of CP092441.1, forward strand.
GGCAAGCTGCTAGAAAAAGAAGGATATAAAATCAAAGTGTTAAATACCATCAACTTCAACAAGTCCATGAAGTACAATCCCTTTGCTTATATCCGAAGTGAAAAGGATATTTTGAAACTGGTAACTACACTCATTGCCAATACCAAAGGTGATGGCAAGGGTGGTGACGACTTCTGGGTAAAAGCTGAAACACTACTCTATACTGCACTCATTGGATATATCTGGTATGAAGCACCTGTGGAAGAACAAAACTTCAACACACTTATTGAATTTATCAATGCCAGTGAAGTGCGTGAAGATGATGAAGATTTCAAAAATCCAGTAGACTTGATGTTTGATAAGCTGGCTGAAAAAGAACCACAACACTTTGCTGTAAGGCAATATAAAAAATACAAGTTAAGTGCAGGGGATATAAACTGTAATAGTAATCTTAATCAATTACAAACAAGAATAGCCACGAAAATGGCAGAAAGGAAGTGCTATTTATGGATGATTTTAGAGAATGGTTACGCAAAGAGTGTACTTGTTGGTATCTTCTATCCCAAGAAGAACAAGACCAGTACTTCTCTCGTTGGTATGACGAAGTGCGTAACAGAAAGGAGAACACATCTTGAACACGCAAATTACTGCACTGTATGAGCGACTATCTCGTGACGATGAACAGCAAGGCGAAAGTAATTCTATCTCCAATCAAAAGCAAATGCTTGAAGATTATACTTTAAAAAATGGATTTGATAACATTCGTCACTTCACTGATGATGGCTTTAGTGGTACTCGTTTTGATAGACCTGCTTTTTTGGATTTGCTAGAAGAAATTGAGCAAGGTAATGTTAAAACTGTCTGCCTAAAAGATATGAGCCGAATTGGTCGTGATTATCTGCAAGTTGGACAGTATATGGAGTTGTTACGACAACGAGGTGTAAGGCTTATTGCCATCAATGACAATGTAGATAGCTTTAAGGGTGAGGACGATTTCACCCCCTTTAGAAACGTAATGAATGAGTTTTATGCAAGGGATGCAAGTCGAAAAATTCGCTCTGTATTTCAAGCAAAAGGCAAAAGTGGTAAAAGGGTATCAAGTGCTATCCCCTATGGATATTTAAAAGACCCAAATGACAAGCATAAGCTCATTATTGATGAAGTCGCTGCACCGATAGTAAAGCGAATATTTCAAATGACTTTAGAGGGAAAAGGTCCATGGAATGGCTATACTTAACTAGACAGAAAAGATAAGGTCATGTAAAATAAAACTAATATAAAATAAGGAGATGATTACATGACTAAAAAACGACAACGAAGAGAATTTACAGAAGAATTTAAACAGCAGATGGTTCAATTATATAACAACGGAAAATCGAAAGCAGATATCAATCGTGAATACGATTTAACACCATCGGCACTGAATCGCTGGATACAGCGTTACAATGCTACTGGTTCTACAAAAGAAGCTGATAATCGCACACCAGAAGAAGCTGAACTCATCAAACTTCGTAAAGAGCTACAACAGCTACGAATGGAAAATGACATACTAAAGCAAGCGGCGCTGATATTCGGACGAAAGTAATTGTAATTCGAGCAAATCGACACAAATACTCTATATCAGCCATGTGTAAATGCCTTGAAATCAGCAGGAGTACCTACTATTACGAGGCTTCGTCCAAGAAAGATGATACGGAATTAGAACAAGAAATTGAACGGATTTTTTATGAAAATAAAGAAGTCTACGGAAGTCGTAAAATGAAAAAAGAGCTGAAGAAGTTGGGCAAACAGGTTTCTAGACGCAGAATTTGCCGCATTATGAAACGTTTAGGGCTAATTTCGGTCTATACCGTTGCCAAGTTCAAACCACAAAAGCAACAATGCAATGAGTCGCCAGTAAAAAACGAACTAGCTCGTCAATTTGATAACCAGCCTCCCAATGCAGTAATTGTTGGGGATTTGACGTATGTTCGAGTGAACTATAAATGGAACTATGTTTGTATCTTAATTGATTTATTCAACCGAGAAATCGTTGGATTTAGTGCAGGACTTCACAAAAATGCTCAGTTGGTATATGATGCTTTTGCAACAATCAAAGGGAATTTATCTGAAATCGAGTTGTTCCATACGGATCGAGGCAGCGAGTTTAAAAACTATCTCATTGATGAAATGTTAGATGTGTTTCAGATCAAACGATCCCTCAGCATGAAGGGCTGCCCCTATGATAATGCAGTTGCAGAAGCCAATTTCAAGGTATTCAAAACAGAATTTGTTCGAGGACGAAATTTCGTCAGTTTGGAGCAATTGAAGTTAGAACTTGCAGACTATGTGCATTGGTTCAATAACATACGTTTGCATGGCTCTTTGGATTATAGAACACCAGCCGAATATCGGGTACTGACCTTATAAAAATTGTCCAAAAAAGTGTTGACATTCCACACCTGTTCACTTTGTTTGCTGATTGCTGCACCTAAAAAACTTACAGTAGGTGTTGTGTTGAAATCGAAAATCGGCAAAAAATCTTCGTGGGTGAAGTGATCCTCGGTATCAATGCCCATTCGTTTCATAATGGTATAGGCGATACTTACGGATAAAGCATTTTCAAAAGTCATGCGAATGTTATCGTCATCCAGTTCTTCAAGGAAACTATCTTCGATAAAATAGGCTATATCGCTTTTGTTATCGTTATAATACTCTTTTGCCAAATCAAGTGCAACGGTATCGATTGCTTCGTGCAGGCTGTCGCTTTCTACATCAAATTTATCTTGGAGCATTTCAAGGATAGGTCTTTCGTGATGTTCGTGCATTTCCCAAAGAAATGGCTTTCTGGCATTTTCCTTGCCACCAGTGTCAGCTACATCGAAAACATATTTAATCTGTCCTCGGTCGCTGCTTGGATCAATGAGTGCAATGCCATTGGTACCTCTTTTTACATATCGGTTCATGGTGTTATTCCATAAACCATATTCAGCACAGGCAGTAGCAGTAGGGTTTTGAGCATAAATCATAAGTTGCTCATGGAATGGATACTTGTAGAGCTTGCCAACTGTGGTTAAAAAAACTGTCCAATCAGCAAGACTACTGGTAACTTGCTTGGCAGTTTGTTCAAATAAATCAGCAAGTAGTTCTTTTTTAATTGCCATATTGGTTCTCCTTTCTGTTTTCGGGTATGAAAAAAGCACTTCCGAAGAAGTGCTTAGGGTTACCGTGTTACTTGGCTTGCGGTTGTGTACTTACTTTGTATATAAGTATTTTCATATTAACGAAAAGACGTTTGCGAAAATAATAATTTTACATCTTTGTAATTATTTTGCTCTAAATATAGGTGTAAATCTTGACTTGAGATTTGACTTTTAGGACCTATCCAAATCTCTTTAACAACATTTGCTCCAAATTCTGATAACTTTAATGAAAAATAAGGCGAAATATTATTTTCAGAAATATTGAAACATATTTTATTCCTTAGAAGTGATATGGTTGCAGAAAATCCATTAGGACCTTTCATTTCTTGAACTTCCCCTACAACCCACTTAGGATTCTTATATGCCTGAGTGTTTAAAAATAATCTCCATTCCTTTTCTTCTTTAAATCCTATTTTTTTATACTTTAGGGATTCTATTAATACACTTTCTATCCATCCTTGAAAATTAAACATTATTAAATTATCAGTTTCTGATGAGCTATCATCATGCGTCATATTTTCTACGATCCACTCTCTAAGGTCACAAAGCATTTCTATTGCTTCAATAGCATATTTTCCTACTATTTCTTCTCTTTCCCTTTCGGTTATATATTCAACCTTTTCAAGTCTAAACACGCTATTGCTTTCACTACATTTTTTCTGTATAAGTTTTTTAGAGAAACCAATCGAAATACCCTGTCCATTACCTGCATATCCACGCCACTGACTCAATAAATCCGGTAGTTCACTAAAACATACAACAAAATTGGTAAACTCCTCAGACTCAAGTTGCTTGTCTATCATATACCGAGTACTATCAATAAGTTCTAATAATGCACTACCTCCATTTTTGTTTTCATACCTAAATTCAAAAGGGGATTTTTCATACAGCATGAAAATCTCTTCAAAAATGTCAGGATATAATAAAATCAATTCCTCATAATCATTACTCTTTCGGATATCACTCATTCTAATAGCCTTATCATTTAAAATACCAAAACACTTCTGGTTGCTACCATAATGATATAACAAACTCATATAAACACCCTTTCTCATAAGATAAATAGCTTGTCTAATTTAAAAATTTTGCTTTCATCCTAAAAGTAACCATAATATTTGTAGGTTGGTATATAAATTATATCACAAATACAACTTACAAAGCTATAATTTTAATATTAAGATACCATTCTTCCAAACAAATAAGCAAATGCTTACTCAAAATTCGTCATACCATCTATCACGCCTCTATCACCGTTACATTGATTTCTACTCAACCAGAAAACTTTCCAGTTTCTATATCAATTTTATTTCTGGTTTTGGGTATGAGAAAAGCACTTCCGAAGAAGTGCTTGAACTTTTGTGATTTTTCCTGCTATTCACCAAACACTGTATCAAAATCCCGTTTGCCATACAGAACACGAGCGATGTTTACTTTTCCTGCATTATGATTCACTATATAAAAAATACAATAGTTATCAACAGGGAGCATTCGTAAATCTTGCCATTTTGAAGCATCATAAATACGATGTCTTTCTGGCATTTCATCAAGAGATAAAATGCCTTTTTCTATTCGTTCTATCTGATGAAGTGCAGTTTCTTTTGCCAATAATTCATATGCGATATATCTATAAATCATATATAAATCTTCTTTTGCTTCTTTTGAAATTTCTACTGTATATTTCATAGATCAAATTCCTTACGCATATCTGCAAAAACTTTTGTTGCAGGCTCAACATTTCCGTTTTCAATGCTACTCAAACCTTTTTGAATGGCACGATCAAACTCTGCTTCTGTCATTCTTCCCATATCAAGAGGATGTGGTGGCATTTTCACTTCAAACGGCAAACCTCTTTGCAGAATAATTTGTTTATAGAATATATTGATTGCATTTGATGCAGGGATGCCAAGTGTAGATAAAATCATTTCTGCTTGTTCTTTTACATCTGGTTCAATTCTTGCATATAAATTTGCTGATTTTGCCATATAAAAAACTCCTTTCAAACTAATATACTTATATTATACTCATTTGACAGGACAATAGCAATACAAATTTGTAAATTATTCATTAAAATCTGCCACCAGTTCGTACTGCACCTTTTCAAAATCATCATCGCTCATATTGTGAAGTTTGGCTAGGGTAGTCTTTGTAAGTTCCATTAGCTCCACTTCATCGCTTTGCAAATGCGTTTGCATTTCTTCAAGGTCGTGGATTAGCTCAGTTCTGGAATCTGTGCCATAAATGCACATAAGGTTTGTTTCTTCTACTGTGAAATTCATACTTATCGCTCCATTTCTGCATCTTTTTTCGGTGCTGTTTTTTCTTTTTTGTGTTCGGTAGGAGTAGTAGCCTTTAGCTCTGCAAGAACTGATTTCTTTGCTTTATCTTCATTGTTGATTATGCCATCAATCATATTGAAGTTTTGTTCTGTCTGCAATTCTGCATTTTTCAATGGATTTTCTGTGCTAACTGCGAAAGCTCGTGTGCCATTGCCCATAATGGCATACTTGCCATCGTTTGAGTTGTGATGAACACCATATCCACTGTCTTGCATTTGCTCCATCGTCATAGAAGTAAAAGAGAAACTACCTCTAGGAGTTTGGATTTTATCACCAGTAAGAAAATCATCTGGTACAAGAGCTTGCTGTGTAAAGTGTTCCACCTCTTTGAAACCAAAGGAGTCTACATAATGAGATGATACAACACCATTCATCTTAATGGCAACGATGTCGCTAACAGAAAGAGAGTGTCCCACAAAATCATCTGGTCTTTCTTGATTGAAATCATAGTACAAAGCATCTAAGGCTTCATGGATGGAAGATACATTTTGCAGTTCATCGGTGTAGACTAAGTTGTAGTTATTACGATCAATTTCAAGACCTAACTTTTCAAGTTCTGTTGCTCCTGTAAAATGATAATGACGATATTCTTCGCCACCTTTTAATTGGTAGATGGCAAAAGAGTCTGCATTGGCTGCAAGAAAATCTTTCTCTCGTTGCTCTGGCAAGAAAAATTCCAATTCTTTCATTTCCTTGTACTCATAGAAGTTTTCCCAATCTGTTTTTTCAATACCAAAGTATCCTGCATGGCTATCTAGTTCTTCAATGTCAAAAGCCATTGCTTCGGTGTTATCTGGATAAAGCAGATAGATAGTTAAATCCTCTTGGAATAATTCATATGCTCGTTCTTTTGTAAGTGGCAGTAGTTCTTCAGCTGTGTAACCAAAGGACACAGCATCTTCTCTGGATAGGTTTGGATCTGGCATGGGATAACCTAGTGTTTCATCAACGTGGTGTTCTGGCTCGGTAAATTCAGCTTTTGCACTTTCGATTTTTGCCATTTCCACCTTATCTACATTTTCCATTAGCTCATTATAATTTACCTGCGTTACATTTTCAGCTCCCCATAATGCAAAGCCTTTTTCTGGTTCTGTTAGTTCGTGGATTGCTTGATAGATATTGATTTCAATATCATCGTAAACACCACCATCTAAGAGGTTAAATTCGCTATCAAAGAAAGAGTAATCAAAACCCTCATTGCAATCTTGGATAGTAAAATACTTATCATCTATTTTATAAGCAAGCTCTCTAGGATAATTCATAAATTCATAGGAATGAATATCATTCATCAGTTGTATAACATCTGTGTCTAGGTGGTTTTCTGAAATTTGGTCTGAGATATATTCTTTCATGGCATTGGTATCGCCACTTTCAAGATAACCGACAAGTTCGGCAAGATGTTCCTCTTTGGAAGAAACAGTATCTTGATATTCATAGTGGTCAATGTCGGATAAATACGCATCAATTCTTGTTGCAAGTTCCTCAGCTTTTGACATAGCAGGTACGACCTCCTTTTCTTTTTCTTGTGTAATTTCAGCAAAGTGTTTATCCAAAGAAGTAATAAGAGCAGAAGAAGTAGTGCCAATAGTTTCAAGAGATGCTTTTAGCTCACTTAATTCTTTATCTTTGCTCCAGTTTGCAATATAGCCAAAGGAATTGGCACCAGTTTCAATACCATAATAACTACAAACAGCAAAGCTAATACTTTCAGCTTCAACTTCTTCGGTGTTTCGATTTTTCTTTTCAATGGGTGGTGCATCTTCGCCTTGTTGTTCTAACTTTTGTAGCTCATAGTCATGCAATCTGGAATGTGCCATCTCATGGACAATGGCAGAGATAGTTTGCACTTCGCTCATTCCCTCACGAATAGTGATGGTCTTATCTTGTAAATGGTAGTAGCCATCAGTATCATCTGATAAAGCTGCGAATTTGATAGGAACAGTAGAAGTGCGTTTCAGAGCTTCGATAAAGATTTCATACTGTTCCACACTGCCATCAAGAGAACTGACCAAAGAGGGGATTTCTTTCCCCTCGGTCTGAGAAACGTCAAAGACAGATACCACACGAAACATTGGTATCTGTCTTTCAACTTCTTCTAATTCAATTTTTCCATTGGCATCTAAAAGTGGTGCCTTTGTTAGTGGATCGAGTTTCTCTCTTTCTTCTTTTACTTTGAATGGTGTAGGTGCAATGATTTTGATGCCTTTTTCACCTTTCTTTACATTGCGAGAAAACTGGTCTTTCCATTTGTTATAGCCTGCAACCAGTGTTGCGTTTGGATTTTGCATAGAAATCAGCATTTTGTTGTTAAAGCTATACTTATGAAAGCGGCTCATGGTACGCAAGTAGGATTGGTACTTTTCACTTTCAAACATATCTTTAATGCCAGTTTCGATGCTATCGGTAATTTCTTTTAATCGCTCTTTGGGCGATTGTTTTACTTCGTTTTCAGCCATAGGTTAACTCCTTTCGTGATTTTGGGCGTGAAAAAACCACCTCCGAAGAAGTGGTTGGAGATTACTTTGCAGTAGTTTCTCTTGGTTTTAAATGTTCCCATTTTATATTATCGTTGAACCATTTATAAAATTCCTTATTTATGGAGTAATGCTCCTTGCATATTTCATAAAAATCTACAGATTCTAATCCTTCAACATATTTAGTGCCTTTTTTGAAATAAGTGCTTTGCTTTAATTGGTTTACATCTACAAGAAGTTTTAATGAAACTTCTTGTCCAAAACTTAGGTTCATGCTGGCAAATGGTATTCCTTCATGGATAAATACATTACGACAATCTTCAAAAAATCTACATAATTCATTTGATACATATACACTTTGAATCTTTTTTTGATAATCAGTTCTGAACTCATCAGTAACACCTAAGTGGTTTGGTTTCATTTGAGCTTGCAAGAGAGATTTTATTGCATACCATGCAGACATATAATTCATGACATAACGCAAGCTGTTCCAATGAAAAAAGTTAATTCCATCATTTTTTGAAGTTATATGCAAGCAAAATACAGGATCATCAAATTTTTTATGAAATTGTTCCAAATCTCTATAGTTTAAATTAAGTACTGCTTGAGAAAAGGAAAAATGCTTCATTATTTCATGGTTAGTCATATGCAGAACCTCCTTGTAAAAGATTTAATATATCAATATTACTATAGAAAGGTAAAAAAATCCATTCGCAAACTACCCAAAATAACCCTTACTTCCCAAATTTCATCTTAAAGTTCACATACTTCCCACCAGTATCATCAAGAAGCACAACACAATCATACTTCTTACCAGTTTTTGCAGAGTAGCAGCCTTTTAGTGTTACCTTACCATTTTTGATAAGCTCTTTGACCAGTGATTTTGTCATGGTCTTTTTCTTTGCTGTGAAGAACTTACTTTCTTTCCAGATAGCAAAGCCACAAGCCTTATTGCTACAACAAAAGCCTTTCTTGTTTTCTAGCACTGTGCCACCACATCGAAGGCAGATGCCAACACTTTCGCCTACATTATCTTTTGGAAAAAGAGTATCAGAGTCTTTGACGCACTCGTAGGTTTTTACTAAAGATGATGTCATATCGGTAATGTCATCTAAAAAAGCCTGTGACGATAACTTGCCAGTTTCAATGAGCTTTAGTTTTTCTTCCCATTCGGCAGTAAGCAGTGGTGATTGGATCGCTTCTGGTAAAACAGTAATAAGGGCAATGCCTTTGTGTGTAGGGATAAATCGCTTCACTTTCTTATCGCCTTTACGTTCAACTAAACCAGTTTTAATTAGCTTTTCCATAATGCCTGCACGAGTGGCAGGAGTGCCAATGCCTTTACGCTGGGTATCTTCTAAGGCATTGTTTGCATTTTCCATAGCAGAAAGCAAAGTGTCATCGGTTGCGTTTTGTCAAGGGTATTTAAGAAAAATCTATGCTTATTTTTGATTTTCAAGGTTTACACACTCGTTTTTGATAAGTCGTTCCATTTTATCTTGTAATGTTTCTTTGCTTGTTTCACTGAAATGCACATTGACAAAATAGGTTGTCTTGCCGATTTGTTTGGTAAAACTGTTGCTTGTTGTTGTTTCTTTGGTCTGTGTTTGATTTTCCATATTGTTCCTTTCTTCAAAATGCAAAAAAGCACCTATTGATTTTAGTCAATAAGTGCTTCCATAGCTGTTCAGTATGTTGTTGTAGGCTCGCTGTCACACATCAGAGGACGATTTTAGAGGGGATTGAGAGGATTTACCCTTGTAGCTAAAAACAAGGTTTATAGGCTCAATATAGCAAGGCTCATTGTGTTCCTATTGCGTGACAAGACGATAGAAAAACGGACGAGTCATTTATGATCCGTCCGTTGGTGCTGTTATTCAGATTTTATTCGTACCTGTCAAAATATGTGGTGCAAGGGTTTTGCTCATTTCATTCGGAAAATCTAGTATCTAAAATATTGTGAGCGAATTGGTCGATTTGTTCACTTAAATCATATTCGGTCTTGTATCTAATTCCATTAATAGATATCCATTCACCAGCTGGAACTATATCAATTTCCGTTTTATCTACCATAATTATAGAATAACCAGAAATCCCACCACTAGAAGGCACAGGCATCATTCTATGGTATAGTGGCAATTGTTGTAGTAAATCCAATAAACCTACTATCTGATGTTCTTCTAAATCTACTGAACTTGTTCCACTATTGAGTTTAACTGTAACAGAAACTATATCTTCTACTGTAGTATCTTCATATGGCTTGCTCGTCCAAGGTTTTACTATCAATATTAGCACTATTGCAAATAATATAGCTATGGTAGCAATCATTTTCTTTTTTCTGCTCACTTTACCCCACCTCCAATTATATAAATTTCACGGTATCAACCGTGTTTTTCGTCTTTCGAGGTTAGCAAAATAACCTCTGTAAAACATATTATACCACTTTATTCCGACAAATTCAATGGTAAAAAGTATCATCTGTCAAGCTCTTTCTTTGGGGCAATGGTAGGCTGTTGTAGTGCGAGCTGTTCCAATACCTTTTTGATATTCTCTGCTCGGCTTAATTCGTCCTTAAAGGCTTTCATTTTCCACTCACAAAGGGTAACATCTTTTTGCATTTTAGCTTTTTCTTTCTCCCACAATTTAGGCTTTAATGGTACACCACCATCACGCAAATTGAGAAAGTATTCATTGACGATTGGAATGTCAACACTTTTTTGGACAATTTTTATAAGGTCAGTACCCGATATTCGGCTGGTGTTCTATAATCCAAAGAGCCATGCAAACGTATGTTATTGAACCAATGCACATAGTCTGCAAGTTCTAACTTCAATTGCTCCAAACTGACGAAATTTCGTCCTCGAACAAATTCTGTTTTGAATACCTTGAAATTGGCTTCTGCAACTGCATTATCATAGGGGCAGCCCTTCATGCTGAGGGATCGTTTGATCTGAAACACATCTAACATTTCATCAATGAGATAGTTTTTAAACTCGCTGCCGCGATCGGTATGGAACAGCTCGATTTCAGATAAATTCCCTTTGATTGTTGCAAAAGCATCATATACCAACTGAGCATTTTTGTGAAGTCCTGCACTAAATCCAACGATTTCTCGGTTGAATAAATCAATTAAGATACAAACATAGTTCCATTTATAGTTCACTCGAACATACGTCAAATCCCCAACAATTACTGCATTGGGAGGCTGGTTATCAAATTGACGAGCTAGTTCGTTTTTTACTGGCGACTCATTGCATTGTTGCTTTTGTGGTTTGAACTTGGCAACGGTATAGACCGAAATTAGCCCTAAACGTTTCATAATGCGGCAAATTCTGCGTCTAGAAACCTGTTTGCCCAACTTCTTCAGCTCTTTTTTCATTTTACGACTTCCGTAGACTTCTTTATTTTCATAAAAAATCCGTTCAATTTCTTGTTCTAATTCCGTATCATCTTTCTTGGACGAAGCCTCGTAATAGTAGGTACTCCTGCTGATTTCAAGGCATTTACACATGGCTGATATAGAGTATTTGTGTCGATTTGCTCGAATTACAATTACTTTCGTCCGAATATCAGCGCCGCTTGCTTTAGTATGTCATTTTCCATTCGTAGCTGTTGTAGCTCTTTACGAAGTTTGATGAGTTCAGCTTCTTCTGGTGTGCGATTATCAGCTTCTTTTGTAGAACCAGTAGCATTGTAACGCTGTATCCAGCGATTCAGTGCCGATGGTGTTAAATCGTATTCACGATTGATATCTGCTTTCGATTTTCCGTTGTTATATAATTGAACCATCTGCTGTTTAAATTCTTCTGTAAATTCTCTTCGTTGTCGTTTTTTAGTCATGTAATCATCTCCTTATTTTATATTAGTTTTATTTTACATGACCTTATCTTTTCTGTCTAGTTAAGTATAGCCATTCCAACGTGACATCTTTGAAAACTGTATGTTGAAAGGCATATCTGCTGCTGAATATGCACGAAGCAACAAGATAAGTAAACCTCTTGTAAGCAAGTATGTAAAACAAATTCAAGAAATTGCAAAAAAGTTTTTCAATTTAGGTTAACTTTTGCTCATGTTTTGTAGGTTGTAAGGTGAAAGGGTAATTAAACAAACTCTTTCGTGACCTTTGACAAGTGAATACCAGTACCACGGATACCTTCCGTTTTGGTGTAGCAACAAGGCTTATGTCGCCACGACCTCTCTAGGTAGCTTTCAATTTTAAACAAGCACTAGAATTTTATGTTGAAAATTGCAATGAACTTAGACAGCGAGCGAAAAACAGAGTGCCTAAACAAATGATGTGGTGTCGTTTGATTGCCATAAAGCCAGAACGTAATAATGATACTCCCTTATCGCCATAGTCCGAGCGAGATAAAACCGTCGCAGGCAATGGGTAAGGCTTGTGCTAACGCAAAGAGGTTGAAATCCTGTGATGTCTAACCAAAGACAGTTCGTGGTATTCCCTTGTTGGGGAGGTCGAGGACAAATACAACAACATAACAAAACGAACTTAAAACTTTAAAAGTTTTAGGATGAAAACTATGTGACAGAGGGAGCTTTTCCTCTGTCATATCCTTTTGTTCTAAAAATAAAAAACATATTTGTATAGAAGAAAGAGGTGCTATATGAAAAAGAAAAAAGTACATCGTGGGGATATTTATTACTGTGATTTAGATCCAGTGAAAGGCTCAGTACAAGGTGGTGTTCGCCCAGTGGTAATTATCCAAAACCAAACAGGCAACAACAATAGTCCCACTTTAATTGTTGCAGTTATAACCACCATAATCAAAAAGGTAAATCAGCCAACGCACTTACTAATCGGCGAACGATTTGGCTTACCAAAAAATTCAATGATTATGTTTGAGCAGATAAGAACGATTGACAAGTGTGAACTGTTGGACTTCGTTGGAACAATCAGCGAACCTACTGTAATAGGTCTTTGTAATCAAGCAATTAAAGTCAGCTTAGGAGTAGATGGGAGGTGTAGAAAATGACTAACATAGTAAATGAAGTTTTAGAACCACAGAATGTTTTACCAACCTTTGAAGAAAAGAAAAAAGTATACACAGTAGATGAAATTCAAGATATTTTAGGCATTGGACTTTCTACTACCTATAAGCTCATTAAATCTCGTCAATTCCATTCCGTAAAAGTAGGTCATAGAGTCTTGGTTCCGAAAAAAGGTTTTGATGAATGGTTGGGACTATAAATTCCGTTTTGTCAAGTGTGCGGAGCAAGCAATCGACACCTTTGCTTGTTTCGCATTTTCAATTTACAATAAGCACAAGTCATGACGAAACACTTAAGCAATCCCAAATACATACAGGAGGAACCATTCCATGAAGAATGAATTTATATATTACCCAAAGTACACGAATGTGCAATCAATGGTCTATAACATTCCAGACATTAGCAGGATATTAGGCATATCCATGCGTAGTACATATCGCCTACTCGATAAAAACCAGTTTCCTGTTATAAGAGCAGTGCGTAAGAAGTTGATACCTATTAAGACTTTTCACCTGTGGGTAGAGCAAAACCACCCAGAAGTCGAATTGCCAGAATACTATGAACTACCTAAATTTCTACAAGACAACAAAAAAAGCTATTCTGTTCCAGAGGTACGAGCAATGCTCGGCATGAACAAAACAAGCTCTTATGAAATGATAAAGGTAAGCACATTTGAAACTGTTATCGTAAATAATCACATTCGCATTATGAAAGACAGCTTTGATGCGTGGTTCCACGCACAAGACTATTTAATAGATAAGGAGGACATAATCAATGGCTAGTATTATTAAAAGAAAAAGCAAGTATTCTGTTGTCTACAGATACATTGATGATAACGGAGTGGAAAAACAAAAATGGGAAACCTTTAGCACCAATGCTGAAGCAAAAAAGAGAAAGAGTGAAATTGAATACCAAATTTCAACAAACACCTTTGTCACCCCAAACTGTAAAACTGTCCAAGAGCTGCTATATGACTATGTAACAATATATGGTGTGAACAAATGGGCATTGTCCACCTACAATACCAACAAAAGCTTAATTGATAACTACATCAATCCATTTATCGGTGATTTAAAATTAGAAGAATGCACTCCTAAGGCAATGGAACAATACTACCTCAATATGCTCAAGGTAAAAGCTGTTGCCAGAGCATACCAAAAAGAGAAAGATATTATGGTTACCCCTAGCACAATTCGTGAACTACATAAAATACTCCGTTCAGCTTTCAATCAAGCTGTAAAATGGGAGCTTATGCTCAGAAATCCTGTAGAAAAAGCAACTTTACCATCTGTCGAAAAAAACATAAGAGATATATGGACTTCTGATATTCTGTTTGAAGCACTTGAAAAGTGTGATGACGAAAGGCTGAAACTTTGCATTAACCTTGCCTTCTCTTGTTCTTTGCGTATGGGCGAGCTTTTGGCTCTCACATGGGATTGTATCAATATCAGCGACGAAAGTATTGCCGATGGTAGTGCATATCTATTTGTTGATAAAGAATTACAACGAGTAGACAGGTCAGCTATGAATGAACTAGATGGCAAAGACGTAAAACTTCAATTCCCTTGCTTCAAACCGGCAGGATCTACGGTCTTGGTTTTAAAAACACCAAAAACACAAAGCTCTGTACGTCGAGTATACATTCCAAAGACAGTGGCAGAGATGCTCCTTATCTTAAAGAAAGAACAAGAGGAACTCAAAGACCTTTTAGGCAATGAGTATAAAAATTACAATCTCGTCATTTGTTCTTCCGATGGACGACCAATCGAGGGACAAATCGTCAATCGTGCATTTGGAAAACTCATTCGTGAACACAATCTTCCTAAAGTGGTTTTTCATTCACTTAGACATACAAGTGTAACCTACAAGTTAAAACTCAATGGCGGCGATATAAAGGCTGTGCAGGGCGATACAGGTCACTCTCAAATCAACATGGTAACAGATGTTTACTCTCACATTGTAGATGAGGATAGATGCAAGAATGCACAGAAATTACAAAATGCTTTCTATGGGCAATCAGACAAAACACCTACTACTGAAACTATCTTAGATGATAGAAGCAAACAACTCCTTGAACTTATCAACCAATCGCCAGAGCTTGCTGAAATATTACTTAAAACTTTATCAGCAAAGAACAATTCGTAATAGTAACCATCACCTGTTGTTAGCAAGTTTGTTAGCAGGTATAAGATTTCTATAAAATCTTGTTAGCAGAAAGCAAATTTTGTTAGCAAAAACAAGCTAATTTCAAGATTTCTGTTAGCAAGAAAAAAGGTCAAAAAAAGTGTGCTGAACAAAAAAATCAGCACACTTTAATTTTTACATAGTGTCATATATTAAAAGCGAAAAACCATCGAAAATGGCTTAAACACTAGGTTTTATGGCACCCACAGTAGGACTCGAACCTACATTTAAGTCTTAGGAGGACCTTGTACTATCCCTTATACGATGTGGGCATATTTAATTTTAATAACCTGCTAAGGGGGCAAAAGTGGTTGTTGTAACACCCCCTTAGGAGGGGTGGGTTATATCCGTTTAACTATGGGGGCAAATCTTGTTTTTGGCTTCTCCTATTGTACCAAAAAGTGCTAGGTTGTTCAAGACCTTAGGAGGCGGTTGCTCTATCCTACTGAGCTACGGAAACACAAACGGGCGAACACATAGGTTCACCCCTACAAGTGCATTTTTGGTGTTGTAATGATTACATCAATTTGTTATTGTAATTTTGCTTCGATGAAAGCTGCCAATTTTTCTGCTTCTTTCTGCATTTTTTCTTTATCTTTGCCTTCAATCATGACACGCACAAGTGGTTCTGTACCTGAAGTACGAATCAAAACTCGACCATCAGCAGAGAATTTTTCTTCCAATGCCAAAATAGCACGTCTGACTTCATCCACTTCCATATAATCGTTTTTCTTTTCGTTATTGACACGTGCATTCACCAAAACTTGTGGCAACACTTCCATAACTCCTGCCAATTCAGATGCTTTTTTGCCTGTACGTTTCATAACAGACAAGAATTGGATTGCTGTCAAAACCCCATCACCTGTGGTATTGTGATCCAAGAAAATCACATGACCAGACTGCTCACCACCAAGGTTATATCCTTCTTGCATCATTTTTTCCAAAACATAGCGATCGCCAACACCAGTTTGCTCTAGGTTCAAATTGTGTTCTTTGCACATCAAATTGAAGCCCAAATTGGACATAACCGTTCCAACAATGGTATCTTTTTGCAATTGACCATGGTTTTTCATATCCAAGCCACAAACTGCCAAGATTTGATCACCATCAATCATTTCTCCATTTTCATCTATAGCCAAACAACGGTCTGCATCGCCATCAAAGGCAAAACCAACATCTGCTTTGTGTTCTTTTACCAATTTCACCAAATCTTCCATATGTGTGGAACCGCATTTTTCATTGATATTGCTACCATCTGGATCGTTATGGATGATACAGATATCTGCGTTCAAATCCAACATTGCAATGGGTGCCACTTTATAAGACGCACCATTTGCACAGTCCAAAGCCACCTTCAAACCACCAAATTTTTGGTCTGTTGTGGTACGTAAAAATGCAAGATAATCGTCAACTGCATCTTCTGCATAGCCTTTTGTGCCAATTGCAGAACCTGTTGGAACTGGCAACACTTCTTGTCGACTCAAAACAATTTCTTCAATTTCTTCTTCCAATGCATCGCTCAATTTATAACCTTCACCGTTGAAGAATTTGATACCATTATATTCCACTGGATTGTGTGACGCAGAAATCATAACACCTGCATCCAAGCGATATTTACGCACCAAGTATGCAACTGCTGGTGTTGGAATGACACCTGCAATGACTGCATGTGCTCCTACAGAACAAATCCCTGCCACCAAAGCAGACTCCAACATATCGCCACTGACTCTTGTGTCCATTGCCACCAAAATGCGTGGTGCATGATGGGTTCCCTTCGTCAAAACATAAGCACCTGCACGTCCCAATTGGTATGCCAATTCACCTGTCAATTCTTTATTGGCAACGCCACGCACACCATCTGTGCCAAACAATTTTCCCATTTTTATTTCCTCCAAAATCGATTTATTTCCAATATTACGGGCGGATATGGAATCCGCCCCTACAAATATTAAATGCATGATTATATGTTTCGTTGTCTATCAAAGGATAAGATTCTTCGTCGCATTGCTCCTCTGAATGACAAAGATGTGTAATTTCGGTACGATGTGGGCATCGTCCCCTACTATGCCACCGCTTCCAATTCTTCTGTTGTTTCTTCTTCTGATTCTTCTGGTGTTTCTTCTTCCGCAGATTCCAAGCTAACCAAAACTTCAATATAGGCATCGCTTGCTTCCAAGCCTATTGGTACACTCAAATTGATCAACACACGATGTTCCCCTTCAGATAAACCACTGACATCCACACTGCCTGTCAACTTGGTTTCGTCCAAATCATCCATATATTCTTCGCCACCTTGGATGGTGAGTTGTGCATAATCCAACAATTCATACACATAGCCATTTTCTTCGCCTGTTATGGCAATTTGACTGGGCAACAAAGTCACAGCTTTGCTTTGAATGCTTTGGATGCTGGCAGTGACATGGACAGACACATCATCTGCATTTCTTGGATAAATGCCTGCTGGCAATACTTCTGACAAGTAATATTCTCTTTCCACATCTTCACTGGCATCTGTTACATCCACAGGTTCCAATTGCAAGGAAGAAATGCCCATCAAATCATCATATGCACCCATAATTTCCAAAGTCAATGGTGTTTGTGATGTACCACGCAATTCATAGCCATCTGCCACTTCACCTATGGTATCCACATGAATTGGAATTCGTTTCGAGCCATATACATGATAGGAAACGGTAACTTCTGATACAGACAAAGTAACACCCTTCACAGGAACACCTTCTGCATCATATGCCACAACAATTGTTCGTATCTTCGTTTCGTTGGAAATATCATTTGCATTTATGGTTGCTTGCAAGTAATCCACCTGATCCACAGCAGAAGATGCCCCTTGTACAAAGATATTAGGGAAGTCAATTTCTGGCGTAGAATAGATATTATCGCTGGACAAGTCGCCATTGACTGCAATTTGCACTGGCAATTCTTTGCTGGATAGTTTTTCCACCAAAACATCCACAGTTGCTGGTGATTTGCTGACAACATTATAGCCAGAATAAATCCCCGTCATGGCAATGTCTACAGGCAATGTCACTTCATCACCCTCCAAAGCACCTGCCAAAGGAGATAAATCCACAGTGATGCTCAACCAGTCCAAAGAACTATTCAAACGATCCAAAGAAGTTCTGGTTGCTTCGATTTGCACATCTACTTTTTCATTTTCGATATCTTCTGCATTGGAAACCGTCAAACCACGATCAGACAATGCTTCTACATTTGTAAAACGTATGGTTTTGGAATAGGTTCGGTTATCTACAGGTTGTGTCACATTGATGACCAACACCCACATGATTGCCGCAATGGCAATAGACAACAGCTTCCATCCCAAATCCTTCATCAGTAATTCTTGGAATTTCTTCATTTATCCTGCCATCCTTTCCAAAGGTTCAATTTTTTCTTGCCTTCTGTTTTCGTTGGCGAAATCATACTACGCAATTGTTCCATTGTTAAGTTTCGATACAAAACGCCACCTCTTGCAAGGGAAATGCCACCTGTTTCTTCTGAAACCACGATTACATAGGCATCAGATACTTCACTGGCACCAATGGCTGCTCTATGTCTGGTTCCCAATTCCATGCTGATGGTATCGCTATCGGTTAGAGGTAAGAAACAAGTTGCTGCTGCAACACGATTTCTCCTGATGATGACAGCTCCATCATGAAGTGGTGTATTGTGTTCAAAGATATTGATGATGAGTTGGCTAGAAACCAAAGCATCAATGGGAATTCCTGTGCGTTCCAAGTCCCCAAGAGGCACTTCTTGTTCAATCAAAATCAAGGCACCAGTTTTCACAGGACCCATTTTTTCACAAGCTTTGATGATTTCTTCCACAGTTCTGGTATTGACCTTATCGCCACCTTCTTCGTCACCTGTACGAATGAAAGATGAGAAAATCTTACCTTTACCAATTTCTTCAAGGGCTTTTCGAAGCTCTGGTTGGAACACAACAATGACTGCAATGATCCCAACAGAAATGGTGTTGGTCAAAATCCAAAGAATGGTATTCAGTTTGAAAATCGTTGCCACAGCTGCCAAAACAAAGATCATAAAAATCCCTTTGAACAGCACCCAAGCACGTGTTTCTTTGATCCAAAAGATGATTTTATAAATCATATAAGCAACGATGAGTATATCCAATAAATCTGTAAAATCTACAGAAGGGCGTACAAATTCTGTGACTCCTAAATTGCCAAATAAGCTTTCCAGCACTTCCATAGTTCACTTCCTTTCTGTTTTTAAGCTCCAAATCAAACGGAACAGTCAAGACTGTTCCCTACAGCATACATTCACTGATATGGTATACCATAAAAGCGGAGAATGCGTGGTGCAAAAGAAGCAATCGTCGCACTTGTGCGTAAGTATTGGTTCTATTGTACCATTATTTGCGTAGCAAATGTATCCAAGCACTCGTAGAGTGCTGGATATTCTCGGCTTTACAATCAACTCATTATACCATAAAAGCGGAGAATGCGTGGTGCAAAAGAAGCAATCGTCACACTTGTGCGTAAGTATTGGTTCTATTGTACCATTATTTGCGTAGCAAATGTATCCAAGCACTCGTAGAGTGCTGGATATTCTCGGCTTTACAATCAACTCATTATACCATAAAAGCGGAGAATGCGTGGTGCAAAAGAAGCAATCGTCGCACTTGTGCGTAAGTATTGGTTCTATTGTACCATTATTTGCGTAGCAAATGTATCCAAGCACTCGTAGAGTGCTGGATATTCTCGGCTTTTCGTCAATATATTATACCACAAACTTATGAAAAGTGTTAGAAAAAGATGTTATCTTGCACGTTTTTTTACAGATTCATAGGCAATTTTATCCATAATACCGTCTAGGGTTGTCATTGCAATCTCATATTCATTGGAATACACCAAATCCCCTGTTACTGAAGGGTTCAAGCGTCCAACTCGTTCTTCTTTCAGCACCACAAAGCCCAATGAATCATACAAGCCAACTGCAACATGGCTCCAGGTTTGGGTATGCAGATACACAGGCAAACCCACTTCATATGTTGGATACAATGACATGGCTGCACTGACAATAGCACGTCCCAAGCCAAGACCTTGGTATTCTGGCATCAATGCCACCCATTGCAAAGCAGCTTGGTGTCCCAATTCACCTTCTACCCGCCAAGCATTGGCAGTTGCCACTGGTATACCTTCTGGGTTACATAAGAACAGACAACGTTTCTCCAATTCTTCCTTATGGGATAAGAACACTTCTTTGAAATAGTTCACTGCAATTGCTTCTGTGGCAAATTCCAAAACAGAAACTTCAATTTTTGCCCAATGGACTTCATCACCAGTTTGAAATGGACGTATGGTATAGCCCTCTGGTAATTTGGAAGGTTGCACTTGTTGCACCAAATCCCAATCCATTTTCATGATGATATTGTATTTTGGCATAGATTTATCTAACATAGATTCCTCCTATTTTACGCATCCATATGTGTTTCTTCCAAGTCCAGCAAATAGACCTTCTTATCCACACCACCGCCATAGCCCACCAATTTTCCATTGGAGCCAATGACACGATGACAAGGTACCACAACCACAATGGGATTCACATGATTTGCCATCCCAACAGCTCTAGCACCCTTTGGAGAACCTGCAATTTTTGCAATTTCACCATAGCTTACAGTTTTGCCATAGGGGATTTCCATAAGCGCATTCCAAACTTTTTTCTGGAACTGAGTCCCCTTTGGATTCATAGGCAAATCAAAGTCTTTGCGTTTTCCTATAAAATAGTCTTCCAATTGTTGTTTGGTTTCCAAAAGCAATGGAGTTTCTGCAAATATCATTGTTTCTGATGGTTCTTTGTGCAAGGATACATAGGTCAAATATCCATCTTCTTCCACAAGCAACAATCTACCCACTGGTGATTCCAAATACATGCCAAATTCCATATCATCCATCCTTTCTCAGAGAATGCAACAATTTGATTTCTTCCATATATCCATCCAATTCATTTGGTGTTTCCAAATAAAATGGCAAATCTTTCAAACTTTTGTGATTGATGATCTTTGTGATGGCTTCCAGTCCCAAAGAACCTGCACCAATTTTTTCATGACGATCTTTGTGGCTGGCAAATGGGTTTTTGCTATCGTTGAGATGGATTGCTTTCAGACGTTCCAAGCCAATGATACGGTCAAATTCTGCCAAAACACCATCCAAATCTCCAACAATATCGTATCCACCATCAAAAACATGGCAAGTATCCAAACAAACACCCATACGTGGATGATTTTCTACACCATCAATGATTGCTTTGAGTTCTTCAAAATTGCGACCAATTTCACTACCCTTTCCAGCCATGGTTTCCAACAGAATTGGTGTTTTACCACCAACTGCCAAGGCTTCTTTTAGGGTTTCAATGATGTATCCAGTGCCTACATCCACACCTTGTTTTACATGGCTTCCTGGATGAAAGTTGAATTGTACATTGTCTAGGTGTTCCAAACGAGATAAATCTTCTAACATAATGTTTTTGGCAAAAATACGCAAATCTGCATCAGCTGAACACAGATTCATGGTATATGGTGCATGTGCCAACAATTGACCAATTCCATTCTCCTTTGCATAGGCATTGTATTTTGCAATATCCACCAAATCCAATGATTTCACACTGCCACCACGTGGATTTCTGGTGAAGAATTGAAAGGTATTGGCACCGATTTTTGTTGCTGTTTCACCCATAACCAAATAGCCTTTGGATGAAGATAAATGACAACCGATTGTAAACATATTGAGTCTCCTTTGTATTTATTTACGGCGGCAGCAAGCCACTGCCCTACGTATATTATATTTGTAGTATCGTTTATAATTTGTAGGGGCGAACCTATGTGTTCGCCCGTATCACATCCTATAATTTCAGTGTACAGGAATGCCTACAAAAAAGCAAACAAAAAGGGATACATTTCTGCATCCCTCATAGTTTAAATCATTTGATATTGTTTTTTATGCGGTTCTTTTGCCAAGTTCACGTTTGCGAATCACTGTCAATACAAGCAATACAGAAAGGATTGCAATTGGCAAGTTGATCACCCAGTTTTGGATGAGTGCTGCCAAAACGTAGTTGACTGCGGAAATACCAGCCACAAGAAGTGCATATGGCAATTGTGTGGAAACGTGATTGATGTGATCACATTGTGCACCAGTGGATGCCATGATTGTGGTATCGGAAATTGGAGAACAGTGGTCGCCACAAACAGCACCAGACAATGTTGCTGCAACTGTGATGATCATAAGTTCGCTGGTTGGGTCCAAAATTGGAACAATGATTGGCAACAAGATACCAAATGTACCCCAAGATGTACCTGTGGAGAATGCCAAGAATACAGAAATCAAGAATGCAATTGCAGGCAAGAAGATTTGCAACATTGCTGCGTTTTGTTCCAACAAGCCAGCAACGAATACGTCAGCACCCAACAAACCAGTTACACCACTGAGAGTCCAAGCAAATGTCAAAATCATAATTGGAGGAACCATTGCTTTGAAACCTTCTGTGAAACAATCCATAAATTCAACCAATGTCAAAACACCACGAGGAATGTAGATGAAGAAGATGAGAAGCAAAGCAAATGCAGAACCAAGCATCAAACCAACAGCAGCATCACAGTTACCGAATGCATCGATAAAGGATTCGCCATCGAAGAAACCACCTGTGTAAATCATACCGATTACACAACAAATAATCAAAACAATTACAGGCAAAAGCAAGTCAATTACTTTACCTTTTGCGTTTGCTGGTGCTTCTGTTACATCAGCATATGGTCTTGTAGCTGTTGTGTACAAGTCATTTTTTTCCACTGCATTTTTTTCATGCAAAGCCATAGGACCGAAGTCAAAATCTTTGCAAACCATAAACAACATTGCTGTGATGGTCAACAAAGAATAGAAGTTATAAGGAATAGCACGAATGAACAAGTCCAAACCATTGTATCCATCTACAAAACCAGCAACTGCTGCTGCCCAAGAAGAAATTGGAGCAATGATACAAATTGGAGCTGCTGTAGCATCAATGATGTATGCCAATTTTGCACGAGAAACATTGTGGCTATCTGTTACAGGTCTCATAACACTACCAACGGTCAAACAGTTGAAGTAGTCATCCACGAAAATCAAAGCGCCCAAGAAGAATGTGGAAAGCATAGCACCACGACGTGTTTTGATTTTTTCTCTAGCCCATGCACCGTATGCTGCGGAACCACCAGCTTTGTTCATCAAACAAACAATGATACCCAAGATAATCAAGAACATAACAATACCCATGTTCCAGCTATCTGTAATTTTGGAAAGCATACCGCCATCTGTGTAATTTGTGAAAGATACCAAGAAAGCATCTACCAAATTAAAGTTGGAATAGAAGATTGCTCCAACCAAGATACCCACCAACAAAGAAGAAAATACTTCTTTTGTAATCAACGCCAAAACGATGGCAATGATTGGTGGCACCAAAGACCAGAAACTTGCATACATGTTACTTACATAATCTTCTGCACCAATTTCAGCTGCAAATGCAGTGAATGTTACAGAAATCAACAAAAGCATTACGATCAAAACTTTGTTGAGTGTTGCGTCTTTTTTACGACTCATAAAACCCATTTCAAATCCTCCTTAAAAAAATAAATATAATATCGATTCAATAAGCTTCCACAGGTCACTTTTTCCATCTTCCCCCAAGAATCAAAAAAAGAGCCAGTAGATAACCACGGCTCAAAAAATCAAAACTAAGACTTTTCTATCCCGATAGCGCTCCACAAAAGTGACAGAATGTTACATATTTTGCAACACTCCAGCAGACCTTCCCAATTGGCAAAAAAATCCACTTCGGCAAATGACCCTTTCTGCTTTTTGCTGCCACAGCATTGTCAAAAGCATACTCTTGTAATTTGCACCTCTATCTTATTGATAGTATAGTTTTACCATGTATACACTACATGTGTCAAGGTATAAACGACAAAAATCGAAACTTTAGAAACAACTTTTTACAAAATTCTTATTTTTCGCCTGAAATTCTTATTTTTTGCAATAATTTATTTGCAAGGGGACAAATCCTTGGTATACTAAAAACAAGAAAACGAAACACTACTCAAACAGATTGATTAAAGGAGGCTATTTTATGTCAACAGCTCATATTTCCGCAGAAAAAGGCGATTTTGGTAAAACCGTTTTGATGCCTGGCGATCCACTTCGTGCCAAATTCATTGCAGAAACCTTCTTGGAAGATGCAGTTCTCGTCAACAACGTGCGTGGTATCCAAGGATATACTGGCACATACAAAGGCACAAAAGTATCCGTTATGGCAAGTGGTATGGGTATGCCATCTATGGGTATCTATAGCTACGAATTGTTTGCTTTTTATGATGTAGAAAACATCATTCGTATCGGTTCCTCAGGTTCTTTCGTTGAAAAACTCAAAGTACGTGATATCTTTGCAGCAATGGGTGCTTGTACCGATTCCAACTTTGCAGCACAATACGATTTGCCTGGTACATTTGCTTGTATCGCAGATTTCGACTTGCTTTCCACTGCAAAAGAAGCTTCCAGCGAATTGGGCTTGGATTTACAAGTAGGTAACATCCTTTCTTCTGATGTATTCTACAATGACAACCAAGAAAAAGTAATGAACTGGGTGAAAATGGGTGTCAGCTGTGTAGAAATGGAAGCAGCAGCTTTGTATCTCAATGCAGCAAGACTTGGCAAACGTGCTTTGACTTTGGTGACCATTTCCGATCACTTCATTACTAAGGAAGAAACCACTCCAGAAGAACGTCAAACTTCATTCACTCAAATGATGGAAATTGCACTGAACACAGCAGTGAAAATGGAATCCAAATAATCGGATTGTATTTGCATGTTTGAGGGTGGCTTTTGGGTCACCCTTTTTGTTTGGAATGATGTTGATTTTAAAAAGTTCCAACGTAAGATACTAAGACTTAATGTCTATATGTAGGGAATGGTCTTGACCATTCCATTCACTTACCACAAATTTCCTCATGCATACGGAACGGTCAAGACCATTCCCTACGGTATTGCCCGAAAAGCTCTATTGATGAATCAATCTCCTTTATCTTGAATTGCAGGAACTATTTGGGCTATGTTATTGTCTCGTAAACAATATATTTTCTATACCATAACACCATCCTCAATCCCCTGTATTTCACAGGATTTTTTATTGCAAAATTTACTAAATGATGCCATCTACTGATATCAAATTTTGTCTTATTTTTATGAAAGTATTGTACTCCGTGAACATTCCAGCTATTTTTCTAAGATTTGTGTTTGCAACTGGATATTTTCACAGAATTCACCTGCAAATATTGTAGATTTTTTTATCTCGTTACCTCTTTCGTTTTGATATCTTCTCATGGTATACTAATTTTCGGATGTATTTTACAAAACCGACCAAATAACTATATATAGTTATTTTTTTATTCTCTATTGTGTTTTGACACAATATATGGTATATTTATAAAGATATATCACAACTTGATTTCCGCAAATTCATGGTATCCACTCGTTTGGAAAGCCTTATATATAGATACAATCGATCAACTATAACAATTGGAGGCAAAAAATATGTATGTAATCAAAAAAGATGGCACCCATGAAAAATGGAATGTGCAAAAAGTAGTCGTAGCAATCAACAAATCCGCATATCGTGCTTTGGTGAAATTCACACCAGAAGAATTGGATGCAGTTTGCAAAGAAGTAGAAGACACTGCAAACAAATTGCAACAAGAAGGCATTCATATCTATGAAATGCACAACATTGTAGAAGCAGCTTTGGAACGTGTGAAACCAGAAGTTGCCAAAAGCTACCGTGACTACAGAAACTACAAACAAGATTTCGTGAAAATGTTGGATGAAGTTTACAAAAAAAGTCAATCCATCATGTACATTGGCGACAAAGAAAATAGCAACACCGACAGTGCTTTGGTTTCCACAAAAAGAAGTTTGGTATTCAACCAATTGAACAAAGAATTGTATCAAAAATTCTTTATGACAACAGAAGAGTTACAAGCATGTCGTGATGGCTATATCTATGTACACGATATGTCTGCTAGACGTGACACCATGAATTGCTGTTTGTTTGACGTAACAAAAGTTCTCAAAGATGGCTTTGAAATGGGTAACTTGTGGTACAACGAACCAAAAACATTGGATGTTGCATTTGATGTCATTGGGGATATCGTTTTGTCTGCTGCAAGTCAACAATATGGTGGTTTCACAGTGCCTTCTGTGGACTTGATTTTGGAACCATATGCAGAAAAATCCTACGCTAAATTCTACGAAAGATACCTAAGTATGGGTCTTTCCCCTGAAATTGCAGCAAAAGAAGCACATGCAGATGTTTTGGTGAACTTTGAACAAGGGTTCCAAGGTTGGGAATATAAATTCAACACAGTGGCTTCCAGTCGTGGCGATTATCCATTCATCACCATGACATTTGGTACTGGTACTGGCAGATTTGCAAAATTGGCTTCTATTACCATGCTCAATGTCCGCAAAAATGGTCAAGGTAAAAAACATTGTAAAAAACCAGTTTTGTTCCCTAAATTGGTATTCTTATATGATGAAAACTTGCATGGTGTTGGCAAAGAATCTGAAGATGTATTTGAAGCAGGCATCAGCTGTTCCGCTAAGAGCATGTATCCTGACTGGTTGAGCCTCACAGGTGAAGGTTATGTTTCCGATATGTACAAAAATCATGGTGCCATCATCAGCCCAATGGGTTGTAGAGCATTCTTGTCTCCATGGTTTGAAAAAGGTGGTATGACACAAGCAGATGAAGAGGACAAACCTGTTTTTGTTGGACGTTTCAACATTGGTGCTGTCAGCTTGCATTTGCCTATGATTTATGCACGTGCAAAACATGAAAGTCGTGATTTCTACGATGTTTTGGATTATTATTTGGAACTCATCCGTGGATTGCATATCCGTACTTATGCGTACCTTGGGGAAATGCGTGCTTCTACAAATCCACTTGCATATTGCGAAGGTGGTTTCTATGGTGGTCATTTGGGCATCAATGAAAAAATCAAACCTTTGCTGAAAACAGCAACTGCATCCTTTGGTATCACCGCTTTGCAAGAGTTGCAAGAGTTGCACAACAGCAAATCTTTGGTGGAAGATGGTCAGTTTGCAATTGAAGTTTTGGAACACATCAACAAACGTATTGCAGAATACAAAGAAGCAGATGGCAACCTCTACGCAATCTATGGCACACCTGCTGAAAGTCTTTGTGGCTTGCAAGTGACACAATTCCGTGCTAAATATGGCATTATTGAAAATGTGTCTGACAGAGCTTATGTGAGCAATAGCTTCCATTGTCATGTAACAGAAGAACTCACACCAATCCAAAAACAAGACTTGGAAAAACGTTTCTGGGATTTGTCCAATGGTGGTAAAATTCAATATGTAAAATATCCAATTGCCTACAATGAAGAAGCAATTCGTTCTTTGATTCGTCGTGCTATGGAAATGGGCTTCTATGAAGGGGTCAACTTGTCCTTGGCATATTGTGACGATTGTGGTCACCAAGAATTGGAAATGGAAACTTGTCCTGCTTGTGGCAGCAGCAATTTGACAAAAATTGATAGAATGAACGGTTATCTTTCTTACTCCAGAGTCAAAGGTGATACACGTTTGAACGAAGCAAAAATGGCAGAAATCGCAGAAAGGAAGAGTATGTAAGATGCGTTATCATAATATTACAAAAGACGATATGCTCAATGGTGAAGGTTTGCGTACAGTCCTTTGGGTATCTGGTTGTGACCACGGTTGCAAAGGTTGCCATAACCCTGTTACTTGGGATGCAGAAGGTGGTATTCCCTTTGATAGAGATGCAAAAGCAGAATTGTTTGCAGCAATGGACAAATCTTATATCAGTGGTGTGACCTTAAGCGGTGGTGATCCACTCTTTTGTGGCAATCGTGAAGATATCACAATTCTTGCAAAGGAAATCAAGGAGAAATTGCCTACCAAAACCATTTGGTTATACACTGGTCACTTATGGGAAGATATTTCTGATTTGGAAGTGATGCAATATATAGATGTATTGGCTGATGGTCGATTTGTGGAAGCACTCCACGATCCAAAGATCCATTGGGTGGGTAGCTCCAACCAAAGAATCATAGATGTACAAAAAACCTTGGAATTGGGCGAAATCACCTTGTATACCAAGTGAAAATAAGATAAAATAAGAAAAGAAAAGCATATGTTCATATTGAGGATATGCTTTTTTCATGAAAACCAACGGAACGATGAGGGCATCGTTCCCTACAAAACCAAAATATGACATAATTGTAATTGTAAGGCGGTGGCTTGCTGCCGCCATCTGTAGGGGCGATTCACGAATCGACCGCCATCAATAACCACTCTACTTCATATGGCTTGCATCAACGGAACGATGAGGGCATCGTTCCCTACAAAATCAAAATATACAACAACAGAAAGGATTTACAAACATGAAAACCATTCGTATCAAATATTTCACTGACAAAATTGAAAAACTCCGTTACATTGACGGTAAATCTGATTGGATCGACTTACGTGCAGCTGAAACCATCACCTTAAAAGCTGGTGAATTCAAATTGATTCCACTTGGTATTGCAATGGAATTGCCAAAGGGGTATGAAGCGCATATTGTGCCTAGAAGCTCCACATACAAAAACTTTGGTGTATTGCAAACCAATCATTGTGGCATTGTAGACGAAACCTACTGTGGCAACAACGACCAATGGTACTTCCCAGCACTTGCAATGCGTGACACCACCATTGAATGCAACGATCGTATCTGTCAATTCCGCATCTTTGAACATCAACCAACCTTGGTATTTGATGAAACAGATGATTTGGCTGGTGCAGACCGTGGCGGTTTTGGCAGCAGTGGCAAGCAATAAAAAAATCCCAATTAAAAATAAAGGGACTTTTGTATGCTATGGTTAATTTTGTAGGTTACGCATTGTATGCGTATCGAAAATGGAATGCATACAATGCATTCCCTACGTATCAGAGATATATTTAGTTATAATACATAATTATGGCAGTACCTCATTGCAGTTTGTAGGGGTGGACCTATGTGTCCACCCTTTATTTCTGACATAACAGCACCTATCCGAAAAGAATTTATTGCAAATACAAGAAAGTATTCACTTCCAGTAGTTCTGCTTCTTCCATATCATGGGTCACCAACAAAACGGTTTTATCTTTGGTTTTTGCTTTCAGATACACCAAAACTTCTTCTTTTCTTTGTGCATCCAATCCACGAAATGGTTCATCCAACAACAAGATATCGTATTCTGCCAACAACCCTCTAAGGAGTGCCACACGTCGTTTCATACCACCAGACAATTCTGCAATGGGTTGTGTGATACAGTCCAAAAGACCTACTTTCTCCAATTCCAAAACCACTTCTGATTCTTTGAGATGTGGTGCAACCAGTCGAATATTATCCACTGGATTCATATGTGACAGCAATCTATCTTCTTGGAATACCACACTGATTTTTTGATGTTCCAAACC
Source organism: Chakrabartyella piscis (assembly GCA_030067835.1). Taxonomy (GTDB): domain Bacteria; phylum Bacillota; class Clostridia; order Lachnospirales; family Anaerotignaceae; genus Chakrabartyella; species Chakrabartyella piscis. The sequence continues at coordinate 3,145,086 of CP092441.1, forward strand.
AATGATTGCACCAGAGTCTGGTTGTTCCAAACCCATCAAAATACGCAAAAGAGTGGTTTTACCAACGCCAGAAGGTGCCATAATACAAGAAATTTCGCCACATGGAAACAAAGCAGACACATCTGCCAAAACACGTTTCTCACCAAATGATTTGGAAATCCCTTTCAACTCCACATCCATATTACATCCTCCTGATTTGCTTCGATACCATCTGTGTCAAGCCTACAATCACCTTTTCAAAGACAATGCTCACCAAAACAATGACCACTGTCCAAGCAAACAAGTTTGGAATATCGAAATATGCTTTTGCTTGTTGCAAATGTTCACCCATAGAACCTTTTGGCATACCAATGACTTCTGCTGCAACACCTGCTTTCCAACAAAGTCCTGCTCCAATGGAAATGGCTGCTTGGAAATGTGGCATAATCTGTGGCAAAATCACATAGCGAATCTGTCTATTCTTTGGAATTTGGAACACTCGACTCATCTCCAACAATTCAAAATCCAAGGTACTAAGACCTGACAATATGTAGGTATAGACCACTGGCAACACCATCAAAAATGAAATGAGCACTGCCAAGTTTTTGGAAGAAAACCACACCAAAGACAATATGATGAAGGATGCCACCGGTACCGATTTGATGGTAGACATGAGGGGTGCCAACAATTCACGCACACGCAAATATCGATGTGCCAAAATTGCAAACACAACACCGCCTATGGTTGCCAAGAAGAAACCACTGGCAATTCTGAGCAATGAATAGCCAATGGAGTACCAAAAAGCAGATGTCACCACCAAAATGGATAGTTGTTTCAAGACAGCAAAAGGAGACACCAGAAAGATTTTGTTATCCAGTGCCAAATCGCCTATTTGCCAAACAATCAACCAAAATAGGACTGCCCATATGCGGATTTTGGATTTGTTTTTTTGCATAGTATACCTCAAATTACAAAATGGGCGCACACATAGGTACGCCCCTACAATCATGTTTTTGAAATCTACGGGCGACCACTGGTCGCCCCTACATGATGCCACCGAATGTTACTGGTAGATATTATTCGCCAATATAGTAGAAATCATCCGCTGGCAATGCACCACCAACGGATGCTGGGTTTTGTTCCATTAAAACTGCCAAGTAACCACCCAATTGATCCACCAAATCGTCACCTGTTACCCAAGTGATGTTACAAGCTGGAAGTGCGATTTCTGCCACTTGTTGTGTTACAATTTCGTATTTGCCAACCAGTTCTGCTGCACCCATAACGTCTTCTTTGGTGTACAAAACAGAATCGTTATAGTGATCCATGAACATCTCCAATGCTTCTGTGTTTTCTTCCACAAAGCCACGATTTGCAACCAATACACCTGTGATCAAAGCAGATTTATCTTCCACATCACCTTGCATTTCTTCCCAAGCGTCATTCAAGTCAATTGCAACACGCATATCTGGATTTTGCATTTTTGCTGTTGTCACAAATGGTTCTGGCAACATAGCAATTGCGCCTTCTGTTGCTGCAACTGCTGCCACACATTCTGCATGTTCGCTTTTCCATTCGATGGTCACGCTATCAGCCAAGTTATTTTCTGCCAAAATATGCATCAAAGCGTATTCAGGTGTTGCACCTTTGCCACTTGCATAGATGGTTTTGCCTTCCAAGTCTGCAATGCTTTCCAAAGCATCCCCATTTTCCACAAGATACAATACACCCAAAGTGTTGACACCCAAAACTTGGATTGCGCCTTCTGTGTTATTGTACAAAACAGATGCCATATTTGCTGGAAGTGCTGCGATATCTGCTTCACCTTTCACAAGCATTGCTGCTACTTCGTCTACTGCTGCAATGATAGAGAAATCGTAGTTATTGTCTGTAATTTCGCCAGAATCCACACCATACATAAAGGAAACCATACCCATTGCTGTTGGACCTTTCAGTGCCAAGATGCTCATATCCACAGGGTCTGCTGACACTTCCACTTCTTCTACAACCGCTTCCACAACTGTTTCTTCCACAGGTACTTCTGCTGTATTTGAGCCACAACCAGCCATAAACAAGCCCATTGCAACCATTGTTATCATCATCCAATTTCTTTTCATTTCTGTACCTCATTCTTTCTTTTGATTTCTTTTTCTTTGCTTTGTTTTGATTGATTCTTATTTAATATTGATTATACACTTTATTTCCCACATATGTCAAGAAAAATGCATGTTTTCAATATATGCAAAAAGAACCTTTTCTATTCTACTATAAAATCCCCAAATTTGCACCAAAAGGTTTTGAAACCAACATATACCACGCAAACAATGGCTTGTTTACAGTGTTTTTTTATGATATGATAGGGATATTAAAGTTCAGAAAATAAGGAGATTGTATATGGAACAAGAAAAAATAAGTGAACGCCTCAAACGCATCAACGAATTGGCACACAAAGCCAAAGCAGAAGGTTTGACAGAAGAAGAAACCATTGAACGTGACCAATTGCGCAAAGAATACTTGGCTGATTTTCGTGCCAAATTGCGTTCCACTGTGGAACAAATCACCATTGTGGAAGAAGATGGTAGCCACACACCTTTGAAACGAAAATAATAGGAATAAGAAAACCCTCCAGGAGTTGGAGGGTTTAGCGTGTCGAAAAAGTCGACACGCTAACCTGAAATCAGGATTTCAAGTTCTAAGCATAGGTGAAAAAGACGATTTCCTCGCACAAGTGCCTTTACAAAGCACCTAGAAATCGCTTTTTGTCCTCGACGAAATGCGATTTCGTCTGCGGATGAAAGTCTGCGACGCTAAAACCCAAAGAAAGTTCTTAGTTTTTTTGATAGTCTGAGCCCTCCAGGATTTGGAGGGGTTTTTTATGCTATCTGATTCAATTACCTATTGTAATTTGTGTTGTTGGCAATAGTGACGCAAATCCTTCATCCATAACAAATATTTTACCATTTGTATAGGATTCTGCACCATCTATTGTAAGGGTATTGTTGCCCAATTGGATATCTATAAAATCACCAATATAAGAAATTCTACCCGCTTCATCATACAAAGCAAATGACAATTGTATTGCATACATAAGATTTGCATCTTCTTCTAATTCCACAGTAAATTGTAGTTCATTGTCTACAATGGTTGCTTCTTCTATGAGCACCCCATCTGCATTGGTTGGAATTGCTTCTTCCAATAACAAAACAAAGCTTTCTGCATATGCCTCCATATTGTCATTTCCTGTGTATTTTGCCACAATGGTATTTGTACCAAGAACCAAATTTTCATTTCTGGTGTCTATTGCAAATAACAATGCTACACCACTTTCCACATCTTGTGCTTCTGTAATTTGGATATCTATACCATCTTTTTGAACAAACAAAGCCATTTGATTTTCTTCTATACTGCTCAATTCTGCCACTTCTCCAGTTGCTTCTGGTGTGATGGTCACAAAGACTGCTTCTCCATAATGGGCTGTTTTGTCTGCAACACCGACAAATTCTGTACCTGATTGTAGCACCGTAAATACTTTTTCAACAGATACACCATCCTTGGTATAAACCACATAGTAAGTACCTGCATTAGTAATTTTGAAAAGGGGATTCCCCCATACATCTGTGAAGGTTTGTGTCCATTCACTGGTGTTGAAATTACTCAAATCCAAAACAAATTCTGTGTCTGCAATGGTTACTATTATGTCAAATTCTGTTGCAATGGCAATCGCAGATGTGTCTATTGTAGAGCCTGTGTAGACATACTCTGGAATTTGAATCATTTCTTGGGTCAGTGTTACTAGTGTTAAGGTGAATTCAGTTGTTCCTATTAGTGTCAAACCCTCTGGAACTACCAATACATCACCTGTTTCGATATATAACTGGTTCTTTCCATAGCTCAAGCTGATTCCAACAGTTTCGTCACCAGAAATAGTGCCGCCTGTCATCATAATAGAACCTTTTCAATTTACAAATATACCTTCTCCCTCTTCTGCTTCGTTATCATAAATGGTTCCATCATACATAATCATTTCTCCAGATACATATGCAGCTCCACCTGCGTTTGTTACATTTTCTGAAATAATGCAATCATATACTGTAAAAACAGCAGATTCAGACACATACACACCACCGCCATAGCTTTTTGCAACATTATTTGAAACGACACCATCATGCATGTCAAATTTTTTATTACTACCATAACTGATAAATACACCGCCACCCATACTCATTGCGGTATTGTTCAAAATTTCTCCATCATGCATTATAAATGTATCTCCTACAGCTACACCACCTCCATATTCTGTATTATTTTCAGAAATAATACCATCATACAGTTCAAAGTAGGCTGCATATTCCACATTTACTCCACCGCCAAACACTTCTGCTTCATTATTTAAAATTTCTCCTCCATACATTATAAACGTATTTCCTGTAGATACGCCACCTCCATATTCCGCATTATTTTCAGAAATAACACCATCATACAATTCAAAATTGGCTGTATAGTGTACATTCACTCCACCACCAAATATTTCCGCCTCATTGTTATATATAAAGCCTCCATACATGAAATAATTGGAGTCCGTTTCCACACCACCACCATATGTTGCAAAATTACCAGTGATGCTTCCACCATACATATTAAAGTTGCCTTTTGCATAGACTCCACCACCACGTACTGCATTTCCACCTGTAATTTCCCCTTCGCCAGCTTCGTCATACAGATTCAAGGTTGCGCCACTTGCAATTGTTATGACAGAAGTGGTTCCAGTCCCTGTGATGGTATAGCCATTTAGGTTCAAATTGACTGTACCACTGATTGTGATATCTCCTGTGTAATCTTTCTTCAAATAGTAGCTTCCGTTGCTCAAGGTTCCACTGGTCAAAGCTGTCCAATTGCTAATTGCAGATACAGACTGTTCACTCGATTCTGCATCCACATCTTCTGCACCCAATGCAGTTATTGGAACTAGAGAAAGCACCATAGACAATACCATCACACCAGATATCATCTTATGTATTTTCTTTTTGATTTGTTTCATAAATTCCACTCCTTTGTTGATGCAATTATGAAAAAAGGCAGAGTTTCCTCCGCCTTATCCACTCAAATTTCTATTACTTACAGAAAAATCTGCAATAAATCACACAATGGGCTACCTGCATCTGCACTATCCATAAAGAATACTTTGCATTGATATTCTTCTGATGTGCTCAAATCATCATTTTCATAAACAAAGCTACTGGTTGTGCTATTGCTTGCTATGATTTTTTCGATGATACCCACCAATTGGTTCTTGGAATTGTAAACACCCAAAATTGCATAGGTTTCTACTGGCATAGCAGTGTGTTCTGCTGTAACAGATATTTTATCTCCAACTTTTTGAGCAGTTCCTCCAGTTGCAACAAAAGTAATTTCTTCCAATTTAACTTCTACGCCTTCTGTAGTGTTGCCACGTTCAGGTGTTGCATATTTCCCCAACAATTCACCTGAAAGAATGATTTCGTATTCATATGGTACTTCTACATACACATCTTCCAAAGCATATCCTGTTGCAAACACTGCTGATCCACCTGCAACATACCAATTGACAGTATATCCTCCATCCAACACATTTCCTTCATCATCCTTTACAATGATTTCATATGTTGTTTGTTCCCCTGTCAAATATACATATGGAATATCATATGATTTTGCATGGTCATCAATATTGCTAGCAGAATAGCAATAGATAGTGCATTCAGGTGTATCATTAAATGGATTATTTTGTGTTATCACTTTATCTTTTGTTAGTACAATTACACTTCTCAAAGCAGTACAAGAATTGAACACCCTGCTATTCAGATAGATTACACCTTCTGCTGGTATCAATACACTTTCCAATGCAATACAATTTGCAAATGCACTATCTCCAATATATGTTACATTTTCTGGTATCACAATGTGTTCCAATGCATAACAATATGCAAAGACCCAAGTAGATATTTCTTCTAATTTTTCTGGTAACATAATATCTTTCAAAGTGGTACACATATAAAAAGCATATTGCCCAATGCTAGTGATGCCATCTACCATTGCAACAGATGTAAGTGCTTTATCATAGTAAAAAGCATATTCTCCAATGGATGTCATGCTATCTGCCATTGCAACAGATGTAAGTGACCCACATTCAGCAAAAGCATATTTGCCAATGGATTCCACACCATCTGGAAGTACCACAGATTTCAAACTATCACAACCATAGAATGTATAATTTGGCAAAGTTTCGATTCCAGCAAATTCCAAACCATAGCCACCACCAATGGGTCCTATTGTTTCAAATCCACAACCCCTAAACATATATGTACTTTCAAAATCACTCATACTTGTTGGAATTGTCAAAGATGCCAACTCTGTACAGCCATCAAATGCATAGTTGCCAATAGATTCCAAACCATCTGGAAGTGTGATATGTTCCATCTCTGAACAATCATAAAATGCATAATTGCCAATGGAAGTGATTCCATCTGGTAATACAACGCTTTCTAGATAATAACAATCATAAAATGCATTGTCTGGTATTGCTTCTGTCCAGCCAAATTCATAACCATAGCCACCACCGATTGGACCTGCTGTTTCAAATGCAGTATAGTAAAATGCCTCTGTTCCAATTGTTGTAACACTTGCTGGTATGGTGATTTTTTCCAAACTATTGCAACTCAGTGCCATTCTAAATCCAAGACTTGTGACTCCATCTGGTATTACAATGCTTTCCAATTCATCTATACAATAAAATGCACAATCTGGTATGCTTTCAGTCCAGCCAAATTCATAGTCATAGCCACCGCCAATGGGACCTGCTGTTTGCAATGGAGAATCACAAAATACATTATAATTAAGTGTTGTAACGCTTGCCGGCACCACCACGTGTGTCAATGCGTCACAATAGCGAAACGCATAAACCCCTATGCTTGTAACGCCATCTTGAATTTCAATACTCTCTAATGTTCTGCATGAATTAAAGGCATATGCACCAATTGCCACAACAGGCATTTCTTCAATAACACTTGGAAGTATGATTTTTCCACCATCACCAGTGTATCCTGTAATGGTAACTTCACCATTGCTGCTTGTGTATGTATACATAGATGTATCCAATTCTGGTCTATCATTCAATGTAACCACAGCAATATTGCTTGCTTCCACCACCATTGTGCTACGAGATGGTTCCATATACAGTGCACTCAGATCATCTGAAAGCACAATTTCATACTCATATGTTTTTTCTAAATCTATATCATTGAGTACAAATCCTGTAAAAATAATGTCTTCTCCACCTGCTTCGTACCAATTGACCGTAACACCTGAAGTGATGGATGCGCCACTGCTATTGGTTACTTGCACTTCGTAATAGGTATACACTGCATCCATATACACACATGGAAAATTATATGTTTGGGCATATGTTGCTGCATAGCTACCTTCATTGCAATAAATGGTACAATTTGGACTGTATGTAAGTATTCCACTGCCTATATATGTTACGCTATCTGGAACCACAAGTTTCAGCATCGTACTAGTAGCGAATGTACTTGTTAATCTGGTAAGCCCGCTGGGAAGTGTTACGCTTTCTAATGAAGAGCAATATGTAAACGCATAGGTAGGAATACTGGTTGTCCAACCAAACTCATAATCATAGCCACCACCGATTGGTCCTGCTGTTTTCAACTTATCACCAGAAAATGTATGTTGATTTACAGTTGTAATGGTTCCTGGTAACACAAGTTTGGTCAAAGCAAGCCCATAAAATGCATAGGAAGGTATTTTAGTTGTCCAACCAAATTCATAATCATAGCCACCACCAATGGGTCCTGCTGTATACAATTTTGCTCCCGAAAATGCAGAGGAACCTATAGAGGTCACATTTTCTGGCACAGTAACCTTTTCCAATTCTGTACAGCTGCCAAATGCACCAGAACCAATGGTTGTCAAATTATCTGGCAATACCACTTTTTCAAGGGAAGTACAGGAAGAAAATGCATTTGAGCCAATAGATTTTACACCTTCTGGAAAGTCTATAGCTTTCAGAGAACTACATCCATAAAACGCTGAACTTTCAATAGAAGTGATTCCATCTGGCAATTCCACACTTTCCAACTCACTACAACCAGAGAATGCATATGATGGTATACTATCTGTCCAACCAAATTCATATCCATAGCCACCACCAATGGGTCCCGCTGTTTCAACACCACAGCCTAAAAATGCATAGTTATTGATTTTTGTAATGCTTGCTGGAATTGTAATATTTTTCAATGAACTACATTTGAATGCATATGCTGGTATGCTATCTGTCCAACCAAATTGGTACCCATAATTACCGCCAATTGGTCCCGCTGTTTCAAATGCACAGCTTGTAAATGATGAATTTTTGATGGATGTAACACTGGAGGGTATTACAATTTTTTTCAATGATGTACAATTATAAAAAGCACTTGCAGAAATTGTAGTCATTCCATCTGGAAGCACAACGCTTTCCAAGTTGCTTGAACCATAAAACGCATAGGTTGGTATGCTATCTGTCCAGCCAAATTCAAAGTCATAGCCACCACCAATGGGTCCTGCCGTTGCAAACAAACAACCAGTAAATGATACATTAAGCGTTGTAACGCTTGCTGGAACTGTAATATTTTTCAATAATGCACAGTCTTTAAAAGCATAGCCAGAAATTGTAGTCACACCTTCTGGTATTTCCACGCTTGTAATGGTGGTGTTGTTAGCAAATGCAGAAGTTCCAATTGTCACAACAGACATACCACCGATTGTACTTGGAATAATCACAGAACTGTCTGAACCAGTGTATCCTGTGATGGTAACTTTGCTACTGCTTACAGTATAGGTATAGTCACCCTCTGTATATGTTGTTGCAAACAATTCTGCCAACTCTTCTTCCAACAACTCTTCTTCCAATAATTCCTCTTCTAGCAATTCTTCTTCTTCCAAAACAACTTCTTCTTCCAATTCTGGTTCCACTGTTGATGCACCACCACCGGATTCTTGTTGTGTTGTTTCTTCTATTGTTTCATCTTCTTCTACTTCTGTTTCTTCTTCCACTTCTGTTTCAGATTTTTCTTCTGTTTCAGATTTTTCTTCTGTTTCAGTGTCTACTTCTGTTTCAGTTTCTACTTCTGTTTCAGTTTCTACTTCTGTTTCAGTGTCTACTTCTGTTTCAGTGTCTACTTCTGTTTCAGTGTCTACTTCTACTTCAGTTTCTTCTATTTCATCTATTTCTGGTTCTTCCACTGTTGTTTCTACAGTTCCTTCCAATGATTCCCCTTCTGTTGTAACTGATATTTCTTCAGTTGCCAATACAGTTGATGGAACCATAGAAAAAAGCAATGTCATAACCAAAAAATAGGTGATTGCCTGTTTGATTGTTTTTTTGTCTCTTTTTTTCATTGTTTCGCCCCTTTTTTCTTATTTCGCCCTTGTTCATTTCAAAAAAAGGCGGAGTTTCCTCCGCCTCATCACGGGTGCACACACAGGTACACCCCTACAACATCATATTTTGTTATGATAGGTGCATTTCCATGCTACCCAAGAATTTTATTGCAATTCCATGAAGTTCATCAAAGCATTTGCAACTGCACCACGAAGTGCTTCTGCTGTTGGATTGAGTGTATCATCTTCGCCGATGATGCCTTTATCCACTGCCCAAAGCATTGCAATTTGTGCATAGCTTGTGATTTGATCTGCATCTGCATAATCAGAAAGATTTGCACCTGCACTGATGGTCATATCCATGCCCAAGAAGCTTGCATATCTATAAAGGAATGCTGCAAATTGTTCATTTGTGATTGCTGTATTTGGAGCAAATTCTGTTGCACTGACACCAGCTACAACGCCTGCATCTTTCGCCCAAAGAACTGCATCATAGTAGTATTGGTCTACTGCAACGTCACCAAAGAGCATTTCTGCATCTACTGGTTCACTACCATTGATACGATACAAGATTGCTGCAATCATAGCACGTGTGATGGAGTAATCTGCACCAAATTCTTCACTGGTGATACCTGCCATGATACCATTTTCGTAAACATAAGCAACGCCTTCATAGCAATCATCATCTTCGTCTACGTCTGCAAATGGAATTTCTGCTACATCTGCATCATCATCGTCTTCATCTTCGTCTACATCTACATCTTCATCGTCTTCATCATCATCGTCGTCAGAAGAAGAACTGGATCCGCCACTGCTGGAGCTAGAAGAACTTGTTTTTGTAAATACAACTTCCAAAGTTTGAACTGTTGCAATGATATTTTCAAATTCGTATTCATCACAAACGCCAACGCTTACGCCATTTACGATAACATCAGAGATTTCGTAACCGGAATCTGCATCAAATTCAAATTCTACATCAGAGCCTTTTGTTACTTCGTACATATGGTCAGCGCCACCATCAGGATCTACTGTACCATTGCCTGTTACAGTTACTTTGATGTAATAGGAAGAAGTTGTTGAGGATTTTTTCTTAACAGTCAAAGTACCATTTTCATATACGATATCGTAGTTAGCGGATGCCACTGCACCTGAACCCACATAAATTGTATATGTTCCAACTGTATCCATATCAGGTGTACAAGTTGCTGTGGATGGTTGTGTTGTCAAATCTTCACCAGTAACCAAACCTTTTACGGTTGTGGTGTATTCTGGTTCATCTCCACCTACTGTTACAGTTTTGTCGTCTGCTGTGATTGTGATGGTTGCTTTTGTAATGGTTACACCCATCTCTGCTGATTTCACTGCATATTCGCCTTCATCATCTGGTGTAAAGGTTACAGTATATGTACCAGTCACAACATTTTTGATTTCATCTAATGTATCCAATGTCCATGTACCAGCAACTGGATTGCCTGCGTATGTTGCTGTACCGTCGATATCTGCATCTGTGATTGCAACGCCATCATATTCTTTGGAAATAGATTTCACTACCAATTCAGGTGCATATTTATCCAAAACTGTGATGGTTACTTCAAGTTCAAAGTCATTGTAGTTATTGGATTCTACTTTGAGTGTAATGGTTGCTGTTTCACCAACCAAATCCACATCATCTACAAGTTCAAATACCAATGCTGCTCCATCAATTTCATACGATTTCAAAATATCTTTGGCATCACTTACGCTATCGATTTCAATATCGGAACCTTTCAAATCATCCCATGCAGTCAAATCTACACTGCCTTCGTTGCCATATTTAGCAGAACCACTGATTTCTTTTGTGCCATCATAGTCAATTGGGTCAATATCGAATGTTTTTTCAATTTCGCCTTTGAAGTAGCCAATACCTGTGATGGTTACAGTTGCTGTACCTGCATCTGTATGGTCATCGTATTCCACTTCATAGTCTACATCTTTTGTCAATTCACCAAATTGAGCATCTGTAACTGTAAGTCCATCTTGTGTGATTGCAGAACCTGTGTAATCTTTATCTTCAATACCATCTACATCTGCACTACTCAAATCTTTTTCTTCCAAATCCACTGTGATTACAGCAATTTTGTTGCTTGCATTCAAGTTATTGCCACCACCATAGTAAACATCAATTTGGTTTTCACCAATTTCAAGTGTTTTGCTTGTGATTGGATAATCAATGGAAGCTGTGCCACCTGCTGCATCAATTGTATCTTCACCCAATTTGGTATCTTCATAGTAGAATGCCACTGTATCATCGCCTGCAACTATGTTCAAAAGGCTTGCTGCATCTGCTACTACCACTGGATCTACATCCACACTCAAAGTGATGGTTTCACCATAAGTTGCAGAGATTTCAGAAGTATCTACAGCTGGATCAACTGGGTCTGGTGTTGGTGTGATTTCACTACCAGCTTTGTTGATTGTAAATGTAATTTTGTCATTGATTGTATCATGGTTTGGTGCTGTAATTTGATACTCAATTTCATATGTGTCAGCTGCTGTATAGCTTGTTGCGTCACCATTTGGATAACTTACACGGATTACTTGACCATTTACAGTTGTTGCACTTGGTTCTGTAATGGAAATTTCAGAGCCTGTGTATGTTGCAGATTGTGTTTTGCTTGTAGTATCTGTCATTGCTGCATTTGCAATGGATACTGTAGCAGATTTTGCCACTGCATCTACATAATCGCCATTTGTAGAATTGAAGACGATTGTATAAGTTTGGTCGCCTGCATCTGGAATATCAGTTGCATTTTGCAATGTATATGTACCTGCAATTGTATCATCGCCAACTTTTGCAACCCAATTAGTTGTGTCAAATGTAACGATTTCTGCCCATGTGTCACCATATGTTGCTGTTGCTTCATTTACCACAACATTTTGGAAGTCAATATCTACAACTTTGATTGTGATTTCTTTAGTGATTGGACCACCATCATATTCTGTTGCTTTCAATGTAAATTCATATGGCTCTGCTTCTTTTGTTACAGTTACTTCCACACCGTCAAAGGAAATACCTGTAGGCAATGTTTCAACAGCACTCAATTGAATTGTTTCGATCATTGAAGAACCATATTGATCCAACGCTTGTGCACTGTAGCTTACTACAGAATCGTCACCAGTTGGAATTGCAATGGTGTCGGATTCAACTGCTGTACCATTTTTCAAAATTTCAATGGAAGTCAATACAGAATCTGCACGTTTTACAGTGATGGTTTTTGAATCTGATACACCATCAATTGTTGCAGTTACTGTGAAGGTTCTTCCTGTTGTATTCAAAATTGTTTCTGCTGCTTCTTTGGTTACAGTCACAGTTGCACTGCTTGTTGTTATTGGATCGGTACTCATTACTTCCAATTCTTCAATAACAATACCACCAAAGTCATTACCATCAACTGCTGTAATGCTCCATGCAACATCTGGATTTGTGATATCTGTACCAAATTGGTCTTCTACAGATACTACAAATGCATTTAAAACACTGTTTCCAGTATCGTTTGCTGGAATGATGAAGTCAGCTGTTGTAACAGTTGCCCAGTTGATTGCTGTTGCAACGGATGCTGTTCTGGAAACTTCCAAATCTGCTGTGTAAGTACCTGCTTTAATAGTATATTTGCCTGCTACTGCTTTTTCAGCTACAGTAATCAAACCAGCGTTTACAGATACACTACCATTATCAGGTTCTACAGACCATGTTGCAGAAGCTGTGATATCTGTTACACTACTATCAAATGCGTATGCTTGTACTGTTTGTGAAGTTACACCATCTACAGTGACTGCGGATTTTGCCAATGTGATACCTTCTTGTACTACATTGAAGGAAACAGAGGATTCAAAATCAACATCAGCAATTTGAATATTATCTCCTGTTTTCAACTGGTTTACTGTTGTACTACCTAAACCTGCTGCTTCAAAATCACTAACAAATGAAATTGTTTCTTCACCAATAACCCCATTTTCTAATACAACGAAATTCAATGTTCCTATATTTATTGTTTCTCCTTCTAGAACTGTAACTACATAAGTTCCACTACCACCTGTTACAGTCAATACATTATCTATTGCACTATTGTCTACACTCCATCTTGCAAATCCCAAATTACTGTTATAAGTAAATGGGTCATCAAAGCCATAGCTTTGTTGGATGCCTAGTTTTTCACTATCATAGTTGAAATAAAACTCAATTCCGCCTATGGTAGTTTCTTCTTCAGCTGTAAAATTAACATCTATACTTACAGCTTCTCCAGCACTATAGTTTGTTTTTGTATCACTCAATTCCAATGAAACACCGCTTGCTTCAGTTGCAAAAGCTTGCACTGGCAACAAACCAAATACCATGGTCAATGCCATCAGCCATGTAATTACTTTTCTTCTGAATATCATTTGTACTCCTCCTTAAAATTAAAATGCATCTATTTTGCGAACAATATATCTCATGATTTGCAACGCATCTCCAATGTCGATATTTTCGCTTGATGTATCTACATTTGCTGCTAAGCGTTCTGTTTCTGTCAATTCTACTTTTCTTACAATGCTCATCATAACTTGTAATGCGTCTCCGATGTCGATATTTCCATCTACAAGAACATCACCCAATGTATATCCTGCTTCTTCCCAAGATGCCACTACAGTAAAGCTACCAGCTTTTGCATATTCAGAATCTGTAGAAGAAACATAGATGGAATAGGTGTCTGCTGTTGCAATGGAATCTGGATAAATGGTAAATTCTGTAGTGCTACTGCCAGTCACTTGGTCAATGTAACGCAAGTTGCTTTCTGTAGGCACTGTATCTTCACCTTGTAACAAGAATACCATATATTGCTGTGCACTATCCCCTGTAAAGGACAAGTTCATTTTTGCAACTTCATCATACACTGTATATGTAGATGCTCCTACAATACCAGAATATGCAGTTGCAGTTGTGTCATCAGCTTCCAACATAGTAACGGAATAGCCACTTGTCATAGACACACCAGCCACACCATTGTTATGGGTATCCCCTTCTGCTGCAAGCGCCACCTGTGGCAATGCCAATACTGCACACAATGCCAAAGCAATCGCCCTTGTTTTTCTTTGCATATTATACCCCCTCACTCATTTCATGATATCCACGTAACATCACTGCAATTTGTCCACGTGTTGCCCCTTGTTTTGGTGCCAAAACAGTGCCCACTGCTGTGTAATCTGTACCACACCAAACTTCTGCATAAATTGCCCAATATACTGCTTCTTTCATTGCATTTGCAACGGTGTCTTCGTCTTCAAATGCAGAATCATAAATTGCAGCGAACATGGTTTCTGCTCCTGAAACGGAACCATTCATGCGATATAGAATAGATGCCATTTGTTCTCTTGTAATGAAATCATCTGGTCCAAAACAGCCATTTCCATAGCCACTGATGACCTTTGATGTTTCTGCCCAAGAAATCGCATCTTCGTAGTATTTCCCTTCTACCACATCAGTGAAGGTTGCTTGTTGCTCTGGTTCTGGACTGCCTGCATTACGCCACAAAATGGTGATGAGTTGTCCTCTTGTTACGGTATCATCTGGTCCATAGAGGTCATTTCCATATCCATACACCAAACCAAGATTTGCCGCTTCGGTGATGGCTTCTTTTGCCCAATGTCCCACAATGTCTGTAAACAAAGCATCTTCTAGTATTGTTTCATCTTCTTCTGTTGTTTCTACAATTTCTTCTTCTGTATCATCAGAAGAACCACCTGAAGAACCTCCTGAAGAGGAACTTTCTGTTGTACCAGTATAGCCTTTGGAACCAGTATCCAAGGTTAGGGATATTTTATTGCCATCTAAATCTGCAAATAATACATCACTCAAAGTGAAATCGTAATTTCCTTCTGCCAGAACTGTAAATTCCAATTCTGCCACAGTACCATTTGCACTGGTTGTAGTGGTGGTTGCACCTGAAACAATGGCGCCTGCTGCTGCATCTGGATTGACTGCACTCATCATACCATCCATTACACTACCTGTTGTAATCTCCACACAATCCAAAACAGTTTCATCAAAACCAACTGTGAATTGTATTGCATTGACGCCTGTATTTCCTGATACTTCAGCTGTTACTGTGAAATTTTCACCTACAGCAGTTGTATCTGGATAAGAAAGGGTCAATTTTGCAGTTTCTGCTGCATATACCACCCCTTGGCACAAAATCAAGGAGGATGCAATTGCTAGAGAAACTATTTTTTTCATTTTTTTCAATCAAACACCCCCCAAATTATATTGTACCGTTTCTGCCAATGGTGTCATAACACCTGAACCATCTACCATGAATAGTTTTACTTCGTCTGCTGTTCCTGCATAATCAACAGACACTTCTATTTGTGCAATACCATTGTCATCAAAGGAAGTTGCGTAATCCGTTTCTGACAATTTCACTGTTCGCATTTTTCCATTTTCATAAAGTACCATCATCAATTGGATTGTTTCCAATTCGGTACCATCACCTGCACTTGCAACATCCAATGTGAGTGCTACACTTGTTTGATTTGCTGTTGTTGTAATTTCTTCTTGAGCAATATATGGGCTTTGCAATTGCAATCCACCAGAAACCAAGCTACCACTACGAATATCTACAATATTCACTGTTTCCAAGTCATCATCCAACAAACTGACTTCACTTAGGGTAATGGCTTCACCCAAAGCAGAATCTTCCACCTTAAATTCCAGTAAAAGTAAGGTTTTGGAGGATACATCTGGTGCTGTGCCTGCCCAGTTGAATTTCAATGTTCCAGCTGTTTCTGTATTGATGGTAGAAATGGCTGTATTGGTGTATTCTGTTGTGGAGTGGCTTTCTAGCGTACATCCTTCTGGATAGTCCAAAACAAATTCGCCACCCAAGATTTCGCCTCTACCTTCCAATACAATGCCCACCGTTGCCAGTTTGGTTTCTGCATCCACCTGACCGCCAACCACCCAAATTTTAGGGCTTGCATCTGTTGCTGTACCAATGGCGATTGTGCCATTTGTTGCAATACTGCCAACTGCTTTGCCTTCTGTATCATACAATCTTAAGTTTTCCACATTGACATACGCTTCGCCAGTTGCATCTTCTTTCACATAGAAGGTGATGGAACACATGGTTCCACGTTCTTGGATGGGTTCACTGCCAGCCCAAGTGACTTTGATGTTTCCATCTGATGTGGTATTGCTTGCCAAAGCATATCCATTCAATAAAGTGCTGGAAACCACTGTTCCTGCTGTCAATTTATCTGTATCATAGGATACTTCAAAACCACCACCAGCAACATCCAAATCGCCTTCCAAGACAAATTCCATTCTGACTGCCTGACCAGCAACTGCTTCTTGTGATTCCACTTTGATTCCTGCATATTGCACTGCCAAAGTACCATCTTGTGTGATGATATCCACAGTTTCCACATCCATATTATACATACGTACTTCTTGCAAAGTAACTGCTGTATCCCCTAGGGTTGCTGTACTTTTTGCTTGTAGTGTCAATGTACAAATGGGTGCATCTCCTGAAAGTGTTGCGCTACCTGCAAAAGAAATACGAATGGTATCTGTTTGGTATTTGGTGTTGATTGTCACCGCACATCCAGATAACAAATCCCCTGCTTCTGCTGCAATCAATGTGAAATTGTCTGTATCGTATACAATTTCAAAGTTACCACCGCAAATTTCTTCTGGATTGTCCAAATAGATATTCACAATTGTTTCTGCACCTTGTGCTGCGCCACTTTCTTCCACACGCAACACTGGTGTTGTATCTGCCATAGCCAAAATCGGCATACATAAATTGAAACTTAGGATTAAGGCTATGAAAACTGCTATTTTTCGTTTCCAATGTCTCATATAATAGCCCCCTTAGTTTTCTACTGGGAAACTATTGATCAAACCGGAATTGTAACGCAAAATCAAAATCGCATCTGCTGCATCAATGTAATTATCATCATTGACATCTGCAGTTTCTTGTTGTGTTGCTGTCAAAGTACGCAAACCTACATTTGCTTGTAAAACAATCAATGCATCTGCAACATCCACATTACCATCGTTGTTCACATCACCATAATCTGCATTTAAGGATACTTGCACTGTGATGGTATCTGTAAAGCTACCGTCTGTTGAGGTTGCTGTCAAAACTGCTGTACCCAAACCAATTGCTGTGACTTCCCCTGTTCTGGAAACAGAAACAACTGCTGTGTTGTTACTGCTCCATGTAACGGTTTGGTCTGTTGCATCGGTTGGTGTTGTGACAACGCTTAAGGTTGTACTTCCATACAATCCCAAGGAAAGGGTATCGCCAAGTTCTGCATTGCCATCTGAAATGGAAATGGATTCCACTCTGGTACGTTCTGGTTGTACAGAAACATAACAACTTGCTGTAAAGCCATTTTCTTCTGTTTTTACCGTAATGGTTACATAACCAGCAGAAACTGGTGTCACCCAACCATTTTGGTCTACAGTTGCAATGCTTTCATTTTCGCTAGACCAAGAAACATTGGTATTGTCTGCATAGCTTGGATATACGCTTGCAACCAATTGTGTTCCTGCTTCACCCATATAAATTGTGGTTGCATTCAAGTCCAAAGAAACACTTTTCACTGGATAAGATTCATTTGGAACATTGATCCAATAGCTTGCAGAGAATTGTTCTGCCAAATTCACATCTGTTGTGGTTGCTGTTACATAAGCAGTACCACTGCCCACTGCATATACCTTACCTTCTGTTGTGACACTCAAAATAGTAGGATCGCTGACAGACCAAAGTACATCTTGTTCTGTTGCATTGTCAGGTACAACACTTGCAAGCATTTCGATACCACTGCTCAATGCCAATATTTTAGGATTGGCTTCGCTATTGTCTGTATCTGGTTGTGGTATATCTGGTGTTAAAGTAATGCCTGTCACCAAAATAGGCTCTACTACTGTGATAGTGGTATGTGTTTGGAATCCGCCATCTGCTGTTGTAACGGTGATTGTGGTACTTCCTTCTTTGATTGCTGTTACAACACCATCTGAGTCCACTGTTGCAACACTTGGATTGCTACTTTCCCAAGTTACATTTTGGTTGGTTGCATAACTTGGATTGAGATTTGCATAGAGTGTGTAGGTTTTGTTTTCAAAGATGGTCACCTCTCCATTGTCGATGGAAACACCTTTTACATCCTCATCATCTCTGGTGATGGTGTATTTCATGTAGCGTTCATCATCCACAACATTGCTACTGGTACTACTGTTCAATCGTAAATAATAAGTTCCATCTTTTGTAATGGGTGCTGTCCATGTAAAAGTTCCTGTACTTGCAGAAATCGTCTTACTTCCATAGCTAGTAGTGGATACACTTCCCTCTTCAATATAATACAAATATGCAGAATATGACTTTGTATTTGGACCAAATGTAAACACATAAGAATCGCCTACTGTTACATCTTCCAAAGCAATGTAATCGTAATCGTTGGTTGCTGGCAAAGTGAAATACATTGGTGTTTGCACTACGAGTTCTGTTGCTGTGTCTCGTGAATTGTTGTTTTCATGAGCATCTGGTGCGATAAATTTACAAGTCAATGTTGCATTTTCTGAAAAGATATAATAATTATAATCTTGTATTTTAATATAATACGTACCTGTATCTGAAAGCATATATCTTTGTGTAGAAGTCCCTGCATAATAGTTATCATATGTTAGATAGTCTGCACTATCTCCATCCATCATAAAATCGTTACCAGAATAAATATGACTCCAAATCACACCACCTGTAGGCACAAAATGTGTCAATTCTATGGTTTGATTTGGCTCTGTGGTCTCAATTTTAAAATAATCTACATCATTCCAAGCTGGAATGGTATAGGAAGTGGTAACCCCTTCATTGATGGTTGTGGCTGTTGTCCATGTATTGTTTCGTTCATGGGCATCTGGTTCAATTATGGTATAGGTCAAGGTTGCTTCCTCTGAAAAGACATAATAATTATAATCTTGTATTTTAACATAATAGGAACCTGCATCTGCACACATATATTTCTGCGTAGACGTCCCTGCATAATATTTATCATATGTTAGATAGTCTGCACTATCTCCATCGTCTATAAAATCTTCACCAGAATAGATATGACTATAAATCACACCACCATATGGCACATAATGTGTCAACTCTATGGTTTGATTGGGCTCTGTGGTCACAATTTCAAAATAATCCACATCATTATATGCTGGAATGGTGTAGGATACCGCAACGCCTTCATGGATGGTTGCAGCTGTTTTCCATGTATTGTTGTTTTCTTGGGCATCTGGCTCAATCAAATTATAGGTAACAGTTCCATAATCAGTAAAAATACCACTATTTCTAACATTTAGTTTCAAATAATATGTTCCTGCATCTGAAAACATATAGCGGAAATCTTCA
The DNA here is from genome assembly GCA_030067835.1 of Chakrabartyella piscis. GTDB lineage: Bacteria > Bacillota > Clostridia > Lachnospirales > Anaerotignaceae > Chakrabartyella > Chakrabartyella piscis. The sequence continues at coordinate 3,164,900 of CP092441.1, forward strand.
TCTGTTCCTGCATACATATATTCATAATTCAAATTAGATGCTGAGGTACCACTGGTATTGAGATCTGTTCCTGCATACAAATAAGCAGTAGCCAGACCACCTGATGGAATATAAATTTCAAATTCCACTGACTGATTTGCTTCTTCTACATTAAGCACAAACCAATCCACATCTTCTGCATAAGGAAGATTGTATTGTTGTGCAACACCCTCTGTAATAGGAGTTGCTGTCAACCATGTGTCATTGGGTTCGCCACCATCGTCATAGTTGTTGGATTCAATGCAAAGGGTCAATGTATTTTCCACTGGAGTGGTTGTATAAGGAATGACTCTAATGTAATACCCACCAATATCTGAACAAGTTACACTATTGGAATGGGTGATATTTACATTGGTTTTATAAGCCAAACTGCTGGTGTTATATCCAGTTTCTGTAGCGCTGTACACATAATATGAAATTTTGTTGGAATAGTCTGTGTCAAATCCTTTGATGGAAATGTTCATAACTGTATTTACTGTGTCGGTTTCAAAATAGAACCAGTCCACATCATTTTTACCATTGAGGTTGAATTCCATATTGTAGCTTTCTGGTAATTTTGTTGCGGCATCATAGGTATCATTGAGTTCGTTCTCATCACCATCTACAATTTCATAACGAATCTTAAGTGCCTTTGTAATGGATTCCAGATCATCATCTGCTTCTACTTTAATATAGTAATCTCCTGGTGTATTGGCTTTGTATGTATAGGTACTATCTGCACTAAAATCGCCAATATCCCATAGCACTGTTGTGCCATCAGATGAATACAATGTTACATCAATGTCATCCACTGTATAGTCGAAATTGCTGAATACCATCTTGAAACCTTCACCGGATACTGCGGTTGTAATCTTGAACCAATCCACATCATTATACCCATTGAGGGAATAATAGGTGTTTACATTTTGGGTCAATTCTGTTGCAGTATCATAGGAGTTGTTGTATTCATTGCTATCATTATTATCATATGCAGTGTAAGACACTGTAGCTGGAGTAGATGCTGTATTTGCGCTATTATATGGACGCAACATAAAGTAATACATTCCACCTTCAGAGAATTGCACACGATATGTGGTATCTGAAGAAAAACTTGCCCATGTTTTATAGTTGCTACCGGAAGGGTCTGCAGATGCCAAAGTTGTACCATCGTAAATGTAGCAATACATATATTTTACATCTTCAAAGGACAATTCCAAAACTGGCTCATCTGCATCCACATTGACAGCAAACCAAACTTGATCCGCTGTAAAGCTTGAACTGTAGCTACTCAATGTAAAGCTGCCTACAATTCCTTCTGATAATACTGGTGCACTTTTCCATTGCACATAGTCACCGAATACACTATCTGCTTCTGCAATCTCAAATAGTTCTTCTTCAGTTACTTCTTCAACTGGTTCTTCTACTGTAGCTTCTTCTACTGGTTCTTCTATTGTAGGTTCTTCTACCGTTGGTTCTTCCACTGTAGGTTCTTCTACTGTAGCGTCTTCTTCGGTTGGTTCTTCTATTGTAGGTTCTTCTACTGTAGGTTCTTCTACTGTAGGTTCTTCTACTGTAGGTTCTTCTTCGGTTGCTTCTTCAGCTGGTTCTTCTACTGTAGCTTCTTCTTCAATTGCTTCTTCAGTAGGCGCTTCCACTGCTGGCACTTCTATAGTAGATTCTTCCACTACAGGCGCTTCCACTGCTGTGATTTCTGTTCCATCTGTTGCCAATGCTGTCATGGGAATTACATTTGATATCATGGTCAAGCATAATAAAAATGTCATTGCCGATTTCAATGTTCTTTTCATTTATATCCCCCTTATCATTTTGCCCATAATCCACTATTGAGTTATGGATTTTCAACCTCTATTCCACGCTATGGAAATTTTTTCAAAGCCCCCTTTAAAAAAATGAATTATTGTGCTTGTGTTGGTATATGGCTACAATTCAACCCAAATATACTACATTTAATCCCTTGTATTTTACTAGGTTTTGGCGAATTCTACCCCAATTTGTATACAATTGAATATTTTTTATATATTTTTCTATTTTTTCTTCTTATTGATATTGATTTCCATTTATTCCATCTTTTCGTTGTAATTTACACAAAACTTCTTCTCTTATACCATTTTATACAATTCACAAAAAAAGACACCTAGATGCATCATCCAAGTGTCTTATATTGCTTATTTTGTTATTACGCTATTTTCAACTCCAATGCAGACAAAATTGGTTTATAGTATTTGTCCATTGCAAAGACTTTGCCTGTTGTGTAGTCAGTTGTGTCAATTGCAAGGGTATTGATACCTGCTGTGATTTTAGATACAGCGGTTGCAAATACCAATTTGTTTTCATTATAAGGTACAAAGAAGATTTGTACATCTTTCATATCTACTGATTCGTCTTCCAATTCCAATGTGAAGTAAAGGGTGTTGTCTTTGATGGAAACTTCACTCAAGCTGATGGTATCGCCTTCTGTACTGACAGTGCCTGTGTAGGTATCATCTGGTTCAGGCTCGGTAACAGCCCCACCATTAACCGCAGACACGTCTAATGTATAGTTAACAATTTCCACGTCGCATTCATACTCTCCAGTAACTGTGGAATCTACAGTACGAACAAAATAATCCTTTGAAGTTGTACCTTCAAATTGGAAGTCTGTCCATTCCTCATTTTTGAAATAATAAATACCAGATGCACCTACTATATTACAGCTGGTACTATCATCTGAAAGCTGTGTAATTACAAAAGTTGTGCCCGCTTCCACACCACCAACAGCATAAATACCAGTTGATTCATCATATGTAATAGCAACAGTACCACCATCTGCCAGTGTCACTTCTGCATCAATAGGGAAGTCTTTGGTGAATGCCTCATCAAAAGTTGCTGTTTCAGCATATACATCTGGATCTCCACCTATAGACTCCAAAGCAGAGCTCTCTGCAAAATGAAAACGCACATTGGTGTATGTTGTTTCCTTAGAGTGTCCATCTGCCCAAAAACAAATTCCAATTTTATTGTCACCTTCATATTGATACATTTCCCACGGTTCATAATCTGTATATGTCACGCCATTGTCTTCTGAATATGCTACAATGATGTCATAATCTTCTCCATCACAATTAACAAAGTCAACAGCACACTCCATTTCTATGATGCCATCATATTCTCCTTTATACATAATCAAATCACCAAATTGAACATATCCTGTAGAATCTTCCGCATAGGCAACAGGTACTATCATTTGCAGTATCATCACCAATGTCAATAAGATAGACCACATTTTCTTCTTTTTCATAATATCCCCCTTTTCCACTTCAGTATACAATATTTTCATTTTACACTGCATATATAGTCATTTTTCACTTTATAAAAAATAATTCAAGGTGTTTTACTATAGTTTTTTGTATTCATTTCACTCGAATCCCCTGTGTTTTCCTATGATTTATTTCAATAAGCAAGTTTTGTATATATTGTGTATACTCCATTTTATTTCCTCTCAAATTCCTACTTTATCACTAGATTTTTTCATTTCACCCATAGTTCATTCACATATATTCATGTATACTCATTTCAATTTTACAAAACGATTCCACACAAAAAAGACACCAAGAAAATTCCTCGGTGTCTACATTTATACTAAATTAGGTAGAAACTCTTTTTATGCAAAACAATATAACATATTCTGCAACAGTATTACCACAAGCCTTTATAAATCACCAACAAATCTTCTTTTGTCAATTCTTTCATTGTATTTTGAGGGCTACCACTTTTCATTGCATCTTCTACCATTTTTTCCACAACTGCAAAGAATTCTTCTTTTTGGATTCCATATTCTGCCAAGGTTGGAATTTCCAAGATTTTACAAAGTTTAACCAATTCTGCCAAGAATGCTTCTGCTGCCACTTGGTCTGAATCTTCTGTATTTGCAGCACCAATCAAACGTCCAATGGTGCCAAATCGTTCATAAGTACCTTCCAAAACATAGCGCATACAAGATTCCAAAAGTATTGCATTGGACAAACCATGAGCAACATGGAACAATGCACCAATGGGTCTACTCATGCCATGTACCACTGTTACAGATGCATTGTTGAAGGCAATACCCGCTTCCAAAGATGCCAATGACATTTGCTCTCTTGCTTCCATATCAGAACCATTTTTGTAGGCAATTGGCAGATATTTGAAGATTCTTTTGATGGCTGCCAATGCGAATGTATCAGAAAGGGGTTGTGCTTTTCTGGAGGTGTAGGCTTCCACTGCATGTGCCAAAGCATCAATACCAGTTGCAGCTGTTGTTTTTGGCGGTGCTGTCAATGTGAATTGTGGGTCTACAATTGCCAAAGTTGGAATCAAAACCTTACCTTTCAGGAGCATTTTCACATTATTGATTGGGTCTGTGATGATGGTGAATTGTGTTGCTTCTGATCCTGTGCCTGCTGTGGTTGGAATTGCAACTGTTGGTGGTATTGGATTTGGGAACTCAATGCCCATATAGCTGGTCAATTCTCCTTCATTTGTCACCAATGCACCAATGGCTTTCATTGCATCCAATGGACTGCCACCACCCATTGCAATGAGGAAATCGCAATTTTCTTTTTTGTATTTTGCAACACCCTCCACAATCATAACATCTGTTGGTTCTCCAACGATTTCATTGTAAATGGCATAGGCAATGCCTGCTTCTTTGAGTACATTTTCCAAAATAGCAATGGTACCCAATTTGGTCATCACTTTGCCACACACAATCAATGCTTTGGTGCCTAACTTTTGCATTGCTGGAACTGCTTCTGTCAGTGCACCCACTCCAGTAATCATTTGACTTGGTACTGTAAATTCTCTAGCCATCTATTTTTCCTCCTAGGTAATATCGTATCGATTTTTTTCAGATATTCTAATTAATGTAGGGAATGCATTGTATGCATTTCGTTCTCAGTACGCATACAATGCGTACCCTACAAGATTCCATTGCAAAATGGATTGATGTGGGTATCAACCCCTACAAGATACAAAGGTTTTTCATCTTGAATTGGAACTATTTTATATCATATATAGTATCAAAAGCATTACACATGTAATCATTTTCTTATCCCTTTGCAATCATTTCACCGTATTGTTTCTTTGTTTCTTCTATAAAATTCTTGACCATATCTGGTGTTGGCAAATCAGAACTGGAGTTGCTTCTCACCATCATGGAAGCTGCTGCTGAACCAAATTCCAAGCAATCTATCATATCCCAATTGTGATATAAGCCATACAGGAAGCCAGCACCATATCCATCTCCACCGCCAAAACCTTTTCTTGCTTTTACAGGAAATGGTTTGATGCTATAGTGTTCGCCATCAGCTGTATAGGCTGTGGAACCTTTCATACCATGTTTGATGACAACGATTTTTGCGTTTTCGTTGAACCAAGCAGTTGCACTTTCCACATCTGTTCTATTTTCTTGAATGAGTTTTTCTGTCAGGTCAAATTCTTCTCTGGAACCCATGATGATATCTGCTTCCTTTGCAACCATTGCATAGTAAATGGAGATTTCATCTGCACTTTTCCAATTATATCCACGATAGTCAATATCAAATATGATTTTGGTGTTGTTTTTGCGTGCCAACATGACAGCTTTTATTGCTGCTTCACGTGAAGGACTTGCTGCCAATGCTGTACCAGAAATCAAAATTGCCTTTGCAGACTGGATATATCCCTCATCAATATCTTCTGTAGAAAGTTGCAAATCTGCAATACAATTGCGATACATTAAGATACTACTTTCCTTTTCAGACAACATTTCTGTGAAGGTCAGACCTAGTTTTTCACCATTGGTGCATTTTGTAATATGACTGGTATCAATGCCTTCTTTGTTGAATACATTCACCACAAAACGTCCAAATGCATCATCAGACACCTTTGCAAAGAATCCAGCTTTCAAGCCATTTCTGGTGACACCAATTGCGATATTTGCAGGAGAACCACCCACATATTTCTTGAAATTTGTAACACCTTCCAAATTGCCAAACTCCTCGTCTTCAGATGGGTTGAAATCAATTGCAATCCTACCCAACAAAATCAAATCCAAAGGTCTATTCTCATCAAATTCTATATATTTCATATATTTCCTCCTTATGATTCCAAATATCTGTATTTAGGCAATGCTGCATAACCCTAATTGCAAAATTTGAGAGTAGATTTTTCCGTCATGGTTATCAAAAAACGGAGTCGATATCGGAAATATCGTCGAGTATTTTTGGTGATTCTGACGAAAAAATAAACCACAAAGGTTGTGATGCTGGGTTGTGCGGTGTTGTCTTTATATTTCGTTGGAATATTTTGTTCCAAATACCTCTATATGACGTGTTACATTTTGGCATACACCTGCCACCATTGCTGTGCTCAAATCGAAATAGTTATGCTTTTCTTCTTTGTTGATGTAACCTTCTACCGCTTGTACCATACCATGGAAACTAGCAGTTGCAATGTTGACTTTGTGAACCCCCAAAGAAATACAACGTTGGAAATCTGTATCTGTAATGCCACTACCACCATGCAACACCAATGGTATTGGAACCACATTTGCAATTTCCTCCAACACATCAAACGCCAACTTTGGTTCTGCTGTATAGGCACCATGTGCATTTCCAATGGCAACCGCCAATGCATCCACACCGGTTTCTTCACAGAAAATATGTGCTTCTTCTGGATTTGTGTATAAAATTGCTTGGTTGTGGCTACCATCTTCGCTACCACCCACATGACCCAATTCCGCTTCCATCGTTGCACCATAGCATTGTGCTTTTTTCACTACTTTTTTGGTCATTTCGATATTCTCTGCAAATGGCAATGTGGAACCATCAAACATAACAGACGTAAATCCAATTTCCAATGCTTGCTCTATGGTTTCCATTGTGGTTCCATGATCCAAATGCACTGCAACCTTCACCTTTGCTTCTTTTGCTGCTGCAACCATAAGTGGACCTATCATATGTAGTGGTGAATGTGGCAAACGCACTTCTGCAATTTGCAAAATAATGGGTGTTTGTAACGCTTCTGCTGCTGCAATTGCACCTTTTACCATTTCCATATTGCCTACGCTAAATGCACCACATCCAATTTGCTTTTCCTTTGCCTCTTGTAATACTTCTTTCATGGTAACCAATGGCATTGTGATTTCTCCTTTGAATGATTATATTTTTGTAATGTTTTGAGTATCTTTTGGGTATAATTTACCATTAACCAATGGATTTGTCAATAACTTCCCCAATTATTTTCAAAATATTACAAAAACTTCTTCTAAATATACCCAAGATATGCTATACTAATGTAAAATACTTGAGAAAAGGAGATTTCCATGCGTCAAAATAGATTGACTTCCATCGAACAACATATCATCAAAAACCAATCCATATCCTTGGATGAGTTGTGTGAAACCTTCCAAGTTTCCAAAAACACCATTCGTAGAGATATTGATGCCCTTGTACGCAAAGGTTCCATCCAAAAAGTTTATGGTGGTGTTACTGCTGTCAATGCTTCCATTACACTGACACCATTTGACCAAAGAAACATCCATCATGTGGATGCAAAGGAGATTATTTGCAAAACTACTGCCAATTTTATTGTAGACCAAGATATTGTTTTTATTGACAGCGGAACCACATGCTTGCAATTGATTCCCTATATCAAAGAAAAGAATATCACCATTTTGACACATAGTTTGAGCATTGCAATGGCTGTGATCCCCTATGAAAACATCAATTTGATTACACTGCCTGGTACACTGAATCGTAAAACACTTTCTTATACTGGTGTGGAAACCACTGAATATTTGGAACGCTACAACCCAAACAAAGCGTTTATGGCTTGTACTGGAATTTCTTTGAAACACGGTGTTTCCAATGCTGCCACAGAAGAATATGCCATCAAAAAAAAGGTTCTTTCTTTGACAGAAGAAACCTATTTGTTGGCTGATGTGACAAAATTTGACCAATCTGCAATCACCACCTACGCAGCATTGGAACAAATCAAACACTATATCATCGACGAAATGCCACCAGAAGCTTATGTTGATTACTTCCAACAACATGGTTGTACTTTGCATATTGCACCAAAATCCCTTTAAATACCATTGCCACGCATATACAAAAGCCCCCCAATTGGAGGGCTTTCTTGAATGCATTTCTATTTTATTTATGCTTGTGTTTCAGGGTCTACTGTGTCTTCTTCAGTCACTGGTTCTTCTTCAGCCACTTCTTCTTCAACTACTTCTTCTTCTGCTACTTTTTCTTCGGCCACTTCTTCTTCTGCTACTTTTTCTTCCTCTACCACTGTTTCTTCTTTGGTTTCAGTGGTTGTTTGTGTGGTTGTAGAAACAGTTGCCACACCTTGCATTGCAAATTCAACGGTATCTTCCATTTTCATACCGATGAGCATTTGATTCTTGATGACATCACGCAACATACGTTTTGCAGAAGTATTGACTGCCATGATATCTTCCAAACTTGCAGCGCCATCTGCTGTATCCAAAGTACCAAGAGCAAATTGGATTTTTTCCGCTTCGGCATTGACGATATGTGCCAAAGAAAGTTCTTCCATACCGATGGAAGACAAGATGATATTGACTGCATCCTCTCTTGTGACTGCTAATGTGGGGTTCATATCAGGAATATTGGGCATTGACATAAAATATTACCTCCTAAAGTTTAGTAAGCAAACCACTTGCTTACTACAGTATATGGAGGTGATACAAAAGTGTGCCTAGTCGAGGTTTGGTTTATGGCGGCAGCAATCCACCTCCCTACAATTGCGTATTTGAGTTGGGATTTGGCTCTCCTACAAAAAAGACGATACACCGAAGTGTACCGCCTATACCATTGCATTTATTTGATTAAGAAAGTTGTGTGCCACATGGAATGGAATCATCCACGAAAATCACTTTACAGCCACAAGCGTTGTTGGTTGCTGCAATCAACATACCATCGGAGTTGACACCTGTGATACGAGTTGGTTTGAGGTTTGCCAACACAATGATTTTCTTACCAATCAATTCCTCGATTTTGTAATCGTGTTTGATGGAAGAAACAATGACTCTTTGCTTGAGACCATCATCCAATGTCAATTTGTAGCAGTTGTTGCTTTTGCGAATGTCTGCACATTTCACAATTTCACACACACGCAAATCCAAACGAGCAAAGTCATCAATTGTAATTTCATCTTTGACTGGTTGCACTTCATCTGGTTCGCCATATACTTTTTCTTCCACAATTAAAGCTGCTGCTGCCGCTTCTGCTGCTTCTTTTTCTGCCAAGATTTCAGCGTCTGTTTTTGGTGTGCTGAAGTCCAAGAGATGCAAGTAATCATTTCTGTCAATTGCATAAAGGAACAAGTACAAACGTGGACCACGTTCTTTGTCAATCAACAAACGATATACATTTTGGAAGAATACTTTTTGTACTTCTTTCTTTTCTTTATCCACCAACTCATGGTCATGTACCATTTGTGGGATTTCATAAAGTTGTTTGTTCAAGTCATCCAATGTATCTTCTTGTTTGGACAAATATTTATGAAGCTCTGCAATTTCCGCTTTCACTTCTGGTGCAAGTGTTTCATACACTTCCCAGTTTCTACCTTTACGCAAGGAATTCACTTGGTCTGGTGCACATTGTTCCAACCAGAATTTTGCACGTTCTACACGATCTGCAAAGTCTGCTGTTGTATAAGGTGTATTGATTTTATCGAATACAGTTTCCAACATGGTTTGGTTGAAGTTTACAACAGAACCCAATTGTACCAAAAGACCCATTGGAACTGTTTTAATGTCACGTCCTTCAATCAAAGAAAGGTCAATGACTTCGCCAGCCAGTTCGTCTGCTTTGCCTTCACGTACTTGTGTCAACATACGGTCAAATTCAAAGTATTGTTTCAAAATACCATCATCGAAACAGAAGTCAAATGCTCTGGTTGGTTCTGTTTTTGCATACAACCACAAGATGATTTCTGGTTGATACAGATTCAACAAAGTTGCAGGTGTCAAGTTCAAACCTGTGGAACCAGACATTTTACCTGTGGAACCTTTGATACCGATGAATTCATAACCTTGGAACAAAGGAGCTTTGTAACCAAAGATTTTTTCAGAAATCACTCTGGAGGTTTGATAGGAACCCATTGGTGACGCATGATCTTTACCACCTGGTTCAAAGTCAACGCCTTCATACATCCAACGCATTGGCCAGTCGATTTTCCAAGCCAATTTGCAATCGAAATCAGTTGTAAAATCAAATGTACCGGCGTGACCACAAGCACAAGAGTATTCTGCTTTTGTGCAATCTTCGCTCAAAGAGTGAATTTTTGTGGTATCTTTGCCACATTTTGGGCAGTAGATGGATACTGGATAGTAGTTCAATCTTTCTTCTGGTGTGGATTCTTGTGTTCTGAATTTTGCCAAAATATCAAAGATTTCGCCACGTTTTTTCAAAGAATGGATTACATGTTCTGCATATTTACCAGAGCGGTACATGCTTGCTTGGTAGCGGTAATCTGCTTCAATGGAGAAATCTTCCATTGCTGCAATAAATTCTTTTTCAAAATGACTTGCATAAGAAGATTCTGTGTCTTCTGGTGCAAATGGATTTGGCACATCAATGTACGGTTTGCCAATATACCCTTCAAATGCGTCAGAAAGTGCAGATACATTTACTGGCACTTTTCTGAAACGATCGTATTCATCCCAACTAAACAACAATCTTGCTTTTTTACCCATTTTACGCAATGCAACCATAACGAAATAGCTGGTTACAACATCTCGAAAGTTCCCAATATGCACAGAGCCAGAAGGACTAATACCTGCTGCACAAACATATTCTTCTTTGTTGGGATTTCGAGCAATAATTTCATTTGCAATTTTATATGACCAATGCATATTATCCTCCTAAATAGTATGTTCCAAATTCTTATCTTTTGATGCCACGAACTTCAAAAATCGCTTCGCCATCAGGTGTATCAATACTCAATTTTTCGCCTACTTTATGACCCAAAAGAGCCATACCAACAGGGGATTCATTGGAGATACGTCCATTCATTGGATCTGCTTCTGCGGAACCAATAATTGTGTAGGTCATCAATTCATCAAATTCTACATCATATACATCTACAGTTGCACCAAGGCTTACCACATCAGCAGACACTTCTTCATCATCAATGACTTCTGCATTGCGCAACATTTTTTCCAAAACAACGATACGTGCTTCAATTTCTGCTTGTTCTTCTTTTGCTGAATCATACTCTGCATTTTCAGACAAGTCCCCTTGACCTCTTGCTTCTTTGATTTTTTCAGCCACATCTTTTCTTCTAACAATTTTCAAGTTTTCCAATTCTTCTTCTAACTTTTTCAAACCATCATAAGTCAAAACAACCTTTTTTTCCATCATGGTAGGTTCATCTCCCTTTTATTCTCGGCAGTACCGAATTATTTTTTCTGTATAGCATGGAAAAAGAGGGCTATCCCCTCTAATTTATTGATAAATTATAACTACAAAATCACAGATTGTCAATGATTTCTCTACATCTTACGTATTTTTCTTATGATTTCCAATTCCAAATACTGGATTTTGAAATAATTGACTCAAAAATACAAAAAAGTGGCTACAGTATCGCCTACATTATATGGAAGAAATAGCATTTGAAAATGTTATTATTTGTGTGATTATATTGCAAACGGAACAGTCAAGACTGTTCCCTACAGGATGCCTTCAATTGGTGAATTATGTGATTTTTTTATATTTTTTAAAGAAAATATTTTCGTTGACAAATTCATTCCAAAACCATATAATGTTTTAGATAAAACAATTTGGAGGTGACTTATGTTTATCATTGGAATTGAAATTGCAAAAATCCACAATCAAATCATGCGTGAGTTGGAAGCAGAAATCATTGCAAATGTTGACAAAAACATGTCTGCTACCACTGCAAGAGTGATTTGTTTTGTCATTGAAGAAAATAAGCAACGCAATATCATTGGTCGTGATATTGAGGAATTTCTCAGTTTGAAACGTTCCAGTGTCAGCCTGATATTGAGTAAAATGGAAGAAAATGGGTTCATTACTCGAAATGCTGTTTCCTACAATGGAAAAATCAAGCACATTCTTCCCACAGAAAAAGCCGTTTCTTATCACAAAGAAATTGTAACTTGTTTTGATCGTGTGGAAGAAAAAATGAAGCGAAATATAGCACAAATTGATACACTGAAAGAACTATTGGACGACATTACAACTAATTTAGAACGTGAGGGTATTTATGGAAAATAATCGAATTGCAACTATGCCAATGAAGAAACTGGTGCTTTCATCTAGCATTCCAGTTATGTTTTCACTTGCTTTGCAGGCTGTATATAATATTGTAGATAGTATATTTGTATCCAATATGGATGCCAATGGCGAAGAAGCTCTAAATGCTTTGACACTTGCATTTCCTGTGCATATGTTTATTGTTGCCATTTGCATTGGTACTGGTGTTGGTGCTTCTGTTTTGGTGTCCAGATATTTGGGGGAACGCAATACAGAAAAAACCAAAGCTGTCACCAAAAACACTGTGTTTCTAGGATTGATTTTAACTACCATCATTGTATTATTTGGTGTGTTTTGCACGGAATTTTATATTGGTTCCCAAACAGTAAACCCCATTATTTATGAAATGGGTGTCCAATACTTGCGTATCACCTGTATCATTTCCTTTGGTAGTGTATACTTTGCTGTTTTTGAAAAATTATTGCAATCCACAGGACATTCCTTATACTCCACCATTGCCCAAGTGACTGGTTCCATTGTCAATATTATACTAGACCCCATTATGATTTATGGTTGGTTTGGTGTGACTGCTATGGGTGTTCGTGGTGCTGCTTATGCCACTGTCATTGGTCAAACATGTGCATTCCTTTTGGCATATCATTTCCACAGAAAATACAACCAACACATCAGCGATTCCTTCAAAGGATTTCGACCAGATTGCAACATCATTCGTAAAATTTACGTTCTTGGATTTCCTGCAATTGTGGCACAAGCGCTCATTTCTATTATGGCATATTGTTTGAATGTCATCTTTGTTTTGGCAAGCGAATCCTTTGTTACTGTTTATGGTTTGTATTACAAAATCCAGCAATTTGTCATTATGGCAATCTTTGGTTTGCGTGATGCCACAATGCCCATTGTTTCCTTTACCTATGGTTCCAAAAACAAAGAACGTATGAAGGAATGTATCAAATATCTATTCATTTATGCACTTTCCATTACACTCATTGGCACCATACTCTTCGAGTTGTTTGCAGTCCAAATTGCATCTGCTTTTGGTCTTTCTGGCACAACCATGGAACTTTGCATCAAAGCAATCCAAATTGTAAGTTTGAGCTTTGTATTTGTGGGGATCAATGTTGCATCCCAAACGGTGTTCCAATCTGTTGGTTCTGGTGTGGAATCTCTTGTGGTTTCCTTCTTAAGACAAATCATACTTGTATTGCCTGTGGCTTATGGATTCACAAGATTGGTTATGGTGCATGCAGATTACAGTTGGAGTATTTGGTTGACCTTTATCATTGCAGAAGGATTGACAGCAATTGTATCCATCATTTATATCAAAGGCATTTATGCAAAGAAAATCAACACCATGTAACCACACGCAAAAGGTTCAATTCTATGTCCATTCATAGAGTTGGACTTTTTTCATGTTTTATACAACCACATTTCCCAGTCCAAAGGTGCTTTCTTTTACAAAGTCTCTATTTTATGCATTAATTTATGTATAAATGCGTAATCTGTATTTCCAACGAAAAACACCATTCCAAAACATTCTTGCAATCCTTCTATAAAAATCACCATTTTTCTGATTATTGAACAAAGGAAATCCATATTTTACATCCTTTTTGTACAATTTCCCTTTGGAATCTATGCAAAACACCTTATCAAATGGTTTCCTTACAAAAACTGTATAATTATGCAGTAACCCCTTGACTTTATTTCCAATGGGTATATAATAGTAAAAAATGGTGTTCTATACCACATACACATGTACACACCAAGAAGAAAAGAGGGATTTTATGAAATATACCGTTTATATTGATGGACAAGAAGGCACAACTGGTTTGCAGTTACGCCAAAAATTGGAACATCATCCAAATATTGAATTGATTTTGATTGCAGAAGCGCTCAGAAAAGACGAAGCAGAACGCAAACGCTTGATGAATGGCGTAGACGTGGTATTCCTTTGTTTGCCTGATGGTCCTGCAAAGGAAGCAGTGGCTTTGGTGGAAAACCCAAATGTTTGCGTCATTGATGCCAGCACAGCACATAGAACCAACCCTGATTGGACTTATGGCTTCCCTGAACTTTCCAAAACACATAGACAAAACTTGCAAACTTCCAAAAGAATTGCAAATCCTGGTTGTCATGCAACTGGATTCATCGCTTCTGTATATCCACTTGTGGCAGCTGGTATTCTACCAAAGGATTACCCCTTCACTTGTCATAGTATGACAGGATATAGTGGTGGTGGCAAAGGTATGATTGCAGAGTATGAATCAGAAGATAGACATTCTGATTTGGATAGTCCTCGTCAATATGGCGTTGCACAGGTGCATAAACATCTGCCAGAAATGAAAGCAATCACAGGCATCGATAGCACTCCTGTTTTCTGTCCTATTGTTTCTGATTTCTATGGCGGTATGGCTACAACAGTGCCATTGCATGCATCTTTGTTCCAAAAGAAAGCAACCAAAGACGAAGTGTTCGCTCTTTTGCAAGGACAATATGCAGATTCCGCTTTCATTGATGTGACCACATGCGAAAGTGGTTTCTTGGCAGCAAATCCATTGGTAAATACCAATAAATTGACCATTTATGTAGATGGCAATGACGAACGTATGACATTGACTTGTGTGTTTGATAACTTGGGTAAAGGTGCTTCTGGTGCAGCAATCCAAAATATGAATATTGCACTTGGTTTGGATGAAACAACAGCATTGATGTGATAACGGGTTGTCGGGGACGCCAACCCCTACAATAATATAACGCAATGATACATAAATATTACACATATCAAATGACAAATCACAATACATATAAATTAAAAAATAAAAGGGTCAAGGGACTGGTCCCTTGCAGGGGTTGGGACAGAGTCCCAAGGTCTTAATCTTTTGACCTTATCTTTTGATCTTATAAGGAGGATATATCATGAACAAAATCACTGGTGGTGTTACAGCACCAAAAGGCTTTTTGGCAAATGGAATTCATTGTGGCATTCGTGCCAGCAAATCAAAATTGGACTTGGCTTTGATCTATAGTCCATCACCATGTTCTGCTGCTGCAATGTACACACAAAACAAAGTGTATGGTGCACCGATCACAGTTACTAGAAATAACATTGCAAATGGCATTGCACATGCTATGGTTTGCAACAGTGGCAACGCAAATACTTGCAACGCTGATGGTGTAGAAAAAGCAGAAGCAATGTGTCAATTGGTGGGTGACGCACTTGGCATTTCTCCAGAAGATGTTATTGTTGCATCCACTGGTGTCATTGGTCAAGTATTGCCATTGGAACCACTTGCAAAAGGCATTCCTGAAATTGTACCTACACTTCACAATGAAGGCGGTGGTGATGCTGCTGAGGCAATTATGACAACAGATACCCATGCAAAACAAGAAGCATACACCATCGAAATTGATGGTAAAACCGTAACCATCGGTGCTATGGCAAAAGGTAGTGGTATGATTCATCCAAATATGGCAACTATGCTTGGTTTCTTGACAACAGATGCCAATATCTCTTCTGATATGTTGAAATTGGCTTTGAAATTGGCAGTTGACGATAGCTTCAATATGGTTAGTGTAGATGGGGATACTTCCACAAATGATATGGTTTGTATCCTTGCAAATGGCGAAGCTGGCAACAAAGAAATTACAGCGGATGGCGAAGATTTCCAACAATTCCTCGCTGTGATTCAAGAAATTTGTACTTCCATGGCAAAGAAAATTGCTGGTGATGGCGAAGGTGCAACCAAACTCATTGAATGTAGCGTTGTCGGTGCTCCTGATACACAACTTGCAAAGAAAATCTCCAAATCCATCATCACTTCCAGCTTGACCAAAGCAGCTATGTTTGGTGCTGATGCCAACTGGGGTAGAATCCTTTGTGCCATTGGATATACAGATGGCGAATTTGGTGTGGATACCATTTCTGTAGACATTTCTTCCACCAAAGGTAGCATTCACGTTTGTGAGAATGGTGCTGGTGTGGAATTTGATGAAGATATTGCAAAAACCATTCTTTTGGAAGAAGAAGTACACATCCAAGTGGATATGGGTCAAGGTGAAGGTTCTGCCACTGCTTGGGGTTGCGATTTGACATATGATTATGTGAAAATCAATGGAGACTACAGAACTTAAGAGCAGTGAAAAGTGAAGAGTGAATGGTGAATAGTGAAAAACCTAAGATTCTTCGTCATTGCGTTCCTCTGAATGACAGATTCCTGTAGGGCGGTGGCTTGCTGCCGCCGTAATACCACAATCCAAAATATATAAACAGATGTACTGTAGGGGCGATTCACGAATCGACCGCAACACCACTACATCCAAACTAAGGAGGCAATTATGTTTCATGATTCTCAAATGAATGGCTTAAAAGCTGGTGTTTTGACTGCTGCTTTGCCATACATTCAAAAATACGCTGGCAAAACCATTGTAGTGAAATACGGTGGCAATGCTATGATTCATCCATATCTCAAAAAAGCTGTTATGTGTGATATTGTGTTGTTGGCATCTGTTGGCATCAACATGGTATTGGTGCATGGTGGTGGTCCAGAAATCAGTGGTATGCTCAAACGTTTGGACATTCCATCTCGTTTTGTAGATGGTTTGCGATACACAGACGAAGAAACTGCTGAAGTGGTACAAATGGTGCTTTCTGGCAAAACCAACAAAGATTTGGTCAGCCTAATTGGTCAATTGGGTGGTAGAGCTGTTGGTCTTTGTGGGATTGATGGTTGTATGCTCCAAGCCAAAAAATTGGAAGGTGATTACGGTTTTGTAGGCGAAATTACAAAAGTCAATGCAGAGCCTATCACAAACGCAATCAAAAATGGTTACATTCCAGTCATTGCAACGGTTGCAACTGATTGTAATGGCAATACATATAACATCAATGCAGATACCGCTGCAACAGAAATTGCCATTGCACTCCAAGCAGAAAATATCATCACTTTGACAGATATTCGTGGTTTGATGCGTAATGTAGAAGATGAAAACTCTTTGATTCCTGTGGTAAAAGTCGATGATGTGAAAGATTTGGTTGCAGATGGTATCATCAGTGGTGGCATGATTCCAAAAATCCAAGGTCTCAAAAAAGCAATTGACGAAGGTGTGAGCAAAGCTGTTATGATTGATGGACGTATTGAACATTCCATTTTAATCGAAATCTTCTCCAATGAAGGTATTGGAACTTTGTTTACAAAATAAATTTAGTGAAGAATGAAGAGTGAATAGTTGAAAAACCGACGGGTTGTCGAGGACGCCAACCCCTACGAAACAATGTATGATTTGTAGGGGCGATTCACGAATCGACCGAAATCCAAAAATATGATATCTCTGTAGGGTAAGGGTGTGAAGTGTCACACTAAGAGGTTCTACTCTTGCCTTCATTCCATAAATAGAAAAAATACCCTGTAGGGGATGGGTTTCCCATTCCATAATTGAAAGGACGTGTTGATATGAGTTTTGAAGCAATCCAACAAAAAGAACATGCATATGTAATGCAAACTTATGGTAGAACTCCAATTGCAATGGATCATGGCAAAGGTGTTATGTGTTATGACGTTGATGGCAAAGAATACATTGATATGACCAGTGGTATTGGTGTCAATGCTTTGGGCTTTGCTGACCCTGCTTGGATGGCAGCAGTCACAGAACAATTGGGTAAATTGCAACACATTTCCAACATCTACTACACCACTCCATGCATTGATTTGGCAGAAATGGTTTGTCAAAAAAGTGGTATGAAAAAGATGTTCTTTGGCAACAGTGGTGCTGAAGCAAATGAAGGTGTCATCAAAGCTGCTAGAAAATACAGCTTTATGAAATATGGCAAAGGCAGAAGTACCATCATCTCCTTGCAAAATTCTTTCCATGGTAGAACAATGGCATCCCTCACTGCAACTGGTCAAGATGCATACCACAACTACTTCTTCCCATTTGTAGAAGGATTTATGTTTGCAACCGCAAATGACATTGAAGATACACTCGGAAAAATGACTTCTGATGTATGTGCCATTATGATGGAAATGGTACAAGGTGAAGGTGGCGTTGTGCCTTTGGATATGGCATATGTACAAGCAGTTGCAGCCGCTTGTAAAGAAAAAGACATCCTTCTCATTGTGGATGAAGTGCAAACAGGTATCGGTAGAACTGGTTCCTTCTTTGCTTTCCAACAATTTGGCATTGAACCAGATTTGGTTTCCTGTGCAAAGGGTCTTGGTGGCGGTTTGCCAATTGGTGGTGTTTTGTTTGGTGAAAAAACAGAAACTGCTTTGGTGGCTGGCGATCATGGTTCCACATTTGGTGGAAATCCTGTTGTGTGTGCCGGTGCTTTGGAAATTATGAAACGTTTGGATGATGCTTTTCTTGCTGATGTGGCAGAAAAAGGCAAATTCCTCAAAGAAGAACTTTTGAAGCTTCCTCATGTGGTGAGTGTAGACGGTATGGGCTTAATGTTGGGAATTGCATTGGATGTGGATGCAAAAACTGTCATTTCCAAGTGTGCAGAAGAAGGACTTCTTGTTTTATCTGCTAAAACAAAGGTCAGATTACTACCTCCTCTTGTAATTTCTAAACAAGAATTGGAAAAAGCGATTTTGGTACTAGCCAAAGTCTTAAAAAACGTGTAAAATAGATAAGATATATCCACTTGATTGGGTAAAAAAATCAAGTGCTGTGTATTTGTCAATATATGGATTACAAATCAAACGAACGAGCAATGCTCGTCCCTACAAAATAGAATTGTAGGGGAGGGTTTCCATGCCCTCCTGTAGTTTCTCAACATTGGACAAAAACACATCAATATCCGAACATTCACAAAACGCAGATTTTGTCAGGGAATATCACTCCAGACGCAACCTGCGTTTTGCACTGTAAAAACGTCGGTAGATATTGTGTAGAATTACGAAAGGGAGGCAAACACCATGAAACATTTTTTGAAACTTTTAGATTGTACCTCAGAAGAAATTATTGAACTTTTGGACTTGGCAGATCAACTCAAAAAATACGTAAAAGAAGGCAAAGAACATCCTTTCCTCAAAGGCAAAACCCTTGGTATGATTTTTGAAAAATCTTCCACAAGAACTCGTGTATCTTTTGAAACTGGTATGTTCCAATTGGGTGGTCACGCTTTGTTCATCAGCTCCAAAGATGCACAAATTGGTAGAGGTGAACCAACAGAAGACACTGCAAGAGTACTTTCCAGATACCTTGATGGTATTATGATTCGTACTTTTGACCAAGCAGAAGTGGAAACTTTGGCAGAATATGGTTCTATTCCAATCATCAATGGTTTGACAGACTTGTATCATCCATGTCAAATCATGGCAGACTTGCAAACCATTCGTGAATACAAAGGTAAACTGGAAGGTGTAAAACTTTGTTACATTGGCGATGGCAATAACATGGCAAACTCTTATATTGTAGGCTGTTTGAAAGCTGGTATGAGTGTCAGTGTTGCAACTCCTGATGACTACCAACCAGCAGCACACGTTTTGGAATTTGCAAAAGCATATGGCAATCGCTTCCTTTTGACAAATGACCCTAAAGTGGCAGCTAGAAACGCAGACGTTGTGGCAACAGATGTTTGGGCATCTATGGGACAAGAAGAAGAACAAGCAATCAGAGAAAAAGCATTTGCTGGTTTCCAAGTGAATACAGACCTTATGTCTGTGGCAAAATCCAGCTGTATGGTACTTCATTGCTTGCCTGCTCATAGAGAAGAAGAAATTACAGCAGAAGTATTTGAAGCACACGCAAATGAAATCTTTGATGAAGCAGAAAATAGACTTCATGCACAAAAAGCAATTCTTGTAAAACTAATGGCATAAGGATGGAAAAACGACTAAGGACTAATGGTGAAGGGTGAAGGACTAAGCGGGATGTCGAGGACGCCATCCCCTACAAACGCTAAACTACGATAACACTCGTAGGGGTGTCCCTATGTGGGCACCCGTTTGAAACCATTCCTATTTAGCCAACACCGTCATTCAACAATCTGAATGATTCCTCCTTGCAACCTTCAATGAGGTGTAAAATGAAAAAAGTATATTTAATCTTGCAAAATGGACAAATCTTCCAAGCAGATTCCTTTGGTGCAACAGGCGATATCACAGCAGAAATCGTGTTCACAACAGGTATGGAAGGTTATTTGGAAACATTGACTGACCCAAGCTATCATGGGCAAATGGTTGTACAAACCTTCCCTTTGATTGGGAACTATGGTGTCATTCCAGAAGACTTTGAAAGTGCACATCCATCTCTTTCTGCTTATATCGTACGTGATATTTGCGAAATTCCATCTAATTTCAGATGTGAAGGCAATTTGTCTGATTATTTGGCAAAAACAGGTGTCATTGGTCTTTGCAACTTGGATACCAGAGCACTGACCAAAATCATCAGAGAATTTGGTGTTATGAATGCTGCAATCAGAAGCGAACTTCCAGAAAACATGGAACTCTTCACAGCAGAATTGTCTCTTGCAGCTCTTAGTAGCAGTGTAGACCAAGTGACTTGCAAAGAATCCTATGTGCTCAATCCAGAAGGAGAAAAACACGTAGTTCTTTGGGACTATGGTTTCAAAAAGAACATGGGTGATGAGCTCATCAAACGTGGTTGTAAATTGACAGTGGTTCCTGCTGATACAACTGCAGAAGCAATCAAAGCATTGAACCCGGATGGTATTCTTCTATCCAATGGACCTGGAGATCCATCTGATAACAAAGGTATCATTTCCGAAATCAGCAAAATTGCACCAAGTGGCATTCCAATCTTTGGTATCTGCTTGGGTCACCAAATGTTGGCTTTGGCAAAAGGTGCAATTAGTACAAAATTGAAATATGGTCATCGTGGTGCAAACCAACCTGTTTGCTACACACCAACTGGCAGATTGTATATCACAAGCCAAAATCATGGCTATGCAATCAAATCTGAAACATTGCCAAAAAGTGCTGTTCTTTCTTTCACACATGTCAATGATGATACTTGTGAAGGTGTGGAATATGCAGATATTCCTGCATTTTCTGTACAATTCCATCCAGAAGCATGTGGTGGACCAAAAGACACAAACTTTTTATTTGACCAATTTATGAATATGATGGGGGGACAACAATAATGCCTTTGCGTAGTGATTTGAAAAAAGTAATGATTATTGGTTCTGGTCCTATCGTCATTGGACAAGCAGCAGAGTTCGATTATGCTGGTACACAAGCGTGTAGAGCTTTGAAATCCCTTGGTTTGGAAGTGGTTCTCATCAACCCAAACCCTGCAACCATTATGACAGACGAAGCAATTGCAGATAAAATTTATATCGAGCCATTGAAACTCGACGTCATCAAAAGAATCATCAAAAAAGAAAAACCAGATGGTTTGCTCTCCACATTGGGTGGTCAAAATGGTTTGACACTTTCCATGCAATTGGCAAAAGAAGGCTTCCTTGAACAAGAAGGCGTTGCACTCCTCGGTTCCAGATTGGATACCATCGACCGTGCAGAAGATCGCCAAATGTTCAAAGATACCATGGAAAAGTTGAACCAACCATGTATCCCATCTGAAGTTGTAACAGACATTCCAAGTGCATTGGAATTTGCTGGTAAAATTGGATACCCTGTAATTGTACGTCCTGCTTTCACCTTGGGTGGTAGCGGTGGTGGT
The DNA here is from genome assembly GCA_030067835.1 of Chakrabartyella piscis. Taxonomy (GTDB): domain Bacteria; phylum Bacillota; class Clostridia; order Lachnospirales; family Anaerotignaceae; genus Chakrabartyella; species Chakrabartyella piscis. Next base: position 3,186,850 of record CP092441.1, read on the forward strand.
ATCGCAAACACAGAAAAAGAATTGGAAATCATTGCACATAGTGGTTTGGAAGCATCTCCAATCCACCAAATCTTGGTGGAACAATGTATTTCTGGTTGGAAAGAAATTGAGTTTGAAGTAATGCGTGATGGTGCTGGAAACGTTATTGCCATCTGTTCTATGGAAAACTTTGACCCTGTTGGTGTGCATACTGGTGATTCCATTGTAATCGCTCCTGCTGTCACATTGGCAGATAAAGAATACCAAATGTTGCGTACTGCATCTTTGGATATCATCACAGAGCTTGGTGTAGAAGGTGGTTGTAATGTACAATTCGCTTTGCATCCAGAAAGCTTCCAATATGCTGTTATTGAAGTAAATCCTCGTGTTTCCAGATCTTCTGCATTGGCTTCCAAAGCAACAGGTTATCCTATTGCGAAAGTTGCATCTTTGATTGCAGTTGGTTTGACACTTGGCGAAATTGAAAATACCGTAACAGGCAAAACTTCTGCATTCTTTGAACCTACTTTGGACTATGTAGTTGTAAAATTGCCAAAATGGCCTTTTGATAAATTTGTATATGCAAAACGTAAATTGGGTACTCAAATGAAAGCAACTGGTGAAGTTATGTCCATTGCGCCTACATTTGAACAAGCACTCTTAAAAGCAGTTCGTGGTGCTGAAATCTCCATGGACACATTGAACTTGCGTACTTTGGCAGATGTTTCCACAGAAGACATCAAATTGATGCTTTCTGACGTAACAGACCAAAGAATGTTTGTGGTTTACGAAGCTTTGAAACGTGGCATTACCATTGATGAAATCCATGCAATCACATTGATTGATGAATGGTTCCTTGGCAAAATGATGCATATTTTGGATACAGAAAAACGTTTGGCTTCTGAAGAATTGACAACAGATTTGTATACCTTTGCAAAAAACATGGGCTTCCTAGACAAAACCATTTTTGCTTTGTCTGGTCAAACACATCCTCATCGTGCAGCAGTTTACAAAATGGTTGATACATGTGGTGCAGAATTTGCAGCACAAACACCTTACTTCTACGCAACATACGACGAAGACAACGAAGCAAAAGAATTCATTGAACACAAAAACAGTGGCAAAGAAAAAGTCATTGTATTTGGTTCTGGTCCAATTCGTATCGGTCAAGGTATCGAGTTTGACTACGCTTCTGTTCACTGTGTATGGACTTTGAAAGAAGAAGGTTATGACGTGGTTATGGTCAACAACAATCCAGAAACTGTATCCACCGACTTTGATACAGCAGACAGATTGTACTTTGAACCGCTCAATCCAGAAGATGTTATGGATATCATTGCAACAGAACAACCTTATGGCGTTGTAGTTGCTTTTGGTGGTCAAACTGCCATCAAATTGACAAAATCCCTTTCTGAAGCTGGTGTTAGAATCCTTGGTACTTCTGGTGAAAGCATTGATGCTGCTGAAGACCGTGAAAAATTCGATGCTATCTTGGAAGATTTGGGTATCAGCAGACCAAAAGGTCATGGTGTCTACACAAAAGAAGCTGCATTAAACGCTGCTCATGAATTGGGTTATCCAGTATTGGTACGTCCTTCTTATGTTTTGGGTGGTCAAAATATGATCATTGCCTTCACAGATGAAGAAATAGAACGTTACATGGATATCATCCTCGATGGTGGTATTGAAAATCCTATCTTGGTTGACAAATATCTCATGGGTACAGAAGTGGAAGTGGATGCAATCTGTGATGGTGAAAACGTTTTGATTCCTGGTATTATGGAACATGTGGAACGTGCTGGTATCCATAGTGGTGACTCCATTGCGGTATATCCTGCATGGAACCTCAGTGGTCCATTGACACAAAGACTCATTGAAACCACAGAAAAATTGGCTTTGGCTTTGGAAACAAAGGGCTTAATCAACATTCAATATGTAATCTTTGAAAACGAAATTTACATCATTGAAGCAAACCCACGTGCTTCCAGAACCATCCCTTACATCAGTAAAGTAACAGGACTTCCTGTTGTGGATATTGCAACAAAGGCAATGCTTGGTCAAAAGTTGACAGATATGCCTTATGGTACTGGTTTGTATCGTCAAAGCTTGTTCTCCGCAGTCAAAGTTCCTGTATTCTCCTTTGAAAAATTGACTGACGTGGATACCCACCTTGGACCAGAAATGAAATCCACTGGTGAAGTTTTGGGTATTGGTAGAACCCTCGAGGAAGCAATTTACAAAGGTCTTGCTGGTGCTGGTTATCAAATGGATCACCAAGGTGGTGTTTTGATTACCGTTAAAAAACGTGATAAAGTAGAAGTGGTTTCTCCTGCAAGAAAATTGCATGAACTTGGTTTCCAATTGTATGCAACAGAAGGCACTGCTTATGAACTCAAAAAATATGACATTCCTTGTATTGAATTGCCTACTATTGTTGAAGGTGAAGCAGAAATCAACGATTTGTTGGAAAGTGGCAAAATTCACTATGTCATCTCCACTTCCAATAAGAGCACATTGCCTCAACTTGCAAGTGTGAAATTGCGTAGAAAAGCAATTGAACGTGGTATCTTCTGCTTGACCAGCATTGACACTGCAAATGCTTTGGTAAATGCACTTTCCAGTGGTTTCAATCTCAAAAACATGGAACTCATTGACGTTGCAAACCTTCCACGTAAGAAAGAAAAACTCCATTTCATCAAAATGCGTGGTAGTGGCAACGATTACATCTACTTCGATTGTTTCGAGCAAGATGTGAAGAACCCTGAATTCCTCAGTGTTTGGTTGACCAGCAGACGCAATGGTATTGGTGGTGATGGTGTGGTTTTGATGGAACCTTCCACAATTGCTGATGCAAAAATGCGTATTTTCAACGCTGATGGTACAGAATCTGCAATGGCAGGTAATCCAATTCGTTGTGTTGCAAAATACTTGTATGAATCTGGTAAATTGGATAAAACTTCTGTTTCCATTGAAACTGGTGATGGCATCAAAGACCTTGAACTCTTTGTACGTGAAGGAGATGTATTCTCTGTGCAAGTTGGTATGGGACAAGCAGACTTTGCACCAAATGCAGTGCCTGTAACCTTGGGTGATACACCTGTCATCAACGAAGTGGTTACTGTAGGTGGCAAAGAATACAACATCACATGTGTTTCTATGGGTAACCCACATTGTGTTATTTTCACAGAAGATGTGGAATACATCAACCTAGAAGAAGTTGGACCGCTCCTTGAAAACGCTGAATTCTTCCCAGAACGTGCCAATGTTTCCTTTGTATCCATTGAAGACCGTGCTACACTCAATATGAGAGTGTGGGAACGTGGTATTGGTGAAACTATGGCTTGTGGTACTGGTGCTTGTGCTGTGGTTGCTGCTGCAGTTGCATTGGGTCATTCACCAAACAACCAAGATGTGACTGTAAAACTCAAAGGTGGTAATTTGATCATCCATTGTGACAACAACAACATCACAATGACTGGTGATGCTAAGAAAGACTTTGAAGGTTTTATTGAGTTGTAAGAACAAGACCTTGGGACGCTGTCCCAACCCCTGCAAACCTTTGAAAAGGTTCGATCCAAACTTTATTTGTGCGATGCACCAATACAATTAGAATACAAAAGTAACAAGAAGAAGGACACGGTACAATTCCGTGTCCTTTGTTGTTGTATCACAGATAAAAAAAGACAACTGCTCCTAAGAACAGTTGCCTCATATTTATTTCCTAATATCAATCATCATATGCTTCGATTTCATCTACCAAACCATATTTATCGAAGGACAATTCCACGTAACAATCGTCACCTTCATCGTCGCAATCGTCGAAGAAGTCTTCCAAGCCATCCATATCGTCGTCATAATCGTCTTCATCATAAGACTTGCTTACGTTATCATAGGATACTTCCACATCATCTGGGTCTTCCATCAAGTAGTAGATATATGTGCTACCATTTTGATCATCTTTGACTTTGATCCAATTGGAGCCAATATCTTTCAAGATACCTTCACCACAAGGAAGTTCATCTTCGATATCATCATCATCCATAACTTCAGCGTCAATGTAATATACTTCATAATCATCATTTAAGTAAATGCTTACCCAAATGCCATCACCACTGGACAAATCATCATCCATATAATCATCCAAATCTGCCACATCTTTGACGCTACTATCATCATCCAAATCTACATCTGTATCTTCATAGTCTTCCAATGTATAAGAAATGGTTGCATAGCCCAAGTCCACTGTAACAGTCTTGTAGCTACTGGAAATCTTAGTCAATTCACCAGACAATACATACTCTGCATCATCGTCATCATCGTCATCTTCTTCATCTTTGTATTCAGCATCAATTTCATTGACTTTACTGCTCTTGAATCCAAGCTCTACATAAATGTATTCATCTGTCCAGAAAGCATCATCAATTGCATCATCCAAATCATCAATATCTGCTGTTTTACCTTCCAATTTGATGGTCAAACTGCTATACAAATCATATGTATAGTTGACGCCACCAGCAGTAATCTTCACATAATCGTCTTCACGAATATCTCTCAATTCACCGTATGTAGGATCTTGATTGGTACCAATGATTTCTTTGACATCCCCTGAACTATCAAATGCCAATTCCACATCATATTCATAATCGCTTGCAGCTGATTTGAAGGTGGTTAAAGAAATGCTTGTACCATCAATTTCAATGTCCAAATCATCAGATAAGCTATAGGAGTAATCGTCTCCATCCACTTCAATGACAATCTTACTGCTGGAAACGCTGACCAATTCCCCTTCTGCTTCAGCACTGGAATCTGTCCAAGCCCATACTTCTTCCAGATTATCGTCACGATCCACATCTACGCTGATACGCAATTCATAATCATCGTCGTACATGTCTTTCAAATCATCCAAATCCGCACTCTTACCATCAATTTCTACATCAATATCTTCATCATCAATGTAGTAGGTATAGGTATCGCCATTTGCTTCCAATTCAATTCTTCTACTGTTCATGAAGGTCAAAACACCATTGGTTTCGTCTTCCAAGTAGTTGATTTCAATTGCATTGACTTCACCTGCATTGCTCAGACTCAAAGTAACTTCATAGTAATAACCATCATCAATATCATTTTCCAAGGATGAGAAGGTTTTGCTATTACCATTATACTCTACATCCACATCATCATCATCCAAAGGATATTCATACTCTTTGCTGTTGTATTTGATGGTGATATCGCTACTACCAATGTACACCAATTGACCTGTCAACTTGTTGTTGTCATTGAGAACTGCCAAAACTGTGATAACATCCCCCGAAGAATCAAAGGACAATGTAACATCATAGTAATAATCATCCAAATAATCTTCCAATTTGCTGACTGTGGATTTGCTACCATTGACTTTAACCGTTACATCATCAGACAAATCATATGTACCTTCTGATGTTTCAATTTCATCATCATCAATGTCTTCCAATTCTGCATATACCTTCAAATAGATACCCGCAACAGAATCCAAAATTTCCACTGATTTCAATGTGGTGCCTGAATATTTGATGGAAACCGTATCGCCAACACCAATATCAGATGTGGTCATACTTTCACCTTCATAGGTTACATCAATATCATCATCACCAGACAAAGTCAAGCCAGAACCGCTGCTTGTGGTCAAAGTCATGAAAATACTACCGCTATCCAATTCCATATAGCTGGTTACAGTACCTTCTGCTGTCTTGGAAGAAGAAGAGAAACTGCTACCTGTCAATGCGTTGTATGTACGCACAGAAAGTACTGCCATTTCTGCACGATTGATGTCTGCTGCTGGATTGAAGTTATTGTCTGTATCACCAACCATAACATTCCAATCATACAACAAATCCAAGTATGGTACAGAAGATGCAGAAATGCTAGATTTATCGTTATACACCAAAGTTGCTGATGAGTCAATATCGTCTACAGTTGCCAAAGCTTTTCCATAAATGACACCAACCGCTTCTCTATCTGCTGCCACATCGTCACGCAAGTATGTCAATTCTGCAGAACTGATGATACCTTCTTCCAATGCATATGTTGCTGCTGGTTGTACCCATGCATCAATATTATAAGCAGAAAGCACTTGTTCCCATTTGGAGGATTGTGTGGAAGATATACTCACTTCACCCGCTTCCTTCATAATGGAATAAATGAGCTGTACCGTTTCGCTATAGGTTACGCTATTGGTTGGTTTGCAATAACGCACTCCATTTTCCAAATACCCATTCATCAAACTTAAGTTTCTTGCTTCGTCAATATAATCCTTTGCCGCTTCCCAAGGTGCAGAATCAATATCTGCAAACTCTGAACCAAAGGCTACAGTTGGCACACTTCCAAATACCAGTGTTGCTGCCAATAGCAATGTCATCCATTTTTTCTTCATGTATTTCCCTCCATTTCCCATTTTTGTTGCATTTTCCTCTGTATGTATAAACAGAAACCTGTTTTGAACCGAAAAACAATAGCACTTTGCATTTTTTGTATAATTCTCGCAAAATACCACTATATATTGTTTAGTATAACGAATTTTGCCACAATTCGCAAGGTTTTACTGGTGATTTTTTCAAATTAATTGAATTGTAAGATTATATTCATTTACAAAAGAAAAACCACCCCTGTAGATACAAGGATGGCTTTTGGTTACAAGTCATTTCTTAGTCTGGTTCGTAAGCATAAATACCGATTACAAGAACACCATAATCATCAAATTCCAATTCTACGTAGCAATCATAACCATCATCGTCATAATCATCGAAGAAATCTTCCAAACCTTCCAAATCGTCATCGTAATCGTCTTCATCATCGGAATCTTCATACTCAACGTCTGGATCATCGCAATAGAATGTGAATTTACCATTGCCATTGTCATCATCAATAATAATGTATTCTTTGCTTTCTTTTACAGATGTCAAGTAGCCTTCACCAGAGGAAAGTTCTTCCTCTGCGTCGTCTTCATCCATCAATTCTGCTTCGATATAAATGACTTCGAAATCATCATCCAAGTACAAAGTTACCCAAACCACTTCTTCGTCATCATCCAAATCGTCTTGGAAATCATCATCATCCCAATAATCATCAAAGAAATCTTCAATGGTATCTACACTGCTCTTATTGGAATAATCGAATTCTGTATCTTCTTCATCAGGCAAATCGTAATCATATGTGCCATAGCCCAAATCCAATTCAATGCTATCATAATCATCAATGTCTTTCAAAATACCTGAAACTTCATATTCTGTATCTGCATCATCATCATCGTCATCATCATCATCGTCATCATCGGAGGAGTACAAATCATCTAAATCTGCATATTCTGCAATAATTTCATCTACTTCATCATCAGAGTTGAAGGACAATTCCACATAAATGTACTCATCATCGTCGTCTGCTTCGTCGATTGCATCATACAAATCATCCACATCCACATCATCGCCATCCAACTCAATGTCAGGGTCATCCATGTCATATTCGTATTCTACACCACCAGCATCAATTACGATTTCATCATCATCCACATCCACCAACATACCATATGTTGGATCTAAGTTGGTACCAATGATTTCATAAACATAATCAGAACTATCAAAAGTCAACTCCACTTCATATTCATAAATGGAAGCTGCAGATTTGAAGGTGGATAAAGAAATTTCTTCTCCATCAATTTCCACCAAAGGATCATCCAAGTAATATGTATATTCATCCCCATCATAATCCACTACAATTTTGGAACTGGTAACACTAACCAATTCGCCTGCACCATCCATACTCACAGTGATACCCAAAACAGATTCTAGGATATCCACAGAATACAAAACACCATTTGCATAGGTAATGGTAACTTCATCGCCAACACCAACATCTGCTGGTGTTACACTGGTGCCATCATATGTAACGCTGACACTGGAAGCATTGGTTGCTGTGACACTTGTGCCAGAAGAGGATGTGATTGCAAGATACAAACCAGCATCACCCAAAGCCATACATGTGACAACATCCCCTGTCAATGTACCAGAAGTTGCTGCTGTGCTAGAAGAACTGCCTGCACTGCCTGCCACTACATCATACATACGTACAGAAAGTACTGCCATTTCTGCACGATTGATGTTGTTATTTGGATAGAAATAATTTTCTGTATCACCAGCCATAATGGAATTGGTGTACAACAAAGCCAAGTATGGAACTGCTGCTGAAGAAATGGATGCAGCGTCATTGTAGCCCAAAGTTGCTGCGGTATTGACAGATTCCAAAGTTGCCATTGCTTTTCCATAAATCACACCAACTGCTTCTCTATCTGCTGCAGAACCATCACGCAAATATGTCAATTCTGTGGAGCTGATGATACCTGCTTCCAAAGCGTATGTTGCTGCTGGTTGCACCCAATCGTCAATATTATATGCAGAAAGAACTTGTGACCATTTTGTAGTTTCAGTGGAAGTGATGTTCACTTCGCCTGCTGCTTTCATAATAGAATAAATAAGTTGTACTGTTTCGCTATAGGTTACGCTATTGGTTGGTTTGCAATAATAAGAACCATTTTCCAAATATCCATTCATAAGACCCAAACTTTGTGCTTCATCAATATATGCAATGGCACCTTCCCATGGTGCTGTATCAATATCCACAAATTTGGATGCATATGCTGTTGCTGGCACACTGCCCACAACCATAGTTGCTGCCAAAACCAAAGTCATCCACTTTTTCTTCATCTGCCCCTACCTCCTAAATGTTGTCATTTGTGACAATTCCTTCATATTATTTTCATTCTAACAAAAGAACCTTATATGTACTTTAAAATATTCTTTATATTATACATAAATTTACATATCACTGCAAGGTATTTTCCATTAGCTTTCTTTTATTTTGACGAAATCTTCATGCTTTTTGTTCCCAAAAATTCATAATTTTACAAAAATCCCTAATTTTTTCTAGGATTTGTTCTTTGTATTCAATTTTTTTGCATAATGTTCAATACATTATCTTCCTTTTCAGATAAATGTTACCATACCAGAAACAGCTGGCGACCACAGGTCGCCCCTACATCTTATTGGGTGCACCTACATCATCTATGGAAAATTTCTAAAATACGTTCTGTGTTGCCACTGGATTTGCGTACAATGAGCTTAGGCTCAAATGTGATTTGTTGCAAAGGATTTTCCAATTCTTCTGTGCACTCCATTGCATCCACCAACAAACGCATACCAGAAAGCCCCATATTGTGTAGTGGTTTTTCCACAGTGGTCAGCTTCGGTTCCACCAAACTAGACATACGAATGTTGTCAAATCCAACCACCGCCACATCTTCTGGCACAGCAATCCCCATACCACGCAAAGCATCCAAAACACCAACTGCCATAACATCTGAAGAAACAAAGATGGCATCTGGCACCACATCACCTGCCATAAACCTTCTGGCACCTACATAGCCACCAAAAATGGAGTTTTCTACTTCTGCCAACAACTGTGGTTGTTGCTCCAACTTTGCATCTGCCAAAACTTCTTGGTATCCTTCTGTTTTTTGTGCATTTTCTTCTTTTGGTGTTCTACCATACAAACAAGCAATGTTGCTACGTCCCATTTCCACCAGATGCTCCACTGCTTTTTTTGCACCCAGCTTACATCCAATTTGCACCACTGGCACTTTGCAATTGGTTTTGTGTTGTCCAATCAAAACCACAGGCACATTTTGTTCGATAATGGCTTGTATATCTCCATCCAAAAGCAATGTGGAAATCAAAACAAACCCATCAATTTTACGCTCCAATAGAGTTTTTACATAGTTGCGTTCCTTTTCCAAGTCATTTTCTGTATGACAAAGAAGAGCAGTATATTGCCTTTGGTGTGCAATATCTTCTACTCCCTTAGCAATTTCCATATAGCTTGGATCCAAAATATCTGGCACAAACAAGCCAATGGTATGTGTTTTGTTGAGATTCAAACCTCTGGCAAACCAATTTGGTTGATAACCCAATTCTTCCATGACAGCAGAAATCTTTTCCTTTGTTTTGTCTGCCACAGAGTCTGGATGATTGAGCACACGAGATACCGTTGCCACAGAAACCCCAGCATGTTTTGCCACTTCTTTGATATTCATGAAATCACCAACTTTTCCACAATTTCCACAGTTCCTTACAAAAAGTATACCATTGTCTATGCATGTTGTAAATTGCCATAAAGCTGAAATTTCTCCATATTTACCATTGCGTAGATTTCTTGGAAAAGTTATACTTATAGTATCATATAAAATAAAGGAGATGTGCCGATTTATGAATAATTTTGAGTTTTACGCACCAACCCGTATCGTTTTTGGAAAAGATTCTGAATGTCAAGTAGGAAGCCTTTTGAAAGAACATGGTGCAACAAAGGTTTTGCTTCATTTTGGTGGTCAAAGTGCTGAAAAATCCGGTCTTTTGGGTCGTGTACGCCAAAGCCTCAAAGACAGCAATGTGGACTTTGTGGAATTGGGTGGCGTTGTGCCAAATCCAAGACTTTCTCTTGCACACAAGGGTATTGAACTTTGCAAAGCTGAAGGTGTTGATTTCATTTTGTCTGTTGGTGGCGGTAGTGTCATCGATTCATCCAAAGCAATTGGTTGGGGCCTTTGCTACGATGGCGATGTTTGGGATATTTACACAGGTGTTGGCACTTGTCATACATGTGTTCCACAAGCATGTATTTTGACATTGGCTGCTGCTGGTAGTGAAATGAGTAACGGTAGTGTGATCACAAAAGAAGAAGGTATGTTGAAACGTAGCTATAGCGATGATTCTTGTAGACTCAAATTCTCTATTTTGAATCCAGAATTGACCTATACATTGCCAGAATACCAAACAAGTTGCGGTATTGTGGATATCATCATGCATACCATGGAACGTTACTTTACAACTGACGAACCTATGATGATGACAGATGCCATTTCCGAAGGTATCATCCGCAATGTTATGGCAAATGGTGCTATTTTGATGAAAGATCCAACCAATTACAATGCTCGTGGTGAAATCATGTGGTCTGGTAGTCTTTCTCACAATGATTTGACTGGTTTGGGTGTTGGTTCTGACTGGTCTACACACGAAATGGAACATGAACTTTCTGGTTTGTTTGATGTGGCACATGGTGCTGGTTTGGCTGCAATTTGGGGTAGCTGGGCTAGATTTGTTTACGATGCAAAACCAGAACGTTTTGAAACCTTTGCCAAAAATGTATTTGGACTTACAGGGGACAACCTTGTAATTCGTGGTATTGAAGCAATGGAAGCATTCTTCCATTCTGTGAATATGCCAATTTCCATACCAGAGTTGTTGGGTAGACCTGTGACCGAAGCAGAATTGGATGAATTGGCAAGAAAATGTGCATATGGTGGCAGAAGCATTGGTGGTTTCAAATCATTGCCAGAGTCCAGTATGCGTGCTATTTATGCAATGGCAAACAAATAAACAAATCAATTGTAGGGGTGTCCCTGTGTGGGCACCCGTATCTCAAATTGTCAAAAAACATCATTAAAAAAGGAGAATTACACATGAGAAATTTTGAATTTTACGCACCTACACGTATCGTTTTTGGTAAAGATACCGAAACACAAGTGGGTGGTTTGTTGAAAGAATATGGTGCAACCAAAGTTTTGCTTCATTTTGGTGGTCAAAGTGCAGAACGTTCTGGTCTTTTGGGACGTGTACGTGCAAGCCTCAACGAAAGTGGCGTTGACTTTGTGGAACTTGGTGGCGTTGTGCCAAATCCAAGACTTTCTTTGGTTTATAAAGGCATTGAACTTTGTAAAAAAGAAGGTGTTGACTTTATCTTGGCTGTTGGTGGGGGTAGCGTGATTGACTCCTCCAAAGGTATTGGTTATGGTTTGAACTACGATGGTGATGTTTGGGATTTATACACCAAAAAAGCAACTTCCAACGTATGTACACCACAAGCTTGTGTTTTGACATTGGCTGCTGCTGGTAGCGAAATGAGCAATAGTAGCGTTTTGACCAAAGACGAAGGTATGCTCAAACGTAGCTATAGCCACGATTGTTCCAGATTGAAATTCTCTATTTTGAATCCAGAATTGACATACACATTGCCAAAATACCAAACAAGCTGTGGTGTTGTGGATATTATGATGCATACAATGGAACGTTACTTCACAACAGACGAACCTATGATGATGACAGATGCCATTGCAGAAGGTGTTATGCGTACTGCAATGCAGAATGGTCGTGTTTTGATGGCAGATCCAAACAACTACAATGCACGTGCAGAAGTGATGTGGGCTGGTAGTCTTTCCCATAACAACTTGACACAATTGGGTTCCAATCCTGACTTTGCAACACATCAAATGGAACATGAGCTTTCTGGTTTGTTTGACGTGGCTCATGGTGCTGGTTTGGCTGCTCTTTGGTGTAGTTGGGCTAGATATGTATGTGCTACAAAACCAGAACGTTTTGAATCCTTTGCAAAAAATGTATTTGGTTTGGAAGGTGAAAACCTTGCACTCCGTGGTATCGAAGCAATGGAAGATTACTACAAAGAAGTGGAAATGCCAATTTCTATCCCTGAATTGTTGGGTAGAGCTGCTACAGAAGCAGAATTGGATGAAATGGCTTATAAATGTGCATTTGAAGGTACAAGAAGCATTGGTGGTTTCCAAACTTTGGATCAATCCCAAATCAGAGAAATCTATGTAATGGCAAATAAATAAGACCTTAACCAAATGAAAGAGTATCCATATGGATACTCTCAGACTGTCAAAGAACCCTATTCCACCTTGGAATAGGGTTCTTTCGTATAAATAATACATAGTCTGTAAGCAAAATGTACCTCTTGATACTCCTTGTTGCCAATTTTTTTAAGTTCAATGCAGCGAATTTAAGCTTTGCCTATTTCAAAGGGTGACAGGTTATAGGACAGAGTCCCACAATCTTGACTTTATTTATTTCAAATTTTCAGGGTTTAAAACTTCCAATTCTTTCAAGGTGAAGATACCATCTTTGCGAATGAGCACATCATCAAACCAAATTTCGCCACCACCAAATTCAGGTGTCATAATCAAAACCAAATCCCAATGGATTGCAGATTTATTGCCATTATATGCATCTTCATAGCAATTACCAGGTGTGAAATGGATGCTACCAGCAATTTTTTCATCAAACAAAATATTATTCATAGGTTTTGTGATGAATGGATTCACGCCAATTGCAAATTCACCAACATAACGAGCACCTTCATCGGTATTGAAGATTTTTTCTAAGCGTTCGTTGTCATTGGCTGTGCAAGAAACGATTTTACCATCTTTGAAGGTCAATTGCACTTGTTCAAATGTGAAGCTGTTGTATTCAGATGGTGTGTTATAGGTAATCACGCCATTGATGGAATCACGCACAGGAGCAGTGTACACTTCACCATCAGGAATGTTGCACCCGCCAGCACATTTCACAGCAGAAATGTCTTTGATGGAGAAGGAAATATCGGTATCCTTAGCTACAAGACGCACTTTGTCTGTTTTGTTCATCAATTCCACAAGTGGTGTCATGGCTTCACCCATTTTGCTATAATCCAAGTTGCAAACGTCGAAGTAGAAATCTTCGAAATCTTCCAAACTGGTATGTGCAGATTGTGCCATGGAGTTGGTTGGGTAACGCAAAACCACCCATTTTGTTTTAGGTACACGAATGCCATGATGTACAGGCTCAGAATAGAATTTTTCTTCCAATTCCATTTTTTCCATAGGCACATCTGCTTGTTCTGTCAAGTTATCTTCACCACGAACACCAATAAAAGCATCCATTTGGCTCATGAGTTGGCAATCTACTTCTGCTTTGATTTTCAGTTGTTCTTCTGTGGCACCAAGAAGCAATTCACGTTCCAAGGAATTGGTCATCACTTCGAGGAAAGGTACAGCACCCACTTTGTAGACTTCTTTGATGATTTGTTTCACCAATGGAATGGGATGCACGCCATTGCAGCTGATCCAAACCTGTTCGCCTGCTTCCAGTTTACAAGAATAGTGTACCAAGTTGTACGCCAATGTTTTCAGTCTTTGATCCATATTTGTTCTCCTTTTGTATTGTAATATGTGATATGGCGGCAGCGTAATGAGCCACCGCCCTACAGTGTTTTGTTATCATATCAATGGTGTCATTCTAAATGAATGAGGAATCTTGGTTTGTAGTATGGTTTCGGGACAGCTCAGCTATCCCCTACGATGTTTCTTGTTTCTGATGTTGCGGTCGATTTGTGAATCACCCCTACGATTGCACCTCATTTGTAGGTTTCAGTCCTTCACCATTCACCATTAGCTCTTAGTCGCTTTTCAAAGTCCTTCACCATTCACCATTAGTCCTTAGCCAGAGTAAACTTTGTTTACTCTACTATTTTACACGTTTTTTGAAATTTATGCAAAAATATTTTTTCATATTTGACAAAGGTATGGGATACCCATATAATCAAGGATAAGAAATAGACATCAAGGAGTGATACCATGCGCATTGCAATGCCAACCATAAACGGTAGAATACATCCCGTTTTCCATAGAACAGACGAATACACCATCTATGATATTGAGGTGGAATCTGTGCAAACCAAAACCATATACCCCATAGGCAACCAAGAAACCCTTGGTGGTTTTCTCACTGACGAATGCATCAACGGTGTCATTTGTGGCAAAATCCATTCCACAGATCGCAATATTCTGCGTCTGAAACGAGTGGAATTGAACTACGGTGTCAGTGGTGAAGCTGACGATATTATGGTACGCTATCTAAGTGGTGAACGCTTAGGTGATATTGAAGAAAATGCCTTCTGGCATCATGATGTAGAAAGGTTGGACTGATATGATTTTAGAACCGCTGTTTCCTGATTATTATATTGAAAATGTATACCAGTTGCCATTGGAGGAATTGAAATCACGTGGCATTCGTGGTTTGATTTTCGATATTGATAACACCATTGCGCCTTTTGATGTGGCAGATCCTGATGAGAAGTTGATGGACTTTTTCATGCATCTTCAAGAAGAAGGTTTTCGTTTGGGTATTTTATCCAATAACAACAAAAAACGTGTCCAACACTTCAATCGTAAATTGAAACTATTGGCAATTCACAAAGCAGACAAACCATTGCCATTTAAGGTGAAAAGTGGTCTCAAAAAACTGTCATTGACACCAGAAACTTCTGCTCTTGTTGGCGACCAAGTGTTTACGGATGTTTTGTGTGGACATATGGCTGGGATGACTGCAATCATGGTTGCACCCATTTGTGAACGTGACCAATTGGTTACAAAAGTAAAACGTGGCTTAGAAAAACAGGTGTTAAAGGTATATTTTCGCAAAAATACCAAATAATTTATAAGAAATATGGATTTTATCGCAAGTTTGTATTGAAAAATTTGAGGTTTTCCTATAAAATGTAATAGGATATGCTTATAGGGCTGTAAGATTTGAATGCATCCATTGGTATAAGCATGATTTTTAGAGAATAGTGAATTTGAGGAGGAAATACAATGATTTCTGCAGGTGAATTTAGAAATGGCGTAACAATGGAATATGAAGGTTCTCCCTTTGTTATTTTGGAATTCCAACACGTAAAACCAGGTAAAGGTGCTGCTTTCGTACGTACAAAAATCAGAAACTTGAAAACTGGTGCTGTTTTGGAAAAAACATTCAGACCAAATGAAAAAATGCCAAGAGCACACATCGAAAGACAAGATATGCAATACTTGTACAGCGATGGTGATTTGTTCCACTTTATGAACACAGAAACATTTGACCAAATTGCTGTAAATGCAAGCGATGTTGGCGATGCTTTGAAATTTGTAAAAGAAAACGATACAGTGAAAATCCTTTCCTACGAAGGTCAAGTGTTTGGTATCGAACCAGACTTGTTCGTAGAATTGGAAATCACAGAAACAGAACCAGGTTTCGCTGGTAACACTGCTCAAGGTGCTACAAAACCTGCTATTTTGGAAACAGGTGCACAAGTACAAGTTCCTTTGTTCATCAACCAAAATGAAGTCATCAAAATTGATACAAGAACTGGTGAATACTTGGGTCGTGCAAAAGACTGATAGAATATAAACCATCCAGAAAGGAAGACAATTCATGGAATATTTTGAAAAGAAACTCACTTATCTCAGAGGACTTTGTGACGGAAGCGGTTTTTCAGAAGACAGCAAAGAAGGCAAGGTGTTTCACGGCATTTTAGAAGTGTTGGATGATATGGCGTTTATGTTGGAAACTTTCATGGATGATGATGAAGATTATATGGATATGGACATCGATTTGGACGCTTACGGCGACGAAATGGATGACGATGAACCGATTTTCTTCCATGTTTGTATTTGCCCTAAGTGTGGTGAAGAATTGGATGTGGATGAAGAAACATTTTCCGCAAAAGAAAGCATTGCCTGTCCTACATGTGGAGAAGCAGTTCCCACACAACCAGAAGAAAAATAAGCAAAATAAAATGAGCCATAGGATATACGTCCTATGGCTTTTTTGTATGTGTACCAACGGGCGCACACATAGGTACGCCCCTACAAAATATAGCGAAATATATAAAACTAAATGGATTGCATTGACGATTGCACAATGGGTATGATACTCTATTGATAGAGGTGATATCATGATTTCGTATGCACCATTTTTTGAAACACTTTTACGAAAAAACGTTACAGAATACCATTTGATTTTCAAACAGGGGATTCATGCCAATACCATACATCGTATGAAAAAAGGAATGCCAGTGACTACAAAAACATTGGATACTTTGTGTTGCATTTTGGACTGTGAACTGTCTGATATTGTTGTATATATTAAAGATACAGAGTAATAAGTTCATATTAAATAGTTTGAGCCATAGGATATGCATCCTATGGCTTTTTTGTATGCAAACGAGATGGGAAACCCATCCCCTACGTCTTGTCACCACAAAATGTAGGGGCGGACCTGCGTGTCCGCCCGTTCTTTCTTGATTTTATGCATCTCAATATGTAGCATTTGTATTCAAATTGGTGGACAATGTGTCTTCATCCCATTCCACAGCAAAATTCAAAATCTGTGCAATGTCACGCAATTTGTAATAGGTATAATCGTTGATGGTATAGGCACTGACGGTTTTTTCAATACCATCCACATACAATTTTGCAGTGGAAGTGATGGCAATGCTATCTGTTGTGGAGGAACCACTGACAGAAAGTGTACCGTCATAAGCTTGTTCTGTCACCAAATGGATTGCGGTATTGGCTTCATCCCAAATGGTGGTGAATTGTTTGTTTGTGCCAAGAAGTGCAGATGCAATGTCACGCAATTTGAAATAGCTATAATCATTGATGTTATAGGTTTCAAAGGAAACAGAAGAACCATTGATGGAAACTGGATAGCTTCTTGCATATGCTGTTTTCTTTTCGATGATGGTTGGTGATGTGGTTTCTGGTTCTGGTGTTAAAATTTCTGGAACTTCAACTTGTGGGGTTTCCACTTCTGGTGTTACAACTGTGTTGCTGGAAGTATTGGAAGCGTAGTATGCTTTCACAGCAGTGCCAACACCTTCACGATTGTCCAACAAATCCCTAGAACTGAAGAAAATACTACCATCTACATTGTAATTTTCATTGATGTTCATTTGTTCTGTGATTTCCTGTGAAACAATATCTTTGTAAATCCCTTGACCAATGTATAGAGTCACATCGGTACCAGATACCACATCACTCCACCAAGAAACCAATGGCTCATAGGGTGCATATTGGTTGTCCTGCTCCCAATAGATTTGTGGTGCAATGTAATCAATCCATTCGTTGGCAATCCAAGTGGTTGCATCTGCAAAAACGGTGTAATATCCTTCAGAACCACGTGTGTCAGAACCATTGGAATCAGAAGAACTGTTTTTCCATACACCCATAGGACTTATGCCAAATTCCACGCTAGAATCAATGGATTTGATGGTTTTGGAAACCAATTCCACCATATCATTGATATCTTCACGTCTTTGGTTGGCAACAGAACCATCTCGATCTTCACCATCAGGTAAAGGATAATTGGAAGGATAGAAATAATCATCAAAATGGATGGCATCCACATCGTAGTTTTCTACAATTTCTGCTACAGTTTCTGCAATGTATTCTTGGACTGCTTTTTGTGATGGATCGTAATACAAAGCGTTGTTGTAGGTCAAAATCCATTCAGGGTGTGCCAATGCTGGATGATCAGAAGATAGGGTAGATAAATCTGTGCCACTGGTTGTGATGCGATATGGGTTCAACCAAGCATGAAATTCCATACCACGATCATGTGCTTCTTCTATCATATATTCCATTGGGTCATAGCCAGGATATTTACCTTGTTCTCCAGTCAAAACAGAGCTCCAAGGGTTGATGTCAGAGTCATAAAATGCATCGCTTTTGGGACGTACTTGTACCACAACAGCATTGATACCCAAGTCTTGTAAAGCATCTATTTTTTCGGTAAATTCAGCCTTTTGGGCAGTTGCATCGTTGATGGTAGAAGGGAAATCTGCACTGTATACTGTAGAAATCCAAGCACCACGAAAGTCTGTGGAATCATATGCCAATGCTGTAGTTGGAATCAGTGCACCCATTAGGCTTATGGTCAAAGTCAGTGTTCCAATATTGCGGATCCATTGTTTCATATATATCATCTCCTTATGATTGGGGTTTTTATATTCGATTTCAATTGTACCATAAAACCAAAGTTTATGCCATTATCTTTCTATTACAATGGGTTTGGTATTGTTTGCCAAATAAAGAAATACTACCTATGCTGTCATTCAGAGGAACAGCGTGACGAAGAATCCAAAGAGTAAGATTCCTCGCTATGCTCGGAATGACAGAGCAGTTGTAGGGCATGACCTATGTGTACGCCTGTTGTTTTTACTATCTTTTTTACATTAGATATTGCAATTTGTCTGTATATGAATTACCATAACAAGTATAGACACAAGTTTGACAAAAGATAATCAATTTAGAATAAAATATGAGGTGTTTTATGCGATACGGTTTGATTGGAGAAAAATTGGGACACAGCTATTCCAAAGGGATTCATGAGCAATTGGCAGACTATACATATGAGTTGATTCCTTTGACACCAGAGGAATGTGATGTGTTTTTGACAGAAAAACCATTTACTGCCATCAATGTCACCATACCATACAAAGAACGAGTGATTCCTTTTTTGGATGAATTAGAAGCAGCAGCAAAATCCATTGGAGCAGTCAATACCATTGTTCAAAAAAATGGCAAATGGACAGGTTTCAACACAGATTATCATGGTTTTCGATATGTTTTGGAACACAATGGATTTGTTGTAAAGGATAAGAAGGTGTTGCTTCTTGGAAAAGGTGGTGCTGCAAAGGCTTGTTTGGCAGTGGTTGGGGATATGGGTGCAAAGGAAATCCACACTGTCTATTATAAGGAAAGTCCAGATACCATTACTTATGCAGAATGCTATGCAAACCATCAGGATGCAGACCTGATCATCAATACCACACCAGTTGGCATGTATCCAAAAGGTGGCGTATCTCCAATTGAGTTGGATGGATTCACCAATCTATCAGGTGTTGTGGATATCGTCTACAATCCCCTTAGAACCAAAATGGTAGTGGATGCAACCATTCGTGGCATCAAAGCCATTGGTGGTTTGGAGATGTTGATTGGTCAGGCAGCTGTGGCAGTGGAAATCTTCACTGGAAAACCGGTTTCTTGGGAAAAGGTAGAAGAAATTTATAAAACCATGTATGCACAAAGAGAAAATGTGGTTTTGATTGGTATGAGTGGTTGTGGCAAATCCACTTTAGGCAAAGCCATTGCAGAAAAAACAGGTAAAACCTTTGTGGATATGGATACAGAAATCGTTGCAAAAATTGGAATGCCCATTGCAGACTATTTCGCCAAAGAAGGAGAAGTTGCTTTTCGTTTGGTGGAAACAGAAGTTGCAAAGGAATTGTCTGGCAAAACAGATTTGGTCATTGCAACAGGTGGTGGTGTCATTAAGAATGCAGAGAATATCCATCTTTTGATGGAAAATGGCAAAATTATCTGGTTGAAACGTGAAGTAGAGTTGTTGGAAAGTGGAAATGGTAGACCTTTGGCACCAACACAAACAGCAACCTTGGCACTCTATCAAGAAAGATTACCTTTGTATGAAGGTTTTTCTGAAATGATTTTGGAAAACAATGGAAGTGTAGCAGAAGCATTGGAAACATTGGGTTTGTAAATTTGCCGGTGCAATATGTTTGTCATCCTGAGCTTGTCGAAGGATCTTAGATTTTGGATTCTTCGTTACATTGGGGGCAGTTCCTACAAGGAACGATGAGGGCATCGTTCCCTACCTGCTGCCGAAAAACCACATATAATAAAAAAGGAGAGTATGGATATGAGTATTTTTGAAGCGTTGATGTTATTGTGTTTTGGTGCAGCTTGGCCTTTGTCCATTTATCGTTCTTATACCTCAAGAACCACAGGTGGCAAAAGCTTACCATTTTTGTTGGTCATTATCTTGGGTTATGTGGCGGGTATCATCAATAAATTGCTCTACAACTACGATTTCGTATTGTATCTCTATATTTTAAATATGGCAATGGTGTCTGTGGATGCATTGCTTTGGATTCGCAATCGTAGAATTGAATTGAAAGCAAAAGAAGAAACAGAGCAGTAAGAAGGTGTATTCATGGAAAAGGATAAACATTTGGGTATTCGCATCAACAAAGAGTTACATCATAAACTGCATTACATCAGCAAATATGAAGGACGTTCTGCAAATGGTCAGATTTTATATTTGGTGCGTAAATGCATTGGAGAATTTGAAAAAGAACATGGAGAAATAGAAGAACCAAAAGAATAAAAACCCAAGATTCTTCACTCTTTGACACAAGTGTCAAATATTCAGAATGACAGATTGGTGGCAATATGAATTGGGTGCATTTGTAGGGGCGATTCACAAATCGACCGAAATTCCAAGATTCTTCGTCACCTGTTCCTCTGAATGATAAGAAAGCAACACTTGTAGGGGTGGATTCCATATCCACCCTTATATTGTATCACAAACAAAAAAACCACCGACAATTGTCGATGGCTTGATTTGTTTGATTCTTATTGCAAGATGTATACAGTCAAATTACGTACACCCCAAGAGAATGCTTCGTCTTTTGTGTCATAACAGACATCCAAACGATTGCCTTGGATTGCACCACCAGTATCTTCTGCCACTGCTACGCCATATCCAGGGATATACACACGTGTGCCATAAGGGATTACGCTAGGATCTACTGCCAAAACGCCCTTTGTTGCCACTGTTCCTGTAGATGTAATGCCATTACAACCTTCATCAAAAGGTGTATAAGCTGTTACTTTCATGCTCATGGTTTGTGTATAAGAATATCCATTGATGACACCATGTGTGCCCACTTCAATGATTTCACTTACCACTTCTTCCAAAACCTTTGCTTCCACAAATTCTTCAGAAACCAATTCTTTACCATGGTATACTTCTTTGGTTACATTGGAAACAACGCCATCTTTACCAGCTTGTGTCACCACTTCTTCACCAATTTCCATTTCGGTGTTGTACACAATTTCTGTTTCGTAAGCCACTGTTTCTGTTGTTGCAACCACTTTTTCTGTGATAGAGGTCAAAGAAATGGTCATCATATCTTCAACCAAATCATCTTCTTCCAAATCATTTAAGAAAAAGTTTTCTTCGATGGATGCTTCCACTTGTTCCAATACTTCGCCAACTGTTTCAACGGAAGTGGATACCATACGAGGTACGCCATCCATTTCGATGACTACAGATTGTGTACCCAACATGGAAGATGCGGATGCAGTTACTGTGCCAATCACCAATGTTAAGATGACCAATACCAATACTCTAAAATGTGTTTTCATAAATTCCTCCTCGAAGCTTCGTCCATCGCATATCGTACGTTGCATGGTGAAGTTTCTAAAATGTTATAGACATATTACAAATCTATGTCCCGTAGTCCAACCTTAGAACCACGATTCCTATTCAGCGAGCCTGAAAACTCGCACTTATTTTCTTTTGTTAAGGAACAAAAAAGAAAAAAGAAAGACATACCTTACGGTATATCTTATCTAATACGTCTATTATATTAACACATTTGTAACATTTGTGCAACCTTTTTTTAAAAATACAATGATTTTCCATTTTCCATGGTCACTTTTTCCACTACATCTGGTGTTACATTTTTAATTTCTGCAATCTTTTCCACAACATATTGTAGATTCCTAGAATCGTTACGTTTTCCTCTATTTGGTGTTGGAGATAGATATGGACAGTCAGTTTCTATCACAATTCTATCAAGAGGCAACGCTTCCACCACTTCTACCATCTTTCTTGCATTGGAATAAGTGACCACGCCACCAATACCAATGTAGAAACCCATCTTTGCATAGTCCAAAGCCATAGGTGCTGCACCGGAATAACAGTGGATGACACCCCTACGTACATTGGAGCTTTGCATAATTTCAAAGGTTTCTTCTGATGCTTCTCTGGAATGGATGATGACAGGCAATTTCACTTCTTCTGCCAAACGAAGCTGTTGTCTAAACCAAAAGCGTTGCACTTCACGTGGGTGAGTATCATAATGATAATCCAAACCCATTTCACCAATGGCAACTACTTTTTTATGTGCAGATAATTTTTTGAGTTCATCAATGACAGATGAAGACATATCATACAATTCATGGGGATGTATGCCAACGGAAGCATACACATGGTCGTATTTTTCAGCCATACGTATGCTGGCTTTTGATGAGCGTAAATCACAACCAACATTCACCACATATGGAATCCCCAAGGAAGGGAAGCTCTTCAAAAGAGCATCCCCATCTTGTTTGAAACGTCTATCGTCATAATGTGCGTGGGATTCAAAATACATTAGCTGATACCACTGCCACTTGGGAATTCTTTGTCATCTGTGGTCAAAAGGCTCAAGTTACCGTCTCCGTCTTCGGCACAAAGGAGCATTCCATAGGACATTTCACCCATCATTTTTCTTGGTTTCAAATTGTATGCAACCACTACTTTTTTACCAACAATGGTTTCTGGTGTGTAGCTATCTTTGATACCAGAGAAGATGACTCTTTCTTCTTCTCCAATTTTCACTACATTACGCAACAATTTTTTGGATTTTTTTACTTCTTCAGATGCAATGACTTCACCCACAACCAATTGTACCTTACAGAAATCATCAATGGAGATTTCAGCTGGATATTCTGGTTCTTCGTGTGCTGGTGCAGCTGGTTTTTCTTCTACTTTTGGAGCTTCTTCTTTTGCTTCTTCTTTGCCTTGGTTTGCAATGGATGCTGCTTGTGTTTCTTTGATTGCTTCTTCAAGAGCTGCCAATTCTTTTTTCATATCGATACGTGGGAATAATGTTTCGCCTTTTGCTACAGAGAAGCTATCTGGCAACAATCCCCATACTTTTGCATTTTCCCAACCCAAAACGGATGCATCCATGTTGTATTGACTCCAGATTTTTGCTGGTGTGGTTGGCATAAATGGTTCAATCATAATGGAGATGATACGAACAGATTCTGCCACGTGATACAAAGCATTTGCCAATTCACCTTTTTTGGATTCGTCTTTGCAAAGCACCCAAGGTTGTGTTTCATCAATATATTTGTTGGTTCTTCTCACCAAGTTCCAAATTTCGTTAAGAGCATCGCTGAAGAACATTTTGTCCAATTTTTCTTCTGCTTTTGCTGCTGTAGCAAGAGCCATTTCTTCCAAAGAAGCATCGAATTCTGTTGCGCTTCTGTCTGCTGGCAATGTACCACCGAAGTATTTTTCAATCATACCAACGGTTCTGGATACCAAGTTGCCCAAATCGTTTGCCAAGTCGGAATTGATTCTTTGAATCAAAGCTTCATTATTGAAGTTACCATCTTGACCAAAGGAAATTTCACGCAACAAGAAGTATCTGATTGCATCTACACCATATTTGCCAACCAAAACGTTAGGGTCTACTACGTTACCAACGGATTTGGACATTTTGCCACCGTTGATGACAAGCCAACCATGACCAAAGATTTGTTTTGGAAGTGGAATATCCAAAGCCATCAACATTGCAGGCCAAATGATTGCATGGAAACGCACAATTTCTTTACCCACAACATGGATATCTGCTGGCCAGTATTTTTTGAAATCGCTATCATCTTCTTGACCATAACCCATAGCAGTGATGTAGTTGGAAAGTGCATCCACCCAAACATACACGATATGACCTGGGTCAAATTCCACAGGAACACCCCATGTAAAGGAAGTTCTAGAAACTGCCAAATCTTCCAAACCTGGTTTCAAGAAGTTGTTGATCATTTCATTTTGACGTGTGTTTGGTTGCAAGAAGTTTTCGTTTTCTTCCATGTGTTTGATGATACGATCTTGGTATTTAGAAAGACGGAAGAAATAGCTTTCTTCTTTCAACAATTCCACATCACGTCCACAATCAGGACATTTGCCATCTACCAACTGTGTTTCTGTGAAGAAGGATTCACATGGTGTACAGTAATGACCTTCATAGGAACTTTTGTAGATATCCCCTTGGTCATAGAGTTGTTTGAAGATTTTTTGTACAGTTGCCACATGGTAATCATCTGTGGTACGAATGAATTTATCATAAGAAATGTGCAATGTTTCCCACAATTCTTTGATGCCGACAACCACGTTGTCAATATATGCTTTTGGTGTTGTGTTTTGGCTTTCTGCAATACGTTCCAATTTTTGACCATGTTCGTCTGTACCTGTCAAGAACATAACATCGTATCCACGAAGTCTTTTGTATCTTGCCATAGTATCTGTTGCCACTGTACAGTAGGAATGTCCAATGTGCAATTTGTCACTTGGGTAGTAGATTGGTGTGGTGATATAAAATTTTTCTTTTTCCATGATGCATTCTCCTTTTATTTGTTTTCTTGTGCTGTCTATACGCAAAAATGGGTATAAAAAAACGCCCTATGCCAATGCAAAGGACGATTATGACAATGTTGTCTCATAAACCGCGTTACCACCTTAATTCATCTTTCCCTCACGAAAAAGACCTCTGTGAGTATCGAAGCCAACACTCCTCATACTCTGCGTTGTAACGGACGCAACCGACACTTTCTAAAGGATTCCTTCTATATAGAAGAAACACATTCAAAAGCATAGCTCAAAGACCATCTTCTCAAACAACCAATCACCCATTTTCAGCTACAGATTTCTCTGTTTGGGCTCTCTTTGTCATAGTTTGTTTGGTACTCTTCTCATCATAGCTGTTTTTTACTATATATCATTGATATTACTATAGGATAGACAGAATTGTCAATAGAAATACAAAAATCAGTACCACCAGCTTTGGTGTTTTTTTATGTGAAAATATTGAGGGGATGGCGTCCAGGGCATCCCGCAATCCACAAACGATATGTAAGGAGTGTGCAAATTTACCAAAAACAATTTCTGGAATGCAACTTCTATTGACTGCGACACTGTTATGTGTTAAAGTTAAAATCGAATGAAAACTGAAACAATAGGAATTGAAGGATTTTGGGCAATGTCCAAACTGAAATAGAAATGGAGAAAAGTATGAGTACAGACAAGACACATAAAGGGTTTCAAACTCAATGGGGCTTTATTTTAGCATCTGTTGGTTCAGCAGTTGGTATGGCAAATGTTTGGGGATTTCCCAGCAAATTGGGCAGCAATGGTGGTGGCGCATTCTTGCTGATTTATCTATTCTTTATCTTTATTTTCAGCTATGTAGGCTTGCCAGCAGAGTTTGCTTTGGGACGTCGATCCAGAACAGGTACTTTGGGTTCTTATGAAAACGCTTGGAAAAGTGGTGGTGGTGCAACAAAAGGCAAAATTGGCGGTTTGGTGGGGTGGTTGCCACTTGCAGGCTCTATGTGTATTGCAATTGGCTATGCAGTCATCATTTCCTATATGTTGAAGGCACTTTGGACATCCCTAACAGGCGATTTGATGACCTTGGATACCGCAACATGGTTTGAATCCTTCTCATTGAACACCTATTCTGTAGTACCTTTCCATATCATTGTAGTTGTGGGTACTTTGTTGACTTTGTTCTTTGGTGCTAAGAGTATTGAAAAAACAAATAAAATCATGATGCCAATTTTCTTTATCATCTTTGTGATTTTGGCAATTCGTGTTGCCTTTATGCCAAATGGTGCAGAAGGCTATTTGTTTATGTTCATTCCAAGATGGGAAGCTTTGGCAGACCCTATGGTTTGGATTTGGGCAATGGGACAAGCATTCTTCTCTTTGTCCATCACTGGTAGCGGTATGATTGTATATGGTGCTTATTTGGGTGAAGAAGAGGATGTTGTGGCAGTAGCAAGAAAAACAGCTATTTTCGATACATTGGCGGCTTTGGTAGCAGCTATGGTCATCATTCCAGCAT
Source organism: Chakrabartyella piscis (assembly GCA_030067835.1). Taxonomy (GTDB): domain Bacteria; phylum Bacillota; class Clostridia; order Lachnospirales; family Anaerotignaceae; genus Chakrabartyella; species Chakrabartyella piscis. The sequence continues at coordinate 3,213,262 of CP092441.1, forward strand.
GTTTCGCTTATAACACAGATGTTGGCGCTGGTACAGGCTTGTTGTTCATCACATTGCCTACCATCTTGCAAGATATTCCATTTGGCAATGGGTTTGCCATCATTTTGTATGTGGCAATGGTCTTTGCTGGTGTCAGTTCTTTGCAAAATATGTTTGAAGCAGTTTTGGAATCTTTGTTGCATAAATTCCCAAGACTCAATCGAAAAGCAGTTTTGGTGTTGTTGTGCGTCATTTGTTTGGGCTTTGGTATCCATATGGAAGCCATCTACCAATGGGGTCCTTGGATGGACTGGGTATCCATCTACATCATTCCAATTGGTGCAACCATCGGTGCCATTTCTTGGTTCTGGATTATGAAAAAAGAGGATTTGCTCTTTGAAATCAATAAAGGGACTTATAAAAAACAAGGGGAATTGTGGTATGCAGTGGGTAGATATGTGTATGTACCATTTGCATTGATTCTTTGTATTGTGGCACTTTGTATGAAAGTTGCATTCTAAAAAATATACCAAATATAAGGGTGGATTCCATATCCATCCTTTTTTATTTCTCACTTTTAATATTTACAACTTAAACTCTTAACTCATACTGTAATTTCAATTTGATTGCCTTCTTTATCCAAGATGCAACTTTCGTAATACCCATCCCCTGTGGTGCGTGGTCCACTGATGACCTCATAGCCATCTGCTTGCAATCTTGCTGTCAATACATCCACTCCTTCCACACTGCCTACAGAAAATGCAATGTGTGCAAAGCCTGTGCGTGTCAGTGGTTTGTCTGCCTCCACAATGGTTGGAATGTGCATCAATTCCAAACGAGCACCATCATCAAAGGTCAAGAAATAAGAACGAAAGTCTTTGGTTTTGTTGTGATATCCACCATTGGAAGTGGCACCAAAGTAAGTTTCAAAGAAGGTTTTGGATTGCTCCAAATCGTTGACATATAAAGCGATGTGTTCGATTTTCATAGAATCTTCTCCTAATTTGGAATTCATGTCAATTGATAACGGGCGAGCAATGCTCGCCCCTACAAATCGGTCTTGCTCTTATCTTTTGATCTTAAAAATCAATAATTTCTGCATTGGCAACGCATTCGTCCAAAAGTCTGTCCAATTCTGTCAAGCGTAGTTCGCTTTTTTCAATGTATTTCAAACGTGGTTTTGTAACAGGGTGTTTTGCCACAAACACAGTGCAACAATCCTCAAATGGACGTGTAGAGATATCGAATGTCTCGATTTTCTGTGCAATTTCAATGATTTCGTGTTTATCCATACCCGCCAAAGGTCTGAGTACTGGCAAATTACAAACTGCACCAATGGCATGAATCCCTTGCATGGTTTGGCTTGCCACCTGACCCACACTTTCACCAGTAATCAAGGAAAGTGCTTGGTCTTTGTCTGCAATCATTTCACCAGCACGCATCATAGCACGTTTCAAATGAATGGTCAATTTATCGTGTGCAACATTATCCAAAAGATACAATTGCAACTCTGTAAATGGCACTACATACAAGCGGAATTCGCCTGTAAACTCTGCGATACGTTTCGCCAAGTCCAACACTTTTTCTTTCGCCCATTCACTGGTGTATGGTGGGCTATGGAAATACACGCCTTCTACTTCCACGCCACGTTTTGCCATCATCCAAGTGGCAACTGGACTATCGATACCGCCAGAAAGCAAGCTGACTGCTTTGCCTGAGCTACCATAAGGCAAACCGCCATATGTTTTGATTTCTTTGGAGTGGATGTACACGCTATTTCTGATTTCCACGTGCAATACTACCTGTGGATTCTTCACATCTACTGTCAAGTTTGGCATGCGTTCCAACAAATAACCGCCCAATTCCATGTTCACTTCCATAGAAGGTGTTTCAAAGCCTTGGTTTGCACGTCTTGATTTCACCTTAAAGGTAACGTCTTTATCTCCATGATGTGCCAACATATGTTGGTATGCTTCTTCATAAATCATGTCTTTGTCCAAGCTTTCCACACGTACACCTGGACAAATTGCAATCAAGCCAAAAATGGTTGCGATACGTGGGATGAGCAAATCATAGTCCAATTCGCCATCACGATCTTCCACAATCAAACGACCTGGGTCACGCACTACATAATAATTCCCCAAATGGTCGATGTTTTTTCTAATGCTGCTGATGAGACGGTTGATGAAAATATACTTGTTATTTCCACGCATTGCAATCTCACCGTATTTGATGATCAATACTTTTTCTGCCATGTGTATTCTCCTTTACAAGGTCAAAAGATCAAGACCTTGGGACTCTGTCCCAAACCCTGCAAGGGACTCGTCCCTTGACCCATTATTGCGAAAATTACATTTTCGCTGTGGTGTATTTTATTTATAATTTATTTTGATATTGTGATCAGTAATAGATATGAGATTACGGTCGATTCGTGAATCGCCCCTACAATTGCAACCCATTTTCAATCTTCTGCGAAAACGTAGTTTTCGCCTATCGGGTCAAGCGTCGCACGCTTGCAGGGTGGATGGGACAGCGTCCCGTCGGTCTTAATCTTTTGACCTTGACCTTATCTATTATACTTCCTAAAGAATGGTACCAATTCATTCAAAGCTGCCAGACATCCTTCTACATCTTCCATGGTGTTATGTCTACAGAAGCTAAAACGAATTGCCCCTTCGATTTCGCTAAATGGCATACCCATTGCAGTTAAGACTGGACTACCCACTTTCTTTTTGCTATCACAAGCAGAGCCAGCAGACACAATGACACCTTTGCCTTCCAACGCATGGAGCAATACCTCACTACGCAAGCCTTTGAAAGATACATTGAGCACATATGGGCTTGCATCATCAGAAGCATCCCCATTGATTTGTGTATTTTCCATTGCCAAAACACCTGTAGCCAATGCAGATTTCAACTGACGTACATGAGCAATGCCATCTGTCATATGGTCAAATGCTTCTTTTGCTGCCAACGCCATGGCACAGACACCAGGTGCATTTTCGGTACCTGGACGTTGCCCTCTTTGGTGTCCACCACCCAACAAAAGTGGTTTCACTTTGGTGCCTTTACGCATATAAAGCATACCAACACCCTTAGGTCCATGGATTTTATGTCCACTCATGGTGAGCAAATCAATCTTCATTTTATTTACATCAATTGGGTATTTGCCAAATGCTTGCACTGCATCTGCATGGAACAAAGTGATTGGATTTTTCTCTTTGATGAATTTGCCAATTTCGATGGCATTTTGTACCACACCTGTTTCGTTGTTCACCAAGATGATGCTCACCAAAATGGTATCTTCACGAATGGCATTTCGGAGTTCATCCAAGGAAATGTGACCCTTTGCATCCACGCCAAGATATGTCACTTCATAGCCTTCTTCTTCCAAGTGTTGCATTGGATTTTTCACTGCTGGATGTTCAATTTCTGTGGTGATAAGATGTTTGCCATGGCGTTTGTATCCATTTGCTGTGCCATAAATCGCCCAATTATCACCTTCTGTACCGCCACTTGTGAAGAAGATTTCTTCCTCTTTACAATGCAAACCATTTGCAAAAATTTGTGCTGCACCACGAATTTCCTTTTCTACATCCAGACCCATTTTGCTCATAGATGCTGGATTTCCATAACATTCACACATCATATGTGCCATTTTCTCTGCAACAGAATCCAATGCTCTTGTGGTTGCTGCATTATCCAAATAAATCATGTACTCACCCCTTAACCTAACTCGTACAATAAGATTCCAAGTGTTACCATACCTGCTGTTTCTGTACGCAAAATACGTTTGCCCAAAGTAATGGGCATCACACCCAAATCAGTTGCTTTTTCAATTTCTTCTTCTGAAAAGCCACCTTCTGGTCCAATGAACACACCCACTGTTCCCCCTGAAAAACCACCTACAAATTGACGCAAACCATTCTCCATTTCCTTTTCATATGGAATGATTGCACCATCTAAGCCTTTGGCTTCTTGGAGTGCTTCGCCAAATTTCATCACAGAAGCGATTTCTGGAATTTTGCCACGTCCACTTTGTTTTGCAGCGGATTCTGCAATCTTTTGCCAACGAGCAATCTTTTTATCTTCCTTTTTATCCAATTTCACAATGGCACGCTCTGTGGACACTGGAACAATGCGTTCAATGCCAAGTTCCACACATTTTTGGATGATCAGCTCCATTTTATCTGCTTTTGGCAACCCTTGGTACAATGTAATCTTTGTTTTTGGCTCACTTTGGCATTCTTCCTTATGGTCAATTGCAGCAATGACACGTGGTTCCAATTCTGACAAATGACAATGATAATCCATACCACAACCATCTGTCACAACGATTTCTTCGCCTACACGACTACGCAAAACTGTCTTAATATGTTTGGCATCTTCGCCTTCTAAGTAGACATTGCCTTTTCTGATTTGTTCTATGTTTACAAAAAATTTTGGCATTCAAATCACCTTATCCTTTATAACGTGTAGCAATTGCAACCCAATTTCCTTTTTCTTTGATATCCACAACAGCAAAACCGCCTGCTGCAAGTCCTGCCAAAACATCTTCTTTACGCTCTGTGATAATACCGCTACACAAGAAGATACCACCATCTTTGATGTAATCTGGTACCTGTTTGGTCAATGCAATGATGATATCTGCAACGATATTTGCCACAACCATATCATATTTTTTGCCACTATAAGATTGATGCAATGCTTCGTCTTCCAAGATATTTCCTGATTTCACATGGTATGTTTCTCTTGGGATATCGTTCATGTCGCTATTTTCATATGCGATTTGGATTGCATTTGGGTCAATATCCACAGCATCTGCTTCTTTTGCTTCCAACAACAATGCTGCAATGGACAAGATACCACTACCGCAACCAATATCCAAGACCATGTCTTCTTTTTGCACGAATTCTTCAATCAATTCCATACAAAGTTGTGTGGTTTCGTGGGTACCTGTGCCAAAGATATGACCAGGATCGATTTTCAGAACCACTTTATCTGGTGGTGCAGTGAGTTCTTCCCATGATGGACGAATCATGATTTTTTCACCTACTGGAAATGGTTTGAAGTATTTCTTCCAGTTATTTGCCCAATCTTCTTCTGCTACGTTTTTGATTTTGGTTTCCAAAGTACCCAAATCCAATTCTGTTTCTGTTGCAATCAGCATTTTGAGAGCAGATTGCACTTGTACCAATTGTTCTTTGCCATAGACATTATCACGTACAAAGAAGGTGATACCTGTTTCCAATTCGCTTTTTTCTTCCACCAATTCATCTGCCACATAGTCCCAATCACGATTTGGGTTTTCCAAAAATTCTTGGAATTCTGATGCATCATGAATCATAAGACCTGTCAAACCACAGGCATACATCACCCCAGCCACAGGTTCCAATCCCATTTGGCTGACCGATACAAAAACTTCTATCCATTCCATATATATTCCTCCTAAAAAGATAAGATCAAAAGATAAGATCAAAAGACAAGACCGTAGGGCTTTGCCCTACAACCCACAAGGGACCAGTCCCTTGACCCATTTATTGCGAAAACTACGTTTCCGCTATGTTATTTTATTGATAAGATAATTGAACCATTTGCAAAATTTATGGTGTTGTAGGGGATGGCGTCCCCGACATCCCGTTTGGTTTGTGGTTTCGGTCGATTCGTGAATCGCCCCTACATGCATACATTTTATGATTTATGGTAGATTGATTGTATTTTTAGATTCTTCGTCGCTTTGCTCCTCTGAATGACATATCCAGAAGTCTATCTCCTCTTTTCTGTCATTCCCAATGCAATGAGGAATCTTTGTTTTCAACTATTCACCATTCATTCTTCACTCTTCACTGATTAAGCCCCTCACTAAGTGAAGGGCTCAGGCTGTCAAAAAACTAAGAACTTTCTTTTGATTTTAGTGTCGCAGACTTTCATCCGCAGACCGTATCGGAAAGAAATCCGATGGCGAAGCCATTTTGCGTAGCAAAATACTGACCAGAATCGCATTTCGTCAGGGTCATCACTTTGCATTGCAAAGTCAGCTTACGCTGCCCGCATTCTTGCGGTGAATGGGACAAAAAGCGATTTCTAGGTGCTTTGCAAAAGCACTTGTGCGAAGAAATCGTCTTTTTTACCTCTGCTCAACCACTTGAAATCCTGATTTCAAGTGAATCTTTTACAACTTACCTTGTGTCACCAAGTCATTGACTTCTTGGTAGCTGGCTGGTGTACCAATATCGAAGCATTTACCAGAGAAGGTATATGCATATACTTCTTGTCTTTTGTAAAGCCATGCTGGGAAATTGCCTGGTGCATCTGGTGAATTGCCTTCTGCCAAATACTGGTCAATCAATTTCACAGTATCTTGTTTGTACAAATAAGATGCAAACACAGCTGTATTGGATTTTGGGTGTTTTGGTTTTTCTTCAATATCCAAAACCTTTCCATTTTCATCCAGCAAAGCAATACCAAATTGTGACAATTCCGCTTCGTTTTTCCAAACTTTGACACAAACGCAATCTCGATCCGCTTGACGATAGTAGTCCACATAATCCACCAAGGAATAGGTGAAGAAGTTATCACCAGCAACCACCATCAATTCATCATCAATGTTACATTCTTTGATGACAAAGGAAATATCGCCAATTGCGCCTCGTTTATTGGAATCGTCTGTGGTGCCATCATCCAACACAGTGATTGGAATTTTGCTTGTGATTTCCTTGTTCCATTCCACAAATTGTGGATAGAACTTGGTATTGCTGACCACATAAATGGCATCCAAGCCATCAACATGGTTCATTTGTTCTACAATATAATCAATAATGGGTTTGCCACCAATGGGTAGCAATGCTTTTGCTCTCTCTTTTGTCAAAGGGTATAGTCTTGTTGCATAACCAGCAGCCAAAATAATTGCCTTCATGTCATCGCTCCTCGCTATTTAAGCTTTGTCCAAATAATTCTTCTGTAATGGTTGCAAATGTTTTTGGCAATGGTGCTTCCCACACCATACCTGATAAATAAGATAATTCGCCTTCTATTTTGCCAAATTCCAACCTTGCTCCATGCAAAAATTGGTTGGAAAGACCAAAGGAAATGCGAAACTCTTCATTGACACGAGCCACACCATATTTGCGGTCGCCTACAACAGGATGTCCTAAATACTCCATATGTCCACGGATTTGATGGGTTTTACCTGTCACTAGTTGCAATTCCAAAAGGGTATAGCCTTCTGTTGCATATGCTAATGGCTTGTATTTCGTTTGTGTCAAAACACCTGACACGCCTTCTTCGGCAGAAATACGCACCTGATTGCTTTCTTGGTTTTTGGAAAGATAGGCAGAAATTTCACCTGCTTCTTCCACTTTCCCCTGCACCACTGTCCAATAATACTTGTCCACTTGACGCAAGCGAATGATTTCATTGAGTCCTTGTACGCCAGACAAGGTTTTACCAACCAACACAATACCACTGGTGTTACGATCCAATCGATTACACAAAGCAGGTGTAAAGGTTGCATCTGCACTGGGCTCATATTGACCTTTTTCATGCAAATAATAAAGCACTTGGTCAATCAATGTATCGGTATCGGTGCTCTTTTCTGGATGCACCAAAAGACCTGCTGGTTTGGACACTGCCAACACATCGTCATCTTCAAATACAATTGCAAAGTGACGTTTTGCAGCAGAAAGTTTTTTTTCTTCCATAAAAGAAGCCATGGTTTCTTCTGCAAGATACAACTGAATGGTGTCTCCAGATTGCAACATTTCATTGCCTTCTGCTTTTTTGCCACAAAGTTTGATGCGTTTTTTACGCAACATCTTGTAGATGAAGCTTTTGTTGGCTTTGTTCATATATTTCAACAAATACTTATCCAGTCTTTGATTTTGTTCGTTTGTTGTGATTTTGATTTCTTTCAAGAGATTTTCTCCTCAATGGGTATATATGGGAGGGCATGGAAACCCTCCCCTACATGGTTATTTGCTGATTTACAGACACCCGCAAGGGGCGTCCCTACAATTGCATATTTGCATTTCGGTCGATTCGTGAATCGCCCCTACAATTGCATATTGCATTTTGTAGGGGTCGGCGTCCCCGACGACCCGTTTGGTTTGTATTTCGGGCGACCACAGGTCTCCCCTACATGCCAACGGAGCGATGAGGGCATCGCTCCCTACATTCCAATATAACTATTGATCCTATTAGGAATGAATCCAAGCCAAATATGCTGCCATGAATGCGTCAATATCCCCATCCATAACTGCGTCTACTTTACCTGTTTCTTGTCCTGTTCTATGGTCTTTTACCATGGTATATGGCATAAACACATAAGAACGGATTTGGCTACCCCAAGTGTTTTCCTTGACATCGCCACGGATTTCTGCCAATTTTTGCAATTGTTCTTCGATTTTCAAAGCCAAGAGCTTGCTTTTCAACATTTTGAAAGCACGATCTTTGTTTGCAAATTGACTTCTTTCATCTTGACATTGTACCACACATCCTGTTGGGAAGTGAGTGATACGAATTGCAGATGATGTTTTGTTGATGTGCTGACCACCAGCGCCACTTGCACGATAGGTATCGATACGAATGTCATCTGGGCTGATTTCGATTTCATCATTGTCATTTTCGATTTCTGGCATAACATCACAAGATGCAAATGAAGTATGTCTTCTACCTGAACTATCAAAAGGAGACACACGCACCAAACGATGGATGCCTTTTTCTGCTTTCAAATAGCCATATGCATTTTCGCCATTGACTTGAATGGTTACAGATTTGATACCCGCTTCTTCACCATCCAACATATCGAGAATTTCCACTGAATAGCCAGCAGATGCTGCCCATTTGGAATACATACGGAAGAGCATATTTGTCCAGTCACAAGCCTCTGTACCACCGGTACCAGCATGCAACGTTACAATTGCATTGCTTCGGTCATATTCACCGTCAAGCATGGTTGCAATATGCAAATCTTCGTATTCCTGTTCAAAAGTTTCTCGCATTCCTTTGACTTCTTCGTATACATCTGAATCTTGCTCTTCAATACCCATCTCAATCAAAGTATGGATATCTTCAAATGTTTCCACAAGACTTTCAAATCTGCCTACTTTTGTTTTGAGCACCTTCAATGTTTGCAATGTTTTTTGGCTTTTTTCCAAATCATTCCAAAATTCAGGATCAGCAGACAGTTCTTCCAATTCGGTTATCTTCTCCTTTGCGCCTGCAACGTCAAAGTGAAGCCCCCATTTCCTCTAATTTTTCGTCGTAAGCAGAAAGCCCGAGACGGATCTGTTCTAATTCGAACACTTAAAATCAACTCCTTCAAAGTTAAAATATTTTGTATTACCCTTTTGTTATAATCCCAATTAAACTGAACAAGACCTAATATGCTTGTATATATCTTAATTATGTAGGGTACGCATTGTATGCATTCCACTTTCGGTACGCATACAATGCGTACCCTACATAAATTTGCTATAGCACACAAAAGTCCATTTATATTTAATTAGGAGTAATATATATTACACGCATTTAGACGGAGAAGGTCTATTTGCGTTGCAATCTTAATTTACTTTTGCGGTTGGGTCAAGACCCAACCCTACGTTGTATACGGTGTTGTAGGGGCGAACCTATGTGTTCGACCGTTTTCCAATTGTTTCAATCCATTTCCATTGGTATATCCATTCCAAACGCAATGAAATTCCCTGAAAAGGATGCTTCCAATGGTTTTACATCCACCTGATAAGCAGGCAATGTATTTTCCAAAAAGCAAGATGGATGATGCACCAAGAATCCAGTCAGATTCCCAGTTTCGTCATATGTACAACCATATGCCACCACCAAATGACCACCTTTGCCATAGATATTTCCTGTTTCCTCATTCACCAAACCACCACGAAAACGAGGTGTGATGGAAATGATACAAGGATGATTTTGTTCCAATTCATTTGCAACATCTGTCAAGGTTTTGCCACGATAGGCAACAGCAGATATGCCAAATTCTTCTGCCATATGTGCCAAACCTGCATGAATCCAACCAATACCTGGGTTATAGGCTTCTTGTGCCAAACCTTTTTCAATCATTTCACCTTGATTGGGGCAACTTGGCTTGTTCTCTGCCAATAAGAACCCATCCAAAATCATACGCAAAGAAGCAATGCCACAACCACGTTCTGTCCAACTGATTCCTTCCAATTCACTAGAAAAACCCGATGATTGCCAGTTTTCAGTTGTGATGCGTTGGTTGTAAAAAGGAATTTCAAAGGATATTTTTACATATCGGTTCATGGGATTCCTCCTTTTGGGTTGCGGTATTTACAGGCAATTGTTGTTTTGGAATATAGATTCGATATTACGGGCGATTCGTGAATCGCCCCTACAATTAAATCTTATTTACCACAGTTGTTGCGGTCTTAACGTCCGCAACATTGTTTATATTTCTTACCGCTACCACATGGGCATGGTTCGTTTCTACCTACTTTGTCACTAGCAGCTTGTGGTTTTGGTGGTTCTGGAGCCACTACTTTTTTAGGTGCTGCTGGTTGTGGTGCCATTGGTGCTTGTGCCACAGGTCCTTGTGCTACAGGTCCTCTTGCCATAACAGGTCCTCTTGCTTGCGCTTGCATTCGAGGTCCAGGTTGTTGTGGTCTTGGTTGTTGCACTTGTGGTTGTTGTGGAGCACTGCCATCTGCTGGTTGTTCCACAGGTTTTTTTACTTGGATTTGTACACGCATACGATACAAAACTTTGATGGTATCTTCACGGATATGATCAGACAATTCATCAAACATATCATAAGCATTGAATTTATATTCTGTCAAAGGATCACGTTGTGCATAGGATTGCAAACCAATACCTTGACGCATATGTTCCATATCATCAATATGTGTCATCCATTTTTGGTCAATGACTTTGAGCATAACCACACGTTCCAATTCACGCATACGAGGTGCGCCAATTTCACGTTCTTTTGCTTCATATACTTTCACTGCAAAGCCTTGCAAGTCTTCTTTGAATTTTTCTTTGGTCATATTTGCCATTGCTTCTGGTTTCAAGCCAATTTTACCAACAGGTACAATTGCTGCAAAGTATGTGCCAAATGCATCCATATCCCATTCTTCTGGCAATTGGTCTTCGCCAATGAAACGATCAATGGTTTTGCCAACAACTGTTTCAATCATACCAATGATGCTGGCACGCAAGTCTTCACCATACAACACACGTTTACGTTCTTTGTAGATGATTTCCCTTTGTTCATTCATAACTTGGTCGTAATCCAAAAGTTGTTTTCTGACTGCAAAGTGATTGCCTTCTACTTTCTTTTGTGCACCTTCAATTGCTTTAGAAAGCATACTTGCTTCGATTGGATCATCTTCGCTCATACCCATAGCATCAACCACTTTCATGGTTTTTTCAGAGCCAAACAAACGCATAAGTTCATCTTCCATAGAGATATAGAAACGAGATTCCCCTTTATCACCTTGACGACCGGAACGTCCACGCAACTGATTGTCGATACGTCTGGATTCATGGCGTTCTGTACCAATGATACGCAAACCGCCAACTTCTGGCACACCTTCTGCAAGCTTAATGTCAGTACCACGACCAGCCATATTGGTTGCAATGGTAACTGCATTCATTTGACCTGCATCTGCAACAATTTCTGCTTCTCGCTCATGTTGTTTTGCATTCAAAACTTGATGTTTGATGCCTGCTTTTTTCAAATATTCACTAAGCTCTTCAGATTTATCGATGTTAACAGTACCCACCAAAACAGGTTGTCCTTTTGCATGTGCTTCTTCGATTTCACGGACAACTGCTCTAAATTTGCCTGCTTCTGTACGATATACCACGTCATGGTGATCTTTTCTTTGTACTGGCATATTGGTTGGAATTTCCAAAACATCCATACCATAGATGTTTCTAAATTCATCTTCTTCTGTTTTTGCAGTACCCGTCATACCACCACGTTTTTTGTATTTGTTGAAGTAATTTTGGAAGGTAACAGTCGCCAAAGTTTTGCTTTCGCTTCTGACTTTCACACCTTCTTTTGCTTCGATTGCTTGGTGCAAACCATCAGAATATCTTCTACCTGGCATCATACGTCCAGTGAATTCATCAATGATGACGATACCATGTTCTTCAGAAACCACATAATCTTGGTCTTTGTGCATGGTGTTATTTGCACGCAATGCATTGTTGATATAATGTTGCAACATGGTATTTTCAGGATCAGAAAGATTTTCAATTTTGAAGAAATGTTCTGCTTTTTGTACCCCTTGTTGGGTCAAAACAACAGATTTTCCTTTTTCATCGTAAATGAAGTCTCCTTCTTCTTGGACTTCTTCTTTGAGCAAAGGATTCATTGCATCTTGCTCATTGAGGATGCTACCACGTTTCAATTGTTTTGCAAAGAAATCTGCATATTTGTAGAGTTCTGTGGATTTATTGCCTTTACCAGAAATGATAAGAGGTGTTCTAGCCTCATCAATCAAAACAGAATCGACCTCATCGATGATGGCATAGTTGAGTTCTCTTTGCACCAAATCTTCACGACGTACCACCATGTTATCACGCAAATAATCGAAACCATATTCATTATTGGTTCCATATGTGATATCACAAGCATATGCTGCACGTCTTTCTGCTGGGCTCAAACCATTGACAATACAGCCAACAGTCAAACCAAGGAAACGGAACACTTCACCCATCCAATCGGAGTCACGCTTTGCCAAGTAGTCATTGACAGTAACCACGTGAACCCCTTTGCCTGCAAGGGCATTGAGGTATGCTGGCAATGTTGCCACCAAAGTTTTACCTTCACCAGTTCTCATTTCTGCAATACGTCCTTGGTGCATTACAATACCACCAATGAGTTGCACTGGGAAATGACGCATATTCAACACATATGGTCTGGAAGATGCTTCTCTGACAGTTGCAAATGCTTCTGGCAAAATTTGGTCTAGTGTTTCGCCTTTTGCAAGTCTTTCTTTGAATTCTACTGTTTTTGCTTTCAAATCTTCATCAGAAAACCCTTTGTATTGTTCTTCCAATGCTTCAATTTTTTTGACTATGGGAGTGATTTTTTTGAGTTCTTTATCACTGTAATTCCCAAATAGTTTTTCCATTAAACCCATTTTGGTTCACCTCATTTTTATTTTTTTCCATTGATTATGGAGAATTGATATATGCTACATTTACTGTCTACCTGCAAAAGGACAGACAACTACATTCTTATAGTTTAACAGAAGAATCCTTTGCATACAAGGGAAAGTTGTTTGTTTGCAATGGTTCTTTCCTAAAATTATCTTAATCTTTACAAAATTCATAATAACGGGCGACCACAGGTCGCCCCTACGATTGCATAATTTATGATTTGTGGTGGTTTATGATTATTGCGGTCGATTCGTGAATCGTCCCTACAAGAATCGCTTCTATTATGGATTTCACAAATTATAGAGAAAATTTCTTTTCTCTCTTTAGTCCTTCACCATTCACCATTAGTTCTTAGTCGCTTTTCAAAGTCCTTCACCATTCACCATTAGTTCTTAGTCGCTTTTCAAAGTCCTTCACCATTCACCATTAGTCCTTAGTCGGTAAGCTTCGCTTACCTCATCCTGTTACTTTTTTGATATCATCAATATGACCCAAAACCATCAAATGTTCTTCTGCATTGAACACATAATCAATGTGTGGCATAGGCACAATGGTATCACCAGATTTGGTTGCCATAATGTTCATTTTGTAGCGTTTACGGAAGTCCAATTCACGGATGGTTTTTCCAATCCATTCTGGCGCTGTTTGAATCTCCATGATATAGAAATTTTCTGTCAATTCAATGCAATCAAAGATATTATCGCAACTGATGCTGATGGAAATGCTTTCTGCAATATCCTTTTCTGGATACAAGATTTCATCTGCTCCATTACGCAACAAGAACTTTGCTTGGATGTCTTCATCTGCTTTGCTATACACCAATTTTGCCCCCATTTCTTTGAGTAAGCTGGTGATTTGTAAGCTATTTTGGAAGTTGGTACCCATACAAACGAAACAAGCATCAAAGCTTTCCACATCCAATGCTTTCAATACTTCTGGATTGGTGCAATCGCCAATTCTGGCACTGGTCACATAGTCCATCATATCTTCCAAATTGCATTGGTCTGTATCCACAATCATCACTTCACATTTTTCTTTCAACAATCCTCTGCACAAGTGATGTCCAAAGGAACCCATTCCAATAATTAAAAATGATTTCATAATTTTCACCTCGTTGTTGTATTTGGTTATGGATGGATATGGAATCCACCCCTACAGTTACATTCAATCTATCATATAGCGGTTGATTCGTGAATCAACCCTACAATTGCCACTACGCTTGCGTTTTTTGTAGGGGATGGCGTCCCCGACATCCCGCTTAATTTGTGGCTATTTATGACGGCAAGAGCAGAGCCCCTGCCCTACAATTGCATCCTATTTTAGAATGCAAGCCATTAGCCTATCATGATTTTTTCTGTTGGTACCATGATTTTCTTGGCTTTGCTGGTATCCAACAATGCACCTGTCAAAGACACACTGCCCACTCGTCCAAAGAACATAATCAGTGCAATTAAGGATGCAGATCCTGTACCCAAGGAACGTGTGATGCCTGTGGACATACCAACGGTTCCCATTGCTGAAAAGGTTTCAAACAATACATCCATACCAGCCAAACCTTCCCATGCACAAATGAGGAAAGAAGCCCCCAGCACAAAGAAAATATTGATGACAAAGATGGCAACTGCCTTTTGTAATGCTTCTGGTTCAATGCTTCTACCAAACAATGATGGTCTGGAATTGCCCCTAGCACCAGCAATGGTAAAGAGCAACAACACTGCAATGGTTGTGGTTTTGATCCCACCAGCTGTGGAACCAGAACTACCACCAATGAGCATCAAAATCATAGATAAAATCTTGCTACCATCAGTCAAAGCAGCTGTATCCACTGTGTTGAACCCTGCTGTTCTACAGGTTACAGATTGGAACAAAGCAGTTACACTACGTTCCCATAAATTCAAATCTGCGCCAGTGCCTTTGGTTTCCATCCAGAAAAATGCAATGGCACCACCAAAGGTCAAAATCGCAGACATAAGCAATACAATTTTTGTATGTAGGTAGTATTTTTTCCAATTTTTCTTATTGTGCAGGATATCTTCCCAAACAAAAAAACCCAATCCACCAAGGGTAATCAACATCATAATGACAAAATTCACCCAAGGGTCTCCAGCATAGGACAACAAAGAATCATAAGGTTGTTTGATGCCCATTAAGTCAAAACCAGCGTTACAAAATGCAGAAATGGAATGGAATATGCTATAGAAAATACCTTTTCCAAGTCCAAACTCCGGAATGAATTTGATGGACAGACACAAAGCTCCAATTCCTTCTACAATCAAGGTTCCTGTGACAATTCTTTTTGCAAAATTGGTGATACCGCCAAGTCTTGTGGCATTGATGGCTTCCACCATCATTTCTTTTTCACGTAGAGAAATCCGTTTGCGGAAGAATTGCATGAATCGTATGCCAATGGTCATAAAACCCATACCACCCACTTGGATGAGCAGTAAAATGACAATTTGACCGAACAATGTCCAATGTGTTGCAGTATCCACCAGCACCAAGCCGGTTACACAACTGGCTGAAACTGCTGTGAATATCGCTTGCAAAACCGTTGTTTCTCCATGTGATGAAATGGGCAACAACAACAAGATGGTTCCCACCAAAGAAACGCAGAAATAACCCAAAGAAACGATTTGCACATTGGAAAATTTCTTTGCTTTCAACATCATTTTTTCCATAATTCCTCCTACAATCCAAGCTCCAATTTTTTGATGGTATCTTCCTTTGCCATTTGACGCAATTCCACCAATCTTGGATCTGCTTGTTCTGCTTCTTTTTGTCCATATGTTTGATTCAATTCGTATTCCAATGGCAACCAACCAGAAAGTGGTGATTCGTTGTGTTGGAGTACTGCTTCTATTTTATCCAAGGCTTTGTAGATTTTGGCTTCCCTTGATTCTAAGGCAAGCATTTCTGTAAACAACGCCTGTAATTTGCTCTTTTGTGGTTCTGGAATGCTGTCTATCCATTGGAATAGGACTGCATCTTCATGGGCAGAATCCGCTTCTGATTTCCAAAAGGATGGAATATCCTTGGTGATAGCTTCCCCTAAGTCGTGTACGATACACATACGCAAAATCTTGTTGAAATCTGCGTCTGCCAGCTCGTCTTCCAAAAGAAGTGCCAATAAAGATACACGCCAACTATGGTCTGCAACGCTTTCCCATCTACCTTGTTCACTGACAGAATGTCTGGTATATTCTTTTAAATTGTTTGCAATGTGCAGAAATTCAATGAGTTCTCTGTTGTTCATGGTTTTTCCTTTCGTGGTGGTTCATGACGGGCACCCACATAGGGGTGCCCCTACAATTGCGTATTGATGTTTTGTGGTGGTTCATTGCAGGATGGGAAACCCATCCCCTACAGGTGTATTGATATTTTGTAGAAATACATGCAGATATATTTAAAGTTCAAATTCTTGGTTTGGATGTGTAATAATTGCCACTTGTTCTCCATATGCTTTGTCTTTTAGACGATTGCATACATCCATTTTGTTCCACAAATGCATTGGAAATACATGTTTCGCTCCTACTTGTTTCATAAAATAGTCCACAGCCCAATCAAATTTATCTTCCAAACGTGGGTCTACTGGTACAAAGGCAATATCGATTTCTTTGCCAATGAGTTTATTGGTTTCTGTTGTAAAACTACGTGCAATATCATCATTGAAATCGTCTGGTTCGCCATTCCAATGCCACCAATTCAAATCCCCTGAGTGATAGATGGTTTTGCCATCCACTTCCACCAAGAATGCAACACCTTCATCATTGGATTGCAAGGTTTCGATATGCATATCGTGGAAATCATAGGATGCACCAGCCACAACTGCAATGGATTCACCCGTGCAATGTTGACCCAATTTCACATCAGAAGAAACCACATAGGAAACATTTTTCCAATCTGTGATAACACGATCGAAATGGTCACTATGCACATGGGATACGAAACACACCACATCCTTGTCACCATAAGCAGTTGGATCGAAATATGCATGTGTTCCATGTTCTGTATAATAATCAAATAGCAAGACTTTGGTTTCGGTTTCCACAGCAAATCCACTGTGATGGTAATAGGTTGTTTTCATAGTTCCTCCTCAAAGACAAGACCTTGGGACGCTAGGTCATCACTTTGCAAGCAAAGCCACCTAGGGTGTCCGCCACTTCCTTGGCGGTGAGCCCCAAACCCTGCAAGGGGATAATCCCCTTGACCCTATTGTTAAAATTTATATTTATATTGGTTACCCATTTGTTTACGACAATCGATACTTGTAGGGGACGGGTTCCCCGTCCCGTTGGGTTTTCACTCTTCATTAGTCATTTTTCACTGCTCTTAAAAGCCCTGTTTCTGGATCCATAACAAAGCCAAACACTTCAATTTCCTTTGGAATCAAGCCATGGTTTGCAATGATTTCCACGGTATGTTGCACAGAATGTTCCACATCACCAAAACCAGTCATCCATTCTTCCACTGGCATAAAGTGTTCTGCTGCATGGTCAAGAGCATCTTGTGTCACACCACGAGCACGCATTTTCTCCACAATTTCCACACCATTCAGTGCTTTGCCACCACAATCATCATGTCCAACCACCATAATGGTATCCACATCCAATTCATAGATGGCAACCAACAAGCTATAAATCCCACTACCACAAGGATGTGTCAAAAGTGCACCTGCATTGGTGATCATTTTCACATCGCCATTTTTCAGACCCAAAGCTGCTGGTAGAAGTTGTGTCATTCTGGTGTCCATACAAGATAAAATGGCAATTTTACGATCTGGATATTTGGAAGTGGTGTATTTCAAATACAATTCATTGTCTACAAAAACTTCGTTGTACTGCAATATTTTGGCTACTCGTGCATTCATATGATGTCCTCATTTGCTTTCTATGTACATTGGGTCAGTTCCATTTTCACAGTCTTATCTATTTTACATTATACCCCTTTTGGCTGCAAATGTGAAGTATATGCAATAAAAAAAGAGGAACCGAAGCTCCTCTTAGATTACCAAAAAAGCAACCCTCTTTTATCTTTTAGCGTCGCAGACTTTAATCCGCAGAACGTATCGGAAAGAAATCCGATGGCGAAGCCATTTTGCGTAGCAAAATACTGACCAGAATCGCATTTCGTCAGGGTCATCACTTTGCATTGCAAAGTCAGCTTACGCTGCCCGCATTCTTGCGGTGAATGGGACAAAAAGCGATTTCTAGGTACTTCGTAGAAGTACTTGCACGAGGAAATCATCTTTTTCACCTATGACTACAACTTGAAATCCTGATTTCAAGTTAATGTGTATTCTTATTTCAACTCTTCATCACCAAAGAAGATACCCATATCTTTTGCCATAAGCACCAATTCATCTTCTGGATCTACAAGTTTTTGACCACCGCCAATGACTTCTTCCAAAGCAACGTGACCAATGACACCATTACGCAAGCAAACCATATTGCCAAATTCTTCATCTGCAATCAATTTTGCAGCATATGCGCCATATCTAGTGGACAAGATTCTATCATAAGGGGATGTTTCGCCACCACGTTGTGTATGACCCAAAACAACAGGACGTACTTCGTGTTCTTCACCGATCAAGTCTTCCAATTGATAAGAAAGTTTATTGGCAATACCACCCAAACGAATTGGATCTGGGCTATCTTTTACGATTTTACCAACAGTCACTTCGCCACCAATTTCTTTTGCACCTTCAGAAACCACGATAATGGTGAACATTCTACCACTTGCATCACGTTCTTTGATCTTTTTCACAACTGCATCCAAAGAGAATGGAATTTCTGGAAGCAAGATAACGTCTGCACTACCAGCGATACCGCCATAAAGTGCAATCCAGCCTGCATTACGTCCCATAACTTCCACCACGATAACACGGTGATGGCTTTCAGCTGTGGTATGGATTCTACCCAAAGCTTCTGCAACCACGTTGATTGCTGTATCGAAACCAAATGTTTTGTCTGTTGACATCAAATCGTTGTCGATTGTTTTTGGCACACCGATTACGTTTACTCCTGCACGTGCAAAGTCTCTAGCACTGGTCAAAGTACCATCACCACCCAAAACAACAAGGGTATCTACACCTTCCTTTTTAAGGTTTTCGATTGCAACAGCAGAAACGTCCTTTTTGACTTTGTTGCCATTTTCATCTGTCACTGTGTAATCGAACAAATTGTCTTTGTTGGAGCTATACAAGATGGTACCACCCTTGTGCAAGATACCGCCTACGCTTTTCAAATCCAATTTTACAAAATCGTTGTTGTACAAACCACGGTAGCCAAATTTATAGCCAACCACTTCATAGTCATATTTCAAAATACAAATTTTTGTCAATGCATAAATGACTGCGTTCAAACCTGGTGCATCGCCACCGCCTGTTAAAATTGCAATTTTTTTCTTTGCCATTATGAAATCCTCCCAAAACATTTACAATTCTGTTTACCAATTCATTGTATCTCATTACCACAATATGAAACAAGTAAATATTTTCGTTCCACCATAGAAATTTTTATGGATTTTAGAAGGGTTGCTATGCAAATTTCATGCTTTTTTCATCCATAATATCCCATTTTTTTGATTTTTGTGTATTGTGTCTATTTTTGTACATGATTTTCGGTAATAATCCCAGTGGGCGTAAAATGTCCCAGATTGATATACAGCACTTAATCTTATATGTTTATGTTATGTTTATACTCTGTAGTACGACGGTACGATGAGGGCATCGTACCCTACAATCGCATATTTATATTTTGTGGTTTTTGGTTTTTGTAGGGGCGACCAGTGGTCGCCCGTTTAAAGAGCATCGGTCGATTCGTGAATCGCCCCTACAAGTGTAATGTATTTAAGGTTTTGGTTTTTGTAGGGAGCGATGCCCTCATCGCTCCGCAACTACACATTATATAAATACCCTTGTATATCTTCATTCTGATCTCTTCACTAAAAAAAGACGTATGGTTACGTCTTCTTTTGGATGAGCAGATCTATAAGCCGGGTTCTGTCTTAGACAGCCATCTATCTTGGTTCATTGTCGCCAATGACATCATGCGACTCTATCGAAACAGGACGAGCAGCCCTATGGTTTCTCTTCAGTCTTGCTTCGGGTGGGGTTTACAGAGCCTCCCTTGTTACCAAGAAAGCGGTGGTCTCTTACACCACCTTTCCATCCTTACCTGCAAAAACAGGCGGTTTATTTCTGTTGCACTATCCTTAAAGTCGCCTCCACCAGCCGTTAACTGGCACCCTGCTCTTTGAAGCCCGGACTTTCCTCCCTCAAAAAAGGGCGACTGTCCGACCTACTCACAAAGGGCATTATACCCTAGTGTTTTGAAAATGTCAATCATACTGGAGGATACTATCCTCCCCTACAATAAATTATGCATCCATTTCGAGGATATGATAGCGGTTGATTCGTGAATCAACCCTACAATTGCCTTATGTTTTTATTTGTTGTGGTTATACCTTGAAGCAACTGCCACCGGTAAACTCCTTAATTAAGGAATTGTTTGGAATGTCTTGATCTGGTGCTGCTAGGAAGTATGCCAAGAATTTCAACATACGTTTTGCTGTCACATATTCTGGTGTCGTTTTTTCCACAGCGTACAACAATGGCACCACATATGTTTTCAACACAGAAATCTCATACAATGTAGCGGAATTGAAGATGGCATCTGCATCTTCTTGGAACGGGAAGATATTTTCCTCTTCACCTTTGGTCACCAAATCCCAAGTACCAATGGTTACCGATGCGTTTGCACTACGTGTTCTGGCATCACGCACCATTCGTCGCAACATTCTACTATCGGTTGTGGAAATGCGATTGTGGTCATCAATGTTCAATTGTGTGATGGCACTGATGAAGATTTTGAACTTATATTCAGGGGCAATGAGCTCCGTCAATCGTTCGTTCAGCCCATGAATCCCTTCCATCACCAAAATATCTTTCTCTTGGAGCTGCATGGTATCGCCATGGTATTCACGTTCCCCACTGATGAAATTAAAATGGGGCATTTCCACCAGTTCCCCCTCAATGAGAGATTTCAAATCCGCATTCAATAGAGGAATGTCCACAGTTTCGATACACTCATAATTTCTATTACCAAACTCATCCAATGGTGTGTCCACACGGTTCACAAAATAATCATCCATAGATAATTTATGAGGTTTCATGCCCATGCTTTGCAATTGGATGCACAATCTATTTGCAAAAGAAGTTTTCCCTGATGAAGTCGGTCCTGCAATCAAAACCACTTTCAACTTATCTTTTTTGCCGTAAATTTCTTCTGCAATTTGTACCACACGTTTTTCGTGCAAAGCTTCATTGACACGAATCAAATCGCCAAATTTCCCATCTACAATGACTTGGTTTAGCTCCGCAACATTGGAAACACCCATAAGGCGACACCACTCCATTTGCTCCAGATATACCTTTCCGATTTTTTCAGCTTTTTCTATTGCAGGCACCACATTTGGATTGCTTCTATCGGGTAAACGTAACAAAAAACCCTTTTCATATGGCACCAAGGCGAATGCGCCCAAACTGCCCACATCTTCTGGCATATAGCCATAGAAATTATCATAGACGCCTTCGAGTTCATAGAGATTTGTGTTGGCAGATTGACGGAAACGCAAAAGTTCCTTTTTGTCTATCATGTTTTGCTCCATCATAATGGCAACAGCACGACCTTTGGACACCACATGTTTGTTGATGGTTGCTTTTTTCGCCACCAACTCACCCATACGTTTTTCCAATTGTGCCAAAATATCTTCTGTAATTTCCATGTCTTTGATTTCGCAATACAAATCTCCACGCAAGGAATGTTCGATACAAACACCATGTTCTTTGCCAAGCAAATCATATACCGCCTTCACCAAAAGCAAGGAAACGCTCCCATGATATACACGCATACCATCCTCATCCGTTGCATCCAAAAAAACAATAGGAGAATCCCCTTCAATGGGACTGCTCAATTCTTGCAGGCGATTGTCTTGTTTTGCCAACAAAATCCCCCCTATACAGTGATCTGTATAGTCCTTTGCCAAGGTGCCAAATGTGGTACCAAAGGGCACTGAAACTTGCTTGCCCATAACGTTAATTTGTAAATTTTCCAAAGAAATCCAACCTCCTTATGGTGAACGGGCGCACACATAGGTACGCCCCTACGATTACATGATAGTGTGGTTTGTGACAAAATGACACAGGGGTATTTCATTCATATGCATTTATGCGGTCAATTCGTGAATCAACCCTACGTCTGACATTGCATTTTAGGATTCTTCGTCGCCAACTCCTCAGAATGACACATAGGAAAGTGTATCTTCTTTTTTGTCATGCAGAGGAATGTAATGACGAAGCATCTTTGGTATTACGGTTGATTCGTGAATCAACCCTACGATTGCAACATATGAATGTTCCTGTCATTCAGTTTATGACGGACGACCACTGGTCATCCCTACGATTACATCATTTTTAAGTATTGTGGCATTACAAGTCCCAGAAAGTTTGACCATCCACTTTGGACAGTACCACTTCTATATTCCAGCCATTTTTTTGAATGCCATCTTCCAAATATTTCTTGAGCAGTGGCAACACAATGACTTCACTTGCGTAATGGGTGCCATCTACAATGCAAATTCCAGCTTCCAAAGCCTTTTGGGATTCGTGATATCTGGCATCGCCTGTGATGAATGCATCTACATTCTCTGCAATGGCATTGGGCAACATGGACATACCGCTACCAGAGCACATACCCACTTTTTGCACCATTTGGTTGCCATCACCCACCAAACGAATGGTTGGCAAGTGTAATTGTTCTTTCATACGTTTTGCAAAATCCACAAATTTCATAGGCTCTGGCAACATACCCACACGTCCCAAACCTTCTTCTGTACCATCTTCTGATACATGGCTGACTTCTAAAACAGAAACATCCTGAAGACCTGCCAAATCCGCCAAAATATCATTGATACCGCCCTTTGCAGAGTCCAAATTGGTATGTGCTGCATATGCGGAAATGTTGTTTCGTATCAATTTATGGATGCGATTGCCCACTGGTGTTTCTGTGGTGATGGAGTTCAATTTTTTGAACAACAACATAGGATGATGTGTCACAATCATATCTGCACCCAAATCCACCGCTTCGTCAATGACTTCGTCCAACACATCCAAAGCCAAAAGGATTTTTTTTACTTCTTGGTTGGGATTTCCCACAGAAAGCCCTGAATTGTCCCAATCTTCTGCCAAATAGGGTGGTGCCCATTCTTCCAAATAAGTTGTGATATCTTTTACGATTTGAGCCATGACAAAGCCTCCTTCATAACATCCAATTCCATTTGCACCTGTGGCAAACGTTCCTTTGCACCTTCTGTTTGGAGTGTGCCCAATTTTTCTGCCACCAAAGATAGTCTATTGTATTCATCTATCAGCCATTCCAACAAAAGTGGATTTTTTTCTTCCAACAGCAATTTACCATACAAATATTCTGCTTCTGTGGCATAGGATTCTGTACCATGGACACAGCTCATAATCCAGTAGTATCTGCCTTCTTCTTCCAGCATACATTCTTTGTCGATTCTATAGCCGATTTTATGTAGATATTTACGCACTTCGCCCATATCTTGTTGAGGTGACAGCACCAATTGTTCCAATGAGTCCACCACTTCTTTGCTTTCTTCCAAGATATGGATGGTCAACATACCACCCATACCAGCGATGATACCCGTTTGAGCTTCGCCAGCTTGCATAGGTACAAAACCGCTACCTAAGCGAGTTTCAATGACATCTTCTGCACCATAGGCTTTGATATTTTCTTGTGCCTTGGACAAAGGGCCTTTACGTACATCACAAGCATAGGCTTTGGTAATTTTGCCTATTGTATACAGATAAATAGGCACATAGCCATGGTCACAGCCGATATCTGCCACGATTGGATGTGCAACAAAATCTGTCACCTGTTTGAGCCTTTTGGAGATTTCCATATTGTTCCGCCTTTCTTATTATTTCTATTCAGGGAACCTCTAATAACTCTAGTGCCAAAATTTATGCGAGCATTTTTTCGTCAGACTTCACTAAAATTTGAGTCGATATAGGAAATATCGCCGATATTTTTTGTGGAGAATGACGGAAATAATGAACCATAAAGATTGGTGCTGTGGGTTATTTAGAGGTTCCCTCTACAAAAATAGGGCATCGAAATGCCCTAAAAGTCAAAGTCAAAACCGTAGGACTCTGTCCTACAACCTGCAAGGGACCAGTCCCTTGACCCATTATGGGTGAACTACGTTCCCCCAATAAAATTTTATTTATAGCAACAATTCTGTCATTCTGAATGCAACAAGGAATCTTTGGGCTGTACGATTCATAACGGAACAGTCAAGACTGTTCCCTACGATTGCATACGCTAATGTTCTGTCATTCTGAGGAATGTAGTGACGAAGAATCCTGGTTTTCGGTCGATTCGTGAATCGCCCCTACAATTGCCATTAATTTTTGTTTTGTGGTATACGGCGGCAGCAAGCCACCGCCCTACAATAATCCAATTATATTCCCTATCCCTAGCGGAAACGTAGTTTTCGCAAAATAAAGTTTAGATCCAACCTTTCCAAAGGTTGGTGGGGTGTTGGGGCAAAGCCCCAAGGTCTTTTTTATTCTAAATAATCTTTGAGTTTTTTGCTTCTGCTTGGGTGACGCAATTTTCTAAGTGCTTTTGCTTCGATTTGACGGATACGTTCACGTGTTACATTGAACTCACGTCCAACTTCTTCTAAGGTTCTAGCCAAGCCATCATCCAAACCAAAACGCAAACGCAATACTTTTTCTTCACGTTCTGTCAAAGTATCCAAAACTTCGATTAGTTGTTCTTTGAGCAAAGTAAATGCTGCCGCTTCTGCTGGTGCTGGAATATCATCATCAGGGATAAAATCTCCCAAGTGACTATCTTCTTCTTCACCGATTGGTGTTTCCAAGGACACAGGTTCTTGTGCAATCTTCATGATTTCACGTACTTTATCCTCTGACATTTGCATTTCCACTGCCAATTCTTCCGCAGATGGGTCACGTCCCAATTCTTGGAGGAGTTGTCTGGAAATACGAATCAATTTATTGATGGTTTCTACCATATGCACAGGGATACGAATGGTTCTTGCTTGGTCTGCAATGGCACGTGTGATTGCTTGACGAATCCACCATGTTGCATAAGTACTGAATTTATATCCTTTGTGATAATCGAATTTTTCAACAGCTTTGATGAGCCCAAGGTTACCTTCTTGAATCAAATCCAAGAACAACATACCACGACCTACATATCTTTTGGCGATACTAACCACCAAACGCAAGTTGGCTTCTGCCAATTTTTTCTTCGCTTCGTCATCGCCTTCTTCCATACGTTTTGCAAGCTCTACTTCTTCAGCAGCACTGAGAAGTGGCACTTTACCAATTTCTTTCAAGTACATACGTACAGGGTCATCGATGTTAATACCTTCTGGCAATGTGAGATCCAATTCTTTTTCAATTTCTTCTTCAGCTTCGATATTACCCAAAATATCAATGCCTTGTGTTTCCAAATATTCGTAAATTCGGTCAATTCGATCTGGGTCCAGCTCCAAGTCTGCCAAATGATCCATAACCTCTTTATATTCCAAAACGCTTTTTTTCTTTCTTCCAAGTTGCACCAATTCTTCTAATCTGGTCAACAAGTTTGCTTCTTCTCCGGATTTCAATGCAATCCTCCCTTTCGTTATACCTCTAATCTATCCTAAGGGAACCTCCAACAACCCATAGCACCAATCTTTACGGCAAATTTTCCTGTCATCCTCCACTAAAATTCTCAATGATATTTCCAATATCAATTCAAATTCCATTGAATTATGCCAAAAAAATTCTCTCATAAATCTTGGCACTTGCGTTATTAGAGATTTCCCATATCAAATGGTAATATACAAAGAATCTAATTTTCTTTTCAATTCCATCAATTTTTGTATTTCTTCTACGGTAGTCGCTGTATTCATCTGCAAATCGATTTTTCTTTGTTTCAATTGCTTTACAGATTCATTGAGCCCTTTTTCTACATCTTCTCTTTCACCCAACAACATTTCCAAGGCAAAGATTTCTGCCACTTGTCGTTGGTCTGCATTTTGTTCAAAAAAGTTGACCATTTCTGCTGGGAATACATGTCCAGCATCCTTCCACAATTCCCCCATCACCTGTAAAATACGATATTGTACAGGGTCTGTAAAGTCTTGTGGCTCCATAGTTTCTGCAATCTTTTGATATATTTTTTCGTCAGATGCACATAGGTACAAAATGCTTCGTTGGGCTTCCAAAATCCCCTTTTCCACCTTTGTGGATACAGATGCCGCTTTCCATTGATTCTGTTGACGTTGGGCTTCTTTTTGGAAGGACAATTCTTCTTTTTGCACTCGTTTTTGTATTTCGCTGCGTATGGCTTCTTCCTCCACACCTGTCATTTTACTAACCTCTTTTGCATAGACATTACGTTCAATGGCATTGTCCAATTTGGACAAAATATCCGCTGCTTCGTTGGCAAAACGCACCTTATGCTCTGGAGATTGTAAATTGTACTTTCTTTGGATACAAGCAATTTCAAAGGAAATATAATGCACTGCATCCAACAATAATTTTGCAAATGCACTTGCTCCATTTTGTTTGATGAACTCGTCTGGGTCTTTGCCATCTGGCACTTGTAACACCCTGACTCTAAATCCATTTTCCACCAAAACGGGAATTGCTCTTAGGGCTGCTGTGGTACCCGCTTCATCACTGTCGTATAGTAGGATGATATCCTCTGCAAATTTTTTCAGTGTACGAGCATGGTCTTTGTTGAAAGCAGTGCCTAGAGCTGCAACTACATTTTTGAAACCAGCTTGATACAAGGAAATCATGTCCATGTAACCTTCCACCAAGATGAGTTCTTTTTTCTTTGCTGCTTTTGCAAAATTCAAACCGTAAAGATTACGACTTTTGCTGAATAAAATGGTTTCTGGAGAGTTCAAATATTTCGGTTCTCCACGTCCTATGATACGTCCACCAAATCCAACCACACGTCCTTGTGGATCAAAAATAGGGAACATCAAACGATCACGAAAACGATCGTGGTATCCATTTTTATCTTTGTTTTCAATGACCAAACCGCTTTGGAGCATATCCCCAATGGAATAGCCCTTTTCCTTGAAATGATTGTACAAGGAATTGTAAGCATTTGGTGCATAGCCCAGTCCAAACTTTCTGGATACAGGCAATGATAGCTGTCTATTTTCTATATAAGAAAGAGCTTCTGCTCCTGCGTCTGACTGCAACGTTTCGTAGTAAAATCTTCCTGCAACTGTGTGCATTTCCAACAAACGTGACCTGAGTTGTTCCATTGCAAGGGCTTGTCCACTTTTTTCTTCTGTCGGCAATTGATAATTGGCTCGCTCTGCCAACACACGCAAAGCTTCTGGAAAGTCATAATTCTCCATTTCCATCAAAAAGCCAAATACATTTCCAGCAGCGCCACAGCCGAAACAATAGTAAAATTGTTTTTCGCTATTCACGGAAAAAGAAGGACTCTTTTCATTATGAAATGGACATAACCCAAAATAGGAACTGCCTTTTTGCTTCAATGGTACATATCCAGAAATGATTTCTACGATATCGTTTTGCATCCGAACTTCTTCGATGACTTCCCTTGGATACCGCATTTTGATCGCTCCTTTCTGGTGGTATGTACAAATGGGTGCTTTTGTCTTTCGATGTTCTTGTGTGCAGAATGAAAGGAAGTGATTTACAGACACTTCCCCTTATTTTGTAGATTCGACAAAACATACGGAAATCCTTCTTCTTTTTCACGTTTTGTATACATCTACAAAAAATCAAGGAAAACACATGGTTTTTTATTGTTTATGACGGATAAAGTCCCACATCAAGTTCAATTTGTGGCAGTTCATGACGGGATGTCGAGGACGCCATCCCCTACAGTGCAGCATATTCTAGTTGG
Organism: Chakrabartyella piscis; assembly: GCA_030067835.1. Lineage (GTDB taxonomy): Bacteria > Bacillota > Clostridia > Lachnospirales > Anaerotignaceae > Chakrabartyella > Chakrabartyella piscis. Next base: position 3,241,389 of record CP092441.1, read on the forward strand.
TGGTTGTTTGATTTGCTTACACCTTTTCCCATCCTTTTGGAATAAATAGCTCTGAAAACTTGGATACTGCAAAGCGATCTGTCATACAAGCGATATAATCACAGGCAACACGCCAAGTAGGTGTACCATTTTCCAATAAAATACGAAACTCACCTTCCATCATTTCTGGATGTGCTTCGTAGTGTGCATAGAGCTTTTCAATCATATCTTCTGCTTTCTTCTGTTCTCTACCAACCGTTTCGCTATTATACACTTCACGAAACATAAACTTACGCAACCCTTGCAAGCTACCTCTTACATCATCGCTCATAAGGATTTCAGGTTTTCCATAGCTATTTTCAATGACATCTCGAATCATAACCCCAATCCTTTGACTTTGGGAATAGCCCAAGACATCTGTAAATTCTTTTGGGATATCTGACCTAGACAACAAGCCTGCTCTTATGGCATCATCCACATCATGGTTGGTATAAGCAATTTTATCAGACAATTGCACCACTTTACCTTCCATAGTCATTGGATTGCAACTGGTTCTATGTCCCAAAATACCATCACACACTTCCCATGTGAGATTCAGTCCCAGTCCATCTTTTTCTAGGCATTCCACCACACGCAAACTTTGTTCATTATGAGCAAAGCCACCATGAATTTTGCAAGCATGATCCAAAGAACGTTCTCCTGCATGACCAAATGGTGTATGCCCCAAATCGTGACCCAAAGCAATGGCTTCTGTCAAATCTTCATTCAATGACAATGCTCTGGAAATGCTTCTGGCAATTTGAGAAACCTCCAAAGTATGTGTCAATCTGGTGCGATAATGATCCCCTTCTGGTGACAGGAATACTTGTGTTTTGTGTTTCATGCGTCTAAATGCCTTTGCATGCAGAATACGATCTCGATCTCGTTGGAACACAGTTCGCACTTCACAATCCTCTTCTTTGCGTTCTCGACCCTTAGAATCCTTGCTTTTGGTTGCAAAGGGGCTCAGATATTGTACTTCCTGTTCTTCTTGCATTTTACGTAACTCCATTTGCATCCCTCCAGTCCAATATTGATTCCACTTCTATAGTATATCCATTTCGACATCTTTATTGGAAATACCTTTTTTTGACAGGAAGTTTTGCTGGATTTACAGAGATTTTACAAAATGGTTTATTGAATAATAAAGGAATGTGGTCAATTCATAACGGTCGATTCGTGAATCGCCCCTACAAATGAAAATATGATTCATTATTATTTTTGTAATTTCATCAATTCTTGTAACTGTGCTTCTTTTTCTTTCATGAATATATGGTGGTTTATGGTGATTTGTATTGCATCATCACACATACCCAAAGCATTTATGGAGATACTATCCAATATACAATGACCTTGATTACAATATACACACAGCTCGTTTTCACATTTCATATGATTCACCTCCAATAGGACTTGTTTGAGTCCTATCTTATCATAAAAAACGTATAGAATAAAGAAAAAAGTACTCATTTCAGTCCATTTCAGGAGGTATGTTATGCAAGAACAAAAACTAAAATCTGATGATACCATTTCCATTGGGCAAAACATCCGTGAAATTCGCAACAATCGTGGTATTGGACAAACAGAGCTTGTGATTTTGTTGCAACTCCAAGGTCTTTCCATCACCAGAGAATCCCTTGTGAAAATAGAACGTGGCATTCAACACATTTACGCATCCCAACTGAAAGCCATACGTGATGCTTTGGATACCACATATGATGAACTACTCAAATAAAACAGCCATCACCTTTTCTTGGGTAATCGCTGTTTTTTTATTGCCTATCAACTCATTACATCTGTATCTTTTCAATATCAACACCCAATTTCTTTAATTTCTCTTCTATATGATAATACCCACGTTCAATGTGGTGGATTTCTCCAATTTCTGTTTCTCCTTGTGCTGCCAATGCCAACAAAATCAAAGCAGCACCACCCCTTAAATCTGTTGCCACCACCTGACTGCCTGTGATATGGTCACATCCTTCCACAAAAGCATTTCTACTTTCGATGCGAATATCAGCCCCCATACGTTGCATTTCACCAGCGTGTAAAAATCGATTTTCAAACATGGTTTCTGTCACCAAACTACTACCCTTTGTAATGCTCATTAGGCTCATGAATTGTGCTTGCATATCTGTTGGAAATCCTGGATATGGCATGGTTTTCAATTGCATGGGCAACAACTTCCCTTTGCGATACACACGCAATCCATTTGCCACTTTTTCTGTTTTCACATTGCATTCCAGAAGTTTTGCAATGACTGGTTTCAAATGCTCTTCTTCCACACCCTCTAGGACAACATCACCATCTGTCATGGCAGCACCCACCATAAAAGTGCCCGCTTCAATGCGATCTGGAATTACCTGATGACTACAACCATGCAAACCTTCTACACCTTCAATATAAATGGTTCCTGTACCATCACCACTGATTTTGGCACCACAGCCACGTAAGAAATTTGCCAAATCTATGATTTCTGGTTCTGCTGCTGCATTTTCAATTTTGGTTTTGCCTTTTGCCAGAACTGCTGCCATCATAATGTTTTCTGTAGCACCCACACTTGGGAAATCCAAATACACAATACCACCTTTCAAACGCTTTGCCACCAAATCCACAACCCCATATTCCATCTTATCCTTAACACCCATAACTCGAAAGCCTTTCAAGTGCAAATCTACAGGTCTGGTACCAATTTGGCACCCACCAGGCAATGAAAGCTTTGCAACACCCAAACGTCCAAGCAAGGAGCCAGCCACCAAAAAAGAAGCTCGCATACTTCTAGCCAATTCATATGGTTCTTCTGGAATCACAAGTTCCAATGCTTCTATTTCCACCTCTTCTTTGTTGCGGTCAAAGCTAATTTTGGCTCCAAATCCTTCTAAGAGTTCCAGCATATGCTCCACATCTGTTAAAGGTGGTACATTTTGGATGATGCATTTTTCTTTGGTCAATAAAGCTGCTGCCAATATGGGTAATGCTGCATTTTTAGCACCACTGATTTTCACAGTTCCTGATAACTTGCCACCTGCATGTACAATGAATTTTTCCATGATTTTCTCCTATTCCACTGCTCTATGAATTTAGAATGATTTCAATTTTCGTAGTATATCCTAAGTTTGATTTTGCATTCTTGAAAGAAATAACGGTTTTGTCATTTTTTGTTTATCCCAATTAAAGATAACGAGACCTAATATGTATCACTATCTGTCAATTACGTAGGGAATGCATTGTATGCATTCCGCCTTCAGTACACATACAATGCGTACCCTACAAAATGTAAAATCCTTTTATTTTTAAACTGGGACTTTTATTTTTGCCAAGCCTACAAAGCCAAATACCAAAACACCAACCTCCAACAAATCGTGGAAACTAACTCAAAATACCATTATCTCTAGGTTTTTTGTATGATAAATAGTACTTTTTATTGACAGTTTACCCATTTACCACGTAAAATACTGATATTGAGAAAAAAAAGTCAAACATAACCAATATGCATAAGAAAGGTTGATATGAATATGAATACAGCGTTCCAAGGCAGTGAAAATTACGTTGCAAGTGCAGAGCTGATGCGTTCTGTAAACATTGCAATCGCACTTCAAAAACCACTTCTCATCAAAGGGGAACCAGGTACAGGTAAAACCATGCTTGCAGAAGCAATTTCCAAATCTCTTGGCAAAAAGCTCATCATTTGGAACATCAAATCCACCACAAAAGCACAAGATGGTTTGTATGTATATGACGTGGTACAACGTCTTTACGATAGCCAATTTGGTAATGAAGGTGTAGATGACATTGGCAAATATGTAAAAATGGGTAAACTTGGGGAAGCATTCTCCGCTGATGAACAAGTGATTTTGCTCATTGACGAAATCGACAAAGCAGACTTGGAATTCCCTAACGATTTGCTTTGGGAACTCGACAAAATGGAATTTTACATCCCAGAAACCAAAGAAACTGTAAAAGCAAAACAACGTCCAATCGTAATTGTAACTTCCAACGCAGAAAAAGAATTGCCAGATGCATTCCTTCGTCGTTGTATCTTCCACTACATTGAATTCCCAGATGCAGACCAAATGAAAGAAATTATTGATGTGCATTTTGATAACTTGGAAGAAAAATTGTTGGATCAAGTTTTGGAAACCTTCTATTGGATTCGTGGTGTCTATAACTTGCAGAAAAAACCAAGCACATCTGAAGTTTTGGATTGGATCCAAGCACTCATTTTGGGTGGTATGAAACCAGAAGATATTGACAAAAAAGTGCCATTTGCTGGTGTTTTGTTGAAGAAAAACGAAGATATCGACACTGTAAAACGTTATTTAAAATAAGAGTAGGTGAGTAGATGTTTACAGCATTCTTTTACTTGCTTCGTGGCAGAGGGATTCATGTTTCTTTAAACGAATGGATGTCTTTGTTGGAAGCATTGGAAAAAGGCTTGCATGGTTCTAGCTTCACAGGCTTTTATTACCTATGTCGTAGTGTGTTGGTGAAAAGCGAAACAGAATTCGATAAATTTGATGGTGCTTTCTTGGAATTTTTCAAAGATATGCCACCAACAGACGAATTGCCAAAGGAATTGTTGGAATGGTTGGAAAAGCCAAAAGACAAACCTGGTGAAGAATTTGATATGGAACGTGCAATGCAAAATGATTTGATTGATCAAATAGATATCCAAAAGAAATTTTTGGAAACATTGGAAGCACAAAAAGAAGAACACAATGGTGGTAGTCGTTGGGTTGGTACTGGTGGTGTTTCTTTGTATGGAAATAGCGGTTTCAGCCCTAGAGGGATTCGTGTGGGTGGCGAAGGTGGTGGCAGACGTGCTTTCCAAGTGGCAAGCGAACGTAAATTCCGTGACTTTAGAGAAGACAACACCTTGGATATCCGCCAATACCAAATGGCATTTCGTAAATTGCGTGAGTTCTCTTCTCGTATCGACGAAGCCAGAACCGAATTTGACATTGATGGTACCATCCAAGAAACTTGTGACAATGCTGGTAGTTTGCAAATCGTATACGACAAACCTAGAAAAAATACCGTTAAGGTGTTGTTGTTGATGGATAGTGGCGGTTCTATGGACTTCTATAGTCGTATGTGTAGCGCTTTGTTCCAAGGTGCCAATAAAGCAAACCATTTCAAGGATTTGCAGGTATTCTACTTCCATAACTGCATTTATTCCAAAGTATACACAGACCCATTGTTGCGTCCTAGAAATGTGGTGCCAACAGAATGGATTTTGCGTAACTTGAGCAGTGAATATAAGGTCATTATCGTTGGTGATGCACAAATGGAACCATCAGAGTTATTGGAACCAAGTTATTATAACTATGGTGCTCGTGATGAAGTGACTGGTTTGGAATGGTTGAAACGATTCAAGGATAAATACCCTCATATTGTGTGGTTGAACCCTTCTGCTCGCCCATTGTATGGTGGTTGGTGGGCTAAAACATATGATGTGTTGCATAATGAATTCGATATGTATCCATTGACATTGGAAGAATTGCAAAAAGCACTGAAAAAATTGATGGTGAATAAATAATTTTCAGGGGTGGATTTCGTATCCCCCCTTTTTTGTGGCTGTTTATGACGGTAGGGTCAAGACCCTACCCTACAATTGTATCCACAAACTACGATTTTGTCATTCAGAACGCAGTGAAGAATCCAAATCACAAACCACGGGCGTACACACAGGTACGCCCCTACAAAACCCAACCCACAAACTACAGTTTTGTCATTCCAAGGAATGCAATGACGAAGAATCTGAAGCCAGAAATTTCATAAAAAACAAAACGGTATCGACTGGTTGGTCGGTACCGTTTTTGTATGTGTCAATTCAATTTGATTCAATTTTATTTTTAGTGCAATTCCACTACCACAGAGCCACCATTTCCATCTTCTGCAAATTCAAACTCCACTTGATCACCAACAGACATGGTTACAATTTCCATATGGTCTTTTGCCACCACTTGGTACAAGGTTTCATCATCTTCCACTTGCATCAAATACACAGTGTTGCCATCTACAACAATATCTGCCAAAACAGTGATGATACCCTCTACTTCATGGGATTCCACAACTGGTGTTGCTGTTTCAATGCCACTTCCTTGCATCAAATTGCGATATGCCGCTTCACAATCCCCAACAGTGTCACCTGTTGCTACAATTTGGTATTTTTGGATGTTGACCATTGCATATTGTTTCACCAAACCAGCAGCATCTTTCAAAGACAAGAAGTAGGTTGGTTCTCCAGCAATGTTTAGGAGAATTGGGAAAGTTGCAGTGTATCCCAAATGTTGTACTTGACCTTCTGCTGAAGACATGGCTGAAATTTCCTTTGCACCAGAAATCAAATAATACTTGGTTTCTTTGGTTCTACAGTTCATGAGGACGAAACCAACATTGGACTCATCAGCACCAATGGAAGTAACCCCTGTATATACCCAAACATCACCTTCAAGGGCAATGTAGTTGTAACCTTCTGTGGATTGCAAGCAATCTCTTTGACCAAACATACTATTGATGAACCCATTTTTCAAAGTTCCATAGTAGTCATATTGTGCAACCAACAAACTTGCATCGTAAACTTGATCCACCCAATTTGGCACATCTGCCACATCGTAATATTGGTGTTCACCAGTTTGTGCATTCACCAAAATTGCACCAATGATATCAGTACCACCAAACAAACCAATGGTTTTGTCCTCTACAGCACATACCCAATATGGTGTACCTTCTTCGTCAATTTCAAATTTGGTACTATAAATCATGGCTGTTGGATAGTTGAAACGTACATGACGATACAAGTTTCTACCAAAGTATTCTGCTGGAGAATACATGATGCCATCTTCCAAACGCACCAATTCTACGTCTTGTGTGGTCATATCAATACTGATGTATCCTGGGATACCTGTGCTACGGTTTGTAATCCATTTGATGACATCACCATATTTGAGTGGTGTCACACGAATGGGCTTGTCCAAATAATTGATTTGATTGAAGTATGCACTGACTTCATATTGGGAAACCATGTCTACCATGCTACCCATTTCACGTTCTGCAAGTCTGGATGCAGAGTCGCTATCGAGAATTGGAATTTTACTATAATCCACTTCTGTGATATCTTCTGTGAAATCGCCAGATTGTACATTGAGCAATTCGCTGTAGGAAGATGCACGCAAAATTGGAGAAGAAATCAATGTACCACCAAAATAAATCACTGCCAAACCAATGGGAATCACAATGAATTTTTTGTATTTGTTGCGATATTCTGCTCGTTTCTCAGGTTCACCATTTAAAAACAGCACTTGTACAATGGAAAAAGCATTGACCACAACTGCCACAACCGCCATGGTGGTAAAGAACATCCAGGTTTCTTGTGAATGGATATTCATTGCTGGCAAATAGTAGTAATACATCACACCCCAAATGAGTATGGTTAAAATAATGGGTAGTACACGTTTTTTAGACATATGAGTCCTCCTAATTAAATTTTATAATTACCTCTTTACATATCCTTGCAGATTGATTATACTGAAAAAAACAAAGGAAGCAATTTGGTTCCATCAAATGCTACTTTCACTATACTATACTATATTTCAAATCAAATGTATAGGCGAAAATCCTTACAAAAACATAAAGAAGGAAGTGAATCCTATGAAAATTGAACGTGTGAGCGAAAACCAATTGAAACTCACCTTAACCCGTGCAGACCTATCTGAACGTAATTTGCGTTTGGAAGATTTGATTACACCATCTGCGAAAACACAAAAATTGTTCCGTGATATTATGGAACAAGCCCTTGAAGAATATGACTTTATCGAAGAAAATGCGCCCATTATGGTGGAAGCAGCACCTCTAGGTATGGATGGTATTATGATCATTGTGACCAAAATCAACAACCAAGAGGAGGAAGATGAACACAACACCCATTTCTTCCCAGCTGATAAGATTATGAAAAAACGCAAATCTTTTGATGTGACGGATAAAATTACACAAAAAGAAAGCACCACTCATACAAAAAATGGTGCCCAATCTATGTTGATTTATTCCTTTGCAGCTTTGGATGATGTCATTTCTGTCAGTGGCGAATTGTCTGGTTTCTTCATTGGCGAAAGTGCTTTGTACAAAAATGAAGGTCGTTTCTTCTTGGTATTGAAAGAAACCAGTCCATGTGAAGAAAGCACCAAGCACCTAGAAAGCCAATTGGAAGAATATGGTCAGAAACACATTTCCACACCACTAGCAAAATCCTATTTGATGGAACATGGTGAAGAGATGGTTAAAAATGAAGCAGTTTACGCATTGTCCATTGCATGTGGCGTATAAGCAAACAAAACCGAAAAGCGGTCTTAGGACTGCTTTTTTTATTGGAATTTGGATGGTATTGATGTGGTGGTTTTGAGTTTGTAGTGGATGGCGTCCCCGACATCCCGTTGCATTTAGTGATTTCATATATTGGCAATTGTACCATTTTCTATATTTTACCATATACTATACCAACTGATTACAAGGAGTTTTGTATATGGCACAACTGAAAATTTATTTGAATCGTTTGAAGAAACCAGCCACCTTTGCCAGTATCATGTCCCAATTGATGACACTTTTGATGCGTGCCAATTTGGATGTGGATTATGCCACCATTTTACACATTTTTACAGGAATCACAGCCATTGTCACTGTTTTGGGTATTCTATCCAATCCAGACACCCAAAACAAAGGATATGGTGAAGACTTTGCCTACTGCGAGCAGTGCCAAGGTAACACGCCACATCTTGCTGTTGGTGGCAAATCCCTTTGTCAATATTGTGGTTGCGAAGTGCCTGGTAAATCTTGAAGTTGCACTACGGGTGCCGAAACGACACCCCTACAAAGCCATAAATACTCTGGCACTTGTAGGGGCGATTCACGAATCGCCCGAAAACCAAGATCCTTCATTGCATTCAGGATGACATAGTATATAGATTGGTCATTGTAGGGGCGACCTGTGGTCGCCTGTCATCAATTGGACAACAAAAAAGGGTCGATGTGGGCATCGACCCCTACGTTATCATATGAAATTTCTTTAGCTTTATTTTACAATGACTTCCAAACCAACAAAAGCGTTAAATGCCATTGCTGGTACCAACAAAGTTCCATTTTCTGCGATATAAGGTGCAGCACCCAATTCCACTGGTGCAGTCATACCATAGATATCTTCTTGTGTTGCTGTGGAAACATACAAATCTTGTCCTACTGTGAAGTTCATGGTACGCATTTCATTGGCGATGGTTGCTGTTTTTTCTGCTGCGTTCCAAGCCAAAGTCAAGTCCAAAGCAGTTACCACATCACGCAAAGAAACATATGCCACTTCGTTTGTGTAAACCACTTCTGTATCAATTGCATTGCCATTGATTGCAAATGGAACCACTTGGATTTCCATAACTTTGCTCACTTCACCTGTCATATCTTTCCAAACCAATACACGAGAGTTATAAGCAACTTCGCCCACTGTGGTCAATTCTTCTTTGCCAAATACATCCAATGGCATATCTGCATCCAATGTAAAGGAAGTTTCTACATCAGATGTACCAAATGTCACTGCATTTCCTTGGTTCATGATGTTTGTGATATCCAAAAGCATTGGAGCTGCTGCATCCATAGCCATATTGATGATGATTGCTTCTGCAAATCTTTGTGGTGGCAAACTCATGGTTTGTTGCATTCCCATATACGCATAAGCAGATGTGACACCTTCCAAATCTTCCAAAGAAAGGGATTCGCCTGTCATTGCATCCACAATCAAAGTGCTACCATTGCCATTGAGTTGTGTCATTTGTTCGTTCATATCCAATGCCAAAATGGAGAAATTGCCATTTTCGTCTACTGTAACTGGTTCTACAGAGAAGTAACCCAATTCACGTACAGGCATACCCAACATTGCTTCCTCTTCATCGATCATCATAACGCCTTCTTCTTCATTAACACCAAAGTCCAAAAGCATATCGCTACCATCAATCATCATAATGCCATCTTCTTCGTTTGTCCCAAAATCCAAAAGCATTTCATCGTTGTTTTCACCTACGTTTGGGTTACTGTCGATTCCATTTGCAAATGCGGTTGTTGCGCCAATTGCCACTACTGCTGCTAAAGTAAAAGGTACTAATTTTTTCATATTGTTTTCCTCCTGAAAGTTCATGTTTGAATTGTCAATTTTATGGGATGTTTTCATCCTTATATTTCTCAGACGAGGGTGATTTGTAAAAAGTTCCATGTTTTTGAAATTTTTTTCAATTCAGGATAATAAATTTTTATGTACTCTGGTGAATTTTTGTAGGGTACGCATTGTATGCGTATCAAACGTGGAATGCATACAATGCATTCCCTACAAGTATAATACATATTAGGTATAGTTCTCTTTGTATCAGGACAATTTTTTCAAAAAATATTTTCCAATCATTTCTGGTATTAAAAAAGAGCCCAAATTGGACTCCTTATCTTACTCCCCTGTTATACCATTTGTCTTTGACGCAATGCACCCAGTACACTCCAAAGAGGCTACCTGACACACATAGAAGGGAACTCCTTAGTGCTGCTGTCTTCCAACCCTGACACGATTCGAAGGCTTCTATTGCATCAGACCTCAATCTCAACGCATAGCAGATGCACTGCGTCAAAGACAAAAATATAACTATATAATTATATCTAACTTTATGGGATTTGTCAATATCCCAATGGAATAGACCATTTATATTCATATATGACATTACGGACAGATATGGAATCTGTCCCTACAGTGTGTCATTATTTGGATTTGTAGCAGTTTCGGTATTTTCCTTTTCCACCTTTACTTGTTGGCTTTTGCGAAAACGTTTGAAGAATTGTTTCATCCAACCAGCACATTCTTCCAGTAAAACACCTTCTTCCACTTCCACTTGGTGATTGAATCTAGGTTCGTTCAAAATATCCAAGATGGAACCGGCACATCCTGCTTTGCTATTTCTGGCACCAAAGACCACAGACTGCATTCTGGCTTGTACAATGGCTCCTGCACACATGGGACATGGTTCAATGGTCACATATAAAGTGCAATCTTCCAATCTCCAATCTCCAACTACACCAGCCGCTTCGTTGATGGCAGCAATTTCTGCGTGGCACAATGGATTTTTCATGGAATTACGCAGATTGTGCCCACGTCCAATGATGGTATCCTTTTGCACAATGACTGCACCAATGGGTACTTCTCCTAAATCATATGCTTTTTCTGCTTCCAAAAGGGCTTCTTTCATAAAAAATTCGTGGTTCATTAGGGTTACCTTTCTATATGAAACAGACAACCGCTAGGGTTGTCCCTACAATTGTTGTGGTATCGTTTTGGTGTTCTGGTATTATGGCGGCAGCAAGCCACCACCTTACAATGATTACATCATATTTTGTTATCCATCCAGATTTGTCATGCAGAGGAGTAAAACGACGAAGCATCTTTGGTATTGCGGTTGATTCGTGAATCAACCCTACGATTGCACCTCATTTGTAGGTTTCAGTCCTTCATCATTCACCCTTAGTTCTTAGTCGCTTTTCAAAGTCTTTCACCATTCACCATTAGCCTTTAGTCGGTGACTACAGTCACCCTATTGTGCCAAGTGCAGGCTACCTTGTTGCATAGCACCTGTTTCTACACGCCAATAGTCATCTAAGCCATCGCCATTGAAATCGCTGACATACATAGCTTCTCCATAGTCAATATCTTCATTGGAAGAACGCAAACCTCGTTCTGTCAAAATATAGCGAATTGTGGTACCTGTGCTATCACAAAGATAAACTTCCGAAACACCATCACCATTCAAATCGCCACTATACAAAGCACCATACAAGTTTTCTACACCAAGATGTGTGCTCCAAATTTTCAACAAACCAGAATCTCTTTTTTGGTATACATACAAATCCAAGCCATCGGTCAGGAAATATTCCTTTTCATCATCGCCATCCAAATCCACAATATGTGCTTGTGTGACACCATGTTTCAAATAGGTTTTTTCTACCTTAGACCAGTCACCATTGTAGCGATATCGTTCTACTGCATCTGTTGTAAACAAAAGCAATTCCCCTTCATCAGCAGTAATTCCTGTATAAGACAGACCCATCAATGGCAATTCGCCAATTTCTTGCCAGTCATAGGTATACAACATGACATATTCCAAACGTTCAGAAAACACTTCTGTTGTTTCTGTTTCTTCTTCCACAACATCATGGGAATGTTCTTCTGTATCGGTCAACAACACTGCAATGGTAGAAACACCATTCACTTCCAACAAAGCAGCACCCAACAATTCTTGGCTTGTGTCAAATTGTTTGGAACGCATACGACTCAAATAATTGCCAGACAATCCATAAAGCCCCAAAGTGTTGCCAGAAATGCTTGCCACAATGGGATTGCCACTGTTGTCATATCCTTCTGCCACAAAGCCATCTACAGGCAAAGTTCCATTGTATTCACGGAAATTATCTTCCATACCAACCCAATTTTCATAGGCAATGAAGCCACCATCTGCCAAAAATGGGTTTCTCTCCAACAAACTATAGGGTGTATCGTCATATCCACCCAAATAATACACACCAACCAATTCTTCTGCCACAAACCAGCAAATGATTTCACCTGCTGTATCGCCATTGTAATGCAAAAGTGTTGCCAAACCTAGAACTGCATCATCACCTGCAAATTCTTCCATTGCAAAGCCCACTTCTGACGCTGCTGCAAAGTATTCTGGCACCAAAGTTGGATCATTGGGAACTGTGCCCTCAATGAAAATCAGACTATCTTTGTCATAGTTCCAATAATATTCGTAGCAAATATCATCCATTTCTTCCATATATGCAGTTCGTTCTTCTGCGGTTATGCTAAATACTGGTTTTTCCACTTCTACTGCTTTACAACCTGTGAAAAGCAGCAAAATGGATAAGCCAATACCCAAAATTCTTTTCATTTGTATTCCATCCTCTCAATGAGTAGACCACTGCTATTGTAATGATTCTTTCTTATTATACAGCATTTTTGTGGAATATACAAAGAAAATTTGCCATAGATTTGGAAAACAAATGGTGAAATTTATAACGGTCGATTCGTGAATCGCCCCTACAGTAAAGCGTTTCGTTGGTTGTTGCAAAGGTGATGCATCCCGTTAGTTGTCATTTTGTAGGGGCTGCCCTATGTGGCTGCCCGTAACGTGACGAAGAATCTTATAACGGCCGATTCGTGAATCGCCCCTACAATGTTTCCGTTACCAAACCAAACCCACCAACCAAATGGCAACTACAACACCAACGAAATTGGTAATCAGTGCACATGGCAGGGTATATCTGGTTTTTCGTATGCCCACAGCCAAGAAATACACACTCATGGTATAAAACACCGTTTCGGTACAACTCATCATCACAGAAGCCACACGTCCCATATAGGAGTCTGGTCCATATGTTTGGAAGATATCCACCAAAAGCCCAATTGCTGCTGACGAGGACACCAAACGTATGACACTTAGAGGGGCAATTTCTGCTGGAAATCCAAGTGGTTCCACCAATGGACGTATGAGATTGGTGCAAATCTCCAAAAGTCCACCATTTTGAAAGATTTCCACTGCCACAATCAAACCAATGAGCGTTGGTAAAATTTCCACAACTGTTTGCAAACCTTCTTTTGCACCTTCCAAAAAGGTTTCGTAAATACGCACACCATTAAGCAAGCCATAGACCACAATGAACAACATGGTCACTGGTATGATATAGTTGGACATGGTCAATAGAATCTCCATCTATTCACCTCCTAGACTGCAAATCTTTGCCAAGGTCACACCAAACAAGGTGGTCACCAAGGTTGCCACAATGCCAACACCCACAATTTCTGTCGGTGCCACAGATCCATATTTGGTGCGATATGCCAACACATTGATGGTCAATAGTTGCAAAGAGGACATATTCACCGTCAAAAACATGCACATGGCACCACTGGCTTTGGTTCCATTTCGGTTCAGCTTTTGCAATTCCTTCATAGCAAGTATGCCTGCTGGTGTTGCAGCCCAACCAAGTCCCAAGAAATTGGCAGCAAAATTAGCGGCTATGTATTCACGTGCTTTGTGGTTTTTGGGTACTGTTGGAAACAAAAAATTCATCAGCGGTTCTATTTTTCTTGCCAAAGCAGCAATCATACCTGCTTTTTCTCCAATTTTCAAAACTCCTGCCCATGTAGCCACCACACCTGCCATTGCAAACACCAATTCCATTGCAGTTTTGCCACCATCCAAAACCGCATTGGTCACCAAATCCATTCTACCCAAAATTGCACCTGTTAAAATTCCACCCACAATAAAAAAACCCCATATCCAATCCAAATACATACACCTCCATTAGAATTGTATGAAATTACCATATCATTTCATGCCATTTTTTCATCAATTTCCAAATGTTTGCACAAATTTACTTTTATTTCCAGCTGATTTTTGTTGATATTTGGTAAAAAGTGTGGTAGAATAAGGTAAATTACGAATTTATTTTAAAAATAATTAGGGTTAACGGGGGAATATCATATGAAATCAACAGGAATCGTTAGAAAAGTCGACGAATTGGGCCGTGTAGTACTTCCTATTGAGCTTAGACGTAACATGGGCATTGAAATCAAAGATTCATTAGAAATTTTTGTAAAAGAAGATACAATTATCTTAAAAAAATACGAACCAGCTGACATATTTACTGGTGATATGGATAACTTAATTGATTACAAAGGCAAAAAGATCTCAAAAAGAACCATTTTGGAATTGGCACAGCTTGCAGGCTTGGAGATAAAGTAAAATATTTACTTCCAAATTTTGTGAGATTTGCCAATTTTTTACATTTATTGGATTTGTGTATTTTGTCATTTGCACATATACACATGTCCACTTAGTGTACAGTTATAGTTTTGAGCAAAAGGTGATATTAGAGCATACCATCTATTCTTGTGATACTCTTCAAATCATTGTCCTTTTTAGATGCTCATTGATTCATTTTACAAATTCCAAGAGCTTGGTATTCAGCCAGAATATCGAGGTCTTATTTTTTTGTCCAAATGCAAGATAACGAGACCTACTGCATCACATATCCACGCCTATTACGGGACTGCTGACAAAAGGGTCGATGTGAGCATCGACCCCTACGTGATCATATGAAACTCTTTCCTCTTTCATTGGGATATTTTTGTCTTATTTTAGAAATCTGCATATGGAAATTTCTTTTGGTTACACTATTTCCAAGGATTTGGAGGTGGCATATGGAAATTTTGAAAACCATTGGAGAAAACAAAGAGATTTTGACACAGTTGTTTCTGGACTGCGAAGATATTGTCATGCGTGAATTTGCCATTGGCGGTGGCAGTGCAACCATTTTGATGGTATATACCGACAATATGGTGGATGGAGATACGGTACAAAACTTCATTATGACCAATTTGATGAATCGATCACCTTCTTGCAATGAGGGTGCTTTTTTGGATGAATTGATGGCAGATGGCATTGCAGTGCGTGAATTGTCCAAAATCCAAACCATAGAAGATGTGGTTGCAACCATTTTATGTGGCGATACTGCTCTATTTATGGATGGTGACCCATTTGCATTACGTGCTTCCACAAGGGGTTTTCCAAATCGAGGTGTGAACCAAGCACAAACCGAGGTTGTGGTACAGGGACCTAAGGATGCATTTACTGAAGTGGTGGCATTCAATGTGGTTTTGATACGCAGACGTATTCAAGATGCAAAATTGAAGGTAAAACGTAAAAAGCTAGGTACCAGAAGCAACACAGATATTTGTATCTTGTATATGGAGGATTTGGTGCGTCCAGAAATTTTAAATCGTGTCACCAAACAACTGGAAACCATGGATGCTTTGGATGTGGTGTTGGACAGTGGCTCTGTGGAGCAACTTTTGGAAAACAGCTGGAAATCCCCTTTTCCACAACTGCAAATGACAGAACGTCCAGATAAGGCTTCTTCTGCTTTGTTGGAGGGACGTGTGGTGCTTGCCATTGACAATTCTCCTTTTGTGATTTTGTTGCCTGCAACTTTGAATGTATTTTTTCAAGCAGCAGAAGATTATTACGACCGTTTCGCCATTATGAGTTTCATTCGTGCTATGCGATATGTGGCTGCTTTTGGTGCCATTGGTTTGTCTGGGTTGTACATTGCTTTTGCTGTGTTTCATCCAGAACTGTTGCCAACACCCCTAGCCATCAAAATCGCATCCACCAGACAAAACATCCCATTTTCATTGGTGGGTGAAGTCATTGCAATGGAACTGGCTTTTGAACTGCTTCGAGAAGCTGGCATTCGCTTGCCATCACCTGTCAGCTCCACCATTGGCATTGTTGGCGGTATCATCATTGGACAAGCAGCAGTAGAAGCTGGAATTGTCAGTCCTGTTGTGGTCATTGTCACTGCACTGACTGGCATTTGTGGCTTTGTGATTCCAAACATTGCTTTGGTTTCTGGCTTGCGTTTGACCAAATATTTTGTCATTTTGTTATCAGCAACCTTTGGACTCTTTGGTTTTTGGCTTTCTATGTTGGTTTTGGTGGCACATTTGTCTGGTCTCACTTCCTATGGAATCCCTTATTTATATCCATTTTGTTCCAGCGTCATCAACAACGATGTGGATTGGGAAGATAGTATTTGGCGGTTGCCACTGCGTAAAATGAAGGATACACCCATTTTCATGAACCCAAAATCACGAAAGGGGGATTCTTGATGTTTGTCAACAACAAACGTATCTCCAAACGTCAATTTTCTGCATTGCTTTTGTTTGCGTTCTTTGGCACTGCTCTTTTGTTTTTGCCTACAGAATTGGTGGATATGGGTGGCAAAAGTGGCTGGTTGCTACTGCTACCTTGGAGTGTTTTATTTCTATTGGTGCAGGTGCTTCTTTGTGTTTTAAGCAAAAGAAACCCTGATGTTACAACGGTTTTTTGGTATCGTTATGGATTTGGAAGGGTTTTGGGTACTCTTTTGGTACTTGGTCTATTGTGTTTTCTCATTTTTGTAGGTGCTATGGAATTGCGTATTTTTGGTGAAGTGATTTCTGCCACCATGTTATCCAAAACACCCATTTGGTTGGTATTGGCTGTTTTTGTTTTGGCAATACTTCCTGTTGCAATGGGTGGTGTGGAAGTTGTGGCACGTATGGCAGAAGTGATGTTTTTCTTCTTTTTGATTCCGTTGGTGGTGGTTTTGGTGGCATTGGCTTTTTCTGTTGATTTTGGTAGATTGTTGCCCATTTCCACAGTGGATATGGAGCAATTTGTTTCCATCACCTCCTATGTGGCACCACTTGCACAAGGTTTGCTTTTGACACCCTTTTGTTTAGGATATACCAAAATCAAAACAGGTTCTGGTGTGCTCATTGGTTCTGTGATATTGAGTCTTTTCTTGGTATTTGCTTTGACCATACTTGCTTTTGCCACCTATGGTACAGGTGTTTTGTCTGATAAAATGTTGCCCACTTTGCAAATGATGGAACGTATTGGCTTTGCTCATATTTTCCTAAGTAGACAGGACTTGTTGTTTCTATGGTTTTGGATGGTATCCACCTATTTGTTTTTGTCTATGATTTTGCTCTATGCTTTGCAGATTTGGAAAGAAGTTTTACCCATTTCCAAAGAAAAGTCCATTTCTGGTGGTTGTATCTTCTTTGGGTTGCTTCTCTGGGTCACTTCCCTTTTGCCAGAAGATTTATGGTCTGCTTATGATTTACGATTGCGATATCTATCTTATGGTTTGGTGTTGTTTTTGGTGGCAATTCCTGTTATTTTGTTGCTCATAGATATTGTCAAAAGGAGGATTTCACATGACCAAATGTAAAATCTGGTTTCTTTGTTTGTTGCAAATTCTTTTCTTATCTGGATGTATGGATGGCAATGACCCTGAAAACCGTGAATACATCATCACATTGGGTGTAGATGTTGCTGAAGATGGTTTTGCATTCTCCTTTGTACCAGCCAAAACCAGAACCACAGACACCACACTCTTGAAAGCAAATGGCACTACCCTAGCAGAAGGCATTGCCACCTTAGACCAAGAAAACCCAAGAAAAACAGAACTTGGACAATTGAAAATGTTGGTTTTCAGCCAGGATGTTTTGACTTCTGATTCTGGGTATATGCATTTGTTGGCAGAATTGGAACGTAGTCAGGATATTTCTGGCAATGTGATGCTTTTGGCAACGGAAGATTTGGCTTCTGATTGTTTGCAAGCCATTTTGGAAAGTGATGGCGAAACAGGTCTATTCCTTTGGGATTTTTACGAAAATACAGCTGGTGATGTGGCTGTCACTTGGGGTGAAGATTTGGATGGTTTCTTGATTGCTTTGGAAGAACAAAGGGATTCTGCAATTTTACCAAAGATTGCAACCACCGATGGCAATTTATCCTTGGGTGGTGGTTTGCTTTTGCAAAACCATGAATATGTGACAACTTTGGATGTAGATTCTGCTTTGGGCTATGCCTTTTTGCGTGAAGAAGCAGATGGTGCTGTTTTGGTGACAACCATTCCACAAAATACACAAGAAAGCATTCCAGTGGACACCATTTCCACAAAGACAGAAGAAATACCACTTTCTCTACGCATCATGAAAAACACCACTTCTTATGTGATGCAAACCATTGGCGATACCCTCTATTGCACCATTGTCATTGATGCAACAGGCAATTTGTTGGGTAGTGGCACCCAAGAATCCTTCACCGAAGAAGGTCGTTTGCAATTGGAACAGGCATTTGCAACACGCATAAAGGAAGAAGTGACACATACAATAGAAGTGGCACAAGATGCAGGTGCAGTGGAATCCATTGGCATTGGTGCTGCTATCAGACGGAAATATCCAGATTTTGATTTGGAACAGGATGCTTGGCAATTGACACTTTCTGTTGCTGTGGATGTGGAGGATTTTGGTCGCATACGATAACAGTGAGCAAAAATTTGTAGGGAATGGTCTTGACCATTCCGTAGACGAAGAATCTTTCATTTTCAATTCCTTGTTTCAAACTGCCAAAACATGGGTATCCTTAAGATAACAAACACTTGGAGGGATTTCTATGTTTCAGATATGGAAGAAAAAAGCACTGGATTTGTGGCAAAAGGAGAAATGGAATTATGTGATGGCTCTAACCATTGGGCTATGTATTTTTGGTGGTATCATGGCAGAATACACCCAAGCATATTCCCAAACCATTCAAAATGGCATTGCAACCAAGGTGGTCAGATTCCACGTTTTGGCAAATAGCAACACCGATGCTGACCAAGAATTGAAACTTTTGGTGCGTGATGGTGTTTTGGAAACCTATGGCGAAATGTTGGCAACCTGTGAAACCAAAGCAGAATCTTTGGCATTATTGGAAGCCGCTACTGTGGAAATTTGTAAATTGGCACAGGAAATTGTGGTGTCAGAAGGCTATGACTATCCTGTGTCGGTTTCTTTGGTGCGTGAACAATTCCCCATGAAACAATATGATGATTTGACATTTCCATCAGGCATTTACGATGCATTGCGTATTGAAATTGGTCTGGCAGAAGGCAACAATTGGTGGTGTGTTTTGTATCCCCAAATGTGTTTTGTAGATGCCACTTGGGGGTATATGACAGAAGAAAGCAATTTACGCTTGGAAAACACCTTGACCAACGAAGAATATTTGGTGGTATCTGCTTTGTCACAGGAAGAAATCACACCAAAAATCAAATTTAAGGTAGTGGAATTGTGGCAGGAAATGCAAAATGCCATATAACTATATTGTAATTGTAGGGGCGATTCACGAATCGACCGCAAACCAAGATTTTTCGTCACATTGTTCCTCTGAATGGTAGCTAACAGAATGCTACCCGTAGGGGCGACCTGTGGTCGCCCGAAAACCAAGATTCTTCGTCACGTTGTTCCTCTGAATGACAGGCAGAATGGTACAACGGACAGCCGCTAGGGCTGTCCCTACATAATATACATAGAAATGAGGGATGATATGCAACTAGATTTGATGGCAACAGAAACCAACAGACAATTGGTGTCTTGGGGTACCAGTGGCACTTTAGTCAGACAGACACAACAACGATTGTCAGAATTGGGGTATTATCGTGGCATTGTGGATGGGATTTATGGTTCCAAAACATACGAAGCGATTTTGGCATTCCAACAAGCAAATGGTCTGGTGGCAGATGGCATTGCTGGAACTGCAACCCTGTCTGTACTTGGTATTTCAGGCTCTGGAAGCAATGGTTATCAAGATGATGTGTTTTTATTGGCATCCATCATCCATGGAGAAGCAAGAGGTGAACCATATGAAGGTCAAGTTGCTGTGGGTGCTGTGGTTCTAAATCGTGTGAAAAGCAATGATTTTCCAGATACTTTGTATGATGTCATCTTCCAAAAAGGTGCTTTTGATGCAGTTTGGGACAATCAATTTTATTTGCCACCCAGTGAAACAGCTCTCAATGCTGCTAGGGATGCACTGAATGGTTGGGATCCTGTGAATGGTGCGTTGTATTATTGGAATCCTGTGACAGCCACCAGTAGATGGATTTGGCAGGTTCCCATCACCAATCAAATTGGTAGACATGTGTTTGGTAAGTTTTGAAATAGTAAAATTGTTTTGTATGGGCGACCTGTGGTCGCCTTTTTTTTGCATTCTATTTTTTTAGTAATAAATATTTTTAATTACTATATTGACAAGTACTTTATTATATGTTATCTTTATATCATAAAATATAAGGAGGCGAAACAGTATGGCAAATATTTTAACCAATTGTCCAGTGTGTAGTGGCAAATTATTCGTTAGTGCTTTGAGTTGTGAAGATTGTGGTTTGAATTTACAAAATAAGTTTGAACTGAATCCATTCAACTATTTATCTGACGAACAAATGAATTTTTTATTGACATTTTTGAAACATCAAGGGAATTTAAAATTATTGCAAGAAGATTTGAATATTTCTTATCCTTTTGCAAAGAAAAAATTGCAATCATTATTGGTGGAGTTGCATTTGGCAAAAGAAGAGCAAAATAAACCAGCGGTTGAGGAGGAAATCGATATGAAAAAATTCTTTTTTGAAAAAAACAGTCATTTGGCATCCAACATCATCAAAGAAAAGCTGTATGAAAACAATGGACGTGCTATTGTACATTCTGCAAGGGGCAATGCCTATGAAATCAGAGCATGTCGAGATGGACTTAGCTTTGAATGCAATGAACTCCCCATCAAACCAAACTACGAGTATACTGTTTTCGATACTATGGTGGAATGTATTCATAAAAATGGTGGTACAGCACAAAAGGGCAATGGACGCAATTTTAAGCTAGGGGAATCCCATTGTGATGATAGTACATTGGTTGGATATATTGCAAAGCACTATTCTGGAAAAGAAGATGGCAATTCGGTGTTTGATCCTGTCTTTATTTTGGTTTCTGTGTTGGAATGGGCAGGCGTTGCATACAATTGCAGAGGATATGTAGAGTTTACAGAAGCGTATCTCTACAACAAATAAAAGGAGGGTTTTTCATGAAAAGTTTGTTTCGCTTATTGTTCTGTTGTATCACTTTCTCTACTTCCTTCTTTCGTGTTCTGTTGAAAAATAGATAGGGTATTGTAAACTTGGTAGACATGTGTTTGGTAAGTTTTGATTGGATTCTATAAATGGATGGTTTTTGCAAAATAAAAAAGCCATCTTTGCAAGAGATAACTTTACAAACGCAATTATGTGTGATATATTGAAACTAAGTAGGATTGTTGCTCGTTGGAAGGCAATCAGTCCGATGGATAAGTTTGACCGTCTAACGTTTGTTAGGCGGTCGTTTTATGTCATTTATTCTTGTGTAAACACAAAGAAATGACGCCAATAATTACCAAACAGAACGTAAATAAATCGCTGTATGTAATCATCTTAAGTCACCTCCTTTTTTGTTGTAGGAAGTGACTGACCGCCGAAGCAACAATCCTAATTTTATTATATATGGAATGGCTATAGATGACAACTTAAAATATACACAAAAAACACCTAACTCGCTATGAGAAAGGTGTTTTCTTCTGTTTAAAATGTAAATACAAACTTTCCAATGAGCAAATATGCCACCAAAATATGCATAATTGCTGTGAAGGTATATACAAATATAAAGTCCATATGGCGTGTTTTGTGGCGTTTTAAGACCATACCCAATAAACCACCAAAGCTACCGCCTACGATGGCTACCATAAACAAATTCTTTTCTGGTATTCTACGTCTGCCTTTGATGGCTGCATGTTTGTCAAATGCCATCATACAAAACAGCACAAGATTGATGATCAAATAATACCCAACAATAATCGCCATAAGGGTTCCATTGAAGGAATAATTGTCCATTATCTCACCACATTTCTCCAATCCAAGTCGCCACGATCCAAAGCCAAAAGCAAAACTTCAGCAGATGCCAAGTTTGTTGCAAGTGGGATATTGTGAATGTCACAAAGACGTGTGATGGAATTGACTTCAGACTCATAATCTTGAATGGTTACAGGATCACGCAAGTAAATCATAACATCCACATCATTGCCTGCAATTTGCGCACCCATTTGTTGTTCTCCACCCAAACGAGCAGAAAGATATTTATGCACCACAAGATTTGTAGCTTCTTCCACCAAACGGCCTGTTGTACCAGTTGCATACAATTCATGTTTACACATAATGTGACGGTATGCGATACAAAGGTTCTCCATTAATTTCTTTTTGTTATCATGGGCGATTAAACCAATATTCATAACAATCCTCCTTCAAAAAGTGATTTCATTTCTTTTTTACGTATATTCAAAACTAGACCAATTGCGATCATATTTGTCCACATAGCACTACCACCATAACCAACAAATGGTAGAGACATACCTGTATTTGGCAAAATACCAAGTGCAACACCACAGTTGACAAATGTTTGGAATGCAAACATACCAGCAACTCCAAGCGCCAAAAGCTGTCCCAAGGTATCACGTGCAGATATTGCTATTACTATACAACGAAAAATCAAAAAAAGCAAGACTCCTATTACAAATATACATCCAATAAAGCCAAATTCTTCTCCAATTACTGAAAAAATGAAGTCATTATGGGGTTCTGGCAGGTAGCTGAGCTGGTTGAGTGTACCTTGGAACAAACCTTGACCTGTCAATTGACCTGATCCAATGGCACTGATGGACTTCTCTGTTTGGTAATACAAGTCAGCATCTCTAGTAGGGTCTACAAAAGAAAGAATACGATTGAATTGATGGGGTGCCAGAATTTTATCCATCAAAAGTGGTGTTTCACTGGCAACGTCAATGAGAATAAAGCCAACCACTGGTGCTGCCACCAAAACAATGTTTCGTATCCAAATATAGCTCAGTCCTGCTACAAATAACAAAATGCAGAAGATGGCAACCAACACCAAACTAGAGGACAAAGCAGGTTGCATCAACACCAAAACAATGGGCAATGCCATATAGGCGCATAAAAACAACAAAGTTGGCAACTCATTGACACGATCTGGTCTATCTGCCAAAATTTTGGACAAACAGAAAATCATCATCACCTTTGCAAACTCCGATGGTTGAATGGTCAAAGGTCCAATTGCAATCCAACGCACAGCACCACCACCATCTACACCAATGAGCAAAACTGCAATGAGCAGAAGCAAATTGAGCAGATAAATGGGTACATGAAATTGAGAAAAATACTCATAATCCACATTGGCAGCAATGAGCATCAACACAATTCCCATAAAGAAAAATGCAAAATGCTTCATTAAGGTTGCATAGTCTTCACCTAGATTCACATGGATTGCACTGGCTATGGCAACAGACCCAAAGGATACCAATGCCAAAATGGCAATGAGTATAAAGATATCTAAATTTTGAAATATTTTTTTGATTCGCATAAAAAACCTCATAGCGGTTCAAACCGCAGTGAATACTAAAAAATGAGTGAAACAGATTGACACTTCGTCAAATGCTTAAGAACAAAACCTGCTGGCGACCAATGGTCGCCCCTACAATTGCAGTACCTTCATACTTTCGGTTTTGTAGAGGTGGGTTTCCATGCCCACCTATTTGTTTTGTGGCTGTTGATGACGGGCACCCACATAGGGGTGCCCCTACAAGTACGATATATTTCAAATTTTGGTTTTGTGGTTATCCATCAAACGTACAAAAGGTCGAGGTTTTGGCATACACCGCATCTCGACCTTTGATCCACTTAAAATTAGTCTTGAATTTTACGCATACTCTTAATTGGAATATTTGCGTACAACACAGGCACAGTACCATTGTTTTCTTCTGATTGTGTTTGGGTAATTTGGATATCCAATTCATCCAAATCAATTTCCATATAATTGGAGATGACTTTGATGATATCCGTTTTGAGCATTTCCAACACTTGTGCAGAACAATTTACACGATCGTGTACCAAAACCAGTTTGAGTCTATCTTTTGCTACGCTACCTGAAGCAGGAGCAGATGTTTTTTTGAAAAAATCCATGAAGCCCATATCTATTCCTCCTTCTAATTAACCTTGAAACAATGTTTTGAGTCTTGCAAAGAAGCCTTTTGGTGCTTCTTCAAAGGACATAATTGGCACTTCTTCACCAAGGATACGTTGTACAATATTGCGATATGCAGTACCAGCACGTGATTCTTGGTTGGAAACAGCAGGTTCCCCTTTGTTGGTTGCAATGACAATGCTTTCGTCATCAGGAACCACACCCAAAATATCAACAGCAAGAATTTCTGTTACATCTTCAATGTTCATCATTTCGCCACGTTGCACCAAGTCGATACGCAAACGATTGAGAATCAACATTGGATCACGCAATTCATTTGCTTCCAACAAACCAATGATTCTATCTGCATCACGTACAGCAGAAACTTCTGGTGTTGTAACAACAACAGCACGATCTGCACCAGCAATGGCATTTTTGAACCCTTGTTCAATACCAGCAGGACAGTCGATGATTACATAGTCAAAGCCTTCTTCTTTAAGATTTTCACAAAGTTTCTTCATTTGTTCTGGAGAAACTGCATCTTTGTCTCTTGTTTGGGCTGCTGGCAACAAGAACAATCCTTCGTAACGTTTGTCTTTGATGAGTGCTTGTTTCAAACGACAATTGCCTTCTACCACATCCACCAAATCGTATACGATTCTATTTTCCAAACCCATAACAACATCTAAGTTTCTAAGACCGATATCTGCGTCTACCAATGCTACTTTTTTACCGGTAATAGCCAAACCACAGCCAAGATTTGCAGATGTTGTTGTTTTGCCAACACCGCCTTTACCACTGGTGATTACAATTACTTCGCTCATGTAAGTTCCCCCTAATTCTGATTTTACTATAATGTTTATATTTTTTCGTTTTGTGGTAGGGTCAAGACCCTACCCTACAATATTTCGTATTGTTGTTTTGTGATAGCATCAATATCCTACCCTACAATGTTTCGTTTTGTTGTATTGCAAAATCACATTGCACTCTACATTTATTTCCATATTTCATATGGTATTTATTGAGTTGTCATTCTGAACGAAGTGAAGAATCTAAAATCTAAAATTCTTCGTCGTTTTACGGGCAGCCCCTACAGGAAGGACAGCTTTATTTTGTAGTGATTTGCATCGCAAGATATAAGTGCAAATTTCCTGTTTGGTGCAATCTTCATACTGTTATCTTTATCTTAACAAAAAACTACAGCTTTTGCACCTGTTTTTTTGCAGTTTCAAACAAAAATTACGATAAATTACGACAAAGGCATTACAAAAATCTGACCTTCTTGGATAAATGCAAATTCTGGCGCTTTATTGCCACGTTTGTTTTCTTCTGGGAAGCGTGTGATGATATCTGCAATACGAAGTTGAACAGGTGCCATATACAAAGCACAAACAAATGCTTCTTCAATGCCTTCACAACCTGCATGTGCCATACCTTTCAGTTGACCCAAGATGATGATATTGCCTGTTGCTTTGATTTCTGCGCCAGGGTTTACATCACCAATAACCACAACACTACCATCAAAATCAATTCTTTGACCATTACGCAAAGAACCTTTGTGGTATTTGGTGACATTTTGACCAATGGCTTCTTTTTTTGCAAGTGCTGCCAACTGCATCAATTGACTGCTTTCTGTTTTCACAAAAGTAATGTCCATAGTGGTATTGTCCACCACAATACGCATCAATTCTTGTTCTTGTTCTTCTGTGAAGCTACGTCCTTTGAACGCCAATGCTGTTTTTACATTATCGAAAAAGCTGCTTGCTTCTTTGACTTTTCTAGTGAGTTGTTCACAAATATCCACAAAAGACGCATCTGGATCAAACTGCAATGTAATGCCATCCTTTGTGCCTTTGAATACTACGTAATTTTTTGGTGTCATAACCCTACCTCCTATATCATTGTGTCAAATTGGTTTCCAAGTTGGAATTTTCTTGCGTTACATCCAAACCAAGATATTCTGTAATAATTGCCTTTGCCACCTCTGAAGTCAAAGCTCCAGTGCCTTCTCCAAATGGAATCATAACGGTGATGGCAATTTGTGGATCGTCATATGGTGCGAAACACACCAACCAAGAATGGGAACTACGATTGATATCTTCTTCAGCAGTTCCTGTTTTGCCGGCTACTTGCACTGGGAAGTTTGCAAAAGCGGTTCTCATGGTACCACGGTCCCCTTCCACTACTGCCAACATCCCCTCATGGATGGCTTGTACATTTGCTTCATCAAAGCTTGCTACATTTTCGATGATTTCTGGTGTTTCATAGTACACAGAACCATCTGGGTTTTGCAAATAATCGATCATATGCAATTGATACAAGGTACCTCCATTTGCCAAGGTTGCAATGTATCTTGTGATTTGTGCTGGTGTATAACTATTGACAGATTGTCCAATTGCTGCACGAATGGTATCCCCATCCGTCCAACGTGTTTGGCTTGTGGTTGCATCTGGATTGAACAATTTGACAATACGTTCTTTGTAATATGGTGAAGCCATTGTTGGCACATATTCTTCTAACTCAACACCTGTTGTGCTATTGAGGCCAAAAGCAGCTGCATATTCATTCATTGTGGTGATACCCGCTTCTGTGGAGTTATTTGCTGCATTGCCCAAACGATAAGCAACTTCATAGAAGTAATAATTACAAGAAACTTCCAAAGCAAAGGTCAAATCCACCATACCATGTGTGATCCCATAGTTGCTATAAATCAAACAACGAGCATATGGTGTACCAGTAGCGGTATAAACCCCTTCATCTTCAATTTCTGTATAGGGTGTAATGACGCCTGTTTCCAAACCAGCCATAGCTGTGACCATTTTAAAAGTAGAACCAGGTGCTTTCTTTTGTTTCAGTGGTCTGTTGACCAAAGGTGTATTGGTATCTTGCAACAAATTGTTGTAATATTCGTTGTTGAATACATTGACCAATTCGTTGTTGTCATAGGAAGGATAGGTCACACTAACCAAAACTTCACCAGAATTGACATCTGTGACAAACACAGAACCTGTACATGGGTCAAGTGCTGTTTCTGCTGGTGATAAATCTCCACTTTGCAAACGATTCAACACCATTGCATAGACATCTCCACCACCTTGTGCCAAAGCTTCAATTTCTTCTTCAGTTGCAGTAATGGTTCCTTGTTCAATGGCAATGAGCATTGCATCTCTAGTGGTGAATGCACCTGTCAAAAGTCCTTCCAAAAGATAGTTTTGCATTTTGGTTTCCGCTGTTTCATCTTCATCTTCTGGGTCAAAGTCAGGATTTGCTGCCAAAAATTCTTCATAAATTCCATGTTGATATGGTTCGTATGCTGTCAAAATCTTAGTGGCTGAAATATGATTCGCCTTTACCATTGCAGTGAACAAATCAATCAACGAAAGTGGATCTGTTGTGCTTGTGGTCAACTTTGTAATGACTGCATCTCGCAATTGGTCTTCCAAGGTTTCAAAAGCAACCCTTTGCAACTCACTATCCAAGGTTAGGAATACATCCTTACCAGAAATGGGCTCTGTGGTTTCCAATTCACTGATTTGACGACCTTGGCTATCCACTTCAATGAGAATTTTGCCATCGGTTCCATTCAATTCACGTTCATATAGCTTTTCTACACCTGTTTGTCCTACAATATCGGTGCTGCTATAGATGGTATTGCCATTTTCATCCACATCGCTTGCATACAAAGCATAATCAGACTCTGTCATTTGACGAATATACCCCAGAATATGTGAAAAGGTTTCGCCTTCTGGATACACACGCAAAGACACTGTGTCAATGGTTACATTATTGAAAATATCGTTGTTTTCTTCAATATATGCAAGGGTTTTGTCTGTTACATCTGACGCAACGGTAACCGATTGGTATTGTTGGTATCGTTGCAAATAAATTGCATATCTCAGTCCAACTGTGTTACGCACCATATCCATTGGCAAATAAGAAGGCAAACCAAAGAATTCCTGTAAATAAGACAGGGTTTCCAAAGAATCGTAATCCAATTCTTCCTCACTCATCCAAATGGATTCCTTGAAATTCAGCTCCTTTGCAGAACTATTGTTGAATTGGAAAGAATATGGATATTCTGTTGCCATTGGTAGTTCATTGGACAAAGTTTCGCCAAATCCAACCAATTTCTCTGTAATGGTCAAAACCATCAAGTTCTGGTCAGATAAGGTCATTGCCAAAGACACATACGTTCTTTTTTGTGCTTCTGAATAGGACTCTGGTGCTTCGTATTTCTCAAATAAATATTCCAAACAATCACTGGCAGTAAAGTCCATCTGGCTTTTGGTCAAACCAATCTTGGATTTCCACGCAGTTTCTTGTTCTGCAATCTCTTTTTCATCACCTGTGAAAGTGAAGTAAATCCCACTTGCATCCATAGGCAAATCATCATCAGGTGTGGTGTTTTTGCTCCAAAGCACATCTGTCAAATTATGCAACAATGACAAACGATAATCACCCAATTCCAAAACAGTACTGTTGTCGATTTGCACAGAGTATGCAACTGTGTTTTGTGCCAAAGGTCTACCATATCTGTCGTAAATATTCCCACGAGGTGCTGGCACATTCACCACCTTGGAAACGCTTGCTGTTGTGGACTGTGCATAGTCTGCACCATCGGCAATTTGTAATTCAAATAACCGCACCACCAATGTAGAAAACAATAGGAGAATGCCACAAAGCAAGATAAATATTCTATTTTTGCAAAGTTCAATGAACTGTTCCCAGTAACGTGACATACTTTCCTCCTGTTGCGAAAACGCATTTGATTTGCGTTGGTGTTGCCAAAATGAAATTGCTATTTCAAATAAAATGACTACGGTCAACCACATAGGGTTGCCCCTACATAGCAAAACCCCTATATTCCAAATATATATTAATATAGCCTGCTTTTTAAATAAAGTTTAGGTTAAGCCTTTTCAAAGGCTTACAGAGTTTGAGACAGGGTCTCAAGGTCTTAATTCTTTTAAAAGAGTGTTTTTGAAGGGTTTGGGGAACTTTTCACGATAGAAAAAAGGTCTCCAAGGTCTATCCTTATTAGAATCCCTCATATCTGTAAACTTCATTCCCATCAACGCTCTAAAACAAGCGATACTTATATCGTTCTTTGGAAATCAACCACTCATCCAAGCCAAAGAGCAAGCGATAAATGGGAATTGTGCAAACGCCTGTATACACTGCCATTGGCAACAAGATTTGGAAGAGAAAATGCATCAAGCTACCACCTTCTTGGAACAACCATTGTTCGCCAAAGTGTGCTGTTTCGTAGATGCCAACTGCAAACAAACAAAAGAACACAGGCAAAATGTAGTTTTCTCGATAAAATTCAGGTTGGTTTTTTCCAATGAGATATCCAATCAAAGGATACAAAACTGTGTAAAAACAAAAATGTGTGCCAAAGAACATATCAAATAGCATTCCAGTGCCTACACCGATGATGGCACCTTCTTTTTTGCCACGCAAAAGAGAATAGGAAACCAACAAAATCAATGGTGTATTTGGAATGATGCCACCGATTTCCAACAAACGAAATACAGTGGTGTAAAACACAAAATTTAAAATAACCACAATGGTTGTAATCAAAATTCTCAAGACACATCACCTGCTTCTTGATTTTTGTCAATGACCAGAACCGTATCCAAATGTTGCAAATCCACAAAAGGTTGGATGATTGCATACTTGGTCAAACCATTGGCATCTGCTTCAATTTCTATGACCTGTCCAATGGAAATACCAACTGGATAGATGTCAGATAGATGGGAAGTGATGATTTCATCCCCAACAATGATTTCCGCTTCTTGGTTGATGTATTCCATCTTACAAAGACCTTCATTTCCAAGGATATAATCCCCTTTGACAACACCCAAATCACCAGTACGCAAACTCATAGCCGGTACTGCACTGTTGCTGTCTAAAATGGATTGCGCCTTTGCATAGGTTGCACCACTTTCTAGGACTTTGCCTACAACACCCTTGGGTGCCACCAAAACCATATTGCCAGAAACACCAGAAGTGCTCCCTTTGTTGATGGTAAAGGTGTCATACCAAATGCTGGTGCTTTTTGCAATGACTGTTGCGCCAACGCTTTCGTATTCTGGAAATCTTTGGGCAATGTCCAACAATCCAGATAAGGTTTCATTTTCTGCTTCGTATAATGAAAGACGCTTGTTTTCTTCTTGTAAAAGTGCAAGCTGTTCTGACAACGCTTCGTTTTCTGCAATGAGCTCTGTACGCTCTCTTGAGGCTTCTGTTGTGCTGACAACCCAAGATTCCACACCAGTGGTCAAATCCTGAAAGGGTGTTACAACGAAACCAATGGCATTTTCCAATAAAGAGGCACTTAAGCTGTCTCCTGTGCCAATCAACGAAAATACCACAAGGAGCATCACAATGGAAGCCATAAATTTTTTCTTATATTTATCCCATAAAATAAACAAGGTAAACGCTCCTTTTAGCGAACTTGGTTCGCCAGTGAATAACTAAGAGTGAATGGTGAAAAGTTTAGAATGTTGTTTCCCTTTTCAAGATAGGCGTAGCTGCGAAAGCAATCCTCCACGGGTTGCCACATAGGACAACCCCTACAAGAACACCACACAACCTGTAGGGGCGACCCTATGTGGTCGCCTGATCTTTTAGGTGTGGCAACACTTATCGTAAAAGGGAAAATGTTGTTTCTCAAAATAACAAACTATTGACGTTCGCTATTGTAGGGACAGATTCCATATCTGCCTATTTCCATTTCATTGAAATTAGAACAATGCTTTTCTTGGAGAAATCAACACAGATTTCAAAACATCCAATTGTTCCAAAACCATACCAGTACCCAAAGCAACGCAATTGAGTGGTTCAAATGCAATGTGTACAGGCATACCTGTTTCTGCTGTAATGAGTTGATCCAAACCACGAAGCAATGCGCCACCACCGGTCAATGTGATGCCACATTCCATAATATCAGAAGCCAATTCTGGTGGTGTGGATTCCAATGTTTGTTTGATGCATTCAATGATATCTTTCACAGGTTCTGCCAACGCTGCACGTATGTCAATGGAAGTAACTTCCACTGTTTTTGGCAAACCACTGATCAAATCTCGACCACGAATTTCCATAAGTTCTTCTTGTGTCAAAGGATAAGCAGAACCCAAAGTGATTTTGATTTCTTCTGCTGTACGATCCCCAATTGCAAGGTTGAATTCACGTTTGATATACGCTGTAATTGCAGAATCCAAAGCATCCCCAGCCACACGCAAAGAAGCACTGCTGACGATACCACCCAAGGAGATAACCGCAACTTCACTGGTACCACCACCGATGTCTACAATCATGCTACCAGTTGGCTCTGCAACAGGAAGTCCAGCACCAATGGAAGCTGCCATAGGTTCTTCGATGAGGTATGTATCCTTTTCACGAGAACCAGCTGCAACTGCTGCTTCCAAAACCGCTCTTTTTTCTACTTCTGTTACGCCAGATGGCACACAAATGACAATTCTTGGTTTTGGAGAGAACAAAGAACGTACATATGCTTTGTTGATGAAATAACGCAACATAGCTTGTGTCACGTCGAAATCGGCAATAACACCATCTTTCATTGGACGCACTGCCACAATATTTCCTGGTGTTCTACCAATCATTTCTTTGGCTTCGTTACCAACTGCAAGCACTTCTTTGGTTTGTGTGTTGATGGCAACAACAGATGGTTCATTGACAATGATGCCTTTTTCACGCATATAAACAAGTGTATTTGCAGTACCCAAGTCGATACCCATATCTTTTGAAAACATAAACAAGACTCCTTTCGATAAAAAACAGATCTATAAATGCATTGACTTTGCAATGTTGTGATTCGCTGTGTAAAAGGCAAATTTTGGATTCTTCGCCTAGTTTGCGACATTCTACGTATACTATTTATATCATACCCTTTTTTAGGTGAAATTTCAATATAAACAACGTATTTTTGAAATTATGAAAATTGCAATAACAAATTGAACACTTTTGAAATAAAGTTTACTGCTTGGTTCTTCTATAAATTTGATCAAGCTGATCTTCAAATAATTCTTCTGGTGTGTAATATCCCAATCTCTTTGTTGGGGTTGCGTTGATTTCATCCGAAAACGCCAAGATTTGCTCGGGAGAAAATTTTGTGATAGAGGTGGATTTTGGAATGAATTTACGCAAAACACGATTTGACCGCTCATTCACCGGACGCTCCCAAGAAGAATATGGATGGGCAAAATAAACCTCGCTACCTAGATTCTCGAAGTCTGAAAAACTGGCAAATTCACTTCCGTTATCTGTGGTAATGCTACGAAACACTTGATTGAATTTGTCTCCAAACTGTTGATGGAGCTGTTTCATTGCAGAGGCAACTCCGTCAGCGGTTTTTTCATCAATACGCAGGGTAATATAGTAACCCGTCAGCCGTTCAACAATGCTGAAAACGGCTGCTTCGCCCTTCTTTTTTTGACCCAAAACGGTATCAGATTCCCAGTGACCAAAGGTGTTTCTGAGGACAACTTCAAGAGGACGTTCTTCTATACTTTTTCCGTATAAACGCTTAGAAATACGGGGTTTTCCCTGTGGTCGACGTGTCAATATTTCTGGAAGGTCGAATAAAGAGAGGGGCAATTCTCCGCTTCTCAATCGGTTGTAGAGTGTTTTGGTACATGGAATGGTGTCTGGAGGAAATAACCCAAGCAACCTTGCACGACCCACGCAAGAATCAAACGACCTTTTGTGTTCTTTCACTTGCTTTACCAACCAAGAAATAAACTGCGAATCCTGAAATGACTTCTTAGGACGACGACAACGGCTCCGATTTTCTTTGTAAACGGTAGCGCCTCTCTTTGCAGAGTAAGTAGGCTTTCTCCCACGACCGGAGTAAGCTGGCGTGCCTCTTTCCAACTCATATCCTATTGTGGAAGGGCTACAATTCAGCTCACCAGCGATTGCTCTATTAGAGTAACCCAGTTTGTGTAGGTGTTGGATTGCTCCACGCTCTTCCGCTCCTAAGTGTTGCCCCTTCTTGCGTTCTACTGGATTTGTGCTATAATTGGTATTGTCCATAGTATTTGGCTCCTTCTCTTAGAATCTTGTGTGGTAACTTTATTCTAACAGAAAATCCATTCACTGTGGACTTTTTTATGTGTTCAATTTGATTATACAATTAACCATTTTTGAAATTATAATGGAATTGACAAAATAAAAAACCCTCTGCATAAGCAAAGGGCAAAATTATTCTTGTATCTCTTCTGTAGGCGGTTGGTATTCAATGAGTTCTTTGATTTCTACTTGTAGATAATAACAAAGCTTGCAAATCAATTGTGCATCTATTCTTTGGAATTCTCCACGACAATAGCGATTGAAATTGGAACGAGGAATATCCAAATCTTTACAAACTCGATTTTTAGAGATTTTTTTCTCTTTTAGAATGGGTTCAATACGCAGTAATAGTGTTCCGTAATCCATAGACAATCCTCCCTTTACAAACTTAATTAGATTATATATAATAAATTCATATATAAAAACTCGTTATATATAGAGTATTATTTTAATGAGTGTAAATATAAAGAGTGAAGATATAGTCAGTATATTCAAAAGAGGTGAACATATGCGGTGCGAATTTGAATTATGTATTTATCAAAGAGATGGTAGCTGTAATTTAGACCATATTATAATCAACGAATGGGGAATGTGTGATACTTGTATATTGGTGGATGTGGAAACTGATTTTTTGCAAGAAAAAAAGAATGAAGCCCTATTACAACTTCATTCTAACCCATTTACATCTGATACATACCCCTTACATTCTGCGGTACAAGAAAAACGCCAATAAAATTCCCAAAATGCCAGCAATGGTGAAATTGATGGTGAATCCAAATTGTAAGGTTAAGATTCCAAGGTCTAAATTCAGCGGTGTAGTCAGTCCAAAGGTTTTGCCATATGCCAAAAAGCTCAAAAATGAGACATTGGCAACCAGACTTGCGATAAATCCACCCAATACCACACCAGCCAACATCAAAAGCAACAATATCCAAATATTTTGTGTGCGTCCACGCATAAGAAAACCTCCTAAAATTTGTATTTATTTTATTTTAGCATGGAATGAAAACGAATGCAATATGGTGTGACAATTCCAATAATTTACACTACATTTTGTGGTGTTTCCAGACGGGATGTCGGGGACGCCATCCCGTTTGGTTTGTAGCAATTCATAACAGGCGACCACTGGTCGCCCCTACAAGTACGCTATATTTATGGGTTCGGTTTTTGTAGGGGAGACGTTTCGTCTCCCGTAATCTGCAACACATTTGTGTTTATGGCACATAGTGGAATGGGAAACCTCTTGGAGCTTTGCTCCAAAACCCTACAATGGCATATACCAACACGCTGTCATTCTGTAGGGGTTGGCGTCCTCGACAACCCGTTTGGTTTGTAGCAATTCATAACAGGCGACCACAGGTCGCCCCTACAAGTACATCGTATTGCAACACTCTTCAATAAAAAAAGAGCCCGTAGGCTCTCTTTCTCAATAGTTATCTGCTGCAATTTCAAAGTAAGCTTGTGGATGTGCACAGACTGGACACATACCAGGTGCTTCTTCGCCAGTGTGGATATGACCACAGTTTGCACATTTCCAAGATTTTGGTTCTTCACGTTTGAATACTTTACCTTCTTCGATGTTTGCAAGAAGTGCTCTATATCTTTCTTCGTGTTCTTTTTCAATTTTACCAACGGATTCAAACAAAAATGCGATTTCATCCAAGCCTTCTTCTTTGGCTACTTTTGCAAATTCATCATACATATCTGTCCATTCGTAGTTTTCGCCATCAGCTGCATCTTTGAGATTTGTGATGGTATCAGGCACTGCACCTTCATGCAACAATTTGAACCAGATTTTAGCATGTTCTTTTTCATTGCCAGCTGTTTCCAAGAAAAGTGCTGCGATTTGTTCATAGCCTTCTTTTTTGGCTTTGCTTGCATAATATGTGTATTTATTTCTTGCCTGGGATTCACCAGCAAAAGCGATTTTTAAGTTTTCTTCTGTTTTTGTACCTTTGATGTTCATAAGATTACCCCCTCATAATGATAGAAACAATGGTTGCCTTTTTTATGTACTTATAGTATCACATTAAATATTATTTGTCAATTGATAATTATTATTATTTAGAAAAATAATCTGTATTTTTTCTTTTCATTGGTTTTATTTATGATATACTATTTCCAAGAGGTGATTTGATGTATATACGCATACGAAATTTACGTGAAGACAGAGATTTGAACCAAACCCAGATGGCAAAGATTTGAATGTAGCACAAACCACATATTCCGATTATGAACTTGGCAAAATCAATATTCCCATTGAAATTCTAAAGAAAATCGCCACTTATTTTGACACCAGCATTGATTATTTGCTGGAACAAACAGATGTCAAAGAACCATATCCACCCAAAAAATAAATACAGAAATTATCAATGACACCGATTGTGGTGTCTTTTTTTATGTGTAGTGGTGATTGATGACGGGCGCCCACATAGGGACGCCCCTACAGCGTTAACGGATGTGTGATGGTTGCGGGTTGCAGTATTGCGGTCGATTCATGAATCGCCCCTACATTGCAATGTGATTTTGGATTTTTGGTTTTTTAGTCCTTCACCATTCACCATTAGTCCTTAGTCTTATATTTGACCTTGGCAAATATAAAAAAAGAGTGTAAACCGAAGTCTACACTCTTAAAAATCAATTATTCAGCTTTAGCTTCTTCCACTTTAGCGTCTTCTGCTTTAGGAGCTTCTGCAACTGGTGCTTTTGCTTCTTCTGCTTTTGGAGCTGCTGGAGCTGGTGCTGCTGCTGCTGGAGCTGCAGGTTTTGCAGGAGCAGGAGGACGTTTGCCTGTAATTACATTTTTAGGACATTTGTTTGCACAAATACCACATGCTTTACATTTTGTGTAATCGATAACAGCAATGTTATCCACTACATGGATTGCATCAAATGGACAGTTCTTTTCACAGATTTTACAAGCGATACAGCCTGTAGAACAAGCTTGCATAACCACTTTACCCATATCTTTGGAAGAACATTCCACTTTGATTTTATTTTTTGCAGGTAACATTTCGATGATGTGTTTTGGACAAGCAGAAATACATTTGCCACAAGCCACACATTTTTCTTTGTCGATCACTGCAATACCATCAACAATTTCGATTGCGCCAAATGCACAAGCAGCTTTACAGCTACCAAGTCCCAAACAGCCATAAGAACATGTTTTGGAACCGCCACCAGCCAATTGTACAGCCATGTTACAATCAGAAATACCTTCATAGTCATATTTTTCTTTTGCTTTTTCGCAAGTACCACCACATTTTACAAAAGCAGCAACTGGATCAGAGGAAGATGCTTCCACGCCCATAATTTCACCAACTTTTGCAGCACATGCAGCGCCACCAACTGGACAACCATTTACTGGTGCAGTTCCAGCAGCGATTGCGGAAGCCAAACCGCCACAACCTGGGAAACCACAACCACCACAGTTAGCGCCTGGAAGTACTTCCAAGATTGCTGTGATTTTTGGATCTTCTTCTACTTTAAATACTTCCCCTGCAACGCCAAGGCCTGCTCCAAAAACAACACCAAGACCGCCAATGCTCACCATAGGAAGTAAAATATTCATAATTTCCATTTTGTCACACTCCTTGTCTTAAAGTTGAATCAAACCAGAGAAGCCTAAGAATGCAATAGACATCAAACCTGCTGTAATCAAAGCAAGAGGGAAGCCATCGAAAGCTTTTGGTGTGTCATTAAATTCGGTTCTTTCACGGATACCAGCAAACAAGATGATAGCCAATGCGAAACCTGCAGCACCACCGAAACCGCTGATTACGGATTCAATGAAGTTATAACCTGTTTGCATGTTCAATACAGCAACCCCAAGTACAGCACAGTTTGTTGTAATCAATGGAAGGAATACCCCCAAAGCTTGATACAAAGCAGGAGCTGCTTTTTTCAAGAACATTTCAACAAATTGTACCAAAGATGCGATAACCAAGATGAACGCAATGTTGTACAAGTATTCGATACCCAAAGGTACCAAAATCAAATCGTATACCAAGGAAGCAACTGCTGCTGCCAATGACATAACGAAAATAACTGCAACACCCATACCAGTAGCTGTTTCTACTTTTTTAGAAACGCCAAGGAAGGGGCAAATACCTAAGAACTGAGCCAAAACGTAGTTATTTACGAAGATCCCAGCCAAGATGATTAAGATCAAATTCATTTAGTTTCCCCTCCTTATGCTTTTTTCTTATTTTTCATATAGTTGAACCCTGCCATCAAAATACCCAATGTGAAGAACGCACCAGGAGCCATTACAAAGAGCAATGTTCTAGGGAACATTTCTGGAAGAACGGTGATGTCAAACAAAGTACCAGAACCAATGAATTCACGAACCAAGCCCAAGATACCAAGTCCAAGTGTGAAACCAAGACCCATACCAACACCATCCACAACTGCTGCAACAGGACCGTTTTTGGAAGCAAATGCTTCTGCACGAGCAAGAATCAAACAGTTAACAACGATCAATGGAATGTAAAGACCCAAAGAAGCGTTGAGGGATGGAGAATATGCTTTGAGCAAGAATTCGATGATGGTTACGAATGTTGCGATTACAACGATGAAACATGGGATTCTAACTTTGTCTGGAATGACTTTACGCAACAAAGAAACAAACAAGTTGGCAAAAATCAAAACAGCTGTTGTAGCAAGACCCATACCAATACCATTGATTGCAGAGCTGGTTACACCCAAAGTTGGACACATACCAATTGCTTGTACAAAGGTTGGATTTTCGTCGATGATACCATTTTTCAAAATTTTAATTGGATTCATTAGTAAGCACCTCCGTTTTCTACAAACCAAGCCACTGCTTCAGATGCACCACTTGCTACTGCTCTGGAAGTGATTGTGGAACTTGTGATTGGAACAATTTCGCCACCGTCTTTTGTAACTGCGATGGTGCCTGCAGCTGTGTCGATACCTGTAAATTGTTCATAGAAATCTGGTTCTGTGGATTTTGCACCCAAACCAGGTGTTTCGGAGTGACTGGTAACACGCAAACCAGTTACAATACCGTCTGCATCGATACCAACCATGACACCAACAGCACCACCAAAACCAGATGGAGCAGCTGTTACAACAAAACCGCCATTGTCGGATTTGTAAGCACCAGTGATTGTGCCACTTGCTTCAATTTCCAATTCTTCGAAACTATTTGCTTCTGGCATAACAGCTTGCATAGAAGAATTCAAAACAAGTTGATTTTGCACAGCAATAGGTTCTTTTGTTACTTCAGATACAACGCCCAAACACATTGCAGCAACTGCGGCGATGATGAACAACATAACTGCTGGTTTTACGATTTCTTTTGTATTCATCTTATTTCGCCTCCTTTACTTTAGGCAATGCACCAAAGATTGTTGGTTCTGTATAACGTTCAATCAAAGGAACACAAAGGTTCATGATGAGGATAGCGAAGGAAACACCTTCTGGATATCCACCGAAAATACGGATGAGGGATGTAATCAAACCACAGCCTACAGCATAGATAATTTGACCCTTTGGTGTAATTGGAGAAGAAGCATAGTCAGTTGCCATGAAGAATGCACCAAGCATCAAACCGCCAGTGAACAATTCATATACAGGCACACGCAAGCCACCTCTACCGATTGCTGCTGTCAAAACAAATACAGTTGCAATGTAGATTACAGGGATTTTCCATGTGATGACATGTTTTTTGATGAGGTAGATGCCACCGATGATCAATGCAAGTGCACATGTTTCACCAATACAACCACCAATGTTACCAAGCAATACATCTGCCATGCTAGCAGAAGGCATAACGCCAGCTTTCAAATCTGCAAGTGGAGTTGCAACAGCAACAGCGTCAGCACCAAATGTGCTTGCGGATGTCCATGTTGTCATTTCTGTTGGGTAGGATACCACCAAGAAAGCACGTCCAGCCAATGCAGGGTTGATGAAGTTTTGACCCAAACCGCCAAAGAGTTGTTTTGCAATGACGATTGCGAAAGCAGAACCTACAACTGGCACCCAAAGTGGAGCAGATGGTGGCAAGTTCATACCAAGCAACAAACCAGTTACAACAGCACTGAGATCGTTTACTGTAACGTCTTTCTTCATACCTTTTTGATACAAATATTCAAAGAAAATACAGGATGCAATGGAAATTGCCAAGATAGCAATTGCATTGATACCATAATAATAAATACCCACCAAAGCAGCAGGAACCAAAGCAATGATAACATCACGCATGATACTGCGAACAGATTCCTCTGAACGAACATGAGGGGTACCAGATACTACAAAATTAGACATATTCTATTCTCCCCTCTCTTAATTCTTAGCAGCTTCTGCATCGGCTTTCGCTTTTGCTTCTGCTTCGGCTTTTGCACGTGCAGCAGCAGCTGCAGCAGCTTTTTTGCCCATTTCAATTTTCTTAGTTGCACGAATGGATTGTGCCAATTGGCGTTTTGCTGGACATTCATAGGAACATGATCCACATTCGATACAGTCCAAACCATGATGTGCCACAAAGCCTTCACCATCGCCACGAAGTGCACATGCATTGAGCATAAATGGCATAAGACCCATTGGACAGTGATCCACACATTTACCACAACGGATACAGTTCTTTTCTGGTGGAATGTATGCTTCTTCTTTTGTGAAGCAAAGCAAACCAGAAGTTGTTTTTACGGAAGCTACATCCAATGTATAGAGTGTAGGACCCATCATAGGACCACCAGCGATCAACTTCACTGGAGCCAATTCTTCTTCATTGAAACCACCAACAGCGTCTACCAAATCACGAAGAGTCATACCCAAACGGATTTTGTAGTTACCTGGGTTTTTGATACCTTTACCGGAAATGGTCACAACACGACGCATCAAAGGTCTACCTTTAACGATTGCACGTTCCACTGCCAATACAGTATCCACGTTGTCTACGATACAGCCAGCAGATGCAGGCAATGCACCGGATTTTACTTCACGTCCAGTGATGGCAACGATCAAATGTTTTTCAGAACCTTGTGGGAATTTTGTTACCAAAGGTTGTACATAGATGTTGTCGATACCTTCGCATGCTTTTGTCATTGCTTCAATTGCCAAAGGTTTGTTCATTTCGATACCAATAACACCTTTTGCATCTGGATGCAATTTGAGCATGATTTGCAAACCTTTTACGATACGATCTGATTCTTCAAGCATCAAACGGTAATCACAAGTTAAATAAGGTTCACATTCAGCAGCATTGATCAAAATATGATCGATTGGTGTATCTTTTGGAGGATTGAGTTTGACGTGTGTAGGGAAACCAGCACCACCCAAACCAACAACCCCAGCGCCTTTGATGGCATCCAAGATTTCTTGGTTGGACATAGCTTCGTAATCACGACCTACGTTCAAACCTTCAATTTCTTCCATTTTACCATCGTTTTTGACAACGATAGAATTGACCATTGCTCCACCTGGAACAAGCATTGGTCTAATTGCCACAACTTCACCAGAAACACTAGCGAAAATTGGACAGCACAAGAATGCAGATGAATCTGCAATCTTTTGTCCTACTTTGACATGATCACCAACAGCAACGATAGGAGCACAAGGTGCACCAATGTGTTGGCTCATGGGGTAGAACAATTCAGAATCTTCTTTTGGAGCTACCACTTCAATGGCTTTGTCGCAGGAAAGTGCTTTGCCATCTGGTGGGTGGACTCCACGCTTAAAAGTTAAAGCTTGCATATGATCCCCCTCTGTTTGAATGATTGCGTGCAATATGCACATGTAAAATAGCCGATACCATCCAGAAACACGCAAAAAGCTCCCTCATCATGTTGCTTGCAAAAAAGCCCAAAAAACCAATGGATTTTGGGAAACAAATGAGAAATGGAATTGTGTGTATATTTCTGTATGTATTTTGTGTGCAACATTGTTTGTATGCAAAACAATATTACAGTTCTTAGTTTACTATTCTTATCCGCAAAAGTAAAGGGAAATCTGCTTTTTTCTCGAAAAAAAACGTTGAAAAATCTACCAAAAAAGAAAAGCACTACAAGGGTTTCTGTAAATTTGAAAAACAATTGCCCTTCAGGAATAGTACTTTCTTAATATGTAGAAACAGGCACAAAAATCAAAGAAATAGACATATGATGGAAAACCATTTTGCACAAGCAAATCTCACAAAAAACCCATATATAAACTGTTTAATATGCACAAAATTTCCCAGTTACCATTTCCCAATTGTGAAAATTGTGGTATGCTTGTAGCACAACAACGAATGATAAATGAAAGGAGATTGCTGTTATGGAATTATCCCTACAAGTGGAACAAAAGCAAATTCTATCCCAAAGAATGCAGCAATCTGTTGCAATCCTGCAAATGAATACCATTTCCCTTTCAGAATACATACATGAAGTGGCTGAAACAAACCCTCTTTTGGATTTGCAGGAGGATTCTGGTGTTTTGGTAGCAAAAAACGAAAAGGTTTTGGATAAATTGGAGTGGCTTGCAGAATCTGACGAGCAAAATCGCAATTTCTATCACGCAGAACAAGAAGATGCCCAAACCCATGCAGACAATCGGGGTGGCAAACGAGAACGTGCTACCTTAAGGGAATATCTTTCGTTTCAAGTGAATATTTGCAAAGAAGAGGATTGCACCAAACGCATCTTACATTTCTTGGTGGAAAGTGTAGAAGACAGTGGCTATTTGAGTCTGGGTGCTTTGGAAGTTGCAAAGGAGCGTTTCTCCTTGTCTGTGGATGAAGGTGAAAAAATTCTCAAAAAATTACAGTTTATGGATCCCATTGGTGTGGGTTGTAGAACCTTCCAAGAGTGTATCTACATGCAATTGTTGGCAAAAAATGCTTCTGACCTATCTATGGAATTGGTGGTCAACCATTTGGAGGATTTGAGTCGCAATCGCATTGCACAAGTAGCCAAAAAGTGTAAAGTCACTGTAGAAGAAGTGGTTTTGGCATTGGAAGAAATTCGTAGTTGCAATCCAAAGCCTGGAAGTGGTTTTTTGAGCACACAAAAGGTGGAATACATCCTTCCTGATGTGTTGGTGGAACTTGTAAATGGGGAATTGGTGGTTTCTTTGAATTCTGGTGCTGTGCCAAAAATTTCTGTCAGCTCTGGCTATGTAAAACTATTGCGTCAAGGTGTGGAAGCAGAAACAGAAACCTATATTGCAAATAAATTGAAACAAGCGGAATGGGTGATGCAATGCATCCATAGACGTGAAGACACCCTATTGGCTGTTGCAAGCCAAATTGTGACAC
Source organism: Chakrabartyella piscis (assembly GCA_030067835.1). Lineage (GTDB taxonomy): Bacteria > Bacillota > Clostridia > Lachnospirales > Anaerotignaceae > Chakrabartyella > Chakrabartyella piscis. Next base: position 3,284,261 of record CP092441.1, read on the forward strand.
GCCAAAAAGAATTTTTCCTAACATGCAAAGGGGAATTGCAACCCTTACGTATGATGGATGTTGCAGAGACTTTGGAAATACACGAATCCACTGTCAGTCGTGCAGTGCGTGACAAATATATCCAATGCAATAAGGGTGTATTTCCCATGAGTGCCTTTTTCTCAAAGGCTTTGGGTGGTGAAGGTGAAGAAGCAGTTTCTGCCAATGCCATTCAACAAAAGATCAAAGAAATGATTGGAAATGAGGATAAGAAAAAACCACTCAGTGACCAAAAGATTACAGATGCTTTGATTGCAGAAGGGATTCAAATTTCCAGAAGAACCGTTGCAAAATACCGTGAAGGTATGGGAATTTGTGGTACCTCTGCAAGAAAAAGTCATTGAAAGTAAGATTCTACGGGCACTCACATAGGAGTGCCTCTACAAGACAAAATTAAAATCAATATCGGATTGTAGGGACAGATTCTATATCTGTCCGTTTTTTATTGGCTATAGTCCAACGGGTCGATGAGGGCATCGACCCCTACGTCATCCTATTCAACTACTTTATCTTGCATTTACCCATACAAAAAAGGTGCAACAGTCAGACTGCTACACCTTCATTTTTTATTCCATATTCTGATTCTTATGCTTCTACTGTTTCCACATCATCAGAGCTTGCCAAAATCAAAGTTGCTGTTTTGGTATCGTTATCCCAATCAATGTTTGCAATTCCAAGAGCATTTGCCAAATCACGCACTGGCAAGAAAGTTCTATCATTTGTGATTTCAGGTGCAGAAGACGCTTCCATTTCTTCACCATCCACCAACATCACATCAGCACCAATGGTCATTTCCACCACTTTGCCATCAATTGTGATTTGTACTGTTTTTGTGGTACCATCCCAAACAATGGCATCAGATGCAACACCCAAAGCACTTGCAACTGCACTAACTGGCATCATGGTATAACCAGCATCTGTAATGTATGCAGGTACAGGCAATTCCATTTCTTCACCACTGACCATCATCACATCAGCACCAATGGTAATTGCAATGGTTTTGTTCAAAACAGCGTCAATATCCACTTCCACTGTAGGTTCAACTGTATCACCAACACTCGGAATGCTTGCATCTGTCAAAATAGAACTGTAGGCATTGCCACCACCTAGGTTATCATAAATATCCACTGTCATGGTTGCCACATCACCAACTGTTGCTGTAGTTGCTTCGATTTGGATACCATACACTGTAAATTCGCCAACAGCACCTGGATAGATGATCATTTCATCGCCATCAATGATGATTTGACCCATGGAAGATTTGATGGTTGCTGTACTTTTATCTGCATATTTGATGGTCAATTCTGTGTTGGATTTTGGGAATTCAAAACCTTTGTTCAGGTCAAATGTAAATCTTGCATCAGAAGAATACATATCTTCGAATACAGGTGAAATGGTAACACCATCAAGGGTTGCAATTTCCCCTTCTGCCACATTCACTTTTCCATCAATGGCAAATTCCACACCATTTGCCATGGTTGCACAATAGAGCAAGTCTTTTTCTGAAAAACCATCGGCACTTACAGAAACCGTTGCAGTTTTACCTTTGGAAGTGATATCCATTTGAGATACCAATTGGATTGCAATGATATCGTCTTCTTCCAACATACCTGTCAAAGTGAATTCGTAACCATCATCATCCACATCATCGATGGAAACCGTAACATCTGAACACACGCTACCATCACGATATACAGTAATGTAATTTTTTATAACATTTGCAGTTGCACCAGGCATCAATTCCGCATTGCCAAAGGAAATTTCAACGCTATGGGTTGGATTGGTATTGGAAGATGTATACGCAGCATCTGTTACAGTCATCTGCAACTCTGGTGTATCGCTACCAGAAATACCACCAACCAAGCCAGTTACATTGAAATCAGCACCCATTTTCCAAAGTCCAACTATTTTTGCATCTGCTTCAAATTCAGCACTTGCTGCAAACACCATCATAGGCATTTGTGCCGCCACCAAAGAAAGGGTCAATAAGCCAGCCATTAATTTTTTCATAAGACATCTCCTCCAATTCCACTTCTACCAAAATATAAACAATCATACAAAATGACACGAATTATGCATCTTTATGCTTGATATTATACTCTTTTCATTTCTATGAAACAAGGGTAGAATGTAAAAATTAAGAAAGAATTAACGAAATGTTACAAAACACTTCCAGCATATGGTGATATTCTCATAAAATGGGTTGTTGTATGCCTTTGTTGATGATACGGCAAGCAGCAAGCCACTGCCCTACAATTAATTGTCATTCTGAATACAAGGAAGAAGCTTAAGATTCTTCGACAAGCTCAGGATGACAAAACACAAGCGTTGGTGTCATTCAGACAACCCGTTTGGTTTGTGGCAATTGATAACGGTTGATTCGTGAATCAACCCTACAATGCAACCGTATTTCAGGGTGCGTTATTCCAACCACTATTCACTGCTCTTCTGTCATTCAGAGGAACAATGTGACGAAGAATCTTACTCTTATGGTCGATTCATAAATTTACCCTACAATGTGTCCGTATTTTGGTTTTAACTATTCATTCTTCACTATTCACTGCTCTTATGCCATTTGGTGATTTCGTTGTTTGACAATCAAAATTTTCTGATTGGGTGACAATTCTTTGGTTTCCAATGCATTGATACTGGTGATGCGTTCCATTGTGGTTCCATATTTCTTGGCAACCGACCAAAGGGTATCGCCTGCCTGTGTTTGATAGATGATGGCACCCACACCATCTTCAGTGTGTTCCAAAAGTGGTTTGCAGTCCACATCCACCACAACTTCCACCAGTTCTTCACCACGAAAAACACCTTCCATCAAAATATTGGCTTGGACTTCACCTTCACGCTCTGACAGGCTTTGGATTGCCAAGTTTTCCAATGAACCTCTACATTTTATGGAATCCTGTGGTAAAACACCCTTCAATTCCATCTTTTGTGAAAAAGGAATGCCACGTTCCACAGTACACAATTTGCCATCTTCTGTGCTATGGTAGAGCAATTCCACAAACAAAACACCCTCCATTTCCACGCCATCTTCCACAGCTCTACTTTCTTCCAAGACCAATTCACCAAAGAAGGCTTCCAACTGCATCCAAGGACGTTCCTCTGGTTCCAAATGAATGTTTTCTTTGAGATGGAACTGATTTTTACCCATGCCCACTCGTTTTGGATACACAATGGTTTCCTTTTGCAATGTGGTTTCCATTTGTGGTGCATAGGCATCCAACACCACCATTTCTTCTTGCAAATCCAATGATTGTTGGTTGGTTTTGACTCCTGTGGAAAGGGAAATGCTTCTGGCTTCTCCATTTTCATCCAACATAGGCATAAGCTCCAAATCCACCAAAGACAGTTCTGCATCCACCATGGATTTTACAGTCATATTGCCATCTTCCAAGTATCCTTGAAATGGTGTTTTTTCTACAAAATGATGTACCATACCTTGGTCATCACCATACAAAACACTGGTCATAATGGATGCCCTAAGCATGACTTTACCTTCCAATGGACGTACTTCCTTTTCTACCAAATGTGCATCTGTACGCAACAATTCACCAATGGCTGGCAATGTATTTGGCACTGGAATTTCTTCTTTGATTGTGAACAAGTCCTTTGTTGTGTGATGGTATGTGTCCAGTGTGATGGTTTCTTCCAAAAATGCCAAATCCCCTTCTGTGTCACCAGTGACTGCTTCTACTATATGCATCTCCATCGGTTCTGCCACAAAGGAAACAATGCATTTCACACCCATTTTACGATCGTTGATGATACGACAATCCAAATGCACCACATTGCCTGTAACCACCACTTCCATATCCTTATGCAAGCCTTCTACAAAGATGATATCTTCTATGGGTAGACTGCTTTCCAAGGTGCAAATGCGACCTTCACCACCCTTTGCAATGTACAAAATATGTAATGCCAATTCTCCTGAAACACTCATACGTTCTTCCATAATGCGTTGGTCTGCAATCTGCACATGACCATTGCAACTTAAGACTTCGGCTACATCCATTTTGTTGTCTGAAACAATGATATCACCTTCTAGTAATATTTGTGTGGTTTGTGGCGTACCCAATGCCTTCCAATGTAGTTCTTTTCGATTCCAATTCACCTACAAAACCTCCTTTTTACATTCCTTGTCTATATACTATATAGAGATTCAATCATTTCTATACCAAAAATTACAAAGCTAAAATTCTTCGACAAGCTCAGGATGACAAAACACAAGCGTTGGTGTCATTCAGGCAACCCATTTGGTTTGTGGCAATTGATGAGGGTTGATTCGTGAATCAACCCTACAATGCAACCGTATTTCAGTGTGCGTCATTCCAACCACTACTCACTGCTCTTCTGTCATTCAGAGGAACAGCGTGACGAAGAATCTTAGGCAACCCGCTTGGTTTGTGGCAATTGATGACGGTTGATTCGTGAATCAACCCTACAATGCAACCGTATTTCAGTGTGCGTCATTCCAACCACTACTCACTGCTCTTCTGTCATTCAGAGGAACAGCGTGACGAAGAATCTTAGGCAACCCGCTTGGTTATATATATGAGTACAATGCAACCATATTTCAGGATACGTCATTCCAACAATACTTCTGCCAAAATTTCTGCCAATGGTGCCATTGCTGCTTTCATTTCTGCTTTGGTATTGGTTTGTGCACCCGCTTCGATTAAGATGGATCTTGGCATCATATGTAAGCTGAAACGATAGGGATTTAGGTATATCTTTCGCATGAGACCTGGGTATTTCTCATCTGCTGCCAACTGCATTTGCAAGCTAAAAGCAAGATTTTCCTCCACAAAGGGGTTGTCCAAGCCTTCGATTGCTTCTCCATTCAATCGACACATACCGTCAAACAACATGAGCTTTGCCACCGATTCCCCATCAATTTCTGTCACCAAATGGGTTTCTTCTGCAACACCATCCCTATGCATGTCAATGCAAACTTCAATGGATGGATTTTCTGCCAAAATTTCGTAAATATCAGGCTCCATACGTTCATAAGCACCTGTCACTTGACGCACTCCATGAACCGCATCATACACACCATCATGATGCAACACCCCAATGCCATACTCCTCTTCTAAGATACGTGCCAATTCTTCACCCACTCCATAAATCCCTTCTTCGTAACCCAATTCCATATTGCTATCTACAAAATCCTCATTGATGTGTGTATGAAAGATTAGGATTTTTGGCTCATCCAAGGTTGGTTCAATGGTAAAATCCATAGACAACGCTTTGTCTGCTGCAATATCCGTTTCCAAAAGGTCTGTTCTACTATCAATGGTGTAATAGGTTTGCTTCAAATAGGCAAAATCCTGAATCAATTCCAATACATCTGCTGAAACTTCTGTGGTGCCATTGGTGCCAATTGCGTATTTCTCTTGGAACTCTACATCATCAATACCCAAAACAGCTTTACCTGAAAATGCATCCAATCCAACCACCAATTCACTTGTTTTTTCTATGACACTTCCAATTTGCCTAGGCAATACCTCCGTAAGTAGGTAGCTTGCACCCTGACCTTGTACAATCCAGAAGACAGCACAAAAAAAACCAATTCCGCCTATGATATCCACCAAATGCTTTGTTTTTCTCATGAAAAAACCGCCTCCTTCATACTATGTATATGAAAGAAACGGTTTGATATGTGTGTTTGTAGTTGTTTTGTTTACAAACGGGCGACCACAGGTCGCCCCTACTTATTTATCTTTTTTATTGAGCAATGTCAAGTATTCACCTGTGCAACAACCCAATATAACAGCAGAGCAAGAATAGCTTTCCCATGCAGTTTCTGTGTGTTCCAACACAACACCACTGACTGAAGCATGCAAGATATCTTCACTGACTTCCAAATTATCTGTTGGAAATAGGTTGATGAATTGGCTCATGGTACCACCAAATACGATTTCTCTTGGCAAACTGCCTACACCTTCTTTGCACCATAGGGATACCATTTCCTTTGTGGCAAAATTCGATTCTGTACCGCCAGTTGCAAGGTATTCCGCCAAAGCGTCATTGGAGTTGCCAAGTGCAATCATCATTTGTACATTTGGGTATTGATTTCGTTTTTCCGTAATCATAAAAGCCTCCTGTTTTTGGGATATAGTGGTATTGCGGTCGATTCGTGAATCGCCCCTACAAGTACCACCAAATTTTCGTATACGTTGTAGGGGTGGATTCCATATCCACCCGTTGCAGTTGCCAATTCATACGTTTATTTATTTGGAAGCTTTTACCTTAATCCAAAGTTCCGCCAATTTTTCTTTCAAAACTGGGTTATCCACAAAGATTTCGTCTTGTTCGTAACCAACTCTTGGGATATATGCTTCGTTGCCTTCGTAGTAACCACCTTCACCAGAAAGATCGTCCATAACTTCTTGGTTGGAGGATGTGTAACCTACGTATTCGCTATTGTCATAGGATGCATCGTATGTCAAAACATAGTTGATGAATTCATGGGCAAGCAATGGATTTTCTGCATTTGCTGGAATGACCATAGAGTCTGTCCAAAGGTTTGTGCCTTCTGCTGGCAGGAAGAAGCTCATTTCTTCATTTTCGCTCAAAATATAAGCAGCATCACCGCTATATACAACTGCAATATCTTTGTTGCCATTGATCATACCATCAATTACTTCGTCTGTTACATAAGCTGGGCTCATTGTGGAGTTGAGTTGCAACAACCATTCGTATGCATCTTCAATTTCAGCTTCGTCTTCTGTGTTCATGGAGTAACCCAATGCTTTGAGAGCCATCATAAAGGAATCACGTTCAGAATCATACACATACAATTGACCAGCGTAATCTGTATCCAACAACAAGTTGTAACCCAAGCTTTCCACATCAGCTGGATCTACATTTTCATGGTTGTATACGATACCCACGTTACCCCAGAAATAAGGTACAGAGTATGTGTTATCCACATCAAAATCCAAATCCAAAACGCCATCTGTCAAGTTTTCCATATTTGGAATCAAAGACAAGTCCAATTCTTGCAACATGCCTTCACCCATCATACGTTGGATCATGTAATCAGATGGCACCAAAACGTCATAAGAATCACCAGCTTGTACCTTTGTGTACATCATTTCGTTGGAATCGAAATATTCTACAATCACTTTTACACCAAATTCATCTTCAAAATTGGAGATCAAGTCTTCACCCATATATTCACCCCAGTTATAGAGTTTCAATGTATTGGAACCATATGTTTCCACAGCAGCAGAGCTGGATTCACTGCTACCTCCGCAGCCTGCCAATACCAATGTGGCTACAAAAGCCAATGCAATTACCTTTTTCATATTGTTTTTCTCCTTTTCTTTTCTTTGATTACGGGAATCACATTCACAATGAGCAGCACCGTTGTAATCATTACAATAACAAGAGCACTCAAAGCATTGATGGATGGATTCACCCTTTTGCTCATGGTATAAACCATGATGGATATATTATTGACCCCATTGCCTGTTACAAAGTAAGAAATGACGAAATCGTCAAAAGACATAGTAAAAGCAATCAATGCACCAGAAATGATTCCAGGCATTATTTGGGGAACAATGACTTTGATTAATGCCTGTACAGGCGTTGCACCCAAGTCCAATGCTGCATCTGCAAGATTGGGGTCTAGGGAGCGTAGTTTTGGTGTGACACTCAACATAACATATGGAATACAGAACATAATATGTGCCAAAAGCAAGGTCATAAACCCTTTTTTTACACCCCATGCACTGAAGAACATCAACAAACCAATGGCTGTTACAATTTCTGGGTTGAGAACAGGCAAATTGCTCACTTGTTCCACAACGCCACGCACAACCTTCTTGGATTTGGAAAGTCCAATTGCTGTGACAGTGCCCACAATTGTAGAAACAATGGTTGCCAAAACAGCAATGACTACAGTGTAGAACACAGATTCCATCATAGAAGAGTCAGCGAACATTTTTTCATACCATTGCAAGGAAAATCCTGTGAAATTGGTCAATGAGCGACTTTCGTTGAAGGAAAACAAAATGATATATACAATGGGTGCATAGAAGAAAATTGCGGTGCAAGCCAACAAAATCTTTCCAAACACACCTGTTTTATTCTCATGCATCATACATTCCCCCTATCTTTGTCGGTATCTACTTTTTTGGTGAGATACATGGAGAACATGATGATTACTGCCATTGCCAAGGAAATTGCACTACCAAAGTTCCAGTTGCCTGTGGTCAAGAATTCGGTTTCGATGATATTTCCAATCAAAACAAATTGACCACCACCCAAGAGTTTTGGAATGAAGAAGCAAGAAACTGCTGGCAAGAATACCAAAGTGATACCACTGATGACACCTGGCAAAGAAAGTGGCAATGTGACACGTAAAAACGCTTCCAATCTATTGGCACCCAAATCGCTGGCTGCTTCCAAAAAGCTTTTATCCATCTTTGTCAAAGAAGCATGGATTTGCAAAATCATAAAGGGAATGAAGTTGTACACCATACCCAAAACAACTGCAAAAGAAGTATGAATCATGGTAATGGGTGGAATGCCAAACCAACCCAAGAAGGTATTGATGACACCACCATCTTGCAAAATCCCCATCCAAGCATAGGTACGCACCAACATATTGATCCAAGTTGGAAGGGTAATGAGTAAAATCCAAAACACAGAGCTTTTTTCTCCTTTTTGTGCAATGACATAGGCAATTGGATAGCCCAAAATCACACAAATCACTGTGGTCAACACTGCAATGAACAAGGATCTGCCCAATACACTCATAAATACATCATCGGTAAAGAAACGAGTGAAGTTCGCCAATGTAAATTGAATGGTTGCCACATCATTTCCTTTGTTTGTGAAGGCATAGAGCAAAATCATGAGCATTGGCACCACAATCAAAACAAATGCCCAAATCATATAAGGATATGCCATACTACGAAATTGTTTCATTCTGACAACACCTCCTTAATTTGATTTTGTCATGATGTGAATGTCCTCTGGTTGGAAGGAAAGTCCCACTTCTTCTCCCACTGGATGGAAGTCTGTGGTATCAATTTTGTATTGATAGCCTTCTGTTGCAAAGGTTACATCATAGACACCCGGTGTTACGTTTTCAGGGTCGAAATCGTATTTTACAGTTGTGATTTCTACAGATGTTTCGTCCTCCAAGCTCCAAGCAGAAGCATTTGCCCAAGTTTTGAGGTCAGTTTCCAAAGCAATGGATTCCAAGATTTCATCTGGACGTTTGAAGAAGTTTACTGCAAAGATTTCTTCTTGGTATTCGCTATTCACAACACGATTTTCGTCTTTTACAATCATATTCACAGTAATGGAAGTGCCTGCTTGTGTAGAGAAAGTAACAGGATACTTTCCATTTGCCTTTTCAATTTCATATTTCACTTCTTTGATGGAGATAAATTCATCTGCTTCTGGGTTCCAAGCCTGTGCATCTGCACGTGAGATGATGGTGGACTCATCCAATTCATCAATATCGGCAATGTCCAAATAGAAGTCATTGGCTGAAATTTTTTCATTAACACTTTCATTGTGTACTGCATTGTCTTTCAACACCATCATTTTGACAGTGATGGAGGTTCCCACACGTGTTTCCACAACTGTTTCATAGTGAACACCTTTGAACAACACAGATTTGACGATACCCTTGAGTTTACCTTCTGCTCGAGGTACAATATCCAAATCTTCTGGTCTGATGACCACATCCACTTTTTCATTGGATTCAAAGCCAGTATCCACACATTGGAATTTTTTGTCTTCAAACATAACAGAATAATCTTCCAACATCACGCCATCAATGATATTACTTTCACCAATGAAGTTTGCCACATATTCATTGACTGGTTCGTTATAGATATCTGTTGGAGAGCCAATTTGTTGGATTTCGCCATCTTTCATAACCACGATTTTATCACTCATGGTAAGGGCTTCTTCTTGGTCATGGGTTACATAGATAAAGGTGATCCCCACTTCTTGTTGGATTTTTTTCAATTCTTGTTGCATTTCTTTTCTCAGTTTCAAGTCCAAAGCGCCAAGGGGTTCGTCCAACAAAAGCACATTGGGTTCGTTGACCAAAGCACGTGCAATGGCAACACGTTGTTGTTGACCACCGCTCATTGCAGTGACGTTACGGTCTGCGTATTCTTCCAAGTTCACCAATTTCAGCATACGTTTTACTTTTTGTTCTATGATATCCTTTGGTTCTTTTTTGATTTTCAGACCAAAAGCGATGTTATTGTACACGTTCATATGAGGGAACAGTGCGTATTTTTGGAATACGGTATTGATTTCACGTTTGTAAGGTGGCATATCAGAAATTTCCACGCCATCGAACAAAACGCTACCTTCGTTTTGACGTAAAAAACCACCCAAAATACGGAGCAATGTGGTTTTACCACAACCACTAGGACCCAAAAGGGTTACAAATTCGTTTTCGTAGATATCCAAGTTGATGCCCTTTAAAACAAGTTTGCCATCGAAGTCTTTGACGATGTTTTTGAATTGAATCAGTTTTTTCACGTTATGCCTCCTTAAAGATAAGACCAAGATCAAAAGATTAAGACCGTGGGCTTTGCCCACACCCACCAACCTTTGAAAAGGTTGGATCTAAACTTTATTGGCGAAAACTACGTTTCCGCTATGGGGTATATTTTTATTTCATGATAATTCATGGTTATTGCGGTCGATTCGTGAATCGCCCCTACATTACAATACTCTTATGTATATTGTAGGGGATGGGTTCCCCATCTCGTTTGATTTGTTTGTATTTCCAATAACACCAAGTTTCCGTTGGTATTGTAGGGGATGGCGTCCCCGACATCCCGTTTGGTTGGTGATTCCTATTGCCAATGTCCCAAATTTCCATTGTAGGGAAGGGTCTTGACCCTTCCGTCTGGTTGGTTGCGGAACAGTCAAGACTGTTCCCTACAATTACAACATACGATTCTATCAAAGCCATTCACCATTCACCATTAGTCATTAGCCTAAAACAGCGGTGGTGTAGAAACCCAAAGTACCTTTGCTATTGTTTTCTTTTCATTTTTCATATAATGTCCAGTTTTACCCATCAAATAGAAGGTTTCGCCTTTATGCACCACATAGCTATCTTCACCTGTCACCAAAACAATGCTACCTTCCAGCACATAGCCAAATTCTTCACCACTATGGGGGTCCATTTGGAAGGATTCACCACCTTGTGGCAATTCAATCATAATCGGTTCCATTTCGTTTTTCTGTGTGTTTGGTACAATCCAATGCAAGGTATAGTTATCTCTTTCGTCTACGAAAAAGTCTTTTTTACGAAACACCAGCTGTTCTTTTTTGTCTTCTTTGAAAAATTCTGCCAAAGAAGTGCCAAGTGCTTCAATGATATCTTCCAAGGTTGCAATGGAAGGTGATGTCAAATTACGCTCTAATTGTGATAAGAAACCTTTTGTCAACTCACTTCTACTTGCCAATTCTTCCAATGTAAGACCTTTTTGTATACGCAGCTGCTTTATCTTATATCCAATATCCAAAGCGTCCCTTCCTTTCTAAGATTTGATGTCTGAAGTTTTATATAACTAAACTTTTCTATTATGTTTACTAAACTCAGATTATTATACACAATCCACCCAAAAAATCAATAGGAAATAAACAAAAAATTCGATATATCAAACTTTTCTACATTTTGTTGCAAAATTTCATTGTTTTTTCTTATTTTTTTATTCATCTATTCCGAAACTTTTCACAATCCCTTTACATTGTTGATTTCATCAGCTTTTTGGCAAGTTCTACCCCTTGGAAAACCGCTATATTTCTATGGAATTGTTTGAGGGTAGCATACTTTGTGTTTTGCAATAGAAAACTTTTCACTTGATATTTCTTTGCAAAATGTCACGAATGATTTCCTACATTTTTTCTAGTGTTTTTTTGAAAGATACATTTGGTTTTTTGATGATTTGCGGAACAGTCAAGACTGTTCCCTACAGTACAATGGTATTGTGTTCGTGGTATAGGGAAAGCCACCTATAAAAGTGCACGAAAGAATCAAAGAAAAACCCTTTTTGTACGCCACATGTGCTATATTGTTTCTATATGGTGAACAAATCGCTGAAAAACCATTGACATTCACCTGCATTTGTGGCTTAATGTGAACAAGTATTTTTTTCAATACACAAAAGAAACAGACATATATATGTAGATTTACAACATGAAAGGGGATTTTTGATTATGGTACGTTATGCAAAAAGATTTGAACAATTGACAAGCACTGACATTGCGGATTTGTTGGCTCTCATTGCCAAACCAGATATTATTTCCTTTGCTGGTGGTTTGCCTGCAAAAGAATTGTTCCCTGTGGAAGATTTGAAACAAGCTGGTATTGCTGTTATGGATGAAATGGGTGTTGCTGCATGCCAATATGGTTCCACAGACGGTGTACTTCCATTGCGTGAAAAAATTGCTGCTCGTATGAAAGCAAAAAACAACATTGACACCACAGCAGAAAACATCTTAATCACAAGTGGTTCTCAACAAGGACTCGACTTTGCTGCTCGTGTATTCATTGATGAAGGTGATGTGATTTTGGTGGAAAGTCCTACATACTTAGGCGCCATCAATGCCTTCAAAGCATGTGAACCAAAATTCATTGAAGTGCCTACCGATGATGATGGTATGATTCCAGAAGAATTGGAAAAAATCCTTGCTACCACAGAAAACATCAAAATGATTTATGTTATCCCTGATTTCCAAAATCCAACTGGAAGAACTTGGTCTTTGGAAAGACGTCACGCATTTATGAAATTGGTCAATGAATATGAAATTCCTGTTATGGAAGACAACCCATATGGTGAATTGCGTTTTGAAAATGAAAATATGCCTGCTCTCAAATCCTTGGATACCAAAGGTTTGGTTGCATTCCTTGGTACTTTCTCCAAAATTATGGTACCTGGCTTCCGTTTGGGTTGGGTTTGTGCAGACAAAGAAATGTTGGATCGTTTCAACACCATCAAACAAGGTGCTGACTTGCAAACCGCTTCTTTGACACAACTCCAAGCAGATAAATTTATGGATATGTATGACTTGGATGCACATGTTGCCAAAATCCAAGAAGTGTATAAACACAGACGTGACGTGATGCTTGCTGCAATGAAAGAATATTTCCCTGAAGAAGTGAAATTTACATATCCTGATGGTGGTTTGTTCACATGGGTGGAACTTCCAGACTACATCAGCTCCAGAGAAATGGCGCCACAATGTATTGCAAAGAAAGTGGCATATGTTCCTGGTGCTAGCTTCTTCCCTAATGGTGGCAAAGACAACTGCTTCCGTATGAACTATTCTTGTATGCCAGATGATAAAATCATTGAAGGTGTCAAAGCATTGGGTGAAGTCATCAAAGCAAATTTGAAGTAATGTTTGTCACAAATGAAAGATATACAAGCTTTCATATCTTGTAGGGTACGCATTGTATGCGTGCCGAGATTAGAATGCATGCAATGCATTCCCTACGCAATTGAGACACATATGTCCACAAGCAACCAGCCAGAATGTACTGAATAAAATGTAGGTATTACCCTATGTGGTCACCCGTTTCATATTTGCAATAAGAAGAATTAAAATCATAATTTGTGAAAATTTTCAGCATTGTTTATGCAAAAATACACTGTATATTTTTACGGTGTATTTTTTTATACACATGCCCTAAAAAGAACATGGATATCTTCCTAATAATTGACTTTTTGCATAAACTATGTTTCAATAGAGTCATATAGGATTGTTAGAAAAATCCATTACAACAACCGAAAGTATGATACATAAGGAGGAAACAATTATGGTAAAATACGCAGAACGTATGAATCTTCTTACAGGTTCCGAAATCAGAGAATTGTTGAAATTGACAGCACAACCAGAAATCATTTCTTTTGCTGGTGGTTTGCCTGCACCAGAACTTTTCCCTGTGGAGGGTATGAAAGCAGCAGCAATTAAAGTTATGGATGAAATGGGTCGTACAGCAATGCAATATTCCACAACAGAAGGTGTTCCTGCTTTGCGTGAAAAAATTGCAGAACGTATGAAAGCAAAAAATAACATTGATACAGATGCAGAACACATTTTGATTACAAGTGGTTCCCAACAAGGTTTGGATTTTGCTGCTCGTGTATTCTTGGACAAAGATGATGTTGTTTTGATGGAAAGCCCATCTTACTTGGGTGCTATCAACGCTTTCAAAGCTTGTGAACCTAAATTCATTGAAATCCCAACAGATGGCAATGGTATGATTATGGAAGAATTGGAAAAAGTTCTTGCTACTACAGACCGTGTCAAAATGATTTATGTAATTCCTGATTTCCAAAATCCATCTGGTAGAACATGGACAATGGAAAGACGTAACGCATTCATGGAAATCATCAACAAATATGAAATCCCTGTTATTGAAGACAATCCATATGGTGAATTGCGTTTTGAAAACGAAAACATGCCTTCTTTGAAATCCATGGATACAAAAGGTTTGGTTGTATTCCTTGGTACTTTCTCCAAAATTTTGGCTCCTGGCTATCGTTTGGGTTGGACATGTGCTTCCACAGAAATTCTTGAAAAATTCAATTTTATGAAACAATCTTCTGACTTGCAAGCCTCCACCATTTCCCAATTGGAAACCAATGCTTTCTTGGATATGTATAGCTTGGATGATCACGTGGAATTGATCAAAGAAGTTTATGGCAAAAGAAGAAAATGTATGTTGGATGCAATGGCAGAATACTTCCCAGCTGAATGTACATGGACTATCCCTGATGGTGGTTTGTTCACATGGGTTGTGCTTCCTAAATACATTGATGCAAAAGAAATGGCTTTGCAATGTATCGCTAAAAATGTTGCTTATGTTCCAGGTGGTAGCTTCTTCCCTAATGGTGGAAATGACAATACATTCCGTATGAACTACTCCTGTATGCCTGAAGAAAAAATTGTTGAAGGTATCAAACGTATTGGTGAAGTCATCAAAGCAAACTTGAAATAAGAATTGAAATAAAAATGAAATAGATTTATGAGAAAGGGGACTTCGGTCTCCTTTTTTTGTGGAAATGAACGGGATGGGAAACCCATCCCCTACAAGATTATATGCATCAGCATGGTTCGTTGTAGGGTTGATTCACGAATCAACCGCAATACCCATTACCAAACGTGGATATTTGTATTGCTGCTGAATAGTCGCCCCTACAAAACCATGCACACCAGTATAGTTTGTTGTAGGGTTGATTCACGAATCAACCGCAATACCCATTACCAAACGTGGATATTTGTATTGCTGCTGAATAGTCGCCCCTACAAAACCATACACATCAGTATAGTTTGTTGTAGGGTTGATTCACGAATCAACCGCAATATACATACAAAAAATCCCTACATTTGGCAAGTATTGTAGGGATTTTCGTGGCTATTTTGTTTCTATTATTTTGTATTTCCTTTGCTTTTGAAAGAGGGTTTAAAAACAAAGGCATTGATTGCTTTTTGATTTATGTCGCTTATTGTTTCTTATGCGAGTGCTTTACCCAAGTCATTCAATTCTGCAATTACAGTTGCATCTGGTGCTTCTTGGCAAATTGGTGTAGCCAAAACATTGAAGTTATCCGCTTCATCTGCCCAGTTACGCATCCATTCGCCATCACCCCAACCATAGGAGCCAAACAACACAAGTTTTTTACCATTCAAGAGACCTTTTACGTCATCCCACATTGGTTGGAATTCAGATTCTTCCAAAACTTCAGCACCCATAGAAGGACAACCGAAAGCGATGGAACCAAATTCTTTTACGATATCTTTTGTTACTTCAGAAGCAGAGAACATGGAAACTTCTGCGCCTGCACCTTTTGCACCATCAGCAATTGCGTTTGCCATTGCTTCTGTATTACCTGTACCACTCCAATAAATTACTGCTACTTTACTCATATTCCTTTACTCCTTTTCCAATTCGCTTTTTCGAGTGTCATCAACAAGCCACTGTAAGCCTTGTGATATCAAAACCTTGTTGCAATTTCTTTTCATAAACGGCTGTGCATTTTTTGTACTTTTCAAAAATCATACGTGCATAGTCTTCGTTGGAGTAGGCTTTCCAACATCCCACGTAACACGCTTTGTTTTCTGTATCTGCAATAAATGCTTTGATATCCTCCAATGGATATCCCAATAAAACGCCGATTTCATGTGGAAATTCTGTTTTTTCAAAATGTGTTGTGATGGTTTTTAGGACACTTTCCAAATCAAAATTTTTGTACCCACATGAACATAAGAAACTTTGTATTTCCTTCTTTGCCAACACCTGTACCAATTGTTTCAATCGATACACATAGACGAGAGCAAAATTTGGACAAATTTTTAGAACTGTGAAGTATAGACCCTTTTCATTGAGCAATTTGTTCTTCTCTGCAACATCTGCATACAATTCTTCTTTTGTTTGATATTTGATGGAGAACAAACTCCCTACTTTCATTCCTGCAAGGGTTGGTGCACAATAACGTACTACTGTTTGATGGGACATACTTTCACCTTCTTTCGTAGACAACTTCGTTGTTAGTTACAACTAACCAAGCGTCTAAAATAAGTACCAAAAGCAATGATTTCACTTTGGCACTGTTTTGTTTTGATTTATGTTAGTCTTTGCTAACTGTTTGTAGTTTATCGCATATTCTGGTAATTGTCAAGTGGTTTTTTGAAAAAATATTGGTTCTTTTTTGCAGATGTATTTATCTTCTTTTCATAGTGAAAAATCCCACAACAGCAGATGTGCTGTTGCAGGTTTCAGGTGTTGCGTTCTATTTCTGTCATGCTTGTAGGGGCTGCCCTATGTGGCTGCCCGTAAAATGACAAAAAATCCTTCACTTCACATCAAATTTCTTTTGGTACTGTCATTTTTCTTGCCAAATAAACCATTGGTGTATCTGCAAGACTTGTGACAATGTAAATCACATAGGATGAGAACATAATCGCCATCAATGTTTCCATATCATACACACCGAAAAATGCACCGAGTGTAAATAAGAAGGTATTCAACAATTGGGATACCAGTGTAGAGCCATTGTTACGCATCCAAAGTCCTTGTTTGGTGTTGCCAAATTTCTTGGCTGTTTTCTCCCAAATAAAATGATAAAACCATACATCAAATGCCTGTGCAATTCCATATACCCCAATTCCCACCAACATCAAACGTGGTGTATTGGAAAATACTGATGCAACTGCTGGCATTGCCCAATCGTTTCCATTTGGTGTGTACAAGAACCAAGATTGGGATATGAGTACAAATGTAATGCTGGTCATAATCCCCAATTTGACTGCTCTATTTGCAAATTGTCTACCTTCCAATTCAGACATAATATCTGTCACCAAAAATGTAGATGCAAACAAGATATTGCCAAGGGTTTGTTCCATACCAAAGGCATCCACCAAA
The DNA here is from genome assembly GCA_030067835.1 of Chakrabartyella piscis. GTDB lineage: Bacteria > Bacillota > Clostridia > Lachnospirales > Anaerotignaceae > Chakrabartyella > Chakrabartyella piscis. Next base: position 3,301,737 of record CP092441.1, read on the forward strand.
ATCAACACCTCAATATTGGCTGCAATGGTTGCCAAAACTGTCCAAGCATATAAGCCAGTTCTTCCTAAAATTTTATAAAATGCCAATACCCCAAAGTAAATGGCAAATAGTGATGTCACCAAGATGATTTCATTTTGCATTTGTCGTAACTCCTCCCACACCAAAAGCGGTGTTCTCTAGTAAAATATCCACTCTAACATTGTCTTTGTATTTTGGGTATACCTCTTTGACAAAGGCTTCTATGACACGTGGGTCTGGTTTGATGGGTTTGCCATTTTCTTGCATGATGTTTACACACACACGATCAAAATGTTCCAGTCCTGTTTCAATATCACGGGTCATGGTTTGGGCTGTTTGTCCAGGAATCCCTTGCAACAAACAACATTCATCAAAATACGCAGCAATTTCTGCTGGCACATCTGTATCAATCCCCTTCATCAAATAGCTTTCACGAAAGAGTGCATCAAAGGTTTCTACACCAATTTTGATTTTGACACGAATCCCCAAGTCTGCAAATCTCTTGCGTAGAAGTGCCACCGCTTCTTTGTGCATCCAATGACATTCAAAATGCACTTCTGCAATCTTCTTTTCTACACAAACTTCCACAATACGATTCATGGTGGTTTCTGACAAATCCACAAAGCTACCAGAGTTGATGACTTCCAACTTGGAATAGATGCCTGTGATTTTTCCAATCTCCACTGCATTCAACGCATCATTTTCCTCTTGGTTTGTGGAGCTGTCTAGGTGGTAATCGCAAAAGCGACATTTACGCCATCTACACCCATTTCCACGAATCAAAACGATTTCACGTTTGTTCTTTTCTGTAATCACCGAATATCGGTTTTCAATTTCATTATCCATATGTTCCTCCAAAATAAAAAAAGCGTACAGTGTGTACGCCATCGAAATCCAAGTCAAAAAACACAGGCATACAATACACCTATGCGTATTCTATTCCTATGAATTGTGTCCTAGTTTTGTTTTATAGGGAATCTCGAATTGCTCTGGTGCTCAGATTGTTGAGAAAATTTTTTTGCCATAATACACTAAAATTTGAGTCGATATTGGAAATATCGTCGAGGATTTTTGTGAAGGATGGCAGAAACAATTAATCAAAAAGATGAGTGCTATAGTTTTTCGAGGTTGCCTAAAGACAGGATGGTTACGAACTGTCTTATGTAATTTTTGTGCTTTCAAAGTATACTATAGGGCTTTGGAAAATGCAAGATTTTTTTGAAACCCCATAGAAAATACTGATTTTATTGTTTCTTTGCTGATGATTTTTTACGATAGCCAAATTTTCTGGTTCTTCTTGGAATCACTTCAAATACACCATATGGAAGTGCCAAAATCATAATGGAACCAATGCCAATACCACCAGCATATTTCACCACATCCAACAAATAGGAATATGTTTCAATGATATGACCTTGGACTGCTGCTTGCATGGTGTTGTAAATTGCAGTTCCTGGCACCAATGGCATAATCCCCGCAATGTGATACAAGGTTGCTGGCACCTGTCTATGGAAAGAAGCAAATCTTGCAAAAATGGTGATGCACATGGCTGCAATGGCTGTGGAAACAGTAATGGAAAATCCAAATTCTTGGATGCAAATGCTATAGGCAAACCATGACAAAAAACCGTTGATGCCACAGAAAATCAATTCATGTCTAGGTGCATTGAAAATAATGGAAAAGGACACGCAAGCAAAAATACAAACGAAACTATGGTATAAAATGGTACTCATATAAACTTCCTCCAATCTCAACCCAAAATAGACAATCCAAAAGCAACACCACAGGCAATGGAAGCTGCAATCAAACAAGCTTCTGCCAACTTGGAAGTACCACTGATGAAATTACTTTCCATAATATCACGTACACTATTGGATATGGTCACACCAGGAAGCATAGGTGTAATGCTACCGATGATCACCAAATCAATTTGCAAAGGCAACCACAATGCAAACAAAGAAGTCCCTAGCGCTGCAATAAATCCACCAAACAATGGTGTGAAGCAATAGGGGATGTTTTTCTCTCTTGCAAGCCACAACAAAAAGCCAATGAAGAAGCTCAATGCAAAGGAAATCAAACCATCCAACCAAACACCACCCAAAACCAAACAGAAGGAAGCACCTGCAATGCCATAGCAAAGGGTTGTCAACCTTGGGTCAAAACTGGGTAAATTTTTCACTTCTGCAATGACAATGGCTGCATCATCCAATGTGATTTCACCAGAAACAAAGGCTCTGGACAAGTCATTTGCAAAACAGATTTTTTCAAAATTGGTGCTACGTTTGCGAATCCCACGGGAAAGGGTCAAAGAACCTTTTTCTTTGCTGGGGATGCTGACAATGAGCATTGTATTCAACGCTTGCGCTTCTACGCCTTCTGAGTGACTGGTTGCCAAAATCCTGCGCATGGTATCCTCCACACGATGGGTTTCTGCACCACCAGAAAGCATTGCTTCGCCTGTGTCCAAGGCAAGTTTCAATAATTTATTATCATCCATAAGGAAAATCCTTTCTGTTATTATACGAATCATTTTGTGTTGTATCTATTGTATGCGTTTTGTGTGAAAAGGGAAAGTCTTTTTTTGTGAAAATGTAGTACGTTTTTCTTAAGATTATGACAAAATGAGGAAATCACCACCTGAAGTGTGTCCAATATGAAACATCAAATGCTTCATTCCTTAGAAACACCAGAATTTGCATCTTTCGCATACAAAAACCCCATCTTTTATAATTTTCTATGAATGCAAACCATACAGTTGTAAAACCACAATAGAATTGTTGAAATTACATAAAATAACTTGACTACCCCCCCTATTTTTGTATATAATTACAAAAATGATATTTTTATTTGTGTTGGGCTAACATAGTGGGCATCTACAAAAGGAGGAATGTATATGAAATGGAAAAAGGGACGTATTTTGGCAAGTTTCTTGACACTTGCTATGGTATTGCAAATGGTACCAGCCATTGCATTTGGTGCAGAAGATGTATCTGAACATCAAATGCCAGAAAGACCTGCAATGGAAGAAATGAAAATGGAACCACCTGAAGGTTTGGAACATGCTGATGCACCTGAACCACCTGAAGGTTTGGAACATCCAGAAGGTATGGAACATCCAGCACCAAGGGAATTGCCAGAAGAAGTGGTGGCAGAAGAAAACATAGAGTTGTTGGAATCTGTTGCAGAAATCCAAGATGAAATTGCAATGTTTGGCTATACAGAAGCAGGAGAATTGACTGGTTTTACCACCGAATATCTTGCAGCACATGTTGGTGAAGAACTTAACATTGTGATTCCAGCAGAAATTGATGGTATCCCAATCACCTCCATTGGTTATGAAGCATTTGATGCAAGCGAATCCAAATATGATGGTGTTACCCTTGTATCCGTTGATTTTTCAAGTGCAACCAATTTGAAAACCATTGGCTATCAAGCATTCACACAATCTGACATTGCTGGAGAATTGATTTTGCCAAATAGTTTGGAAAGTGCTGGTCAATTTGCATTTTCTGGCTGTACAGAGCTAACCAGTGTTCAGTTGGGTAGTGGTTTGCAAGCAATTTCCAACCAAATGTTCCAAAGCTGTACTGGAATTGAAACCATTATTTTTGATGATAACAACAATGTTACAAAAATTGGCAATGATGGTCTTAGAGGTTGTAGTTCTTTGACAGGAATTGTGTTGCCAGAAGAAATTGTTGCAATTGAAAAAGAAGCACTTTATGGTTGCGATGATTTAGATTGGATTTATTTTGAAAACGCATATTTCCAACCCATCAGTATTGACAATACCACAGGTGAAGAATCAAATTTGACTTTTATCAATTTATCCACCCATGCAGGCTTGCATATCATTGCAAAGGATGAAGCGGCAGCAGCTGAATTGAAAAAAGACAGTAAATTATATAGTGCTTCCGACTATATCACATATCCAGTGACCGTTACATTTGACGGTTTGGATGCATCTTATGATAGAGAAGTATTGTTTGACTTCCCACTCAACTATGAAAAAGTAGATGGCGAAATTTATGACACATGGCAAGTGGATGCATCCTATGTTTTGCCAGATGCAGTAACAGGTAGCACAGGCTGGAGCTTCGATGCAAGTGCCGTTGTCATCATAACAGCAGACGCAGATGTAGTTGGCACAACTTTGTATAGCATTGTTGCAATTCCTGTTTTGAGTGTTACAACAACTGGAAATATTACAGAAACCTATACAGGTGAAAGTTTCCGTTATGAATTGACACCAAGTTTGTCTGATGGAATTGAATTGGTTCCTTATGGCGAAGTGGGCTATTCTGTAAAATATGTTTGGTTGAATTATTATTATGGTTATAGTTATGATTTGGGGAGTTGGGTATTTAGTTTAACAGATTTGTACTCTGGTTTTGTATATGAAAATGATGAATATGACCTTCCAGAATACCAAACAGAAACCAACTATTTCGAGTTTACAGACGTAAATGAAAGCTATAGAATTGCTTGTGGCACACATGGTTTGTATATGCCATTGGTATATTTGTATTACAATGATGGCGAAACCATTGAAGTAATTGATTTCAAACAATTGTATTTGTATGTCACCATCAGTCAAGCAACACCAGAAATTACATGCAATGTAGCTGGTGTAACATATGCAAGTCTTGTAGATTTTGTAAGTGCCAACACAGAAGGTGAATTTGTATTTACAGATGCATCAAGTGCAGAAACAGATATCGTGGCAGATGGCACCAATACATACAGCTACACCTTTACACCTACTGATACCGATAACTATACTACAACATCAGGAACCATTACAATCACAGGTAAATTGGCACAAACAGAATTGACTTTCACAAATGAAAGCAGTGCGTTTGTGGGCAATGATTTGGTGATTGGTGCAATAGCTGGTGAAGAAGTAGAAGGCAATATCACATATACAGTGACAATGGAACCAGAAGGTTGTGCAACTTGGGACCCAACAACTATGACATTGACATCTATATCTGCTGGTGTTGTAACGGTAACTGCAACCAAATTGGGTGATGGTACTTACAACGATGTAGTGGCTACAATGGAAATCACCATTTCCAAAAAATCTTCCTCCACAACTTCCTACTACATCAAAGCAACAGCAACAGGCAACGGTACTGTATCCCCTGAAGATGAAGATGCATCCCCTGATTCCATGTACAAAGTGGATAAAGGCAGTGATATGACATTTGAATTTGATGCTGATTCTGGTTACGAAGTGTCTGATGTCATTGTAAATGGTAGCAGTGTTGGTGCTTGTGATGAATACGAATTTGAAGATATCATCATCACCATGCAAACCTTAGAAGTTATCTTTGCAAAGGCTTCTGATGACGATGCTGACGATGCTGATAACAGCGAAGATGATGACAGCGATGATGACGTAACAGAAAGCGATTTGCCATTTAAAGATGTGGATGTAGATGATGCACATTACGATGGCATTCAATATGTTTACGAAAATGGCATTATGGCAGGTGTTTCTGAAGATGAATTTGGAGCAGACTGGTCCATCACACGTGGTATGATTGCAGCAATTTTGTATCGTATGAATGGCAGCGAACCTATGGATGTAGAATTGTTGTTTACAGACGTTGCAGATGATGCATACTACGCTGAAGCTGTTCGTTGGGGCAAAGAAACAGAAGTTGTAGCTGGTTTCAGCGCAACAGAATTTGCACCAAACAAAGACATTACAAATGAACAATTTGCAGCATTCTTGTATCGCTATGCAACCTTCTTAGGTCTGGATATGACAGTAACAGGCGATTTGAGTGCTTATGCAGATGCAAGCAATATTTCAGCATATGCTTACAATGCAATGCTTTGGGCAGTGGAAAATGATATTCTTGGCGATGATGATTTGTTACAACCAAGAGAAACTGCAAAACGTGGCGTTGTTGCAACTGCTTTGATGCTCTTTATGGAAATGATGTAATAAAATTATGAGGGTGGCTTCGGCTGCCCTTATTTTTATACTTTACATTTACAATTTTTAGGTGTATACTACCTGTAATTGAATACAAGCTAGGGGTGCTTTGGTGACAAGGCTGAGAGGAATGGATATTCTAACCCTTTGAACTTGATGTGGGTAAAGCCAACGGAGGGAAGCGACTTTAGAATGTATATGACGTCTTTCCAGTTGGAGGACGTTTTTTTATTGGCTAAAGACTAATGGTGAATGGTGAAGGACTTTGAAAAGATAGGATGCTTCGTTGCACTCTGCATGACAGCATTTTGAAACCTACGGGCGACCAAAGGTAGTCCCTACAAAACCAATACAACGAAACATGGACGTACGATACACCGTAGGGGATAGCTGTGCTGTCCCGTAACACCAATGTATTCCTTTGAATGACAGCATTTTGAATTGCCACCACAACAAATCAATGCCACCACACCGTAGGGGATGGGTTTCCCATCCTGCAACCAAAAAGGAGATTACTATGTTTACAGATGAACTACTCAAAGCAACAGGCAACATCTGGTCTGGATATTTGAAGCAAGATTTTGTAAAAGAACTGGGAAATGGTGCTTTAGCAGAAGAAAAATTCCGTTTCTACATGGTACAGGACTACTTGTATCTTTTGCAATATGCCAAGGTCTTTGCACTGGGTGTGGTGAAAGCAAATGATGAAGAAACCATGCGTTATTTCGCTTCTATGGTACACGAAACCTTGGATGATGAAATGAACATTCACAAAACATACATGGCACGTTTGGGTATCACGCCAGAGGAGCTGACCACCACAAAAACAGCTTTTGCAAACCAATCCTACACTTCTTATATGTTGGATGTTTCCCAAAGAGGTGATATTTTGGATGTATTGGTGGCAGTGCTCTCTTGTGCTTGGAGTTACGAAATGATTGGTGCAGAGCTTGCAAAAATCCCAAATTCCAAAGAACATCCTTTCTATGGTGAATGGATTGTAGGCTACACTTCTGAAGGTTATGTGAATAGCGTTGTTGGTCTCAAAGAAAAAGTAAATGCATTGGTGGAAGAAGTATCTCCTGCCAGAAAAGATGCACTCACAGAAATGTTTGTAAACTGCTGTAAATTTGAAAGAGAATTTTGGAATATGTCCTATACTATGGATATGGGTGAATAATAAAGTAGGGACGACCATTGGTCGTCTGTAATGAACTGCCTCAAACTCTCCCAATGACAGACCACAGACGATATGCTTCTGTTGGCGTTGTAGGGGATGGGTTTCCCATCCCGAAAGATTCCTCATTGCATTTGGAATGACAGATATTTGTAGGGGCTGCCCTGTGTGGCTGCCCGTTAGCTAAAAATTTGATTGTAGGTGTTGATATGTTGCAATTTGAAGGCGTTACCTTTGGGTACCCAACAGATGAATTGAATATGATGGAAAACCTATCTTTTTCTGTGAACAAAGGTGCTTTTGTGGCAGTGATTGGTCCCAGTGGTTGTGGCAAAAGCACTTTATTTCGCTTAATCAATGGTTTGGAAGTTGCAGATGCAGGTACCATTACCATAGAAGGCGAAGATGTTGCCAAAAAGAAGAATTTTTCTGCGTTTATGCCACAAAAGGACTTACTCTTTCCTTGGAGAACCATTGGTAAAAATGTAGCATTGCCTATGGAACTGACCAAAGCACCCAAGGATTTGCAAGAAAAACGTGTTGCAGAAGTATTGGAGCAAGTGGGTTTGTCTGGATATGTGGATAAATTCCCAAATGAGTTGTCTGGTGGTATGAAACAACGTGCTGCTTTTGCCAGAACTTTGCTTTCTGGTGCTGAAATGCTGTTGTTGGACGAACCCTTCAGTGCTTTGGATTATTTGACACGTGTGGAGATGCAAGAATGGTTGTTGCAACAATATAGCCATTTCCATAAGACGATTTTGTTCATTACACATGATGTAGAAGAAGCCATTTTCTTGGCAAAGGATATTTACATCATCACAGATGAAAGACCTTTTGCACAAATGGAGAAAATACCAGTACCACTGTCCTATCCACGGAAACGGGAAGATTTGAAACACCCTGACATTGTGGAATTGAAGGAAAGTCTCATTGGCAAACTACGAAAGCAGGTGGTTCTATGAAATATTTGAAAGAACATATACCTTCTGCTTCTGTGGTCATGGGGTTGCTTGTTTTTTGGCAGATTGTGGCAATGATCATTGATGCTGCTTATATTCTACCATCACCCATTGGGGTTTTGGTGCGACTTTGGGAACTACGTGAACCCCTGTTTTTGGTGCATTTGCCGGCAACTGCTGGTGTCACAAGTTTTGGATTGTTGGTGTCTGTGGTACTGGGTCTGGGGCTTGCTTGTTTGATGGATTGGAATCCAAAGATTGAAAAGGCATTGTATCCTGTCATCATCGCATCACAAACCATACCCACAACTGCAATTGCACCACTGTTTATTTTGTGGTTTGGATATAGCATTTGGAGCAAGGTTTTGGTGACCATTTTGATTACCTTCTTTCCAATTGCAATCACTGTGTTTGATGGGTTCAAATCCACAAAACGTGAAATGGAAGAACTTCTCATCACATATGGTGCTACCAAACGTGATATTTTCTTTAAATTGAAGCTACCAACAGCACTGCCAAACTTCTTTTCGGCAATCAAAATTGCAATTCCTTTAAGCGTCATTGGTGCTGCAATCGCTGAATGGCTTGGAGCACAGGCAGGACTTGGATATTTCAGCAAACGTATGATGACGCAGCTGGATGGTGCTGGTGTATTTGCACCCATTGTGCTCTTATCTGTGGTGGCAATGTTGGCTGTTTGGTTGGTGACGAAACTAGAACAAAAGATAATTACATGGAGGAAAGAGTTATGAAAAAGAGAATGTTCAACAAAAGAATTTTATCATTGGCAATGGCAACTATGTTTGCATTCACAGGTTGTGGAAGCAGTAGTTCCAGTGCAACAGAAGATGGTTTGGAAGAATTTACAATTGTTTTGGACTGGTATCCAAATGCAATCCATACATTTTTGTATGCTGCAATTGAAAACGGTTACTTTGCAGAAGAAGGTCTGGAATTGAATATCCAATTCCCAGCAAACACAAATGATGGGATTTCTATGCCTGCAAGTGGTCAAGCAGATGTTGGGATTTACTACCAACAAGATGCCATTATGACAGCTGTGGAAGAAGATGTACCCATTGTTTCTGTAGGTGCCATCACACAAGAATCTTTGAATGTTGTGATTTCTTTGACTGAAAGCGGTATTGCTGGTGCGGATGACTTGGAAGGTAAAAAAATCGGCTATGCAGGCACTGTTTTGTCCGAAGAAATGATCAAAGCTATGTTGGAACACGTTGGTTTGGATGCAGATAGTTGCGATTATATTGATGTTGGTTTCGATTTGTTGAGTGCTTTGACCACAAAACAAGTGGATGCAACCATTGGCAATATGGTCAACCATGAAGTGCCTCAATTGACAGAATACGGTTTCGATGTAAACTACTTCTACCCAACAGATTTTGGTGTGCCTGAGCAATATGAATTGGTGTTCTTGGCTGGTGAGAAATTGGTGGCAGAAAATCCAGAAAAATTGGCTGGTTTCTTGCGTGCTTGTGAAAAAGGCTTTGCTGATATGAAAAATAACCCAGAAGAAAGTCTTGCAATCCTTCTGAACAACCAAAATCAAGAAAACTTCCCATTATCCGAAACAGTGGAAACAGAAAGCTTGCAAATCTTGTTGCCAGCATTGGAAAATGAAAATGGTGCATTCTTACACCAAGAAGTTTCTGTGTGGCAAGAAAATGCAGATTGGATGTTTGCACGTGGCGTTTTGAGCGAACAAACAGATGTCAGCGATTTGGTTGTCAATTTGTTGGAAGATTGATATAGAATGATAGAAGTAACAGGCGTTTCAATGCGTCTGTTATTTTTTTGTAGAAACGGGATGTCCAATATACCACCAACCAAAGTATAGATGTAATTGTAGGGCAAGGGTTTTACTCTTGCCGTTATACTAGTCAAGATCAATATGTTTAAAACCAAGATCCTTCGCTTTTTGACAAGTCAAACGCTCTGGATGACAAATAAACATATATGCTGTCATTCAGAGGAGAGTTTCATAATAACGAAGATGGCAAGAGCAGCGCCCCTGCCCTACAGATGTAACATCCCGTATGCTGTCATTCTGTAGGGACGACCAGTGGTCGTCCGTAAAGCGACAAGGAATCTTAGACTTTTCATCAAAAAAGGGTGGATATAAAACCCACCCATACATTCTATACACTTACATTTGTTGGCTACTGTCTTTCAACAAAACGTCATGTGCGCCACCTTCCACCAAGCTGGTTGTGGAAATAACAGTGAGTTTTGCTTTTTCTTGCAATTCTGGAATGGAAAGCACACCACAATTACACATGGTGGATTTCACTTTTTTGAGGGATAAGCCAACATTGTCATGCAAGCTACCTGCATATGGAACATAGGAATCAACACCTTCTTCAAAGGAAAGTTTGGAATCGCCACCCATGTCATAACGTTGCCAGTTTCTAGCACGGGAAGAACCTTCACCCCAGTATTCTTTCATATAGTTGCCGTTTACATGTACACGGTTTGTAGGACTTTCGTCGAAACGAGCGAAGTATCTACCAAGCATAATGAAATCAGCACCCATAGCCAAAGCCAATGTCATGTGATAGTCATAAACGATACCACCATCGGAACAAAGTGGAATGTAAATGCCTGTTTCTTGGAAATATTCATCTCTGGCAGCAGCCACTTCGATAACAGCGGATGCTTGACCACGACCAATACCTTTTTGCTCTCTTGTGATACAAATGGAACCGCCACCAATACCAATTTTGATGAAATCAGCACCACATTCTGCCAAATAACGGAAACCTTCTTTGTCAACAACGTTACCAGCACCCACTTTTACAGTATCGCCATAGTTGGAACGAATCCATTCCAAAGTGTCTTTTTGCCATTCAGAATAACCTTCAGAAGAATCGATACAAAGGATATCCACACCAGCTTCCACCAAAGCAGGAACTCTGACTGCATAGTCTCTTGTGTTGATACCAGCACCCACAACATAACGTTTGTCTGCATCCAAAAGTTCAGCAGAATTGGATTTGTGACTATCATAATCCTTACGGAATACAAGATATTCCAATCTACCTTCTGCATCTACAATAGGCAATTGGTTTACTTTTTTATCCCAAATGATGTTATTTGCTTCTTTGAGGGAGGTGCCAGATGGTGCATATACCAATTGGTCAAGAGGTGTCATAAATTCAGAAACCTTAGTTCTCACATCCATACGACTGATACGGTAATCACGACTTGTAATCAAACCAACCAATTTACCTTGTGCTGTGCCATCTGTTGTAACCGCAACGGTAGAGTGACCTGTTCTATCTTTCAAACGAATGATATCTGCCAAAGTATCTTCTGGAGAGATATTGGAATCACTCAAAACGAAACCTGCTTTGTAGGATTTTGCTTTTGCAACCATAGCTGCTTGGTTTTCAATTGTTTGGGAACCGAACACGAATGCAATACCGCCTTCTTTTGCCAACGCAACCGCCATACCATCATCAGAAACAGCTTGCATAACAGCAGAAGTCAAAGGAATGTTCATAGAAAGAGCTGGTGTTTCACCTTTTTTGAATTTTACAATTGGTGTTTGTAAGCTGACATTATCCACCATACATTCTTTGGATGAATAGCCTGGTACCAATAAATATTCGCTAAAGGTTCTGGATGGTTCTTGTATAAATGTTGCCATTGGTTAATCCTCCTATGATTCAATTGAAAAGCGTAAAAAGGTACGCTACTCCATGTTATAACGATAGTTTTATCAATTTTAGCACCATTTGCCTAGGCATTCAAGAGGAAATTTCGTTTTTTTTCTATTTTGTGTAAAACAATTGAATTTGTAAGAAATTTCATATGTTATTTGTAAGATATTGGGTTTTTCTATGCAGGTGTTACGTGCAAAACCTACGGGCGACCAATGGTACGCCCCTACGAATGGATACGCCAACGAACTGTCATTCTAAATACAATGAAGGATCGAATTTGGTATGATGAGGCACAGCAACCTACAAACCGTATCTATATTTTGTGTTTTTGATTTTTGTAGGGGCGACCAGTGGTCGCCCGTGAATTTGCAATTGTAGCAGCTTTATATTTTGTGGCAATATAAAACAAAGGACATGGAAATTCCATGTCCTCTTCTCGTTACTTCTATATTCTAATTGTTAGCCATTGCCTTTGTATCGGATCCAACGTCGCACGTTGGTGGGGTGTTGGGGCAACGCCCCAAGGTCTTAATCTTTTGCCCTTATCTTACTTCACTTGTTCGCCAATGATTTCTTTTGCTTTTTCAAGTGCATCTGCGATTTTGCTTGCATCTTTACCGCCAGCTTGTGCCATGTTTGGACGTCCACCGCCACCACCACCACAAACAGCAGCAGCCGCTTTGATGATATTACCAGCATGCACACCCATTTTCACAACATCATCTGTTGCCATTGCCATGAGGTTGACTTTCGCACCAGCACCACCAGCCAAAACAATGACACCAGACCCAATTTTATCCTTCAATTGGTCACCCAAAGTACGCATATCATTTGCATCCAATTCTTTGACTTCCGCAGCCAAAACAGTCACACCGCCAATTTCCACTTTGCCAGCCAAGATATCATCCGCAGCTCCACCAGCCATTTTTGCTTTGAGTTTTTCCAATTCTTTGGCAACTTCTTTGTGCTCTGCAAATACTTGTTCCAAACGAGATGTCATTGCATCTGGTGTGGTTTTGAGCACTTTACAAACCGCTTTGATTTGTGCTTCTTGTGTTTGATAGTAAGCAAGTGCTTCTGTACCAGTGATTGCTTCGATTCTACGTACACCAGCAGCAACACCATTTTCAGAAATGATTTTGAAAGAACCAGCTTGTGCAGTGTTGGTCAAGTGAGCACCACCACAAAGTTCTACACTGACACCGCCCATGTCAACTACACGAACAGTATCACCATATTTTTCACCAAACAATGCCATTGCACCCTTTGCACGAGCTGCATCAATGCTCATTTCTTCTGCAACGATTGGAAGATTTGCCATAATGAATCCATTGACCATGACTTCCACTTGAGTGAGTTCTTCTTCTGTCATTGCTGTGAAATGTGTGAAGTCGAAACGCAAACGTTCTGGATTTACATAAGAACCCGCTTGTTCTACATGTGTGCCCAAAACAGTTCTAAGTGCTTTTTGCAACAAGTGAGTAGCACTATGGTTTCTAGCTGTTGCCATACGAAGTACAGTATCCAAAATAACATTTGCACTTTGACCCACGGAAACAGTACCTTCCACCACTTCACCCACGTGAACGATTTTACCACCAATAACTTTGATACAGTCAGTTACTTGTACTTTACCAGTTTCGGTTTCGATGATTGCATGGTCGCCCACTTGACCACCAGATTCAGCATAACAGCATGTGCAATTGAGCAATACAGAAACGCTATCGTCTTTTTGTGCATTTTCTGCAATTTCATCATTTGCAATCAAAGCAATGATGGTTGCATCCATTTCGCACTTATCATATCCACCAAATTTGGTTTCCAAATCAACGGACAATTCGTTGTAAACGGTTTCAGCAGCACCCATATATGTGGATTTGCCACGAGCAGCACGAGCTCTATCTTTTTGTGCTTTCATTTCCACTGCAAAGGCATCATCATCCAAAGACATACCAGCTTCTTCCAAGATTTCTCTGGTCAAGTCTACAGGGAAACCATATGTGTCATACAAACGGAAGGATTTTTCACCAGGCATAACAGTGATGCCAGCTGCTTTCATTTCTTCCATATCGTTTTTCAAAATTTCCATACCATTGTCGATGGTTTTATAGAAAGAGTTTTCTTCCACAGACATGATTTTGTAGATGTATTCTTGTTTGTCCACCAATTCTGGGTATGCATCACCGCTACAAGCGATTACAGATTTGGAAAGTTCAGCCAAGAATTCACCATCAATACCCAACAATTTACCATGACGAGCAGCACGTCGGAGAAGTCTACGCAATACATAGCCACGACCTTCATTGGATGGCAATACACCATCAGCAGTCATCATAGTGACAGAACGCACATGGTCTGTAATGACACGAACAGAAACGTCTGTTTTGCCACCTTTGCCATATTCCACATTGGCTCTTGTACAAACTGCATCACGTACAGCACGCACTGTATCCACATCGAAAATGGAATCCACACCTTGCAAGATAGTTGCCATACGTTCCAGACCCATTCCTGTATCCACGTTGGTTTGTGCCAATGGAGAATAGGTACCATCTTCATTTGCGTTGAATTGTGTCAAAACCAAGTTCCAGAATTCCATATATCTGTCGCAGTCGCAACCAACGCCACAAGTTGGGCTATCGCAACCGTATTCCACACCACGATCGTAGTAGATTTCAGTACAAGGACCACAAGGACCAGTACCGTGTTCCCAGAAGTTATCTGCTTTGCCAAGTTTTACAATTCTATCACGAGGAATACCCACTTTTTCATGCCAGATATCACCAGATTCATCATCTTCTTCATAAATCGTTACATACAATTTGTCTGCTGGAATTTCCATCACTTCTGTTACAAATTCCCAAGACCAAGGGATGATTTCGTTTTTGAAGTAATCGCCAAAAGAGAAGTCCCCGAGCATTTCGAAGAATGTACCATGACGTGCAGTTTTACCTACGTTTTCGATATCGCCTGTACGAATGCATTTTTGGCAAGTTGCCACTCTTTTGGATGGTGGCACTTCTTGACCTGTGAAGAATGCCTTCATAGGAGCCATACCGGAGTTGATGAGCAATAAGCTCTTGTCATTTTGTGGTACCAAAGGGAAGCTTTGCAAACGCAAATGTTCTTTGCCCTCGAAGAAAGACAAAAATGCCTCTCTCACTTCATTTACACCTAAATTTTTCATGTTTTTCCTCCTTAAAGATGAAGACCGTAGGACTCTGTCCTACAACCTGCAAGGGGATAACCCCTTGACCTTATTATTATAATATATTTATTTTTTGATTGACGGTAGTTTGTGGTGATTTATGGTTGCTGTCGATTCGTGAATCGCCCCTACAGTACAATAATTTCATATGCGTTGTAGGGAATGGTCTTGACCATTCCGTTTGGTTGTGCCAATATATGGATGTTGTAGGGGATAGCTTTGCTGTCCCATTTGGTTTTGGTGGTTTATAATTGTTGCTGTCGATTCGTGAATCGCCCCTACAGTACAATGATTTCGTATGCATTGTAGGGAATGGTCTTGACCATTCCGTTTGGTTGTGCCAATATATGGATGTTGTAGGGGATAGCTTTGCTGTCCCGTTTGGTTTTGGTGGTTTATAATTGTTGCTGTCGATTCGTGAATCGCCCCTACAGTACAATGATTTCGTATGCGTTGTAGGGAATGGTCTTGACCATTCCGTTTGGTTGTGCCAATATATGGATGTTGTAGGGGATAGCTTTGCTGTCCCGTTTGGTTTTGGTGGTTTATAATGGTTGCGGTCGATTCGTGAATCACCCCTACAGTACAATAATTTTGTATGCATTGTAGGGAATGGTCTTGACCATTCCGTTTGGTTGTGCCAATATATGGATGTTGTAGGGGATAGCTTTGCTGTCCCGTTTGGTTTTGGTGGTTTATAATTGTTGCGGCAAGAGTAGAACCCTTGCCCTACAATTGCGGTTTGTCAGGTTTTTAGCCATTCACCTTTCACCCTTAGCCATTAGTCTTTTATTGGGCAACGCCAAATAAAAAAGCCCCCAATCCAAAAGGATCAGGGACGATGATAACCGTGGTACCACCCTGCTTACAGAAATACATCTGTCGCTTGAATCGTTAACGCCGATATACGTTGGGGCATACTACAATTTTCTGCTCCAAAGCTGTGCATCCAAAAAGACTGCTTCCCACTGGAATTACCGAGGATTTCACACCAAAACATCCCCTCTCTGCAAAGGTTTCCATATGGTACTCCTTCTTTTTATGGCTTTTATCCATATTAAATCAAAAGATAGTTTGATTATAGTTAGGACATCTCCATTTGTCAAGGGTTTTATTGGATTTTGGTTTTATTGATGAGATTCGCTTGCTCTAAGTTCTTCTGCCATACGTTTCATACCCACTTGCAAAGCATCATCATTGACATTGCAAAAGCTGAGACGTATGTATTCCTTTTCTTTTTCCACCAATTCATACTGACTGCCTGCAATCAAAATCACACCACGCTCCAACATACGATTGCAGAAATCCTGTGCCAAAACACCTTCTGGCAATTCCATCCAAAGGGTAACGCCACCATTTGGCAATTCATATGTCATATATTCCGACAAATATTTCTTGGCAAAGAATAGGGTTTTGCGATACTTTTCGCTACCCACACGTCGCATTTGTTCTGCATATTTTGTCAAATCGTTGTCTTTCAAATAGAGTTCCATTGCTTTTTGGATGAAACCAGATGTGGCAATGTCTGTTGTTTGGTTGATTTCAGATACACGGAGTTGCACTGGTTTTGGCATTACCATCAAACCCATTCTAAGACCTGTCATCAAAATCTTAGAAAAACTCTTGATGTAAATGACTCGATTGTGGCGATCCAATGCCTTCAGTGGCAAAATACGATCACGTCCATAATGGAAGTCATAATAATCATCTTCTTCTACAATATAGGTGTTGTAGGTTTCTGCCAATTCCAAAAGTTTGCGTTTTTTCTCCATAGAATAGGAGATACCTGTTGGCGTTTGGAAATAGGACATCATATAGATGAATTTTGGTTGGTATATTTTCAGATAGCTTTCCAAGAGCTCCATTTTCATACCATCGGATTCCATTGGAATTTCAATGATTTTGGCTCCACGTGACAAAAAAGCACCTGTGGCACCATAAAAAGTTGGACTTTCCACAAAAACCACATCACCAAAGCCAAGCATTGCCTTGGAAATGAGATCCAAACCATGTTGTGCACCAGATATGATTTGCAAGTTTTCAGCTGTGGCTTGCATCCCATATTGGCTCAAGAAAGTTGCCAATTGTCCACGCAATGGCAAATATCCCATTGGTTCAATGTAGCGAAAAGCACCACCACCTTCTACATCCAACACTTGGTTGAAAGCAGTTTTGAAGGCTTCCACTGGAAACAATTCCTTTGGTAAAGATGTATTTGCAAAATCAATTGCGTTTTCCATATGCAAACGATGTGCTTGGAAGAACTGATTCCCCTTATGGACAAATTCCGGCACTTCCTCCATTGGAACAGGACACACAAAAGTGCCACTACCCACACGAGAATAGACCATTTGCTTTTGCTCCAAATGTTTGTAAGCTGTCACAATGGTCACAGAATTGACACCGAAATAATCTGCCATTTTACGAATTGCAGGCAGTTTTGCATCTGGCATCAAATCCCCATTTTGGATACAAGAACCAATGGCAGTTGCCAATTGCAAATATAGGGGTGTTTTGGAGTCTGTATGCAGTTGGATATTGGAAATTGGTGGTTTCATGGGAATCCTTTCTGTTGGGTTGTTGCGGTACGTGGGCATCATACCCTACAAGTGATACGTTCTGTCTTCTATCATTTATGTAGGGGCTGCCCTATGTGGCTGCCCGTTTCTGTTATTGCGGTTGATTCGTGAATCAACCCTACCCGTCTGCTGTCATTTATGTAGGGGCTGCCCTATGTGGCTGCCCGTTTCTATTATTGCGGTTGATTCGTGAATCAACCCTACGTGAAATTTTGGCTATTGACTGGTTAGACTTTCGCTTGCCACAAAATACGATTTAGGACACCACCCATCAAAAGAGCAATGAAACTGGCATTCATCCAAACCAAAAAGGCAATGATGGCACCAATGGAACCATACAACGAAGAATATCTGCCAATTTTGTCTACATAATAAGCAAATCCCATAGAAAAGAGCAACCAAAAGACAGTGCTGACCAATGCACCTGAAAATACGTATCGCAAAGGTGGTCTTTCATTGGGTGAAAAGTAATAAATGGCAGATACCAAAAGCAACAACCCAAAAGCAATTGGTAGAAATCTAAGTGTTGTCCAAAGTGGTGTAATGGCATCCAACCAAGGTAAAAATAAGCTTAAAATTTCCAAAAACTCTTTGCCCATAAGCAATACAAAAATCAAAATAGGGAAGAGTACAATCAGCAAAATAGCAAGAAAAATGCTACGAATCATATGGTGTTTTGCAGTGTCATATCCATAAATGCCATTGATGGCACGCAGCAAATGTTGTGTTGCACGATAGGGGAACCAAAGGGTGAACACAGCACCAAAGGTCAACCAAGATGTGCTTCTATTTTCCATCATATGTTCTGTGGTCATATTCACAAGGGACAACACCTCTGCTGGAATTGCAGCCACAAGATAGCCCTCTGTTGGCAGTTGTGGCAATTGCAAAAAGCCCAATACCGAACTGACAAAAATCAAAAATGGAAATATGGCAAACATCATATAGTAAGTCAAATAAGCAGCAGTTTTGCTGACTTCATTGCCACGATATCCTTTATATAATGCAAAAATCAGCTTCAGAAAACGATTCCCGCCTTTGTATTCATATGAAACATTCATAAATTAGCCTCTCTTTTCCTTTTTATTATGTCCCAATTAAAGACAAAAGGTCTTTTATATCTTGTAGGGTACGCATTGTATGCGTACCGAAAGTGGAATGCATGCAACGCATTCCCTACATAATTAAAATATGTTCATGTATGTTAGGTCTCATTCAGTTTAATTGGGATTTTATCATAAGCGTTATGCAATCTGAAAACAGGCGACCACATAGGGTCGCCCCTACAGAGTACACAGATTTGTTGTAGAGGATAGATGATTTCAACAAATATACTTATCTTAAAAGGGATTTTTTTTGTATTGAATCTGGTAGACCAAAGACAACAGCACCCGTTTGGGTACCAACCTTTGGAGTACACTGGAAATTGCAAGTGTTGGTTCTGGAATGATCCACAATTTCTTTTGGAACATGGCTTTGATTGCAGATTCTGCCACTTCTTTTGCAGAAATCCCTTTCATGGAAGTTGCAACGCCTGCTCGTTTGTTGAACCCTGTTTCTATGGGACCTGTACAAAGCATGGAAATATGTACATTGCTTTTTGCTTCCTTCAGTTCTTGGTAAATGCCTTCTGTCAATGCCACCACATAGTTTTTGGTTGCATAATAGGAAGCCATCAATGGTCCTGATAAGAAACCAGCAGAAGAAGCCACATTCAAAATATAGCCTGCATCTTTTTCTTGAAATTCCTGTAAAAACAGCTTGGTTAAGATATGAAGTCCTTTGCAATTCAAGTCCAACATATTCAATTCCTCTTCCAAATCTGTTTCCAAAAAAGTGCCATACACACCAAAACCAGCATTATTCACCAAAACAGAAACCCCTTTGTCCTTGGCAAATGAAAACAAAGCTTTGCAATCAGTGGCAGAAGAAAGGTCTGCTGGAAAAATTTCTACACCATCACCCAAAAGTGACTTGGTTTCTTCCAAAGCCGATTTGGTTCTGCTGACCAAAATCAATTCATAACCCATATTGTGGAGCACCTTTGCCATTTCCAAACCAATTCCACTTGTTGCACCTGTGACCAATGCTTTCATATCTTCACCTCATTACTGGTAGTATACTCATTTCTTGGAAAAATATCAATGGTAGACATTTTGTTTGCCTGTATATATATCCTTATTTTACCACAAAAAATACCGACTTCCTATGTTAGATATTCTCTAAACCTTGGAAATCGGTATCCATTTATCCTTTATGCATGGATTTATGTAGTGCTTATGCTTCTGGTTCAATCAAGCCATAAGATCCATTTTTACGTTTGTATACCACACAAATTTCATCTGTTTCGCCATCTCTAAATACAAAGAAGCTATGTCCAATGAGTTCCATTTCCATAACCGCTTCTTCAGCATCCATTGGTTTCACTTCAAAATGTTTCACACGCTCGATTTTGTAAAGTGGTTCTTCATCCAATGTGTCTTCTGGAATCAAAATAGATTGATATTCTGCCATATAAGAGTCGCTACCTTGGCGAACTTTTGTACGCATTCTTTTTTTATAACGTACCACTTGACCTTCCAAAATATCAACAGCTTTGTCCACAGCAACCATCATATCATCAGCTTGGACTTCTGCACGAATTTTACGTTTGTTCAAAGGAATGGTTATTTCTACAGTGGATACGGATTTGTCTACACTCAGTGTAATGACTGCTTCTGCATCGTCAGGGAAGAATTTTTCAATGCGTCCCATTTTCAGAAGGATTGCTTCTTTTGTCTTGTCCCATACGTCAATGTTTTTTCCTACGATGTTGTATAACATAAACAACAACTCCCTTCAAGCCAAGTTTGGCTCTTTTTGATTCTTTGCAAAACACAAAGTAAAACGATTGCAACAAGGAATATTTCCTTATGGTATATATATTCCACACAAGTTTCCAAAACCCTTTTTTTCACTTAGTTTTTTTCTTCTGGCTATTTTGTAACCATTTTTTACAATTCTTTGACGATACCAATGTTTCTTTGGTACCCATCAATACTTTTGGGTAATCTGGATATATTTTTATGGATTTAGCCAAATTATTCTTACAGAAGGGTTCCAAAAACTTTGTTAGAATTATACAACCCCTTTTTTATTTTTTCTCCACAGACCTTTCATTTTTCCACATTTATTTCACATTCTTTTTACATTTACCTGTGGATAAAGTGGATAACTTTGTGTATAACTCAACAAATTGCCGATTTCTACGCAGTTTTCGCCAATTTTTGCAAAAAAACTTACCTTTGAGTTATCCACAGAAGTCACAGGTTTATCCCCACAAAAACTTGCACATATCAAATGCTACTTTCCAAATTTTAATAAAAGCACTTTGATTTTGGTACAAAATTCAGTACAATAAGAATTCTCTAAAATGCACAAAATCAGGTGATTTTGATGGTGAATTTTTTCAAATTCCTTTTAGATTTACAGGCGGACACATAAATCCACCTCTACAGCCCACTTGTCATTCTGAACGTAGTGAAGAATCTTCATTCAAATCTAGGATTCTTCGTCACTTTGTTCCTCTGAATGACAGTGGTGGTTTTGTCACAACAAAAAACCGCAGGTAGATACCCACGGTTTGATTTCGTTTTATTTGCAATTAGAATTCTGCATTTTTTACAGTTCTTGGATAAGGTACAACGTCACGAATGTTACCCATACCAGTTACATACATAACTGCACGTTCAAAACCAAGTCCAAAGCCTGCGTGGCGTGTACCACCGAATTTTCTGAGATCCATGTACCACCAGTAGTCTTCTTTGTTGAGACCCATTTCTTCCATACGTGCTTCTAGGCAATCCAAACGTTCTTCTCTTTGGCTACCACCAATGATTTCACCAACACCAGGCACAAGCAAATCCATTGCTGCAACAGTTTTGTTGTCATCATTCATACGCATGTAGAATGCTTTGATATCTTTTGGATAATCTGTAACAAACACTGGTTTTTTGAAGATTTGTTCTGTCAAGAAACGTTCGTGCTCTGTTTGCAAGTCGATACCCCAAGCAACAGGATATTCAAATTCATGACCACTTTTGATGAGCATATCCACTGCTTCTGTGTATGTCACACGACCAAAGTCATTGCTTACAATGTTGTTGAGTCTTTCGAGCAATGTTTTATCTACAAAGCTATTGAAGAATTCCATTTCTTCTGGAGCATTGTCCAAAACGTATTGGATGATGAATTTCAACATATCTTCTGCCAATTCCATATCATCAGCCAAATCAGCAAATGCCATTTCTGGTTCAATCATCCAGAATTCAGCAGCATGACGTGTGGTATTGGAGTTTTCTGCTCTAAATGTAGGTCCAAATGTATATACATTTCTAAATGCCATTGCCATTGTTTCAGCAGACAATTGACCACTTACTGTCAAGTTGGTTTCTTTGCCAAAGAAGTCTTTGGAGTAGTCCACTTTGCCATCTTCTGTTCTTGGCAAATTATCCATATCGAGTGTGGTGACACGGAACATTTCGCCAGCACCTTCACAGTCACTACCTGTGATGATTGGAGTATGTGCATATACAAAGCCACGTTCTTGATAGAATGTATGGATTGCATGAGCAACCAAGCTTCTCACACGGAAAGTTGCAGCGAACATGTTGGTTCTTGGACGCAAATATGCAATTTGACGCAAGAATTCCACACCATGACGTTTCTTTTGCAAAGGATAATCTGGTGTAGAGGTTCCTTCTACATCAATTGCCAAAGCTTTGATTTCAAATGGTTGTTTTGCATCTGGTGTTTCCACCAAAGTGCCACGAATGACCAAAGCAGCACCAACACATTGTTTTGTGATTTCTTCGTAGTTTGCAACAGCATCTGCTTCAAATACGATTTGTACATTTTTGAAGAAAGAACCATCATTGAGTTCGATGAACCCGAAGTTTTTGGAAACACGCATGGTACGCACCCAACCACCGATGGATACTTCTTTGCCACTGTATGCAGCAGTTTCTCTATAGAGAGATTTGATTGTGAGTAAGTTCATTGGAATCGCTCCTTTGTATATGTTTTATATTTGATAACGATACGCATACAATGCGTACCCTACGATTGCATGATTGTTATAATATTGCGGTTGATTCGTGAATCAACCCTACAATTGCCACCACATTTCCATTTTGGGATTTGTAGGGGCGTACCATTGGTCGCCCGTTGGTTGCGATTGCATTCATTTTCTTATTGTATAACTCTTATGGAAAAATTACAACAGTTTTTTACAGAAATGCCAAAAATGCACCATATCCAGCTGCTTCCATCTCCTCTTTTGGAATGAATTTTAGGGATGCAGAATTGATGCAATAGCGTAACCCACCCAATTCCTGTGGTCCATCCTCAAACACATGACCCAAATGTGCATTGCCTACACGACTTCTGACATCTGTACGAATCATATTAAAAGACAAATCGTCATACTCATTGATGGTGTTGGGGTCCATTGGTTTTGCAAAAGATGGCCATCCACAGGAAGAATCGAACTTATCTCTGGAAGAAAAAAGAGGTTCTCCTGTTGTGATATCCACATAAATCCCTTCTTTTTTGTGGTTCCAAAATACATTTCGAAATGGTGGTTCTGTAGCGTTTCGTTGTGTGACTGCAAATTGCAAATCACTCAATTCTTCCTTTAAAACTGCTGTTTCTGGTCGTTTGTATAAATCTGGATTCACCACACGCTGTTTCAGTTTTGCAATTTTTGCAAAGTTGATGTGGCAATATCCACGTGGATTTTTGGTCAAATATTTTTGATGGTATGCTTCTGCTTCGACAAATTGCAACAAAGGCAAACATTCCACTTGGAGTGGTGCGTCATATTTCTTTTGCAATTCCAACAAAAACGATTCTGCAACTTGTTTTTGTGTTTCATCTATATAATAAATGCCTGTGCGATATTGGACACCCACATCAGCACCTTGTCTGCCAAAGGTGGTGGGGTCTATGGTATAGGCAAATTCCTTGAGCAACGTTTCCAATTGGATGGTTGTATCCTCAAAAATCACTTCCACCGCTTCTGCATAGCCATTGCCACTGCAAACGGCTTCGTAGGAGGTGGTTTCTGGCAATTCGTGATGGGAGGAATAGAACCCCTCCCCTACAGCGTAGCCGACTTTGGTGGATGAAACACCTGTCAAAAGTTCCATGTATTTTTCGGTGCCCCAAAAGCAACCGCCTGCAAGATAAATGGTTTGTGTCATGGTAAACCCTCCTGAATGTATTCTGTATGATAGCAATCCTGCTCCCACGATAGTACATTGTTATCAATATATTGCCAGATTCCTAGATAAGATGCTTCGTTTCGTATGATGTGGTCATGAAACCTCGTCTGCCACACTGTAGGGACATGGCTCGCCATGTCCGTTTCCGCTTCATATTGATGAATCTTTCTGGTTACTGCTGATTTATATCCACCTACAATGGTTTGTAGCGAATTGGATACGGGTTTGGAAAATTGATTGTAGTGAGCGGTCACAGCAAGCCGTGACCCTACATTGATGGATATGATGAGGTGTACGTGGTTTGGCATAACAACAAATTTATCTATTGTAATACCCTGTTGTTCACGTTTGTTTTGCGTTTGTAGAATTTCATTGTATGCAATTTTTCCATATGGTGTATATTGCATTTCACCACCTGAAATTGTTCCAAATAAATTTTGTTTTTCATGGGTACAAATTGTTACAAAATAAGCACCATTTTGGCTATAATCGTATTCTTGCAATCTGGTTTGTTTGCGTTTTGCCACTTCCATAACATCACCCTATTTCTTTTGCAATTCATACAAATCCCTTCTTCTGCCAGATAAAAATGGCAACTGTTCTCTTATTCTATCCACTTGCTCCAAATCCCATTCCACAATGGCAACGCCTTCTGTTACATCCATTTGGTGAATCACATCACCCCAAGGACTGGTGGAAATGGAGTGTCCATAAGCAACATAAGATGCTTCTGTATTTCTGGCTGGCGAAACCCCTGCCATATACACTTGGTTGTCCATTGCACGTGCTCTAAAGGAAAGTTCCCAATGGGCAGGTCCTGTGGTCATATTGAATGCAGCTGGTACAAAAATACCCTTTGCTCCATCCAAAGTCAACAAGCGTGCAAGTTCTGGAAAACGAATGTCAAAGCAAATCATAAGCCCCATTTTACCCCAAGGTGTTGCAAATGTTGTGAAGGTATCCCCTGGGGAAAGCACATCAGATTCTTTGAAATATTGACCACCTTTTACATCAATATCAAAGAGGTGCATTTTGCGATGTTTGGCAATGATTTCACCTTGTGGGTTATATACATAGGAAGTGTTGTAAATCAAGTCCCCATCCAATTCTGGAATGGAACCTGCCACCAAATAGATACCCAATTCCCCAACCATTTTCGCCATTTCTTCCATAAAAGGACTGTTCTCTGGTTGTGCATGTTCTGGAAAACAAGCGTTGTTGTATCCACAGATGAAAATTTCTGGCAAAACAGCAATATCAGCACCCAAATTCTTTGCTTCTTGGAGCAATTCCTTTGCATGTGCCAAGTTATCCTTTGGTGTTGCCACCACATTCATTTGTACCAATGCTATTTTCATATGAAAACCTCCTTTTTATCATATCCGTTTTCAAATAGGTGTTGTTTTGTGTAAAAATGCGGTCGACCACATAGGGTCGCCCCTACAATGCATTCCAACAAAATGTAGGGGATGATGCCCACATCATACCATAACCACAATCCTGTCATTAGAAGAACAACGTGACGAAGAATCTTATCTTTTATCTTTTTATTTATTCTATCATATTCCATGTGAAAAAACCAATAAAAACAAGGGTTTCCATGTATCTATATTGACAAATAGTATCAAATGTGGTATGGTTTTTTTATATAAAATAGGTTTTTATGTGCATTTGTATACATATCAACTCAGTTCAAAACAAAATACATCAATTTAGATAGGAGACTTATTATGCAAAGAATTAAAACTATGGAAACACGTGACTTGAAAAAAAGCGTTATCGTAGGTGGCTGTGGCGAATGTCAAACATCTTGTCAATCTGCTTGTAAAACATCTTGTGGTGTTGCAAACCAACCTTGTGAAAACACACAAAAATAAGAAATACAAAGTTGTTGCCACCTGAATGGGTGGCATTTTTTTTACATCTGCAAACCAACGGGATGCCCTGGACGCCATACCCTACAAGAAAACATACTATTTGTAATTGTAGGGGCGATTCATGAATCGGCCGTAATACCACAAATCCCACAACCATCAATTTAGAAGGGAAGAAACCCAAGTGATACATCAATACAAAAACAACGGATATAACATCGTTTTGGACACAGCAAGCGGTTCCATTCATGCAGTGGATGAAGTGGCTTATGACATCATTTCCATGTATGAATCCAAAACAACAGAAGAAATTGTAACAACCATTTTAGACAAATACCAAGACCAACCAGACGTGACAAAGGAAGAAATTCTTGTCTGTCTTGAGGATATTGCCTATCTCAAAGAAAACGGTAAACTGTTCACAGAAGACGATTACGAGGATTTGGCAAACAAATACAAATTCAACAGCAATGTCATCAAAGCCATGTGTTTGCATGTGGCTCATACTTGCAATTTGAACTGTAGCTATTGCTTTGCTGCACAAGGAAAATACCATGAATCCAATGTTTCTTGTGCTCTTATGAGTTTTGATGTGGGTAAGCAAGCCTTTGATTTTTTGGTGGCAAATTCAGGAACTCGTGTCAACTTAGAAGTGGATTTCTTTGGTGGCGAACCCCTTATGGACTGGAAAGTGGTCAAAGAATTGGTGGCTTATGCAAGAACATTGGAACCAATTCATAACAAAAAATTCAGATTCACCTTAACCACAAATGGTGTTCTCATTGATGATGATGTCATCGAATTTGCAAACAAAGAAATGCACAATGTGGTACTTTCTTTGGATGGTAGAAAAGAAGTACACGATCATTTGCGTAAAACCATTTCTGGTGGCGGTAGTTATGATTTGATTGTACCAAAATTCAAGAAATTTGTGGAAGCCAGAAATGGTCAAGGATATTATATGCGTGGTACTTTCACACACAACAACGTGGATTTCACAAAGGATATCTTCCATATGGCAGACCTTGGGTTCACAGAACTTTCCATGGAACCAGTTGTTTGTGATCCAGCTGACCCATATGCTTTGACAGAAGAAGATATGCCAAAACTCTTTGAACAATACGAAATCTTGGCAAAAGAAATGATCAGACGTAAAAAAGCAGGCAATGGATTTACTTTCTATCACTACACCATTGATTTGTCCAATGGTCCTTGTGTGTATAAGAGAATTACAGGTTGTGGTTCTGGTACAGAATATATGGCAGTGACTCCTTGGGGTGAATTGTTCCCATGTCATCAATTTGTTGGCGATAATGCTTATAGTCTTGGAAATATCTGGGATGGTGTGAAAAACACTGCTGCCCAAGAGGAATTCCGCTCTTGTAACGCTTATGCAAGAAAAGAATGTAAAGAATGTTGGGCTAGATTGTACTGTTCTGGTGGCTGTGCTGCAAATGCATACCACGCAACAGGCAACATCAATGGTATTTATGAATATGGATGTGAATTGTTCAAAAAACGTATCGAATGTGCGATTATGATGAAAGTAGCAGATGAAACGTAATAAAGACAGACCTTGGGGCTTTGCCCCAAACCCCATGAGCGTGCGACGCTCAACCCGATAGGCAAAAACTACGTTTTTGCAAAGGATTGGGATGGGATGATATATAAATACGACGGTATTTGTAGGGCAGGACTCACCGCCAAAGATATGGCGGTCACACGTAGTGTGATTTTGCTTGCAAAATGATGACCTCTACTCTTGCCGTCATGAACTGCCATAAAACCAACGGGATGTCGAGGACGCCATCCCCTACAGGTACCATCCAATCCACCATAAACGTAGGCTTCTACCTGCTTGTTTTTATTGTTTTCAGTCATTCACCATTCACCATTAGTCATTCACTTGCCGACTGAAAGGAGGCACCATGCAAACACCAATCTATGATTTTATTTCTGCATATGAAAACAAGCAACCCATACGTCTCCATATGCCTGGACACAAAGGTCTGGGTATTTTGGGTGTAGAAAATCGTGATATCACTGAGTTTTTTGGTGCCGACAATCTATATCATGCAGAGGGTATCATTCTGGAGTCCGAAAACAATGCCACTTCTTTGTTTGGCACAAGACACAGTTTCTATTCCACTGGTGGTTCCAGTCAATGCATTGGTGCTATGCTCTATTTGGCTTTGTTGCATCACCAAAAACCAAGTGGTCGCAATGTGATTTTGGCAGGTCGCAATGCCCACAAAGCTTTGCTTCATGCTGCTGCTCATTTGGATTTGGATATTGAGTGGCTGTATCCCAAAACAAAGGAACATCTTTGTTCTTGTTCTGTGACACCGGAATCTTTAGAAGAAGTCCTATTAAATATGAAGGAACTGCCAATGGCTGTGTATTTGACATCACCTGATTATTTGGGAAATATGGCAGATATCAAGGGAATTGCAGATGTTTGTCATGAATTGGAATTGCCACTGTTGGTGGACAATGCACATGGTGCCTATTTGCAATTTTTGGAACCTTCTATGCATCCAATGGCTTTGGGAGCTGATTTGTGTGCCGATTCTGCCCATAAAACATTGCCTGTTTTGACAGGTGGTGCTTATTTGCATGTCAATGAAACTGCAATGGTCTCCTATGAAACACAAGCCAGACGTGCTTTGTCCTTCTTTGGTTCCACAAGCCCTTCTTATTTGACTTTGCAGTCTTTGGATTTGTGCAACAAATGGCTTTTGGAAGATGCTGATTTTTCCAGCACTGTGCAAATGGTGGCAGAATGCAAAGAACGCCTATTGGCACAAAATGTAACCATACTTCCCAGTGAACCTTTGAAAATTGTGTTGGATTGCCAAAAAACAGGGTTGTCTGGATTTGCTATGGAAGAAGAACTTTTGCAAGAAAATATTGTGTGTGAATTTGCTGATGATGAAGTGGTGGTTTGCATGATTTCTCCTATGACAGAACATATGGAATTGGCAATCCTAGAAGCTGTGGTTGCACCATTTTATGAAATTTCAGATGTGGTAACGGAATTGATGTTTGTGGAACAGGCATTGGAACACATTTTGGAACCTATACAAAAACCAACACCTACTATGCAACTTGTGACACATGAACAAAAAATGAGCATTCGCAATGCAATGCTATCACCATCTGAAACCATCAAAACCACAGAATCACTTGGCAGAATTTGTGCGTTGCCTGCTGTTTCTTGTCCACCAGCAATTCCCATTGCCATCAGTGGCGAAGTGATTACAGAAGATATGATGGAACAGTTTTTGGCATATGGCATTGCAGAAGTGGATGTAGTGGTGACTGGGTCACCAGTGAAGAGTGAAGAATAACAGAATGGATGCACTGTAGGGGCGTACCTATGTGTACGCCCGTAATATGAAAACCATCTTCATCATTGAATTCCTCTGAATGACAAAATACCACATACTGTCATTCCAAATGGAATGAGGAATCTTATCTTTTGACATTTTTCGACACAAGTAGTATACTGATTTTTGCAAGGAATCTGCTTTATGTATTTTGCATAAGCAGATGTAGGCGGCACCTCCCAATCGTGACTTCGGTATCGAAGTCTACGGTAATACCGTATGAAAGGGGGAATTTTTATGGAGATAACTTTCATCGCAATGCTCATTATGGTATATGCGATTATTGTCGAAATAAAAAAATAAACCGCCTACTCACAATAGACGGTTTATTTTAATACATTTAATTTAAACTTGAATTGGGTACCGCTTATGTCGGTTCCTTGCTTTTATTTTATGGGAAAATTGAAATTCTGTCAAGAAAATTCCTCAAGGAAATACTACATAATTCTGATTGTAAAATTTGTGCGTAGATTTTTTTGCCATATTTACTAAAAAACGGAGGCGATATCGGAAATATCGTCAAGTATTTTGAGTGATTATGGCAGGAAAATAAACCACAAAGGTTGTAGTCTAGAGTTGTGTGGTGTTACCTTAACAATGTGGGGTTTATTTTTTTGTCTACCAAGAAAGGGACTATATTATGTTTTCTGATTTATGGGTTTCCACCGGTGATTTTATTATGATTATGGTGGCTGCATTTTTGGCTGGTTTTTTGGATTCCATTGCTGGTGGTGGTGGTTTGATTACCCTGCCTGCATATACATTGACTGGTTTGCCTATGCATTATGTGTATGGTTGCAACAAATTTTCTGCTTCTTTTGGCACTACAGTTGCTTCCATTCGTTATTGGAAACATAAAATGTTGGATATTCCAGTTGGCATTTGTGCTGCAATTGGTGCCTTTATTGCATCTGGTATTGCTGCAAAAATTGTTTTATATTTGGATGATGCCACATTGAAAACCATGTTGCTGATTATTTTACCCATTGCGGGTGTTGTCACTTTGATGAACAAAAACATGGGTATTGAAGATTTATCTGACACGCTATCCAGAAACAAAAAATTGGTGTTTGGTACATTGATTGGTCTTGCAATGGGTTTTTATGATGGTATTTTTGGACCAGGAACAGGCACTTTTGCTTTGATGGCATTTTGTTTCATTATGAAATACGATTTACGTACTGCTTCTGGCAATGCAAAGTGTTTGAATCTTGCTTCCAACTATGCTGCTTTGGTTGTCTTTTTCATAGAAGGAACTGTCTATTTGCCACTTGCAATTCCTGCTGCTGTTTTTGGTATTTTGGGGAATTACATTGGTGCTGGTTTAGCCATCAAAAAAGGAACCAAAATCATACGTGTGATGATTCTGGTGGTAATGGTGTTGCTGTTCTTGAAAGTTGCTGTGGATATGTTGTAAGGAAATAGAACGACGAGGGCGTCGTTCTCTACATAGTGAAAAATGAATGGTGAAAACGCCCAAATCCAAAGGGATATTAAGGATGCTATCTTCCGCAATACACATGATTTCATTGGGAATTGTAGGGGTGTCCCTGTGTGGGCACCCGTAATGTAAACCTCAAATCACCACAACACAAAGCTATGGGATGCTCTTTCGCACATTGACAAATACCAATGTTTATGATATTGTATTTTCAAAGGGAACCACCAAAGTGGTCTACCTCGCGTTTGATTCAGGCTACCCTAAAAACCGGCGAAGTTGATGAGGGTAGCTTTTTTATTTCTCTTATTTCTTTCCGATATAAGAGAGAAGTGCCACAAGAAACGTACCAAACATTAGGGCAATACCTCACAACCCTCTATCACAACCTTTGCGGTTTATTTTCCCGTCAGAATCACCAAAAATACTCGATGATATTTCCGATATCACCTGCGTTTTTTGATAATTGTGACGAAAAAATCCACTCGTAAATTTTGCAATCAGAGTTATGCGGTATTGCCTTAGCATTACCACCAATACTTCATATGTACTCATGTCCACCACCTCCTCTCGTTCACAATAAACAAGAGGCAAACCACCCATCATGGTTCCCAGAATTTTATGATATCACAAAAAATGCTGACATGCAATCTACCTTCCTATTCCTTTGAAAAATCATTTCCAAAATTTACATTAAGTATTTCCAATTAAATTCTAATCTAGTTTTATTATAAAACCTATTGCTATCTAATAGGATTTAGAATAAAATAAATTGAACATTTCGTATGCTAAGTTACCCATGCTGGTAATATGGGTCGAATTTAGCGTCAGATTCACAAAAAAAGAACACAAAAGGAGGTTTTTCTTAGAAATGAACACAAATGAAGGTCTTGCTTATGAGCTGCTTCGGTTCAATGCTTATATGCTTACATTTGCAAGATCACATCTAGGTGATATTCTCAATGTCAATGGAAAAGCCAACCAAGGTTCTTTGACCATGCAACAGCTGAATTTTCTGTTTCAGATCGAATCTTGTGGTAAAATTACAGTTTCCGATTTGGCAAAGGCTTTGACCCTAAGCAAAAGCAGTACATCCTTAAGCATTGGGCAAATGGTGAACAAAGGATATTTGCAACGTGAAACTTGCAACAATGATGGTAGATATGTATACATCTCCCTAACAGAAACAGGAACAGCTTTATTAAATGAAACAAAGAATAAAATGATGGAAAAGACCAGTGCAATTTTATCATTGGAAGATTCCTCCAAGCAAAAGGAACTCTACCATCATCTACAGGCAATCAATCAAATTATATTTACTGGAGGTCAAACAAAATGAAGAAAAAACTAATTCTTGGTGGTATTTGCGTTGCGATTATCGCTGTAGTTGCATTCAGAATCTATTCTTCCACAAGTGGTGGCAGTGGTGATGCAATGATGGCTGGTGGTCCACCTAGTGGTATGTCTGGTGGTATGGGCGGTGGCGCTTCCTCATCTTCACGTGCAGTTGAAGCTATGACCATTGGAACAGATGAAATTTCCAGCACATTCTTGTACTCTGGTACAGCAGCTCCTTCTTCTCAAGTTTCCATTATGGCTGCTGGTTCTGCGGAAGTCACAGCGGTTTATGCAGAAGTTGGTGACACAGTTACAAAAGGTCAAGTGCTTTTCACATTGGATACCACAGACCTCTATAACTCTTTGAAAACCACACAAGCAAGTTATGAAGTTTCTCAATTGGCTTGTGACAATGCAGAATTGACTTATCAAAACAACTTGATTTTGTACACAGAAGGTGCAATTTCCAAAACAGAAATGGATCAATATGAATACCAATACAAATCTGCTGCTGCAAACCTCAATTCTTTGCAAGTGCAACTGAGTGTTCTCAACAGCTCCATCGCTGATTATTCTGTAAAATCCACAATCAATGGTGTGATTACAGACAGAAACATTGAAGTGGGCGCAACAGCAAGCATGAGCTCTGCTGCTTTCACTGTAATGGATTTGTCCACAATCAAAATTGAAGTGGGTGTTTCCGAACAAGCAATCAACACCATCCAAATTGGTGACGGCGCAGAAGTAACCATCACATCTCTTTCCTATGAACCATTCATCGGTGAAGTTGTGACAGCAAGCTCTGGCACAAACTCCAGTGGTACATATGATGTTATCATTGCTCTTGACAATGCAGATGCCAAAATCAAAAGCGGTATGCTCGCTTCTGTCAGCTTGATCAAAGAATATGTAACAGAAACCATCGTAATTCCTACAAGTGCGATTGTAACAAAAGACAGCGTTGACTGTGTATTCGTTTTGGATGGTATTACAGCAGTTCAAACACCTATCGTTGCTGGTGTAGAATCTGGTGAATATTCCGAAATCGTTTCTGGTCTTTCCATTGGTGATGTTATGGTTAATGTTGGTCAATCCTACCTTTCTGATGGTGAAACAGTCAATCTTTTGTCCTTGGATGGCGAAGATGTTGAAGCTCCTGAAATGGAAATGCCTCTTGAAGGTGAAATGCCTGAAGGTATGCCAGAAGGTGAAATGCCAGAAGGTGGTGCTCCTGAAGGTGCTGCTCCTGAAGCTGAAAAGGGGGAATAATCCATGCTTTCAAAAATTGCGATTAAACGCCCCGTAACCACCGTCATGATCACACTCATGATTTTGATTTGTGGTTATCTTGGGTATTCAAATTTGGAACTTGCTCTCATGCCTAGTACTGATTTCCCAATGGCTATGGTTATGACATCTTACTCCGATGCAGGTCCTGAAGAAATTCAAACTTTGGTTACAGAACCAATTGAAGACGCTTTTGCTTCCGTTTCTGGTGTAGAATCCATTACATCTCGTTCCATGTCTGGTATGTCCATGGTTATGGTAGAGTTTTCCGATGACACAGACTTGGACTTTGCAACAATAGATTTGCAAGAAGCCGTTGATAAAATCGAAAATCGTTTGCCAGACAATGCATCTGATCCTACTGTTATGACAATGGATATGGATGCGGTTTCCATCGAAATCGGTGTAACTTCCACAAGATATGACTTGGAAGCATTGTATACCTTGGTAGAAGATGAATTGGTTCCAAGCTTTGAACGTATCAATGGTATTTCCTCTGTTACCGCTTCTGGTGGTACAGAATCTGAAATCATCATCACTGTAGATCCTTATTTATTGGCGTCCTATGGTTTGACCACTTCCAGTCTTTCACAAGCATTGGCTGCTGAAAATGTCAATTTGCCATCTGGTAGTATGATGCGTGGTCAAACAAGCGTTCAAGTCAACACATATGGTGAATTTGAATCTGTTGACGAAATCAGAAGTTTGTTGATTTCCACACCAACTGGTGCCATCATCGAATTGGACGAAATCGCTGATATTTATTATGGTGAAAAAGATAGAACTTCCCTCACATATATCGAGGGCGACGATGGTATTCTCATCTCATTGGATAAAGATTCCACAGCAAACGTTGTAACCGTCAGCCATAGTATCCAAGATACAATGGCAGAATTGATGATTGAATATCCTGATTTGTCCTTCTATACATTGTCTGATACAGCCGATTATATCGAGCTTTCCATCTCCAATGTAACAGATACAGCACTCCTCAGTGCGATCATTGCATTCTTTGTATTGTTGATTTTCCTTAAGAGTCCAATCACCGCTGGTATCATCGCAGCATCTATTCCAACTTCCATCTTTGCAACATATGGAATGATGTATCTTGCGGGAATGTCACTGAATACCATTTCCCTTGGTGGTTTGGTTATTGGTATCGGGATGCTGGTAGATAACTCGGTTGTAGTTCTCGATAATATCCATCAACATTATGACCGTGGTTTGGATGCAAGAGAAGCTGCTGAAGTGGGTACAAAAGAAGTATCCCTTTCCATCATGGCTTCCACATTGACCACAATCGCTGTATTCTTGCCAATTGCAATGACAAGCGGTACCGTTGGGGAAATGATGGCAAACTTGTCCTACACAATCACATTCGCTTTGTGTGCTTCCCTCTTTGTTTCCTTGACCTTCGTGCCAATGGCAGCAACACAATTGTTGGAAAGCAAAAAAGTAAAACGTTACCACAAAGAAACAATCATGACCAAAATCCTCAAAAAATGGGATGCTGGTTTCAATGCACTTTCTTCTGGATACGAAAAAGCAATCCGTTGGTCTTTGAAACATTCTGTAGCCTTGATGGTCATTGTAGTTGCAGTATTCATTGGTTCTTTGGCAACTGTACCTCTTACAGGTGTCAACTTTATGGAAACCACTGACGAAAGTACAGTTACACTTTCCATTTCCTTGCCAGAAGGTACTGAATTGGAAGAAACAGATGCAGTTATTTTGAAAGTTTTGGAACGTTTGGAAGACTTCCCAGAAATCCAACAAATTTATGCTTCTGTTGGTGGCGGTATGATGGCTGACGGTACAAATCGTGGTACCATCAACATGGACTTGGTGGACGTATCCGAACGTGATAAGAGTACAGAAGAAATTTCCGCAGAAATGCAACTTTTGGTAAATGACATTGCAGGTGCTGATATCTCCGTTCGTGCTGCCAGAAATGCTATGGGTAGTATGGGTGGTACCGATATTTCCTTCAACCTCTATGGTTATGACAACGATATCCTTATGGAAATCGAAGAAGATGTCATCGAAATTTTGGAAGGCATTGAAGGCTTTGACAATGTTTCTGGTTCCACAGGAGATACTTCTCCAGAAGCAAACGTTGTCATCGATAGAAGCAAGGCTGCACAATATGGTGTCACCACAACTTCCATTGCAAGTGCACTTTCCACAGCACTCTCCGGCACAACTGCAACACAATACACCATCGATGGTACAGAAATCGACGTTGTAATCCAATATGATGAAGACACTGTGGAATACATCTCCGATTTGGATAAAATTGCAATCACTACAAGCAGTGGTGCTCTCATTCCTTTGAGCGACATTGCAACCATCGAATATACAGAATCCACAGTAACCATCTTGCGTGAAGATGGCACAAACTACATCACTCTTTCTGCAAGTGCAGATGGTATCGACAATAGCGAATCCCAAGCAATGGTTGACGAAGCTTTGGCAAACTATATCTTCCCTGACAACTGTTCCTATGGTTGGTCTGGTACCACACAAATGATGGAAGAAACTATGGAAAGTATGTATCTTGCTTTGGTGGTTGCGGTGCTTTTGGTTTATATGATTATGGCATCTCAATTTGAATCTTTGCGTTATCCATTCATCATCATGCTTACCATGCCTTTGGCTATGACAGGTGGTATCCTTGGTTTGTTCCTCACAGGAAATACCATCACCATGACTGCTATGATGGGTCTGGTCATGCTGGTCGGTATGGTTGTAAACAATGGTATCGTTTTGATTGACTATGCAAATCAATTGATGGCAAAAGGTATGACTGCTTATGAAGCACTCCTCATCACTGGACCTCGTCGTTTGCGTCCAATCCTTATGACAACCTTGACCACAATCCTTTGTATGGTGCCTGTTGCAACCAGTAATGAATCTGGTGGGGAATTGATGAAAGGTATGGCGGTTGCTGTTATCTTTGGTTTGACACTTTCCACAGCTTTGACATTGCTCTTCATCCCTGTATCCTATATGTGGTTGAATAATAGAAAAGAAAAGAGCGACGCTCGTAAAGCAGCAAGAAAAGCAAAACGTGATGCGAAGAGTGAAGAAAATAGAATCAAATTGGAACAAAAAGAAGCAATGAAAAAATAAATAGCATAAAAATAAGCCGTGGGTGATGAACCTGCGGCTTTTTGTATAAATGGAGGGCATAGAAACCCTCCCCTACATTGTGTGTTGCGTCGTAGTGCGACCACTGGTCGCCCCTACAGTTTCCTACGATAATTTCCAACCAAAATCATCGTGGTAAATCATTTGTTTGGTCATACCACCATCAATACAAATGTTTTCACCATCAATGAAACTGGCTTTTTCGCTGGATAGATACAACACCATATTTGCAATGTCTGATGGTTTGCCAACTCTACCTGCCAGATGTTGTGTGGCATCTGCACCTGTAAATGTTGTGTTTGTGGTATCAATCCAACCGGGTGAAATGGAATTGACACGCACTTTACCTGACAAACTGACTGCCAATCCATGTGTCAAAGCTGCAATACCACCCTTTGCAGCAGTGTAGCTTTCGGTGTTGGCTTGACTCATACGATCCCTTGAAGAAGAAATGTTTAAGATGGAAGCATCCTTTGTAAAATAAGGTAAAAAGAGCTTGGTCAGATAGTATGGCGCCACAACACCCACTTGCAATGCATATGTAAAGTCTGCATAGCCACAAACATCCAAACCACCACGTGTTTCCATGGCATTGTTCACCAAAACATCAACCTTACCATAGTCAGAAATCACCTTTTGTGCAAAGACTTCCAAATCCTCTTGCTTGCCAATATCACCCACAAAATATGGATTTTCATTTTTATCTATGATGCAAATTGTTGCACCTTCCTTTTGAAATGCTTCTGCAATGGCAGCACCAATGCCCTTTGCACCACCTGTGATGACAACAATTTTATTTGCGAATTCCATAAAAGCCTCCTTTTTGATGGGTGATGGCGGGATAGGAAACCTATCCCCTACAATTACCAAATACATGAGTATGTGATTTTGTAGGGGCAGATTCCATATCTGCCCGTAATTTCTGGTATTGCGGTTGATTCGTGAATCAACCCTACAACTGCACTGTTTTCAAATGAGCATATAGTAAAAAATCTAAGAACCAAAAACCAAGATTCCTCACTACATTCGAAATGACAGCACACAGTCTATTTTGTCATTCAGAGGAATATAATGACGAAGAATCTTAGCTTTTTAACTATTCACTCTTCATTCTTCACCATTCACTGGTGACACAGTCGCTACTTATCCACACAAACAAGCACTTATCCACACATTTTCTGTGGATAACTCAAAACTCTCCACACTAGATATAGTGTACAAACTCTGTAAACTGACATAAATATAGATGATTTTCAACCAAAATTTGGAATTTGACACCATTTTTCCTATCCTATCGCAATAGCATGTGGAAAACTGCCACTTATCCACAACCTTCATTTGGTTTCATCTGTTGATATGTTTGTCTTTTTTCTACCTTCCAAAATACCATATAACAAAAGTCCACCTAGCATTCCACCAATATGACCCATATTGTCTGTAGTGGTGTTGGTGAAGCCCATTGCCACTGCATAAATCACAAAAATCATCAAAGTTGCATGATTCATACGTCCACGTCCCAAATTTCCATATTTTTTGGTGTAAAGCAAAGCCATCATCATCATGCCAAACAATCCACCAGATGCACCAAGGGAATAGACATCCTGACACAAAATGCTGGCAATGCCACAGGTCAACCCACAGAACAAATACATCAATAGAAACTTCTTATGCCCCAAAATACGCTCCATTTGTATGCCAAAATAATACAAAATGACACCATTGCTGAACAAATGCATCCAACCTGAATGCAAAAACATAGCTGTCACAAAGCGGTATATTTCCCCTTGGAAAACAGCACTTCGCTTCAATGCAAAGGTTTGTACCATAACACCACCAAAGTCCAAGAAATGCATCGCCAGAAACACAAGCAAACAAATCACTGCAATATGTAAACATACAAAGGGCTTGTCCGCTTTTGGCATTGCAACCTTGAGTTTTTCAACAGGTGTATTGGAAATGGATTGCTGCAACAATTTTTCGATACCAATGAGCTTAGATGGATCGCCTGTTCTTGGAGTCACTTTGCCCGTTTCTGTGTCAAACCACCAATAAACAGAATGGATTTCTTCCCTATAGGCTTCTTCTATGATTGGGATTTCCTGTTCTGTGTGGATGAATAGACGCACCAAATGGGTACATTGCAATTTTGGCAACATACCCTCTAATGTTTTTGTGTGGTGTAGCATAATCGCCGGTATCTCTGTACCTTCTACGCAACAAATGCAGTATAAAACTGGATTTTCCATCCTTGTAAACAATCCCACCACAGGAAAACCACTTCGCTCTTTCACTTGAGAAAACCCATGTGTCACCATTTGATTTTGGAATTGTGTCAACCATTTTTCTGACAAAATATCACCTCGTTTGTATGTAAATTTTCTTATGTTTTGAATGAATGTTATGCTTATAATGTGTAGTATCGTTTATTTTGTAGGGGTGATGTTTCGTCACCCGTTTGGATATTTATGAATTAATTTTAGATTGGGATTTATTCACTGTTTAGAACTTTTCAGACCTTACTTTTTGACACCAAAAAGTAACAAAAAGTGCCACTACTTCCGAAGCGTGGAGCACGGTTCAAGGGGGCTGCGACCCCTCGAAACTCCTTTGCAAGGTGAAATCCTATAGGTTCGAGAATAAATTGAAATTCAAGAAAACTTCCTTCATGGCTAGAGATGCTTATTGAAATTCCTACAAATAACAATTTAGAGGATTCCGCTTTGCAATCAAAGGCTGAGTAGGAACCAAAAGTCATCTGATAAATTATTTAATTCTAATAGCGGTATGTCGAGGACGCCATCCCCTACAAAACCCACAATAACGCTTTTAGAACCAGTAATCAAGAGGTGAGGGGCTTGTCACTCACGGTCTAATCGTAGGATTTACACCACTAACCATCTGTCTGTCGGGGGTATTTTTAAGGACTCACCGCCAAAGATATGGCGGTCACCGTAGGTGATTTTGCTTGCAAAATGATGACCCGTCGAGTTAGACCCCTTTAAATCGGGGCTCCACGCCTTCGAAACGAGTGGTGGTTTTGGGGTACCTTTTGCCACCAAAAGGTACGGTATAAAAAGCTCTATATTTGAAAAAATTATTGCCTCAAATTCTTGCCACTTAACTACCTGCTTCACTACACATTATATAAATAACCTTCATCACCAATATCACCCTAAGATAATTCTATCATATCACAAATGAGGATTTTGTGTCAAAAAACAACGCTCATTTACAAGAATATAGACAATGCCAAAAGACCTAGAAACCCTGGAATACCAAGGATACCCACCGTCAAACAAGTGTATAAATTCAAACCCAAAGCAAACCCAATTTGATTTGCAACCAACAAGCAACCACTACCCACCAAAGCAGATACCCCAAAACCCAAAATAGATTTGATTGTGTTTTTTTGTGTTGCCAAAAGCAAAAATATCAAACAACCACCAATCAATGTAGGCAATACATATGTCATAAAATACCCCCTATCCAATGCGTTTTTGCATTGCTGTCAAACCCATCTCTTTTGCCTGATGCAAGAAAAATTCATATCGTTTCTGGAGTGCAATCAATTCATGGATATAGCTATCAATCAAACGTTCATCTGTTGCAGCAGAAAACCCTTGTTTTGCACAGGAAATCTGCTCTTGTACCTCTGTAATTGCTGCCAAAATCGCAAAGCCTTCTGCCTGCAAATCCAAATTTTGACCTTTTTGTTTCGCCATAAAAAAATCCCTCCTTTTCCCATAATATAAGCAGAAAAGAAAGGAATTATTCCTAGATGTATTAATTTTGTATGCAGAATATAACGGTCAATTCGTGAATCGCCCCTACAATACAGCAAATTTCGATTTCGTGGCAATTTATGACGGTACAATGAGGGCATTGTACCCTACACTACATCTATTTTGATGCGCAGTCCTTCACCATTCACCATTAGTCATTAGTCTTTTTACAGCTCTCGTCTACCTTCCAAAGCTCTGGACAGGGTAATTTCATCCACATATTCCAAATCGCCACCAACAGGCACACCATTTGCAATACGAGTCACCATAACCCCCAAAGGTTTGATGAGTTTGCTGATGTACATTGCAGTTGCTTCCCCTTCTACATTGGGATTTGTGGCAAGAATCACTTCCTCCACTTCGTCTGTGATACGAGAAAGCAATTCCTTGATGCGAATGTCATTGGGTCCCACACCAATCATCGGTGAAATGGCACCATGAAGCACATGATACACACCATGAAATTCTTTGGTGCGTTCATAAGCTGCCATATCCCTAGGGTCTTCCACCACCATAATCACCTTGTGGTTACGTTTTTCATTGGCACACACAGAGCAAATATCTTCTTCTGTCAAATTGCAACAAACAGAACAATATTTCACCTGATCCTTTGCATCCAAAATGGCTTCCGACAACGCCACAACCGACTCACGTGGCATATCCAAGATATGAAAAGCAAGTCTTTGTGCCGATTTGCCACCAATGCCTGGAAGTGCTGCCAGTTCTGCAATCAAACGTGTCACTGGATTTCCATAAATATTCATAGAGAAACCTCCATTTATGGGATTAGAATCCCATACCGCCTGTCATGCCACCCATTTCTTTGTTGTAGACTTCTTCCACTTGACGAATTGCTTCGTTGACAGCAGACATCACCAAATCTTCCAACATTTCCACATCATCAGGATCTACCACATCTGGGTCCAATTTCAATTCCAAGATTTCTTTTTTACCAGAAATGACAACTTTCACAGCACCGCCACCACTTGTCATTTCAAATGTTTTCTTTGCCATTTCTTCTTGTTTTTGTTCCATTTGTTTTTGCATTTTTTGGGCTTGTTTCATCAAGTTGTTCATGTTCATACCGCCCATACCGCCACCCATTCCTGGGTATCCACCTCTAGCCATTTGTTTGTCCTCCTATTGTTTGGTTGATTTATATTATTTTTTATTGTTTGTATTGGTTAAGATTCTTCGTCGTTTTACGGGCGAGCAATGCTCGCCCCTACAGAATGACAGTACTCCTATGCTTGTCATTCCGAATGTAATGAGGAATCTTGGTTTTCAACTATTCATTATTCACTCTTCACTGTTCGTCAAAGTATTCTGCATCTGGGATTGCATCGAACAAGCCACCCCAATCGTCATCCACTTCATCATTTGCATCGCCATAGGTTGCTTTTTTCCATGTGTCATATTGTTTTTTGGAAATGACGCTAACTGCAAAGTTCTTTTCCATTTCACGTTCGATCAAATCCTCAACTGTGGTCAGGCGTTTTTCTACCATTTGCACATGCACTTCTTCTTCGCAAAGCAAATACACCACATCATCATCTTTAAAGGCGATTTCTGCACCCTTTATAATGGGTTTCAGCAATGGGTCTTTGCATTCGCTACAAATCAGTTGCCATTGTTGCACCAGTTTCTGTTTTTCTTCGTCCAATGGTTTTTGTTTCACCTTTGGTTTTGGTGGTGCTTTTGGTTTTTGGGGTTCTGCTGATGGGGTTTGTTGCACCATCACTTTCACACCTTCTGCCACTTTACGTTCCAAAGATGCAAGCCTACCCATAAGTGCTGTCACATCCGTTTCTGTCCAAGGTGCGCAGATACGCAACACCTCAATTTCCAGTAAAATACGTTCATTGGTTGCATAACGTAGTTCACTTTGCAAACGTGAGAAACGTTCGATCATATACAATGCTTCTTGTGGCGATAGATGTGCTTTTTCTGCCACAAAGCTATTTTTATCTTCTTCTGAAATATCCAAAACACCTTGCAAATCAGGCAATGTATGCACCAACAAGAAATTACGGAGGTGTGTCAAATAATCCCCTACAAATTGCTTGATGTTGCGACCAGATTGCATCATTTTCTCCACAATCAACATGACAGATGCACTGTTTTTACTGCCAAGAGCTTCTGTCAGTTCAAAGAAAATGGACTGGTCTACAGCGCCTGTCAAATCCACAATTTTATCCAAAGTGAGCAGTTCATCGCCATAAAAAGCCAAGCATTGATCCAAAATACTCAAGGAATCACGCATAGAGCCATCGCCCAAACGAGCCACATGACGCACTGCTTCTTCTGTGACGTTTCTGCCTTCTTCTGCCAAATATCCCATCAATGTATGTGCGATATCTTCGGTGGTGATACGTCTGAAATCGAAACGCTGACAACGAGATAATATGGTTTGTGGTACCTTTTGTGGGTCTGTGGTTGCCAAGATAAACATAACATGCTCAGGTGGTTCTTCCAATGTTTTCAACAATGCGTTGAATGCACTATTGGAGAGCATATGCACCTCATCGATGATGTAGACCTTATATTTGCCTTGCGCTGGTGGATATTTCACTTCTTCACGGATTTCACGGACATTTTCCACACCATTATTGGAGGCTGCGTCCAATTCCATGACGTTGACGCTTCTACCTTCCAGCATATCCCTACACAAAATACATTCGTTGCAAGGGTTGCCATCTTCGTCTGGATGCAAGCAGTTCATAGCACGTGAGAAAATCTTTGCTGTGGAAGTTTTGCCTGTACCAC
Organism: Chakrabartyella piscis; assembly: GCA_030067835.1. Lineage (GTDB taxonomy): Bacteria > Bacillota > Clostridia > Lachnospirales > Anaerotignaceae > Chakrabartyella > Chakrabartyella piscis. Next base: position 3,344,598 of record CP092441.1, read on the forward strand.
GTGTGCCACAAAAGAGGTATGCATGGGATACCCTGCCTGTTTTCATTTGGTTTTGCAATGTTTTCACAATATGTTCCTGACCGATGACACCGTCAAATGTGTCTGGTCTGAATTTACGATATAGTGCGGTATAAGCCAAAGCATTTCCTCCTTTCTGAAGTCAAGATCAAAAGAGTAAGACCTTGGGACGCTGTCCCAAACTCTGCAATCCTTTGAAAAGGCTTGACCTAAACTTTATTATGCGAAAACTACGTTTCCGCTGTAAGGTTGATTGATTTATGTTGTATAATAGCAGTCCAATTCCCATTTGATGGGGTTAGTGTCTATGTATTGCCAAATTTCTTCATAGGATGTTTGGTTGCGTATGACGTGTTCGTGGTAGCTTCGTTGCCAGATGGATTCTCCACATTTTTTATTGGAAAACCGTTTCAATGTAGATACCATGCTAGGAATCCTTGCATTTGCCCTTGTAGGGGTTGGCGTCCTCGACAATCCGTTTTTTTTATTTTCAATATGAACAATCATATGAATATGATTTGGCATGATGATATATTTGGGAATTTCCACATCATCATAGGTTTTTGCAATATCCAATATTGTTTGTTCCACGATTTTGCCATAATGGGATAGCATAATAAACGGGATGTCGAGGACGCCATCCCCTACAATATCACCCGTATCCATTCCAATGTCACCCAATATACATTTTTTATTTTGAGTGCAAATGGTAATAAAATATGCACCATTTTGGCTATAATCATAGGATTGCAATCGCAATGATTTTCGTTTTGGTAATTCCATAGAATCATCCTTTTATACAGGACAGCAATGCTATCCCCTACATTCTATATTTGCGTTCCCCCATCCTCCGCAAAAATATAATTTTTGCCAAATAATCGGGTCCAGCGTCGCACGCTGGTAGGGGTGTTGGGGACTAGTCCCCAAGGTCTTATCTCTTGACCTTACACATTGAATCTGAAGAGTACCACATCTCCATCTTTCATGACGTATTCCTTGCCTTCAGAACGCATTAAGCCTTGTTCTTTGGCTGCTGTATTGGAGCCTACACGCATCAAATCATCATAAGCAACGATTTCTGCACGAATGAATCCACGTTCAAAGTCAGTATGGATTTTACCAGCTGCTTGTGGTGCTTTTGTGCCGAGTGTAATGGTCCAAGCACGTGTTTCTTGTGGTCCTGCTGTCAAATAACTAATCAAACCAAGGAGTTTATAGCTAGCAGCAATCAAACGATCCAAGCCACTTGCATCCACACCAAGGTCTGCCAAGAATTCTTTTTTATCTTCTTCGTCCAAATCAGAAATTTCTTCTTCGATTTTCGCACAAAGTACAAATACTTCATTGCTTTCTGCTGCTGCATAGTCACGCACTTTACCAACCAATTCATTGGATGCGCCATCATCCGCCAAATCATCTTCCATAACATTGGCTGCATACAACACAGGTTTGCTGGTGAGCAATGTCAAGCTATCGATAAAGGCTTGGTCTTCTGGTGTTTCAATTTCCATGGTTCTTGCAGAAAGTCCACCTTCCAAAACGTCTTTGAGTTGTTGCATCAAATCCATTTCGTGTTGCAAAGATTTATCTGCTTTTGCCAACTTACCTGTTTTTGCAATACGTCTTTCCAAGATTTCCAAATCAGAGAAAATCAACTCCAAATTAATGGTTTCGATATCACGGATTGGGTCTACAGAACCATCCACATGGACAACGTTTGCATCTTCAAAACAACGCACCACGTGTACAATGGCATCCACTTCACGAATGTGTGACAAGAATTTATTGCCAAGACCTTCCCCTTTGCTGGCACCACGCACCAAGCCTGCGATATCCACAAACTCAATGACTGCTGGCAAGATTTTCTTGGATTCATGCATTTTTGCCAATTCATCCAAACGTACGTCTGGAACAGGCACAACACCTACATTTGGGTCAATGGTACAAAATGGATAATTTGCTGCTTCTGCTTTGCCCAATGTCATGGAGTTGAACAAGGTGCTTTTGCCTACGTTTGGCAAACCTACAATTCCTAATTTCATAATTTTCTTCCTCTCTTTTGCTTCTATAATGATATTGCGGGAAGATGGTATCTTCCCCTACGTCTGTTATATTTTTTGGGTTATCTTGTATTTTGTAACAATGAACAAAAACCAAGATCCTTCGTTTCACTCAGGATGACAATACATAAGCGTATACGTCATTCTGAGATATGGATACCCCATGATTTTATGTTCCGTATGATAAAAAACAGTTTTCTCTATCACTATTTTAGATTTTATTCCAGTCATTTTGTAGGGGTGCCCCTATGTGGGCACCCGTTTATGCCATTTCAATAGAAAAAGAACCAAACTGCCCAAGCACAAGTCAGCACCAAGCCAACAAAGCCTGCTTGCAAGCTATTGCGATCACGACGTTTCATATTGCCAATAAAGGGTTCTGTATTGAAGGTAGTGACATATTGACCACCTAAAATTCCAGTACGCACTTTGATTTGCAATAATTTTTCTTTTCTTAATAAATAATACATCCTTTTGGTCATACGGAAATGGTATGTAATTCCATTTTGGATGCCTTCTAGGAAATACCCTTGTGCAACACCGTTTTCTACGCCACTTTCGTTGGTGATATAAAACTGGCATTCCAGCAAAGTGGTCATTTTACTTTTACAATAAATTCGGTCAATTGCAGTATAGGTCATTTGGAAGAACGGTATGGTCAAACCAAGCATTGGTATAATGGTCAGCGCCATAGACCAGAAGTTTTCATCTTCATTGCCCCAACCTTGGATATTCAGCATATAGCCCTGGATTTGTGCCTGTGCATAGGTGTACAAAAACAATGCAAATACAGCCAAAAACAACAATACAATGGGAAGTGGATGTTTCTTCTGTTTCTTGACATTCCACATTTTTACATCCACAAAGCTACGTCTACACACAAAGAACATTCCAAAGCAAATGAGCACCATCAGACCATTGATTTCCATACCACTTTGGTAATTGATGACCATTGAAAAAATGGGTATCAGCCAAACACACATCAGTGTATAACCCAATCGCCCAGTGATGGAAGTCATATAGACGCAACCATATGTTGTCAATACAATTAGAAAGCCTAGCCATTCCATAGTTTACTCCTTGCTGTTGATTTGTTGTGTGTTACGGCGGCAGCAAGCCACCGCCCTACGATATCTCTTGTTTGAAGTTTGGTGTAACTGGAGGATGATATCCTCCTCTACGGTGTAGTGTATGTTTCAAATTGTTGTCATTCAGAGGAACATAGTAACGAAGAATCTTTGTTTACGGTTTGCGGTATGATGTGGGCATCATACCCTACGATGATTCTCGTTTCTGATGGTGCGGTTGATTCGTGAATCAACCCTACGATTGCACCTCATTTGTAGGTTTCAATCCTTCACTATTCACCATTAGCCCTTAGTCGCTTTTCAAAGTCCTTCACCATTCACCATTAGTCCTTAGCCAGCAATCTTAGATTGCTTAAATACCTCTGAAGATATCAGATCTAAAGCGACTATTTTGTCTGCTATGTTCGATTTGTGCCAAGATTTTATCTTTTTCGAAATTCAAAGTACCTGCAAGTGGTGTATAATTGGATGCATGGTTGGAACGGAACATAGTACCTTCTGCATCCACTGTTTTGATGAACAATTCTGTTTCATCCAACACTTCATGTGGTGTCAACAAGTTGAGTTCGCCACGTTGTTGTTGTTCATACATCGGTGTGCCTTCTTCAATCATCAATGTCAAGAAGCCAATGTATTCTGGTTTGATGGCTGTGATGACCTTTGCAGTTTCCATTGCGTGTTCTTTCCAATATTTCTTGCCACCCAATCCAGAAATCACAGTCATAGACAAAATCATACCAGCGTCTTTGACTTTTTTGCCTGCTGCAATCATTTCTGCTTGTGTAGCACCTTTTTTCACTTCCAAAAGCACTTCATCAGAACCACTTTCCAAGCCCATATACACCATATCCAAACCAGCAGCTTTGAGTTGTGCCAATTCTTCTGGAGTTTTATGGATGATATCTTTTGGAGCACCGTAAACGGAAATACGTTCCACTTCTGGGAAGTATTCCTTACATTTTGCCAAGATGTGCAACATATCTGCTGTTTTCACAATCAAGGCATCACCATCAGCCAAGAAAATACGTTTCACTGGAATATTGCGATAATAACTTCTTGCCATTTCCAAATCTTCTTCCACGTCTTTCAGTGGTCTAATACGGAAATTTTTGTCTTTGTACATTGCACAGAATGTACAGGTGTTTCTTGCACAACCAATGGTAAATTGGATGATCAAACTGCTTGCTTCACTTGGTGGTCTATAAACTGCACCTTCATATCTCATTTGCGTTCACTCCTGTTCGGTTTTTGTTTTATACCATCGGTACAATGTGGGCATTGTACCCTACGATTACATATTTAAGTTGTGGTAGCTATTGGTTTGTGAATCCATTTTATAATTGCATACATCTTGTCATTCAGAGGAATGCAATGACGAAGAATCTTTTTGGTATAGCGGTTGATTCGTGAATCAACCCTACAAGTGCCAATACTCTGTCATTCCAAGGTACGAGGATTCTTGGGTTTGGGTATCAAATCGCAAACTACCCCACTTTCACTAAACTCTATTATACCTTAAATTCACTATATTTATCAATACCCATTTGTTTCTAATTGACAATCTTAAGTTTTTTCTCTATAATAGTCATTGTACTTTTCATTTTTCGACAATTGTTTCAAATAAACTGGCGGTTGTTGGAGTATTTTTTTGAATTTTGACTGGGGAAACTGACTACGTCTTGTATGTGGCTGGTTTTTTTATGAGAAAAGAGAGGGGATATTGCAACAAACAAAGGAATAGGCGAATTCTGTTTGTATATGGAAAACCGATTTATCGGTACACACCCATTTTTTCCATATATAAAGAGCGACATCAAAAATTGAAATTTGAGAAGAACAGGTTATCGTAGATAACAACAGGGCGTAGAGCAATCTGCGTCCTCTTTTATTTACCAAAAAGCGGAGAAAGTAAATCGTAGTTCAGAAGAAATCATTGCTCGCAAATGATTTGTTTTGGAGTGCGATTTTTATTTGCGTAGCAAATATATCCAAGTACTCGCAGAGTACTGGATGTTCTCCGCTTTTCCACAACTCTTATAGCGGAGAAAGTAAATCGTAGTTCAGAAGAAATCATTGCTCGCAAATGATTTGTTTTGGAGTGCTTGGATGTTCTCCGTTTTTATTGCAAAAATAAAGCAATACAATGATGGGGTTTGGTTTGGTGTTAAGATTCCTCATTGCATTCGGAATGACAGCACACAGGAATTTGTCATGCAGAGGAACAACGTGACGAAGCATCTTGGTTTTGCTATGCTTTACGGTCGCACACATAGGTGCGCCCCTATAATGTAGTGATTCATTTAATTTACAACAAATCAAGCTATTCACTATTCATTCTTCACTGCATCAAAAAAGCCCATGGATTTCTCCATGGGCTCTCTTATTATGCTGATTAGTGTTTTCTTGTTTCTCTTGGATCTGTGAGTTGTGCTTGTGCAGCAGCCAATCTTGCAATTGGTACACGGTATGGAGAGCAAGAAACGTAGTCCAAACCAATGATATGGCAGAATTCTACGGAAGAAGGATCGCCACCGTGTTCACCACAGATACCCAAGTGGATATCAGAACGTACTGGCAATGCTTTTTCAACAGCCATTTGCATCAAAGCGCCAACGCCTGTTCTATCCAAACGAGCTGTAGGGTCTACTTCGTAGATGTTTGCATCGATGTAATCGGACAAAATTCTACCAGCATCGTCACGGCTCAAGCCAAATGTCATTTGTGTCAAGTCATTTGTACCGAAGGAGAAGAATTCAGCTTCTGTAGCAACTTGATCCGCTGTCAAAGCAGCTCTAGGAATTTCAATCATTGTACCAACAAGGAATTTCAATTCTTTGCCTTTTGCAGCCATAACTTCTTTCGCTGTTTCAACAACGATGTTTTTCACGAATCTAAGTTCTTTCACTTCGCCTACCAATGGAACCATGATTTCAGGTACGATTTCGATACCTTTTTCGATGGAAACTTCAACAGCAGCTTCAATGATAGCTTTTGCTTGCATTTTTGCGATTTCTGGATAGCTTACAGCCAAACGACAACCACGGTGACCCATCATAGGGTTAAGTTCGTGCAAGGAAGTTGCTTTTACTTTCAATTCTTCAACAGTTTTGCCTGTTTCAGCAGCCAAAGCTTCGAATTCTTCATCTGTATGAGGCATGAATTCGTGAAGTGGTGGATCCAACAAACGAATTGTAACTGGTCTTTCAAGCATTGCTTCGTAGATACCTTTGAAGTCTTGTTTTTGGAATGGTTCGATACCAGCCAAAGCAACTTCTCTTTCTTCTACTGTTTCAGCAAGAATCATTTTTCTGAATTTCATGATTCTGTCGCCTTCGAAGAACATATGCTCTGTTCTTGTGAGGCCAATACCTTCCGCACCAAAGTCGATAGCAACCCTAGCATCGTGAGGTGTGTCAGCATTTGTTCTAACTTTAAGGCTTCTGATTTCGTCAGCCCAAGCCATGAATGTACCAAAATCGCCAGAGATTTCAGGATCTACTGTATGAATGTCTTCGCCGTAGATTTTACCTGTGGAACCATCCAAGGAGATGTAATCGCCTTCTGCGAATGTGTGACCAGCCAATGTGAATGTTTTTTCTTCTTCATTCATTTTGATTTCTTCACAACCAGATACACAGCAAGTACCCATACCACGAGCTACTACAGCAGCGTGAGATGTCATACCACCACGAACTGTCAAGATACCTTGAGCAGCAGCCATACCTTCGATGTCTTCTGGAGATGTTTCCAAACGAACCAAGATACATCTTTCGCCAGCTTCAGCAACAGCTTTAGCATCTTCAGCAGTAAAGCAAACTTTACCAGCAGCAGCACCAGGAGATGCAGGCAAGCCTTTACCGATGGATTCAGCAGCGTCCAAAGCAGCTTGATCGAATGCAGGGTGCAACAATTGATCCAATTGTCTTGGGTCAACTTTCATAACTGCTTCTTCTTTAGTGATCATGCCTTCTTCTACCAAGTCAACAGCAATTTTGAGGGCAGCAGGAGCTGTTCTTTTACCGTTTCTTGTTTGCAAGAAGTACAATGTGCCTTCTTCAACTGTGAATTCCATGTCTTGCATATCTTTGTAATGGTTTTCCAATTTGTTGGAAAGCATCATGAATTCGTCATAAACTGCAGGCATATCTTCTGCCAATCTAGCAATTGGAAGTGGTGTACGAACACCAGCAACAACGTCTTCACCTTGTGCGTTGATGAGGTATTCACCGAGCATAGCTTTGTCACCAGTTGCAGCATTTCTTGTGAAAGCAACACCAGTACCAGAGTTGTCACCCATGTTACCAAATACCATCATTTGGATGTTTACTGCTGTACCCCATTCATAAGGAATGTCATTCATTCTTCTATAAACGAATGCACGAGGGTTGTCCCAGCTTCTGAAAACAGCCATTGCGGATTCCAACATTTGTTGTTTTGGTTCTTGAGGGAAATCAACGCCTTGATCTTCTTTGTAAAGAGCTTTGAAGATTTCGGAAACTTCTTTCAATTGTTCGCCGGAAAGTTCTGTATCCACTTCTACGCCAACTTTTTCTTTGTATTCATCGAATTTTCTTTCGAATTTGGATTTGGAAACACCGATAACTACGTCAGAGAACATCATGATGAAACGTCTGTAGGAATCGTATGCAAATCTAGCGTTGCCAGTTTTTTTAGCCAAACCTTCAACGGAGATATCGTTCAAACCAAGGTTCAAAACTGTATCCATCATACCAGGCATGGATGCTCTAGCACCGGAACGTACAGAAACCAAAAGTGGATTTTCTGGATCGCCCAATTTTTTGCCAGCGATTTCTTCCAAGTTAGCAAGTGCTGCGTCGATTTGTGCAATCATATCGTCAGTCAATTTTTTGCCACCTTGGTTGTACTCTGTACAAGCTTCTGTTGTAATTGTGAAACCTTGAGGGATTGGAAGTCCCAACAATGTCATTTCTGCAAGGTTAGCACCTTTACCACCCAAAGTGTTTTTCATGGATGCGTTACCTTCGCTGAACATATAAACATATTTTTTGCTCATGTTCTTTTCCTCCTGTCACTATCGTGTCTAGTATTTTGTTATTTGGGAATTTACCTATTCCTTCGAAAATCCCCTACATTGAAAATTATACCACCCTTTTTCATAAATCACAATGGAAAATATCTTAGAAAACCTTAGTTTTGTTTCGTTTTTGCTGATTTTTCAACCTTTCGTCAATTTTACCATAGGATAGCAAAATGAAATATATTTTACCACTGTTTTCACCAAAACCACATTTTGAGGGTCATTTGTGGGTCAACACATTTTACCATAGACGTTTTACGTCCCACAATGGATTTTCAAGGGTTTTTGTAGCTATTTTATAAAACCCCCTTTCATCACTCGTGATTTCATACGGTTTATACCCATACCAGTTCCTATTTTTTATGAAAAATGTACGAAATTTGATACACCTGATTTTCATAAAATATGACCATGGAAGATATTGTGGTTTTTGGTGTAGAAATCACTAGATACGTAGGGGCGACCTGTGGTCGCCAGTGAATAATGAAGAATTGAAAACCAAGATGCTTCGCCACTGCGAAACGTTCCTCTGCATGACAGAAAAGCAGTTATATAGCAACCAATTCAAAGCAACACATCCCAGTATTGCATTTGTAGGGATAGGGCTTGCCCCTGTCCGTTCTACCAATCAGTCACAGGCGTATTTGACGGACAACCGCAAGGGTTGTCCCTACATTTTGCGTACAACAAATCCACGCTTGGAACGTTCCTATATGTTGAATATGATGAATTTGTGAAAAATCCATGTGTAAACCACTACTTTGACCTTCCTCTTTCTTCCATTTCATGATACACTGGCAGTAGCAACAAAGAACATGTAATTTACAAAATGAAAAGAGGTTTTTTTATGAAGAAAACAAAACAAATAACTGCACTTTGCACTTTATCCTTAACAATGGCACTTGGTTTTGCCACAACTGCAAGTGCTGCAACTGCAACCCTTTCTGCAACCAATTTGCAAGTAGATGGTGAAGCTGTGGCTGTGCAAGCATATATGATTGATGGCAACAACTACATCAAATTGCGTGATTTGGCAACCATGGTCAATGGCACAGAAAACAACTTTGAAGTGACTTGGAACAGCGATTTCAAATCCATTGAATTGCAATCTACAACACCATACACCACAACTGGTTCTGAAATGGCAATGGATGGTTCCCAAACCACAACTGCAACCTTAAGCACATCTCCAATCTATGTGGATGGTGGTCTTGTGGATTTGACTGCTTATAACATCAGTGACAACAACTATTTCAAATTGCGTGATGTGATGGGGTTGTTTGATGTGGCAGTTGGTTACGATAGCACAAGCAACACTGCTACTTTGACAACAGGTGGCACTTTTGATGCTTCTGAAACCCTTGTAGAAGATGTAGAAGAAGAAATTGTAGAAGAAGAAGTGATTGTGGAAGAAGTGGTAGCAAAATCTGCTGCGTACACCTATCCAGCTGTGGCAAAACCATCTAGCACAATGACTTTGTCTTGGGAATATTTTGGCGAAGTCTTCTCCTATTTGGCAGTTTCTGGTGAAGATAGCTTTACCTTTACTGCAACAGGCTATACATATGATGAGTTGAAAGCAGACGAAGCATATATCTCTGCTCGTACTGATGGATATGACTACGCTTTGGGTCAACACATCGATATTTTGAAATTGTACTATGGATACGCTTGGAACTACTCCAGTGGCAATAACACCAATATCACATTGTATTTGACATGTGACAATAGCATTTACAAAGATTTGGATGCTGTTGTGGATGCAAAAGAAGATTTCTTTGATGAAGTGGCAGATTTGATCAATGGTTTCTATGCTTCTGGTGCCATCAACGCAAGTGATAGCGATACAGTGAAAGCTCGTTATATTTACAACTGGATTTGCGATAACACAGTGTATGGTTACAACACTTCCAATCCATATAGCGGTTACACAACTTTGCAAACTGGTGAAGGTGTTTGTATGGGTTATGCTGGTTTGTTGAATGCGATGTATCGTACTGCTGGCATCGAATGTTATGGTGTTGGATGTAGTGCAAACGGTGAAGGTCATACCATCAATATGGCAAAACTAGATGGCACTTGGGTTTATACAGATGCAACCTTTGGCGACACTGGCAACAACTATGATAAATATTTCGCTATGAGCAAAGATACCGTAAATCAAATTTATTCTCTTGACCATAAATGGGCGTAACGAGTGACTAATGACTAATGGTGAATGGTGAAAGACTTTGAAAAGCAAAACGATCATGCAATCGTAGGGGATAGGTTTCCTATCCAGCAACCATAAATTACCACTAACCAAATAGGACAGCACAGCTATCCCCTACAAAACTAGATTCCTCACGTTGTCGAAATGACAAACGGGCGACCACAGGTCGCCCCTACAATATTCCCGAACCTCGCTCGAATCAATTATAAACCACCCATAATAAAAATTTTTAATAATCGGATCCAACGTCGCACGTTGGCAGGGTGTGGGACAGCGTCCCACGATCTTATCTTTTGACCTTAATCTTTATCTTTTAAGGAGGTTTTTTTATGAATAAATTATTGAAATTCGCTTTATTTTGTACTTTGGCATTGACCATGGCAATTGGTTTTGCTACAACTGCAAGTGCTGCAACATCTGGCGACTTCACCTATGAAATCCAAAGTGATGGCACTGCTCAAATCACTGCTTACAACGGTGCTGGTGGTGCAATTACCATTCCTGCAACTGTAGATGGTATCCCTGTTACTTCTGTTGGCAGCTATATCGTCATCAGTCTGGAAGACACCAATGCCGCTTTGAAAAATACTTCTGTGACATCTGTTACATTCCCAGATAGTGTCACTTCCATTGAAGAACGTGCATTTTATTATTGCTTCGGCATCACCAGTGTCAACTTTGGTTCTGGTCTTAAGGAAATTGGCGAGCAAGCCTTCAGACGTTCTCCAATTACATCCTTGAACTTCCCAAGCAGTTTGACAACCATCGGTGGCGGTGCTTTTGACGGATTCAAAGGCACTACAATTGTCATTCCTGATAGCGTAACCACCCTTGGTACTGGTGCTTTTAGTGGCACAACTTTGGAAAGCGTGACTCTTTCCAAAAACATCACCACCATTGAAGCATCTATGTTTGCGTATTGTCCTTTGACCTCTATTGTCATTCCAGAAGGTGTGACCATCATCAAAGATCGAGCATTCTATCACTGTGAAAACTTGGTTTCCATCAGCTTACCTAGCACCGTCGAAACCATATCCAAATCTGCTTTTGAAGGTTGTTATGCTTTGACAGACATCAACTTCCCTGATGGTTTGACACAAATCAAAGAATGTGCTTTCCAAGAATGTGGTGCTTTGACTGCAATTTCTTTGCCTGATTCCATCACACATATTGATAACTACGCATTCCGTTACTGTGGTGGCATGAGTGATGTGTATTATGCTGGTTCTGAATCTCAATGGAACGCAATCTATATGGAGACCAAATGGAACCAAGGTATCGAACAATCCACCATACATTACAATAGCACTGGTGCAACATCTACTCCTGTTGTAGAAACTCCTGTTGTTGTGGAAACACCTGTTGTAACTGCTCCTGTTTCAACTGCAACTGCTACACTTTCTGCAACCAATTTACAAGTAAATGGTACACCTGTTGCGGTACAAGCCTATATGATTGATGGCAACAACTACATCAAACTCCGTGATTTGGCAGCAATGATCAATGGAACTGACAAAAACTTTGCTGTCACTTGGAATGGTGCTCTCAATGCCATTGAATTGCAATCTGGCACAGCTTACACATTGACTGGTAGCGAATTGGCAACTGATGGTGGCGATAATATGACTGCAACCTTGAGTACATCTGATTTGTTTGTGGATGGTAGTCAAGTGGATTTGACTGCTTATAACATTGGTGGTAGCAACTATTTCAAACTCCGTGATGTGATGGAATTGTTTGATGTTGCTGTTGGTTATGATAGTGCAAGCAAAACTGCAACACTGACAACGTAAGAGCAGTGCTGCGTATACCTGTAGGGTTGATTCACGAATCAATCGCAATACTATAAACCAAAGGGAGGGCATGGAAACCCTCCCCTACAACGTATTTGAATTTACAATGTAGGGCGGTGGCTCATTATGTTGCAAGCAACATCACACTACGTGTGACCTCACCTTCTTGTGAGGTAAGCCTTGCTGCCGCAGTTTTACGGACAGCCCCTACAAGAATAACGGATATACTTATTCCAATACGCAAGAATGCCCTATGTATGGATTTCTCCACGCACAGGGCATTTTTTTATATCTTCAATATAAAGTGGTTTGTATCATTAAAACTCCATTTTTTCTTTCAAGTAAGCACCCAGTTCTGCAATTGGCAAACGCACTTGTTCCATGGTGTCACGGTCACGTACAGTAACAGCATTATCTTCCAAAGAATCAAAGTCGAATGTGATACAGAAAGGTGTACCGATTTCATCTTGACGACGATATCTTCTACCGATTGCACCTGCTTCATCATAATCACAGTTGAAGTCTTTTGCAAGCATTGCGTATACTTCTCTAGCTTGTTCACCCAATTTTTTGGACAATGGCAATACTGCTGCTTTGATTGGTGCAATTGCTGGATGGAAATGCAATACAGTACGCATATCGCCTTCACCGATTTCTTCTTCGTCATATGCTTCGCAAAGGAATGCAAGTGTTACACGATCAGCACCCAAAGAAGGTTCAATACAATATGGCAAGTATTTTTCATTTGCTTCTTGGTCGAAGTATGTCATATCTTGACCACTTGTTTCTTGGTGACGACCCAAGTCAAAGTCAGTTCTGGAAGCGATACCCCACAATTCACCCCAACCAAATGGGAACAAGAATTCAATGTCTGTGGTTGCATTGCTGTAGTGGCTGAGCTCTTCTTGTTCGTGATCACGCAAACGAATATTTTCTTCTGCAACACCCAATTTCAACAACCAATCTCTACAGTATGCTCTCCAATAAGAGAACCATTCCAAATCTGTGCCTGGTTTACAGAAGAATTCCAATTCCATTTGTTCGAATTCACGTGTTCTGAAGGTGAAGTTACCAGGTGTGATTTCATTTCTGAAGGATTTACCCACTTGACCGATACCAAATGGCAATTTTTTACGTGCAGTACGTTGTACATTTTTGAAGTTAACAAAGATACCTTGTGCTGTTTCTGGACGCAAGTAAACCACGTTTTTCGCATCTTCAGTCACACCTTGGAAGGTTTTGAACATCAAGTTGAATTGACGGATATCTGTGAAGTTGTGTTTGCCACAAGTTGGGCAGTTGATGCCTTTTTCGTCGATATAGGATTTCATTTGGTCATTGCTCCAAGCGTCAATTGCTTCTTCTGGCAAGCCATTTTCGTGCATATAGTCTTCGATGATTTTATCTGCTCTAAAGCGTTCTTTACATTCTTTACAATCCATCAAAGGATCAGAGAAACCGCCAACGTGACCAGAAGCCACCCAAGTTTGAGGGTTCATCAAGATGGCACAATCGACCCCCACGTTATAAGGGCTTTCTTGGATGAATTTCTTCCACCATGCTTTTTTTACGTTGTTTTTGAGCTCCACACCGATTGGACCGTAATCCCAAGTGTTTGCCAAACCGCCATAGATTTCAGAACCTGGGTAAACGAAACCTCTATTTTTTGCAAGTGCTACTACCTTTTCCATTGTTTTTTCTGTCATAATAAATTCCTCCTTAAGACCTTGGGACGCTGTCCCAACCCCTGCAAGGGGATAATCCCCTTGACCCTATTATTTAAAATTAATATTGATTGTTGTTTGCAATTTGGTTGGTGATGATTTGAAGTTTACATTGCTGGCGAGCACTGCTCGCCCCTACATTACCATACGCTGTTTTTTGACTTTGTAGGGGATAGCTTTGCTGTCCCGTGATTTTCAACTCTTCACCATTCATTCTTAGTTCTTCACTGCATTAAAAAAGCTTCCCTCCCTCGCTATATACTAGCAAGGGACGAAAGCTATGGCAATGCTTCAGGCTCTAATTGCAAAATTTGTATGGATATTTTTTTGTCATATTTGCCAAAAAACGCAGGTGATATCGGAAATATCATCGAGTATTTTTGACGAAGATGACAGGGAAATAAATTACAAAGATTGTGGTTTTGAGTCCTGTAGTGTTGCCTTTATCCTCTTCCGTGGTTCCACCCTTGTTGATTGTCAAAAAAAGACAACCCACTCTTGTCAACCTCCGCTCCAAAGTGCCCTTCTATTCCTTCTGATATCGTTTTTCACCAACCAACGACTCTCTGCAATCCTTCTGGAATATACTCCTCTTTTTCATCACGGTATTCAATTTGTTTTTATGCTATCACTTTCAAGTGGATGTGTCAAGTAAAAAATCCACCACACAAGCTCATGCAGGCACATATCCTTTAGAATCAATCATAGTTGTACATATAATAATTCTTTGGAGTTGTGGTATAGGTTCCAGAAGAATCGTCTTTATTTTTAATCTTAAAGGAAAGATTAATTGACTTGATTTCATCAATGCCCAAGCTTTCCAAGACAGATTTGCTAACTGTAAGGGTATCTGTAAATTGTGCTGTCGGTAAAATGGATGCAGAGAATGACGCAGTTACCAACTTACCATTCACATACATATCCACAAGACTTGCACTATAATTCATGGATGTGCTGTTTGTTATTTTTAGGTTCATTGTATATTTACTGGAGCCTTCTTCAAAAGTGGAACAATAAATTGTGACCCCCTGACCAAAAACAAGATTTTCTTTCATAGATACCGACCATGGTTCTTCTTCAACTTCTTCTTCAATAATTTCTTCTTCGATTTCTTCTTCTTCGACTTCTTCTACCACTTCTTCTTCTGGAGTGGTCAAAACAACAGTTCTGGTGTCATTATCCCAAGATACATCTTTACCAGCAGCTTCTGCCACTGCTCGAATGGGTAAATAAGTAGTGCCATCATAAATAAATGGTTCTTGTTCCATTTCCAGAGTATCACCATCTATGGATACTGTAATATCTTTGAATATTACCGGAATATTCATTTCTCCAACAGTTGCAAAAACCGTAGGCAATGTACCTACCACCAATGCAGTTACCAATGCAGTTGCCACGATATCCTTAATTCTTTGTCTTTTCATTTTGCAAATCCCCCTTTCATCAACACGCCCATTATATCTAATTTTAGTATATCATCATTTGCAGAATATGCAATAAATTATGGGTTTTTTAATCTATTATTTCCCTTTTAAGATAAATGTTGTTCATCCCACAAGAGCGGTCAGACACACAGGTCCGCCCCTACAAGTGGTGATGTATCATAGGGGTGCACCTATGTGTGCACCCAACTGCCTTAATTTCCACAGACACACTTATCTTAAATTGGGAATCAATATATATAGATTTTATACTTTTTTTCCTGTATCACGATAGGTGAAGATACCTTCAAAATCGCAATCCAAGGCATCTGCAATTTGCATCAATTCTTCTTCTGAAAAATTATCCCTACGTAGTTTATTACTCAAATTCCCACCACTGGTTCCCAATTTTTCACTCAATTCTTTGATTGTCATTTTTCTTTCCAAAAGAATCACTCTAATTTTAAAAGCCAAACTCATATTTCCACCACCTTATATGTAGCATTTTACACGAATTCGTTTGAAAATACAATGATTCGTTTGATTTCTTACTTTAAAGTTTATTACTATTTTGTTGACAAATAGCCTTTTAAAGTTTACAATAAAACTATATAGTTTATTTTATTACTTTTTAAGGTTTGATTGGAGTGAAAAAATATGAAAAAATCTATTTTACAAGCGGTATTTGAAGGGGATATTTTACCTTGGGAATTGAAATATAAGAGAGGTACACCTGAAAATATGGAATTATTTCATTTATTGGAAGCAGAGCGTGCTTATTTTGAATCCTCTATGACACCAGAAGACAAAAGTCGATTTGATGCATACCATTCTTTGTATCTGTCTTGTATTGCCGAGGAAAATGACCACGGGCAATACCAAAGTTTTCTATTGGGTATGTGTATGGGGATGGATTTGATGATGGAAAAGAATGTTATGATATGATCACCACAGCCTGTCATTCCGAACAACGTGAGGAATCTTTGGTTTTCGGTCGATTCGTGAATCGCCCCTACAAGTACCATTCATCATTGTTTCTTAGCCTAAAACAGACCTTTGCCAAAATCCCTACTTTTGAGACGCATACCCATATGGACATCCACCATTTCACCTAGCACAAAGTCCAACTGCTCCAAGGATTCTTTGGACAGTTGAAAGCCAAACATTTGTGTGCCATCATGTGTCAAAACATGGGAAATGGCTTTTTGTACTGCTGGCAACACTGGCAAATCGCCACTTTGTTTGTGGAGTGGGCATAACAAAACACCTTCTTTATGGTGATAAAAAAGGCGTATCGAATCGTCACCACAATTGGCACAGCCTTCTGCCAAAAAGCCTGATAATTGCAGATATTTCACCTCAAAAATACGAGATACAAGACTTGGTGGCAGAATATTCTTCTCCAGCATACCCAAGGTGCGTAACGTCAGTTGCAATACTTCATTTTGCTCCAAATCACGTTGGCAAGTATTGCGCAACAGTTCTGTCATATACACCCCTTCTGCCAAGGATTCCATATCCAAGCGAATGTTAAAAAAGCTAGAAATCAAGTCCACCTGTGTCACAGAATAGAAGCCTTTGCCTACATGGACTGTAAAATCACCATAAGCAAACAATTGGGTACCAGCAAGCAACTTACTTTTGGTGTTTTTGGCGCCCTTTGCAGACAGCCAAACAAGACCTTTGTCCTTTGCTAGTAACAAAAGTTGTTTGTTGCTTTCGCCTTTTGCAGTTTCGCTTATGATGATTCCACGTATTTTTTCTACTGACATAGGTACTCCTGAAAAGATAAGGTTAAAGTCAAAAGATAAGATCAAAACCGTGGACTCTGTCCACACCTGCAACCCTTTGAAAAGGCTTGACCTAAACTTTAGTTACGAAAACTACGTTTCCGCCATGATTATTTTATTGGTAATATAAATTAAGGTTTGTGGTGGTTTGAAGTTTACGTTACGGGTGCCCACACAGGGACACCCCTACAAGTGCCATAAAATCCACGTATGTATGGCATCCTGTTGGTTGGTGGTGGTTTGAAGTTTACGTTACATACCACCAAATTCACGTATGGATAACACCCCGTTGGTTGCCTACCAAATTCACGTATACGTTGTAGGGGTTGGCGTCCCTGACAACCCGTTGCTTTTCAAAGTCCTTCACCATTCACCATTAGTCATTAGTCATCACTTAATATCTTCGCCTCTAAAGCCCATTGGCAATAATTCTTTCAATGGCATTTCTTTGATACCCTTTGCATCATCCCACATCAAAACATTGCCTTCTGGCATAAATTCATACAAGAACTGGCGACACAGACCACAAGGTGCACCCCATTCGCCTGAACTGGTTGCAACTGCTATGGTTTTGAAGGATTTACAACCTTCAGAAACGGCTTTCACTGCTGCGGTGCGTTCTGCGCAGATGGTACCGCCATAGGATGCGTTTTCTACATTACAGCCTGTGAAAACCCTACCGTCTTCTGCCAAGATTGCAGCACCTACCAAGAAATGTGAGTATGGTGCATATGCCATATTACGTGCTTCTTTTGCCAAGTCCATCAATTGTGCATTTGTCATGGTAAAAACCTCCTTAAGGTCAAAAGATAAGATCAAAAGAGTAAGACCGTAGGGCTCTGCCCTACAACCCGCAAGGAGATAATCCCCTTGACCCTATTATTTAAAATTTATATTAATTGTGGTTTGCAATTTATTGAGTACAAGATTTTAGGTTGACGGCAAGAGCAAGCCCTTGCCCTACAAGTACATCGAATTGATATATTCATTGTAGGGGGTGGGTTTCCCATACCGTTTTTCCACCAAATTCACGTTTGCATTGTGGTATTGCGGTCGATTCGTGAATCGCCCCTACAAGTACATCAAATTGATATATCCATTTTGTGGGCAAAATATTTTGACCACGGTTTTAAATCGGATCCAACGTCGCACGTTGGTAGGGGTATTGGGGACTAGTCCCCAAGGTCTTTGCCCTTGACCTTACATATTTTTCTTATCATATCCAAAGTTTTTCAAAAGGAAATCGCTATCACGCCAATCTTTCTTCACCTTCACCCAAAGTTGCAAATAGATAGGTGTACCCAAAAGACGTTGCATATCACCACGAGCTTGTGTGCCGATTTTCTTGAGCATAGCCCCTTGTTTGCCAATGATGATACCTTTATGGGAATCCTTTTCGCAATAGATGGTTGCTTCCACATCCACCATATTTTGGTCGGGACGTTTTTTCATGGACATAATTTCCACTGCAATCCCATGGGGGATTTCTTCTTGCAACAAGCGCAAAGCCTTTTCACGAATGATTTCAGATGCGATTTGGCGTTCTGGTTGGTCTGTCACCATATCCCCAGGGAAATATTGAGGTCCTTCTGGCAGACTTTGTTTGATGACTTTCAAAAGTGTATCAGTATTGGTGCCTTTCATTGCAGAAATCGGTACAATCTCTGCAAATGGGAAGCGATTTTTATAGGTTTCCACCACTTGCACCATTTTTTCACGATCCACAGTATCCAATTTATTGATGACCAACACAACTGGTGTTTTCACGTTAGCCAAGCATTCCAAAACAAACTCATCTTTTTCTGTGATACGGTCTGTTGGTTCAATGAGGAACAGCACCAAATCCACATCGCTGAAGGTATTGGTTGCAGATTTCACCATATATTCGCCCAATTTATGTTTTGGTTTATGGATACCCGGTGTATCCAAGAACACACATTGGAAATCGTCTTTTGTCAAGATACTGGTGATTTTGTTTCTTGTGGTTTGTGGTTTATGGCTTGTGATGGCGATTTTTTCACCAATCAAGCAGTTCATCAAAGTGGATTTTCCTACGTTTGGTTTGCCCACCAAAGAAACGAAACCTGAATAAAATTTTTTCATGTATACTCCTTAATTTTAGTTTGCATTACGGGTGAACACATAGGTTCACCCCTACAGTTATTGTGTTGATTATAGGTGGGCATGGAAACCCACCCCTACAGTTTGTTTTGAAATAGCGGTCGATTCGTGAATCGCCCCTACAAGATTCTTCGTCGCTGTGGAACACTCCTCTGAATGACAAAATCAGATGTATACCACTGTTAGCTGTCATTCCGAATGCAATGAGGAATCTTGGTTTTATATGAAATTATTCTGTGGCTGCGTCTACTTCTGCTGTTCTACGAGCCAATTCTTCTTCTTGGAACAATTTGAATGCAGCATCTTGGATTTCCCAATCACGATTCATGTCCATCAAAAGAACATATTGCAACCAACGGTCATTTTTGGTATCGATATCTTCTTGTGTTAAGCCTTTGACTTGGCAAAGTTGATGGTAATATTTCATACCGTGTTCTGCTGTCATATATTCTGTTTCCATGCCAAGCACCACACAAAGTCCATTTGGCAAGCTATAGCGTCTGATGTCGTCGCCACCTTCTGGCATTGTGGTGCCAATGGTTTTGGCGAATTCCATTGCATTTTTTTGATGAGCGAAGTATTCAGATTCCAAAATCTTCACACGATACGCACCCAAGTTTTCTTCCATGTATTGAACCACTTCTTCCATGGTACGTGCATTTGGTTCTAGTTTTACGTCTTTGAATTTTTCTATTAGTGGGTTCATAAGCTCCTCCTATTAAGACCGACAGGGCTCTGCCCCGTCACCCCGCCAGCGTGCGACGCTGGACCCGATTATTTAAGATTGATATTGATGTGGTTTGCAATTTGCTTGGTGTAAGGTTTTAGGTTTGCTGGCGACCACTGGTCGCCCCTACAAGTGCCGATATTTATATGTTCATTATAGGGATGGATTCCATATCCATGCATATATTGGTTGGGTATGGGATATTACGGTCGATTCATGGATCGCTCCTACAAGATTCTTCGCCCCTACAGAATGACAAAATCAGATGTATACCACCGTTGGCTGTCATTCCGAATGCAATGAGGAATCTTGATTTTATCCTTTATCGTCCAATATTTGCAATTTCCAATATTGCATTTTGTTTGGCGAACATTTCTATTTCTTCTTCCTCGGTCATATGGTCATAGCCCAGCAAATGGAACATACTATGTGCTGTGAGAAATGCCATTTCACGCAACATAGAATGTCCATATTCCTCCGCTTGTTCACGTGCTCGTTCCAAAGAAATGATGATATCACCCAGCATCACTTCGTCTTTTTCATTACGTTCCATAACTTCATCTTCTGCAAATGTCAGAAGTGGGAAGCTCAGAACATCCGTTGGTTTATCGATATTACGAAATTGTTTATTGATTTGCTGAATTTCCACATTATCCACAATGGATATGCTGATTTCACATGGTTCTTGGAAGTTTTCATACGCCAAAGCCTCCAAAACCATACGTTCCATTGCCACTGTCCATTCAAGTTCGATTGTATCCTCTACACGAGAATCAATGAGTATCGTCATTTGTTTCCACCTTCGTTTCTTCCGTTGTTTCTGCTACTGTTTCTTGTGTTTCTTCTACGGTTTCTGCTTCTTTTTTCGCTTCTTCCTCTTTTTTGGCTTCTTCTGCTTTTCTAGCTTCTTCTGCCTTTTGTGCCGCTTCCACTTCTTTTTCTGCTTGGATTTTGGCACGTGCTTCTTGTTTCACCTGATCCACTTCTTCTTGTTTTGGATAGCTGACACGTTCATGATACATACCATGGAACACCTTCATAAAAGCAGCTTGAATCACTTGGATTTCGCTCAAAGTCAAGTTGCTATCATCCAATTGTCCATCATCCATTTTATCTTTGATCAAACCTTTCATTGCAACTTCTGCTTCTGCCAAGGTTTTGCCACTGCCAAGCATTGCACGCATAGCCGCTTCCACCACGTCTGCAAGCATGACCACTGCCGATTCTCGACCTTTTGGAATACGCCCCATATAGCGATAGTCCATTTCATCCACGTTTTCAGCACCATATTCTTTCATGGCTTTGAAATAGAAATATTTCACTAGGCTTGTACCGTGATGTTCTTCAATAAAGGCTGAAACTGCTGTTGGCAATTTATATTCCTTAGCCAGTTCCATACCATTTTTTGTATGTCTTGTGATGATATGTGCACTTTCCAATGGGCTCATATCGTCATGTGGGTTATGTCCTGATTGATTTTCTGCAAAGAACATGGGATATTTCAGCTTTCCAACATCGTGATAGTATGCACCCGCTCTTGCCAATGCACCATTGCCACCAATTTCATAAACCGCTGTTTCTGCCAAATTTGCAACCAACAAACAGTGGTGATATGTACCTGGTGCTTCAATCATCAATCGTTTCAACAATTCGTTATTTGGATTGGTCAATTCTGCCAAACGCAAAGGTGTATTGATTTCAAATGTGGTTTCCCAAAATGGTAAGCTACCCATTGCCACAATGACAACCATCATACTGGTGAATGCACCACAAGCCACTTTCACCAAAAGGCTACCATCTATGCTTGTCCCAAAGAACAAATGGAGTGCCAAGGTGGTAATCACAGAAACCATTGCCATTGCCAAGGCAACCGCCATAATATTAGAACGTTTCTTTGTTTTTTGGATGATGATAGCGCCAAAAGCACCCAAAACAAAGGTATAGAGCAATATTTCCAAGTTGCCATAAAACATCAAACAAGCCAGAAATGCAAAGAATCCATTGAGCAAAATTGCCAATCTTCTACCAATGAGCAAGCTGACCAGCACTGCAAATATGGACACTGGAATCAAAGTATAATACGCCACACTTTGCATTGCCCACAGGAACAAAAGACCAATGCTATAGCACACAAACAAAATGCTCATTTCCTTTGGTTCCAAAACGCCACCCTTTGGATGCCATCTAAAGAATAGGAACACTGCGCCAAATGCCAATGCCAACAACATAAATCCACCCACCATCAAATTCAGGTTGGTTTCCAAGCTGCCACTGCCCACTAAGCCCAATGTCACCAATTTTTCATACATTTCTTCTGTGACGATTTCACCTTCACCCAAGACTTTTTGGTTTTTCAGGATTTGTACATCATCAACTTCATTTCTCTTTTCTTCTTTTGCCAATTCCATGGCTTCTTCATCCAACACAAGGTTTGGTTCCATTGCTGCCACCACAATGACATATCCCATATCTTGCAAACTATCAGACCAAGAAGTTTGACTCAAAGCGATGTAAGCAGTGTCTTTGCCTTCTTCCAATTCATCTGCTGAAAGTCCTTCGCTATAAATTTGATGGAGCACATCCACACAATTTTCTCCAAACACAATTTGATTGTATCTGGATAGGGTTTCAAATGCTGCCAAGTGTCTACTTTCCAAGGTTATGGGCAGTGCCAAAGAAATTTCTTGCACCACATCATAAAAAACTTCTTCTTCCTCCAAGGTAAGCAAAGCATTGCGCAAAGATTCAAACACATCATTGACTTGTTGGGTTGTGGTTTGCTCCACCACCGAATCAATTTTGTAGATGGGTCCAACGCTATTGGCTGCTGCTGTTCGAAGCTTTTCTGTAGCCGCTTCGTCAATGGTATCCTCTTGTGCAATGTAGTCTTTGGTGGCAACACTGCCCACTTCCACCGCTTCCAAGTCCGTTTGATATGCACTGCTACAAACCATAATCACCGACACCAAAAATGCCACACCAAGCAAAACCCATTTTTGGTATTCTTTAAAACCGGTTTCGTTTCTCTTTTCCTTTGTCAAATCTGCCACCTGTGTCACTCCTTGCTACTCTATTCGCTCCACGTTTCACTTCTCTTTTCGTATCGCTTTGTTTCTTCTTTTCATGTGTTTCATATGCCATAATGATTCGTTGCACCAAAGGATGACGCACCACATCTTGGTTGGTTAGGGTAATCATACCAATGCCCTCTACACCAGAAAGAATTTTGGTGGATTCCAACAAGCCAGAACGTTTGCCATCACCCAAGTCGATTTGGGTCACATCCCCTGTGATAACTGCTTGGGAACCATATCCAATACGTGTCAAAAACATCTTCATTTGCTCTGGTGTGGTATTTTGTGCTTCATCCAACACAATGAATGCATTGTCCAAGGTTCTACCACGCATATAAGCAAGAGGTGCCACTTCAATTGCACCACGTTCCATATTTTTATGGAAATTGTCAGCACCCATAATTTCATACAACGCATCATACAAAGGTCTTAGGTATGGGTCTACCTTAGATTGCAAATCCCCAGGCAAAAAGCCCAACTTTTCACCAGCTTCAATGGCTGGTCTGGTCAAAATGATACGATTCACTTCGTTATTTTTAAAAGCAGTGATTGCCATTGCCATTGCCAGATAGGTTTTACCTGTACCTGCTGGTCCAACACCAAATACCACTGTATTCTTTTTGATTAAATCCACATATTTCTTTTGTCCAATGGTTTTGGCTTTCAGTGGTCTGCCATTTGCAGTCAAACAAATCAAATCACTGTGGAGTTTTTCCATTTCTTCCAAATCCATATCGTCTGCTGTGGAAATGAGATAATTGAGGCTTTGTTCTGTGATGGGTTCCCCCTTCTTTGCCATGTCTGCCAATGCTTTTAGTACATTCCAAGCACGCATGGTGTTTTTCGTTGCACCAGATACCTTCACATCATCCCCATGATTGACAATTTTTACATTACAAACCATTTCGATTTTACGAATGTTTCCATCAAATTGACCGAATACAGCCAACATAACTTCATTCTCCATTTGCAATGTTTTCTCCATTTGTGCCATTTGCACCAGCATCCCATCCTTTCATCACTGTGGCAGTTTTGCCTGCACCAATTTCCTCTATTGTCACAACAATGGCTTCACCTTTCACAGAATCATCCAATTCTGTATACAAAATGTCCATCATCTCTATTGTACCACGAGTTTGCAATATATTCTCTGCTTTTTTTGTAATTTTTTCATCTATTTTTTTCTTTGCTTCGTCAATGGACCATGTTTTTTCTTCCAAAGTGTAGGAATGATAGGATTCTTTGGCAATTCCAATGGGTAACGAGAAGTCTCCAAGGGATATCCATTTTGTATACACTTCTTGTATGGCAAAGGTTCCCTCCATTTTGGGTTGGAGCAAATCCACTTCTGCATCTCCAAAATACAGAAGGTAATTGTCCTTTTGTAGGTCTGTTTCCCTTTGTTCTATGTAGGTCAAATCCAATTCTTCTGTGTGGTACTGCCAAGTTCTGGCTTGGATGCTGCCTTCTGCATGGACATATTCCACCCACCCATCTTCTCCTTCTAACCCCAGTTGGATTTCTGATGAGATGAGGATATCGCCAGTTTTGACCACATCGCCAATTGCAACCATTGGTGTGCCACGTTCTGCTGTAATTTGTACCACAACCCCATCCTTTGTGGCAACCACATCTGTTGGAATATCCTTGTCAATCAATTCCACTTTTTCTATGGTTTCTGTCAGTTTGATGGTGGCATTGGTGCCTTTTATGCCAACACTGACCCATGAAATATCTGGAAATTCCACAAGCAAAGCCTTTGTAATCTCTTCTGTAGAGATGTTTCTTTTCCAATTGGCAGGTGACAAACCCAATTCTTTGCAATACTCCAAAATATCCTCTTGTGAAATGCGTTCATTGCCTTCTACAGAAACCACCCAAACAAAGGATGATAACACATATAACATGCAAGCAAATACCAAACAGCCAACACCCAAAACTTCACGTCCACGAAACCGATGAAGTAGAGCAGGCAAGCCACCATATTCCACCGATTCCAAATGGCAACCCACACGTTGGATGGCATCTTCCAAGATAGGCAAGTCCTTTTTGGGCAATCGCAAAGAAACACCAACACCCTTCCAAGCCACATCAAAAACGTATACCCCTTTGTAAGAAAGGATGTTCAATAGACGTTCTGTGCCAAAACCTGTGACTTTGATTTTTGCAGATCCAAATAGAAAATACCAAATTGCCAAGAACAAGAAATCACCTCCTGAAGATGATGGTGTGCTGCGGGTGGATATGGAATCCCCCCTACGATGTTGCATCATTTTTTATTGCACTATATATAAAACCAAAAATCTTTTTTCTTTTAGCGTCGCAGACTTTTATCCGCAGACGGAATCGCATTTCGTCGAGGACAAAAGCGATTTCTAGGTGCTTTGTAAAAGCACTTGCACGAGGAAATCGTCTTTTCTACCTATGACCACAACTTGAAATCCTGATTTCAAGTTAACGTATTACATCAAAAATGAAACACTGCCAATGACACCACAAATCACCAACAAATCGCTTGTCAATTGCTTCAAATGCAAATCCCTACCATGTATGACACAATCACCGACTTTGGTGCCAATGCGTATGGTTTCTTCGCTATAGGAAATGATACCCTTATGGTTTTCAATGGTCACTTCTTCTTTGCCCACTATGGTAAATAAAGGTAGATTCAAAACCACTTCTTTGGGCAATTCTAGTTTTTCAATTACATTGCGTCTGACTCCCATGTTGCCACCACCTTTTTTTGTCTATTGATAGGATATGCAATAAAAGAGGTATCCATGAATTGATTTTCTTTTGGACAATAAAAAACACCCTTCCTTTGTGATCAGGAAAGATGTGCTTTACAAATTTGATGGTGTATGCTATATTTTATGTAATAGGATTGCTGTTTTTGACGAGGCAGCCAGTCCAAAAGGGTGTGACCGTCTAACGTTTGTTAGGCGGTCGTTTTATTTCTTGTATCTACACAAGGAAATAATTCCTATAACTACCAAACAGAACGAAAATAATTCTGAGTATGTAACCACAGGCATCACCTCCTTTCACAGGAAGTGACCAACCGCCAAACAGCAATCCATTTCTATAGTATACTATATCCAACAATATTTTACAACAAGCGCCACAATAAAAAACACCCTTCCTTTGTGATTAGGAAAGATGTGCTTTACAAATTTGATGGTGTATGCTATATTTTAGCTAAGTAGGAAACCGCCACAAGTGGTGACCTTCATTTTGTTAAACTACCTGTTCAACTCGGTGAAAAGTTCTATGACAGGTAGTTATTTTTTTGTCTAAATGTAGGGGTTGATGCCCACATCGACCCAAATGCAATATCCAATAACCATAGCAATACAAATAGCCACATAACAAATGTAGGGGTGACCCTATGTGGTCGCCCGCAATGAAAAACCATAGAAACACCTATTGCAAAAACAATCGCCAATTAAAAAAGACAAAGACCCGAAGGATGAGTCTCTGTCTTCGTGGCTTACGCCACTTGAAATGGGATGAGGGAGCAGCTCCCTCTGGGAGAGTGAGGCAGAAGCGCCTCAATTTGATAATAACAATGTCATCAACTGAGCAGCGCTCGGTCACTTGCAAATTCGCTACCGCTTGCCACAGAGAATTTCTGCAACAAATCTTCCACTGTCAGTTTCTTTTTGTCTTCTCCTTCAATATCAAGGATGACTTTACCATTGCCCATCATAATCAAACGATTGCCATGAGCGATGGCATCTTTCATGTTATGTGTGACCATCAAAGCGGTCAAACCATTTTCTGTAATGATTTTTTCTGATAATTCCAATACCTTTGCAGCTGTTTTAGGGTCCAAAGCTGCTGTATGTTCATCCAAAAGCAAGAGTTTTGGTTTTTGGAGTGTTGCCATCAAAAGTGTCAACGCTTGTCTTTGACCACCAGAAAGCAAGCCTACTTTACTACGCATTCTAGTTTCCAAGCCTAAGTCAAGTGTTTTCAAGAGTTCTTTATAGAGTTCACGTTCTTTGGAAGTGATTCCCCAAGACAAACCACGTTTTTTGCCACGTCTATAAGCGATTGCAAGGTTTTCTTCAATTTCCATATCTGTTGCAGTACCCATCATAGGGTCTTGGAACACACGTCCCAAATATTCTGCTCTTTTGTATTCTGGCAAGTTGGTTACATCTACGCCATCGATGATGATTTCCCCAGAATCCACAGCCCAAGCACCAGAAATGGCATTCAGCATAGTGGATTTACCAGCGCCATTACCACCGATGATGGTTACAAAATCCCCTGGTTTCAAAGTCAAATTCAAGCCATCCAAAGCCACTTTTTCATTTGGAGTGCCAATATTGAAGGTTTTTCTAATGTTTTGTAATTTAAGCATTTGATTTACCTCCTCTTTTTTGTTTCATCAAATATTGTCCACGCATATAAGGTACTGCCAAGAAGATGGCTACGATCAATGCACTAACCAGTTTCAAGTCGGTTGTGCTCAAGCCAAGTTGCAATACCACTGCGATGATTACAAAGTAAAGGATAGTACCAAACACAACACCTGTCAAGCGGAATGCAAAATTACGGAAGAATTTACCGAACAAAACTTCGCCAATGATAACGGCTGCCAAACCAATTACGATGGCACCACGACCCATATTGACATCTGCATTGCCTTGGTATTGTGCATAAAAAGCACCTGCGATACCCACCAGACCATTGGAGAGCATCAAGCCAAGAATTTTCATAGAGTTGATATTAATGCCCTGTGCTGCTGACATTTTCTCATTGTTACCAGTTGCACGAATGGCTCTACCTGTTTCAGTACCAAAGAACCAGTACAAAACACCGATGATAATTGCCACAACAATGACAGAAACGATGATTGCATGTGGAATATCACGCAAAGAAAGGAGCAAATTATATTTATCCACGCTGATTGCTTGGTTGGATTTGCCCATAATACGCATATTGACAGAATACAGACCCAATTGGGTTAAAATACCGGATAGAATTGCTGGAATCCCAAACACAACATGGAACACAGCTGTTACAAGACCTGCAACCATACCTGCCAGACCTGCGCAAAGTACTGCAATCACAGGGTTTACACCTGCCAACATCAACATAACTGCAACAGCGCCACCTGTACAAAGGCTACCGTCAACTGTCAAATCTGCATAGTCCAAAACTTTATAAGTGATATAAACACCGATTGCCAAGATGCCCCAAATCAAACCTTGGGCAACTGAGCCTGGCATTGCTTTCATAAATGCTAACATAAGTTCCCTCCTTCTAAGGTCAAAGTCAAAATCAAAAGATAAGATCAAAAGATTAAGACCGTGGACTCTGTCCCAAACCCTGCAAGCGTGCGACGCTTGACCCGATAATAAAAACGTATAATTCCCCATAATCCCAATAGATATCAAATATCTAAATATTTCCCTTTGTACCAATTCCCATTTGGTACTACCTTCGTTCCCATTATTGCATAAATACGGGCGCCCACACAGGGACGCCCCTACAATTACAATTGATGCTTCATGATTTTGCGTTTTTTGTAAGGTAGAGTCTTGATTCTTCTTAGATCACTAAAACCAATTTCTTTTTCTTTTAGCGTCGCAGACTGAAATCCGCAGACAGGATTCACTCCTGTCGAGGACAAAAGCGATTTCTAGGTGCTTTGTAAAAGCACTTGCACGAAGAAATCGTCTTTTTCACCTCTGTCTACAACCAGAAATCCTGATTTCTGGTTATTTTTATTCAATTGGAACCAAACCTTCCAAATCTGTGATACCCAAAGTAGCTGCTGCTTCTGCGTTATATTTTGCTACGATGTTTTCAGATACGAAGCTGATTGGTGTTGTTGCTGGATCAGCGCCATTTACCAATACTTCATAAGCAACTTGACCTGCTTGCAAACCAAGTTCATAGTAGCTGATGCTGAGAGTTGCCAAACCACCAGTACCACACATACCTTCTTCACCAGTGATTACAGGAATACCAGCTGGAAGTGCGATATTTTTGATGATTTCCATGTTACTCGCCATTGTATTATCAGTTGGAATGTAGAAGGAATCACATTCGCTTGCTGCTTTTGTCACAACTGCTTGGATTTCATTGGAGTCAGCTGCTGTGTATTCTACAAATTCCAAACCTGCTTCTGTGATGTATTGTTGTGCCAATTCAGATTGGAAGTAGGAGTTTGGTTCTGCGCTACAGAAGATGATTGCCACTTTTTGTGCATCTGGAACCAATTGCAACAACAAATCGATTTGTTGATCAACAGGAGCCAAGTCAGAAACACCAGTTACGTTGAAACCAGGAGCTGTATTGCTTTCTACAACACCAGCAGTTGCATAATCCGTTACAGAAGTACCAATGATTGGAATGGTACCAGTTGCTGCTGCTGCCGCTTGTACTGCACCAGTTGCATTTGCCATAATCAAATCCACTTCGTCAGAAACGAATTTGGTTGCGATTGTGGTACAGTTTGTGCTTTCACCTTGTGCGTTTTGCAAGTCGAATTCTACAGAATCGCCCAACAATTCCACCAATTTATCTTGGAAACCTTGTGTTGCTGCATCAAGAGCAACGTGTTCCACCAATTGCAAAATACCGATTGTATAAGTTTCGCCTTCTGCGGATGCTTCTTCAGTTGCTTCTGCTGCTGGAGCTGCTGTTTCTTCTGTAGATGCAGAAGAGGAAGAACTTCCACAAGCCGCTAAGCTCAAAACCATTGCACTTGCAAGTGCCATTGCCAAAATCTTTTTCATAATGTATACCCCTCTCATTTCCCATTGTTTGTATTTCGTTTCGTTTCACTTTAGTGCACATATACTTCAACGCATGTATGCTTTACATCAATAAAGTATATTATATCACCAATTTTCAAAACGTCAAGTGTCCATATATAAAAGACATATTTATGCACTATAAACACCCTTGACACCCCTGATTTCTTGTAAATTATGCTAGATATAATGGGTTTTGTTTCCTATTTCACAAGAAAGATGTGATTAATTCTTTGTATTTCAGGAAAAACAATGTGGTTCCATTGCAAATAATACAAATTTCATTTTTTTCAATTTTTTGTAAATTTGTGTGTATTTCCTTGGAAATATGGACTGATTTTAGGAAATGTATGTGTGTTGCGTACATTTATTGGTACAAACAGTTGATTTATTGCGGGATGCCCCGGACGCCATCCCCTACATGGCATTTTGCAATATGTGTCGTGGTTGTATGTATGAAGAAGGTTTGGTTCTGGAAGATGGTATCTTCCCCTACAGTGTATTGGTATATATATTTCTGTTTTGTAGGGAATGCATTGTATGCATTTCGCTGATGATACGCATACAATGCGCACTCTACAAGATATAAAATCTCTTTTATCTTTCATTGGGAAATAAAAAAAAGACCTAAAGCTTTCGCCTTAAGTCTTTCAGTTTGATTATTGATTGCCTTGGAGCATTTTCTTCACTAAACCACCAACGATTTTATTATCAGCACGTCCTTTTACTTTAGGTGAAACCACCGCCATAACTTTACCCATCTCTTTGATGGAGGCTGCGCCTGTTTCTTGAATCGCTTCTTCCACGATCATCTGGATTTGTTCGTCTGTTAATTGTTCTGGAAGGTAGCCCAATAAAATTTCTATTTCTTGGTTGAGTTTTTCAATCAGATCTTCTCTATCTGCTTTGATATAATCAGGAAGTGAGTCACGTCTGCTTTTGAGTTGTTTATTGACAACATCAATTACACCGTCATCATCCAATTCGATTTTGTTATCCTTCTCAATTTGAAGAATCCCAGAACGAACCAATTGTACAGTGTCTTTGCGGACTACATCCTTTTCCTTCATAGCTGTTTTCAAATCTGCCAAAAGTTGCTCTTTTAATGACATATCATCATCCCTTTTCTGCATAGATTTTTTTGCAATTCAGTTTACAATTCAATTAGAATTATTTGAATTTACGTTTTCTAGCAGCTTCGGATTTCTTTTTACGTTTTACGCTAGGTTTGTCGTAATGTTCTCTTTTACGTACTTCGCCCATGATACCATCTCTAGCACATGTTCTTTTAAAACGACGCAAAGCGCTATCCAAGGATTCATTTTCTTTTACTTTTACCTCTGACATGAATTTCCCCTCCCTCCAGATTGCGAGATTCGTACTACTTCAGACGATAAAAACACGCCAGATTCGCATTTTTACCATACTTCTTTGAATTATACACAAAAAGATGTATCTCGTCAATATAAACTCATATATTTTGTGAATTTTTTGTAAAGTTAAGATACAAGAAGCAGTTTTCGTTAGCATCATTCATTGTACCAGAAAAAATGCTGTTTGAATATAGGAAATTTTGGAAAATTGGCGAAACCTGTGTTTTATTAGATATATAGGGATGAATATTTGAAATTTTTTATATAGTGTGCAATGAAGCAGGCAGTATGTGGCAAGAATTTGAGCCTATAATTTTTTCATGTATTAGAGCTTTTCAGACCTTACTTTTCAACAGTGAAAAGTAACAAAAGCTGCCACTACTTCCGAAGCGTGGAGTACGGTTCAAGATGGGTCTAACTCGCCCCCTCTTGAAAATCACCCCCAGCAGTCAGTTGGTTGGTGGCATAAATTTTACTATTAGACCGTGAGTGACAAGCCACTCACCTCTTAATTACTGGTTCAAAAACGTTATTTTATGGTTTTTTGTAGGGGCGATTCACGAATCGACCGATGAAATCCCAACGGGTGACGAAACGTCACCCCTACAAAATGCAAATACATGATTGTTGTTTTACATATGTCGTTTCACAAAAATCCAGACATTAAAAAACTACCCTATGCAGACTTTCAACATTCTAGGGTAGTATATATAATTTGTACTTGAAATTATGAATCAACAAGCTGCTGTTTTTTCTTCCAACAACATTTGCAATGCAGTTGCGCTGCTTGTATGGACATGTGCCACAGGAATGCCTGATTTTTTTGCTTCTTGGGATGCAGATTTCATCATTTTATGGGAAACCGTCGAAGTGAACAGCACCAAAAGATCTGGACATCCAATTTTCTTTTTGAGACAACCTTTTTCCTTTGTGAATACCTTTGCTTTGTAGCCAAAACCGTTGCAGATATCAATATATTTTGCTTCCATACGTTCATTGCCACCAATAATTACGATACTCATTTGCAATTCCTCCTTATAACCCCTTATGATTGATTGTTTTCTTTTGTATTTTCTTTCGTAGTTAGTCCTTACTAACTGAATAGTATCACAGGTGATTATTGTTTGTCAATGGGTTTGGGATATTTTTTTGACATATGTTGTAAATTTGATGGATTGTTGTTTTATGGTGTTATGGGTGCCCCTATAAAAACTCCAATACCCACTTGTAGGGGCGATTCACGAATCGCCTGCAAAACCAAAGATTCTTCGTCAGCTCCGCTTCCTCAGAATGACAATGACGAATGGTTGTATTTACAGGATGGGAAACCCATCCCCTACAGGCTGTGTTTTAGAGGATATGGATTGCAATGAATAAAATCTAATGCAACAAATCAAGACCGTGGTGCTTTGCCCCACACCCCAGAAACCTTTGAAAAGGTTTCATCCAAACTTTATTCAAAAACCATTTAACAAGTATCCGTTTAGGCAAATAAAAAAGCGGTACCGAAGCACCAATGTCATTTAGTTAAGAAAAAGACACTTAGCTAAATGACGGCTAAAAGCTAAAAGTGAATGGTGAAGGACTATTTTAATCTTGGTTTTCCTAGTCTTTCACCTTTCACCCTTAGTCATTAGTCGTCATTCAGTCTTAACTGAATGACATTGACCGAAGCACCGCCTAATATAAATTCAATATTTGATTTTATTTTTTCTTTTTCTTGACTGGTTTTTCAATTTTGCGTTCCAAAACAACCATTGCAAGTGGTGGCAAATGCAAAGTGATGCTCTTTGGCAAGCGATTCCAATTCACATCTTCTGCGACCATCACATCAGAATTGGTGATGCCGCTACCGCCAAATTCTTCCAAGTCACTATTGAACACTTCCACATATTCTCCAGCTTCTTCTACGCCAAGTCTGAAATCAGCGTATGCATTTGGTGTGAAGTTACAAACCACATACAATTCTGCTTCATCGCTACGTCTGATAAAGGAGAATACAGAATTATCGCAATCGTCTGCTTCAATCCATTTGAAACCTTCTGGATCAGAGTCTTTTGACCACAAAGCATCGTGTTCTGTATAGAAATGGTTCAAGGCTTTCATGTAGTTTTGTGTTTCTTTATGGTCATCGAATTCCAACAAATGCCAATCCAAGCTGGTTGCTTCTCTCCATTCGTGGTACTGGCCAAATTCGCCACCCATAAAGAGTAATTTCTTACCAGGGTGTCCATACATAAAACCATAGCCCAAGCGCAAATTTGCAAAGCGTTGCCAATCATCACCAGGCATTTTACCGACCATAGAGCTTTTTTCATGTACCACTTCATCATGGGACAACACCAGCATAAAGTTTTCTGTATAATGATATGCCATACCAAAGGTCATTTTGTTATGGTGGAATTTACGATAAATAGGGTCTTGTTTCATATAGAACAAGAAGTCATTCATCCAACCCATGTTCCATTTCATGTTAAAACCAAGTCCGCCTTCTTTGGTATCTCTGGAAACACCAGACCAAGATGTGGATTCTTCTGCAATCATCAAAGAACCGTCTTCACGTCCACGAATCACAGAATTGAGATGTTTCAAGAACTCAACTGCTTCGATATTTTCGCTACCGCCATATTGATTTGGCAACCATTCACCTTCGTTTTTGGCAAAGTCCAAATACAACATAGACGCAACTGCATCCACACGCAAACCATCAATATGATAGGCTTCCAACCAGAACAAAGCATTTCCAATGAGGAAATTGCTCACTTCTTTTTTACCATAGTTGAAGATATAAGTACCCCATTGTTGGTGTTCCCCTTGACGAGGGTCTTGGTGTTCATACAAAGCAGTGCCATCGAATCTTGCCAAAGCAAAATCGTCTTTTGGGAAATGGGCAGGTACCCAATCCAAGATAACGCCAATGCCATTGTTGTGGCAAGTATCCACAAACAATTTGAATTCATCTGGATGACCAAAACGGCTGGTTGGTGCATAGAAACCAGTCACTTGATAACCCCAGCTGCCATCAAAAGGATGTTCCGAAACAGGAAGCAATTCAATATAGTTGAAGCCCATTTCTTTCACATAAGGCACCAAACGTTCTGCCAATTCTGTATATGTAAGGAAACGATTTTCTTCTTCTGGCACACGCATCCAAGAACCCAAATGCACTTCATAGACATTCATAGGTTCTTTGTTCATGTCTTTTTTCTTTCTTGCGTTCAACCAGCGTTTGTCTTTCCATTTGAATTTTGCATCTGCATACAACACAGAAGCTGTTTTTGGACGTACTTCTGCTGTGTAGCCATAAGGGTCTGTTTTGTCTACAATTCTACCATCCACTTGTACCATATGGTATTTGTAAGCATCTCCATCTACAAGTTTTGGAATGAAGATTTCCCAAACGCCAGATTCACCCAATTGACGCATAGGGTTTCTTCTGTTGTCCCAATGGTTGAAATCCCCCACCAGGCTAATGGATTTTGCACTGGGTGCCCAAACTGTGAAGGCTGCACCTTTGACACCTTCATGTGTCATTAAGCGACCACCCATTTTTTTATAGATTTCGTAGTGATTGCCAGCACCAAACAAATATCTGTCATATTCAGAAATAGTTGGACCAAAGGAATATGGATCATAGGATTTCCATGTGGTATCGTCTTCCATGACGTATTCCAATTGGTATTGGAACCACTCATCACGGTCTTTCAACGTACCTGCAAAGAATCCATCTTCATGAATCTTTTCCAAAACGTATTTTTTGCGTTTGTTTCCTTGGTCGATCAATGTGATTTGTTTTGCAAAAGGCATAAATACCCTTGCCACACAAATTTTGCCTTCTGGTGTTTCCATTTCATGCATCCCCAAAACATCATGAGGTGCTGCATGTGTGCCTGCTACAATTTCTAAGATGTCGTAAATCTCTGTAGTCATCATAGAATCTCCTCCTCTTTTGTTACCTTTGTGTTGCAACCAAATTATTCTGTACTATAGACATATGCCAGTGTCTAATGGACTTCTAATTTCTATTATATACCTTTTCTTCCAGTTTATCTAGCTGTAATTTGTTGGTAAAAGAACGAAATTTCAACAAAAAACTTGCAGATTCTGTAAAATATTACCTTGCTTATTCCCAAAATTAAGCCTATACTGATGGTAGTTTTTGTTTGTTTTGGATTGGAGGAATGATTTATGGCTATTTATATTGGTATATTTGTTATATTGATGATACCTGTTATTGTGCAACACAAACTTGGTTCTGGCATTCGACGTGGTTGTGGTAGAGGGTGTGCTACCTGTGGGAATCGTGATTTTTGCCATAGAACAGGGAAGTATGAGAAAGAATCAATTGAAAAGAATACAGAACAAGATACACTGTAGGAGATTGCGTCCTCGACACCCCGTAATTTGTGGCGGTTCATGACGAGCAGGCGACCACAGGTCGCCCCTACTGACACTTTTTTTCATTTCATTGCATAAATCACAGCAATTCCACACATACTACCTCCAAATGAAAAGGAGGTTTTTTTATGACTGTAACTGTATCTGATGCATGTATTGGTTGTCGATTTTGTATGAATCTATGTTCTGATGTATTTGCGGAGTTGCCAAATGGCAAAGCCTATGCCATTGGTGGTGAAATTCCAGCTGATGCCAAAGAAATGGTATTGGAAGCAAAGACCAATTGTCCAGCAGTGGCGATTAGCACAATGGGGGAATAGGCTTCGCCTATGGTGAATGACTAATGGTGAAGGGTGAATGACTTGATTTGTTGTTCATAAAAATGGGATGTATACCACTGTAAGCTGTCATTCCGAATGTAATGAGGAATCTTGGTTGACATATTACGGGCGCCCACATGGGTCATCATTTTGCATGCAAAATCACACTACGTGTGACCGCCATATCTTTGGCGGTGAGAGGGACGCCCCTACAGTACATTCGTTTTATGGTTTGGATTTGTGGTTTTGGTTTGTGCTTTTGGTTTTCAACTCTTCACTATTCATTCTTCACTTTTCACTGCTCTTTGTTCGCTCACATTGCCGCTTTTTCTTGTTTTTGAATGCGAATCATAATTTCACAGCAATCTTCATTTTCTGTGTCTTCATACACCACTTCTACGCCACTTTTGCGTATAACTTCCACTGATTGCTTGATGGTATTGGTGTAAATACGAAAGTCCGCTACATATCGTTTTTCTCGTTTCCCTTGGGGTTTCTTTGCTTTTTCTTCCAAGAAATCCAGCAATTCTTCTATCATTTCTTCTGTTTCTTTCACACTGGCATCACGTTCTTTCATCTTATCCAAAATGGCAAGCCTACAACTTTCATCTGGCAATCGAAGCAGTGCTCTTGCATGACGTTCTGAAAAGCGGTATAGGGTCAATTCCTGTTTGACACGTTCCTCCAATTTCAACACACGAAGTTTATTGGCAATGGCTGACTGGCTTTTGGATAGCTTTTTTGCAAGCTCTGTTTGGGTCAAACCATAATCCTCAATCATATTGCGATAGCCTTCTGCTTCTTCCAAAAAAGATAGGTTTTGACGTTGCAAATTCTCGATAAACGCCAAAATCGCACTATCTTGGTCTGTAATATCCAAAACAATGGCTGGAATTTCTGTAAGCCCTGCCATATCTGCACCTCGAAGCCTACGCTCACCTGCCACCAATTCATAATACCCACCAGTCATTTTGCGTACACTGATGGGTTGCAACACACCATAGTCTGCAATGGACTTGGATAGTTCCTCCAACGCATTGAAATTGAAGTATTTCCTTGGTTGGTATGGATTGGGTCGAATTTTATCCACTGGCAATTGGTACACCATTTTTTCTTTCTTCATACGTCTTTCTGTGAATTTCAAAAGTTCCATGAGCATTCCTCCTTTTGGTGTTGCATATCCATTGGTAATTGTCTTTTTCTCATTTTAACATGGAAAAATAAGGGTATTTCCCAAAACAAAAACACAAAATCAATGAAGAAATGACAAGAATATAGAAAAATCACAAAATCATTGCAAATCCAAACAAAAAACCCCATAACAAATGTTATAGGGTCAGACTGTCAAAAAACCAAAATCAAGATTCCTCATTACATTTGGAATGACAGCGCATAGGTGATACATTCTCCTTATTGTCATGCAGAGGAACAACATGACGAAGTATCTTATCTTTTCAACTATTCACTATTCATTCTTCACTGGCGTAACTTGGTTATGCCAATGGTTTTTGGCTGATTTTCTTAGATTTTCTTGGGTATTGCTTTGGTGTTTCTTTGATTTTTTCTATAATCACCAAATTATGTGCCAATTCGGTATATGGGATTTGGATATCGATGATTTCCTTAACCACACCGCCTAAAATCTCCAATGCTACTTTGGATTCTTCCAATTCACGTGACACATCAGGACCTTTCAGTGCCACAAAATAGCCACCTACTTGTACATAAGGCAAGCAATATTCTGCCAAAACAGACATATTGGCAACCGCTCTTGACACACAATGGCTAAATTGCTCTCTAAATTCTGGGTTTTGACCACCGTCTTCTGCTCTACTGTGTACGAAATTGACACCTGAAAGTGCCAAGGAATCTGTCACTTCTTCGAGGAATGTCAGACGTTTTTGGAGTGCGTCCAAAAGGGTAATTTCCACATCTGGACATGCAATCTTCACTGGCACACCTGGAAAACCAGCACCAGTACCCACATCGATGATGGAGGAATTTTCGTCCAATTCCAGATATGGCACCAAACTCAAGCAGTCTGCAAAGTGTTTCAACACCACTTCCCTAGGGTCTGTGATAGCGGTCAGGTTCATTTTTTCGTTCCAGTCCAAAAGCAAATCGGAGTATGCCATAAACTGGTCTGCCATTTCTTCTGTTAAATTGACGTGCATTTGGTTTGCACAGTCCATTAAAAGTTGTTTGTTGTTCATAAATATTCTCCTAAAGGCAAAGTCAAGGTCAAGTGCAAGACCGTGGGACTCTGTCCCACCCCCAGCAAGCGTGCGACGCTTGACCCGATAGGCGAAAACTACGTTTCCGCTGGTGGGATTGATGATGATTGTAATGAATTTATGGTTTTGGTTGTTGATTACGGTCGATTCGTGAATCGCACCTACCAGTGACGATAATTTTACGTTTCATCGTAGGGGATGGCGTCCTCGACATCCCGTTTGGGTTTTTCGCAATGCATATTGGTGTTTTGTAGCATTGCGGTCGATTCGTAAATCACCCCTACCAGTGACAATAATTTTACGTTTCATCGTAGGGGATGGGTTTCCCATCCTGTTTTGTTTTCGATTTACGGACACCCGCAAGGGGTATCCCTACGAGTACCAAAATTTATATTTTGCCAATTTGTTGCATTGCATTTTGTAGGGGATAGCTGTGCTGTCCCGTTTGGTGATTTACCCAGTGCATATTGGTGTTTTGGGGTATTGCGGTCGATTCGTGAATTGCCCCTACAGTACCAAATATTCCCTATTTCTCTGCAAAAATGTAATTTTTGCTTAATGGGTCAAGGGATAAGTCCCTTGCAGGGTTTGGGACAGCGTCCCAAGGTCTTTCTCTTATTCTTTTGATCTTGTTCTTTTTCTTTGTTCTAAGTAAATGAGCAGCACAGATATATCCGCTGGTGATACCCCTGTGATTCTGGAAGCATGACCAAGGGATTCTGGTCGAATCAAATCCAATTTTTGGCGTGCTTCGATACGCAAGCCTTGGATATCTGCATATACAATATCTGTTGGTAGGAGTTTATTCTCCAATTTCTTGAACTGATCCACTTGGCTCATTTGTTGGGCAATATACCCTTCATATTTGATTTGGATATTCACTTGTTCTTGAATTTCCAAAGTGAGTACTGGTCTATTTTCATCAAGAGGTGCCAATTTTTCATAGGTGAGCTCTGGGCGTTTCACAAGATCTGCCAATTTCACACCAGACTTAATGAGTGCACTATTGTTTTGTTCCAACAATTCCAAAACATATTCTTTTGGTGCTATGGTAAGTGTTTTCACCCTTGCAATTTCTGCTGCAACTGCCGCTTCTTTGTCACGCAATTTTTGCATACGTTCTTCATCGATAAGTCCCACTTCATAACCAATGGGTGTCAATCTTTGGTCTGCATTATCCTGACGCAACAACAATCTAAATTCCGCTCTACTGGTCATCATACGATATGGTTCTTTGGTACCTTTGCTGATGATATCATCCACCAAAACACCGATATATCCATCAGAACGTCTCAAAATCAAAGGATCTTTTTCTTGGATATAACGCACAGCATTGATACCACCCAACAAACCTTGGGCTGCTGCTTCTTCGTAACCTGAACTACCATTGAACTGACCTGCACTGAACAAACCACCAAATTCCTTGAACTCCAAGGACAACTTCAATTGTGTGGCATCGATACAATCGTATTCAATTGCATAGGCAAAACGAGTGATTTCGCAGTTTTCCAAGCCTGGTACAGTACGATACATTTCGATTTGCACATCTTCTGGCAATGATGAGGACATACCTTGGATGTACATTTCTTCGGTGTCCCAACCTTCTGGTTCTACAAACAATTGATGGCGAATTTTATCTGCAAAACGCACCACTTTATCCTCAATAGAAGGACAATATCTAGGGCCTGTACCTTCAATGACACCACCGTATAATGGGGATCTATGCAAGTTGGCACGAATCACATCATGTGTACGTTCGTTGGTATAGGTCAGGTAGCAAAGACCTTGTTCCTTTTCGATATCTTCTGGTGTATTGGTGAAAGAGAAAGGTACAATTTTCTCATCACCATATTGTTTCTCCATTTTATCCAAATCCAAGGAACCTCGAAGCATTCTGGCTGGTGTTCCTGTTTTGAAACGATACAAGCGAATGCCCATATCCAATAGGTTTTGACTGAGTTTGGTTGCTGGCATCAAATTATTGGGTCCACATTCTGTGATGGATTCCCCATG
Organism: Chakrabartyella piscis; assembly: GCA_030067835.1. Classification (GTDB taxonomy): domain Bacteria; phylum Bacillota; class Clostridia; order Lachnospirales; family Anaerotignaceae; genus Chakrabartyella; species Chakrabartyella piscis. Next base: position 3,384,796 of record CP092441.1, read on the forward strand.
CAAACAACGAGCTTTCATATAAGTACCCATACAAAGAACAACGGCTTTGCAACGGAATAGGGCACCGCCATCTGCCACAACACCTGCAACTTTTCCGTTCTCCATCAAAATTTCAACGATTTCACCTTGACGGATACGCAAATGTTTTGTTTTCTCGAGGGTATGTTTCATTTCAATTTGATATGCCATTTTATCGGCTTGTGCACGCAAAGAATAGACTGCTGGACCTTTGCCTGTGTTGAGCATTTTGGTTTGGATATATGTTTTATCGATGGTTTTGCCCATTTCACCACCCAGTGCATCCACTTCACGCACCAAATGACCTTTGGAACTACCACCAATGGATGGATTACAAGGCATCATGGCGATACTGTCTAGGCTGATGGCAAACATCATAGTTTCCATGCCCATTCTGGCTGCTGCCAAAGCGGCTTCACAACCTGCGTGACCACCACCAATGACTGCTACATCTATGGTTCCTGCTTCGTACATAAGTGCCTCCTTTCTATGTGTCTGCGGGATGGGTAACCCACCCCCTACGGTTATTTGTAATTATATTTTTATCGTTTGACGGGTGGATATGGAATCCACCCCTACAAGACGTGTTGTCATTTTCTGTAAGCTGTCATTCCGAATGCAATGAGGAATCTTAGGTTTTACTTTACGGTCGATTCGTGAATCGCCCCTACAGTACACGGTATCATCCACGTATTGTCATTCCGAGCAATGCGAGGAATCTTGGTTTTCATTCCTAATTCCTAACTCCTAATTCCAAATTCTGCAACGCTTCTTTAAATTGTTTTCTAAACATGGTTGCAGTTGCAATCACTGCCAACAAGTCTGCCACTGGTTCTGCCAAGAATACTGCTTGCATTTGGTTTTCCAAGAACATTGGCAAAATATAAATCAAAGGCACCAGCAAAATGACTTTTCTGAGAATTGCCAAAAACAGTGAAGTTTTTGCATTGCCGATGGCGATAAAGGTTTGTTGACAAGACAATTGCACACCAAACACAAGACACATGAGCATATACCTGCGTACTGCCCAAATGGCGAACTCTACCAATTCCGCATCACTGGAGAACAGAGATACCAATACTTGTGGTGCCAACATCAACAAAAGCCAAGCACTGACAGAAAAAGTGACAGCACATTTCAGCAACAATTGAAAGGTTTCTTTGACACGTTCTGGGTTTTTGGCACCAAAGTTATACCCTGTGATGGGTTGCGCACCTTGGCTCAAACCGATCAATGGTAACATAACGAACTGCATCAAACTGGTACAAATGGTCATAGAACCCACTGCAATATCGCCACCATATTTCAACAAAGATGAGTTGAAGGCAATATTGATCATACTTTCTGTCAATTGCATAACAAATGGTGACAGTCCCAAAAGCAAGCAAGGTGCGAACACTGCCACTTCTAGTTTCATAAATTTACGTTCCAAACGCAAAGTGGTGCGTTTTCCAGTCAAGAACAGCAACACCCAAATAGCACCAATGCTTTGTGATAGTATAGTAGCCAGTGCTGCGCCAGAAACACCCATACCCAAAACAAAGATAAAGATTGGGTCTAGGATGATATTGGTGATGGCACCGATCAATATGGTTTGCATACTGATTTTGGCAAAGCCTTGGGCTGTGATAAATGGATTCAGACCCAATACAAACTGGACGAAAATGGTACCCAAAGCATAGATACGCATATATTCCATTGCATAGCCGATGGTGTTTTCACTTGCACCAAAGGAAAGCAACAATTTTTCTGCGAACAGTGTAAAGAATATGGTCAGTGTAATGGAGATACAGACCAGTAAAAAAGCGGAGTTGCCCAATACCTTCTTGGCATCCTCAACCTTATCTTGACCCAATAAAATGGAAGCACGAGGTGCGCCACCCATACCGATCAATGAGCTAAAAGCGGATATCACCATAATAATAGGCATGCAAACGCCAACACCGGTCAAGGACAATGCGCCTACGTCTGGGATATGACCGATATACATACGATCCACCACATTATACAGGACATTGACCACCTGTGCCACAATAGCTGGTACTGCCAGTTGGAATAATAGTTTTTTGACGGGTTGTGTACCCAGTTTGTTTTCTGCGCTCATGATATTCTCCTAAAGATCAAGGTCAAAAGATTTAGGTCAAGTACAAGACCGTGGACTCTGTCCACACCTGCAAGGGACCAGTCCCTTGACCCATTATAAAACCACAATAACAATATGGCTGGTGTTGGTCGAATACTCGACCTTTGGTTTTGATTATAATTTTACTACATATTTATGGTTTGTGGCAATTGATTACGGGATGGGAAACCCACCCCCTACAAGCATCACCTGATTTTGGTTTTTGAACCAGTAATCAAAAGGTGAGTGGCTTGTCACTCACGGTCTAATAGTTGGTCAATAAACCTCTATATTTCTTACTTTCGGGGTGATTCTTGAGAGGGTCGGGTTAGACCCTCTTAAGCCGGGCTCCGCGCTTTCGGAAGTAGCGGTGGATTTTGTTACTTTTCTCCAGTGAAAAGTAAGGTCTTAGGTTTTAATTCATTATGGCAAGAGTAAAACCTCTTAGTGTGACACATCACACCCTTGCCCTACAACTACTATATATTTAGATTGCAGCACTCTAAGTCCTTCACCATTCACCCTTAGTTTTTAGTCTTAATCCTACTTTCCTAAGCAGAATTTCGTAAAGATTCGATCTATAATTTCCTCATCCACAACATCACCTGTAATTTCACCCAAATAGCGATTTGCATCCTGCAAGTCCATGGAAACAAAGTCTTCTGGCATATGATTTTCGATGGTCACAAGACAACGAGCCATTGCTTCTTTGCTTTGGAACAATGCGTTTTTGTGACGAGTGTTGCCCAAAATACCGTCTTCGGCTTTGATATTTTCACCACTGAAGAACAGGTTTTTGATTTGCTCCACCAATTCATCAAAACCGAGGTTTTCCTTCACAGAAATGGTGATGATTTGGTCTTTTGGCATATAGTGTGCCAAATCTTCCAAGGATAATACTTGTTTCAGGTCTACTTTATTCAAAAGCACCAAGGATTTTTTATCACTGATAAATTCCAAGATTTCAATGTCTTCTGCCTCCAAAGGACGTGATGCGTCTAACATCATCAGCACCAAGTCCGCTTTTTGTGCATAGGCTTTGGATTTTTCTACGCCAATTTTTTCTACCACATCACCAGTTTCACGGATACCAGCAGTATCCACCAATTTCATAGGGATACCATCCAAATGGAAGTATTCTTCAACGGTATCACGGGTAGTGCCTGCCACATCTGTTACAATGGCACGTTCTTCTTCCAGCATCCAGTTCAGCAAGGAAGATTTCCCAACATTGGGTTTCCCCACGATAACGGTTTCCAGACCTTCACGGATGATTTTACCACGATCTGCTGTTTGCAACAGGCTTTCCATGCGATTGAAAACGTATTTTGCACCAGCTTCCAAGGTATGATAGTTTTCACCTTCTTCATCGTGTTCTGGATAGTCGATAAATGCTTCAATAGAAGCGATCATATCCAAGATTTGTTCACGCATGATACCCACTTCTTTGGTCAGTCTACCTTGCATTTGTTGCAAAGCCGATTCACGTGACACATCTGTTTGAGAATGGATCAAATCAATAACGCCTTCTGCTTGGGTCAAGTCCATTCTACCGTTCAAAAAAGCACGTTTGGTAAATTCACCTGCATCTGCAAGTCTAGCACCAGAGTGCAGTAATGTTTCCAATACACGTTTTGTAACCAACATACCACCATGGCAATTGATTTCCACAACGTCTTCTTTTGTGTATGTGTTAGGGGATTTCATAACAGAAACCAGAACTTCGTCTATGATTTCGCCTGAATGTTCGTCTATGATTTTGCCATAGGACAATGTATGGCTTTCTTTGTCTAATAATGATTTTTTGCCAGAAAACAAGCGATCTGCCAAAGCAATTGCGCCATCACCGCTCATACGTACAATACCGATACCACCCATACCAAGGGGTGTTGAGATTGCGGCTATGATATCGTCTAACTGGTTTGCCAACATAGGAAAACCTCCTTTCTAAAAGATAAGATCAAAAAATTAAGGTCAAGTACAAGACCTTGGGACTCTGTCCCAAACCCTGCAAGCGTGCGACGCTTGACCCGATTATAAAATCATAATAACAATATGGCTAGTGGTGGTCGAATACTCGACCTTTGGTTAAGATTATGATTATACTGTGTATCATTATGATAGCGGTTGATCCGTGAATCAACCCTACAATTGCTTATTTATTGTTTATGGCGATTCATTACTACAATATACATCATAAATCAATAGTCCATACATCCGTAGGGAACGATGCCCTCATCGTTCTGTTATGCCAACTGCAAAGATTCCTCGATGTCTCGGAATGACAGCATTATGTGAATTTGTGGCTGTTCATTACGGGCGCACACATAGGTACGCCCCTACAATATCATCATATTTTAGATTGCAACATTCCAAACTCTTCATTCTTCACTGCTCTTTTGTCATTCAGAGGAGTATAACGACGAAGAATCTTTGATTTTGCGGTTGATTCGTGAATCAACCCTACAATTGCATGATCGTTTGGGTTACAACATTCCAAACCATTCACTATTTATTCTTCATTATTCACTGGTGAACTTGTTCGCCCAAACATGCAGAAAACCCGTTCCAAGAAACGGGTTTGGGTGTGCATTATTTCAATGTAATGACTACATTTCTGTAAGGTTCTTCACCTTCACTGAAAGTTTTTGTGAAACGGTCATTTTGCAAAGCAGAGTGAATGATACGTCTTTCATATGGATTCATTGGTTCCAAAACCACATTTTTCTTGGTGTGTTTTACTTTTTTCGCCAAGTTATGTGCCAATGTTTCCAATGTTTCTTTACGTCTTTGACGATAGTTTTCTGTATCCAACATTACACTAATGTAGGAAGAACTATTTTTGTTGACCACAAGGTTCACAAGGTATTGCAAAGAATCCAATGTTTGACCACGTTTGCCAATCAAAATACCCATATCATCACCAATCATATTGATATACAATTGACGATCACGCATTTCTGTTTCAATCTTCACCAAAAGACCCATAGAAAGGAACACTTCACGCAAGAAACTTTCTGCATCTCTTTGTGGATTGTTGTTTTTACGTACCAAAACGATTGCATCTTTGCCACCGAACATACCAAACAAACCTTTGGAACCTTCTTCAATGACAGTTACATCTACATCTTCACGGACTGCTTCCAATTCTACCAAAGCGGCTGCGATTGCTTCCTCTACCGTTTTACCAGTTTTTCTAATTTCTTGCATGTTACGCAACCTCCCCTACCAATTTTTTAGCATAGTATTTTTTCAAGAATACTTGTTGCACAACGCCGATGATATTACCCATGGACCAATACAAGCCCAAACCTGCTGGCATGGAAATTGTGAAGAAGCCCATCATAAGTGGCATCATATATGTCATTGTTTTTGTCATAGATGCTGCTGGGTTGTTTGGATCTTGGTTTGCACTGGACATAGACATTGTCAATTTGGATTGCAAGAATGTAGTACCAGCTGCAAAGATTGGAATGAGAATTCCAGGGAAACCGAGACCAGGTGCGCTGACCAAAGGAATGGTTAAGAAAGTTTCAATTGCTGCTTTTGTTTCCAAAAGTGGTGTGAAACCTGTTGCATAATCGCCAAGTTGTGGCAAAATGGTTGCCCATTCATCCAATTTTATGTAGTTGACCAACATAACCAAGTCATCTGTACGAGAAAGGTCAAAGCCAAGTTCTTTGATGATGGTTGCACTTTCATATTTGTCTACAAATTCTTGTGCAAATGGTGCGAATACTTCCATACGCAAGTCTACAGGCACTTGCAAAATCAAATTCGCAATTTCTGTGTAGTTTTGACCGATTGCATCTACATATACATATGCATTTTGGAAAATATAGAACAATGCATACAAAATTGGCAATTGGATCAAAAGTGGCAAACAACCACCCATCATATTCACTCCATTTTTCTTTTGGAAATCTTGGAGTTCCACCATTTGTTTTTGTTGAGAAAGTTTATCTGTTTTGCCTTTGTATTTATTTTTGATTTTCTCCATCTCTGGTTGCAACATTTGCATCTTCATGGAAGATTTTTGTTGTTTCAAAGTCAAAGGAAAAAGAATTGTCTTAATAATTAAGGTGAAAAGAATGATTGCAACGCCCAAAACGCCTACTTCCAAACTATTGTTGACACCTTCAAATAACATATTGTAAAAACTACCCATCACGGAAGAAATTGGTCCAAGGATGTTCCCTGGCATTCTTACAGATGGCAATGTGGACAATGCCACGGATACTGTTTCGATTCCAAACACAGTTTTTGCCTCCTTTTGATAATGGAATCTCCAAATAATTTGAAGAAATCCCATAAACGAATATTAGTCTTTTTCTGGTACAGGGTCATAGCCGCCTTCATGGAAGGGATGGCACTTCAAAATTCTTCTGACGGCAAGGTATCCACCTTTGATGACACCGTGTTTTGTAATTGCGATGTATGCATATTGTGAGCAAGTTGGCGTAAATCGACAATGAGGACCTATCAGTGGCGAAATACCCACTTGGTAAAAACGAATACATTTCAAGAAAATATATTTCATTTTGATACCTCCTATCATATGCCAAATACAAACATTTGCATACTGAAAAAAAATCAACTTGTCCTTTGTAACCAAATGGGTGTGCTTCTTAGATGTTCCCTTGGGTTCATCGCCCATATACAAAATAAGATGATTTTTCGTTTCTTACATAATTCATCAATTTGAGAGAAATAAAAGATCCTTCATTTCATTCAGGATGACAAATAAAAAAAGCTGTCATTCAGAGGAACAACGTGACGAAGAATCTAAGCATTTGCCAGTTCATAACAGTTGATTCGTGAATCAACCCTACGATATAGCCTACTTTTGATTTTATCTAAATCACTGTTCCGTATTCTTTACTTCCAAAAATTGATGTTTTTTACAGAGGTGTTTCATAGATTGCACCATTTCATGATAGGTCATTTCACTACAAGGATTTCTTGCAATGAACACAATATCATAACCCAGACGCACTTCCTCCTCCATACTACGGTAGCTTTCTCGAATCAAACGAGTGATATGAGAACGCATTACGCTTTTTCCTACTTTTTTGCTGACAGAAATACCAAGTCTATTGGTTTTCTTGCCATTTTTCAATACGTACATAACCAATTGACGATTTGCAATGGATTTTCCCCTACGATATACATAGCGAAATTGGAAATTTTTTTTCAATGATTCCGTATATTTCATACAATACAACTCCCAAACAGATCCGTCAATTTTGACTCATACATATTGCCATAATACGAACAAAAGGCCACATAAAAGCGGCCCATTATACTTTTTGGTATGAGGATTATGCGGATAATACTTTTCTACCTTTTTTTCTTCTTGCAGCAATAACTTTTCTGCCGCCAACAGTTCTCATTCTTTTTCTGAAACCGTGTTCTCTACTTCTTTGTCTTTTTTTAGGTTGGAATGTCATTTTCATAGTGGTACGCACCTCCTTTTTATTTGCAGTCTTACACTGCCCTTTTTCGAGCACTGCTACTATTATAGTCAAAAAAAAATGACACGTCAAGAATAATTTTTTGATTTTTACATAAAATCCACTGATTTTTTCCTTTTTTCTACCATTATATATGGTGGTATTTGCACAAAAATGCTTCAAACCACAATATTGGGACTTTTTGGGACTTTTTTTACTATATAATGTGGTTAGTGGAAATTTTAAAAAAATACGTAAAAATATCAAAAAAATAGAAACCAATCATTCAGAATGACAGAATAAGGGCATTGCATTCTTTACAATATATTTATTCCTAATCAAAGATAAAAGGACCTTTATATCTTGTAGGGTGCGCATTGTATGCGTACCGAGAGTGGAATGCATACAATGCATTCCCTAGATAATTAAAATACGTTTATGTATATTAGGTCTCATTCAGTTTAATTGGGATTATATTTACAGGGATACAGTGACGAAGAATCTGAAACATTTGGCTATTTATAACGGTTGATTCTTGAATCAACCCTACAATGCAACTTTATTTGGGTGTTCATCCAATCCAATATAATTGTATTTTCTATATTCCCAACTGTTTTTATTGCAGTTGTGGATAACTTTTGATATACTATACGTAATTATCTTTCCACGGAATTCACAATAAAAAGACAAATGTATTTGTAACTTATCCACAGCCTGTGGATAAAAATGTGTATAACTTTAAAAACTTGTGTATATTTTGATTTTTTACCATGGAATAACAGGATGTTTTCGTATATTTTACCAATTTGGCTACATTTGCAGCATCGCCATATTGCTGTGTACAATGTGTAGCAATTTATCCACAACCTGTGTATCATATGGCAAAAGATGTTTTCTGCAACAGACTTGTACACACGGTTTTTCCACATAATGTGGACAGTACCCCTGTTTTCCACAAAGTTATACACAGGAGATTCAGGTCAAAATCAAAAGAAAGATCAAAAAAAGACCTTGGAAAACTTTTTTCTACCGTGAAAAGTTCCCCAAACCCCTCAAAACACTCTTGAATGCGTTTAAGACCTTAAGGCATTGCCTTAACAACCACCACCCTTTGAATGGTCATCACTTTGCAAGCAAAGCCTGCTTCGCTGTCCGCCACTTCTTTGGCGGTGAATGGTGGACGTAAACTTTATTATTTTAAATATGAAAAAAGCGGTTATTTAGATAATAAAACTCATAATTCAGGAAAATACAAATACAATTTGTCTTAAAAACAGTAAAAGTCGTGATATTTGTTATGTGAAACTGGAAAGAAGCATTTGTAGAAACAGAACTAGGAGGAATACTTATGGAAGCAATACAAACCTATTGGAATGAAATTCTAAGACTTATTGAAGAAGAAAGTTCAGCTGTCAGCTTTGATACTTGGTTTCGACCAATCATACCTTATGGTATCAATGAAAACCGTTTTTATTTGCATGTGGATGATTATTTGCCAAAGGATATGTTGGAAAAAAGATATTTCAATCTTTTGCAAAATGCAGTGAAACAAGTCACCAAAAAAGACTACGATATTGTAATCTTGGTGGGTGATGAAAAGCCTACTATTACAGAAGAACCACAAGCAGAAGTTAAACCAAACCCTAATATCCCAAGGAATTTGAATCCAAAATATGTGTTCAATTCCTTCGTTGTGGGCAACAGCAATCGTATGGCACATGCAGCGTCATTGGCAGTTGCAGAAGCACCAGCAAGAAATTACAATCCATTGTTTTTGTATGGAAATTCAGGACTTGGCAAAACCCATCTCATGCATTCCATTGCACATTACATATTGGATCAAAACCACGATACAAAGGTGTTATATGTCACCAGTGAAACCTTCACAAACGAGTTGATTTTATCCATCCAAAACAACAAAAACGAGGGATTCCGTGACAAATATCGTAATATCGATGTTTTGCTCATTGACGATATCCAATTTATATCCAAAAAAGAAGGTACACAAGAGGAGTTCTTCCATACCTTCAATGCGTTATATGAATCCACCAAGCAAATTATCATTTCATCTGATAGACCACCTAAGGAAATTGAGACCTTGGAAGATCGTTTGCGTAGTCGATTTGAAATGGGGCTCATTGCAGATATCCAACAACCGGATTATGAAACCAGAATCGCTATTTTGCGTAAAAAAACAGAGCGTGATCAATTGCAAGTGCCTGATGATGTTATGGCGTACATTGCCAAAAACATTGCGTCCAATATCCGTGAATTGGAAGGTGCTTTGACCAGAATTGTGGCATATGCAACCCTGACCAACCAAGATATCACCATTTCTTTGGCAGAAACTGCACTCAAAGATATCTTCAGCGAACATACATCTGTACCACTGACACCAGAGCTGATCACAGAAATCATTGCAGAACATTACCAAATTCGAGTAGAGGATATCCAAGGGAGCAAAAAGCCAAAAAGCATTGCATTCCCTAGACAAATTTCCATGTATCTCTGTCGTAAATTATTGGATATTTCTTTGCCTAAGATTGGCGATTGCTTCGGTGGACGTGACCATACAACGGTCATTCATGCCATCACCAAGATTGAAAAGCAATTGGAGCATGACACCATGTTGCAATCTACAATCTTACAGTTGGAAAAAGAAATCAAAGAAAGAACATAAGATCAAAGTCATTCAGTTAAGACTGAATGACGACTAATGACTAAGGGTGAAAGGTGAAAGACTAGGTGATTTTGTCATTCCGAGATATCGAGGAATCTTTTTAGGCTGATTAACCATCACCTGCAAACCAAGATTCTTCGTCACTTCACGGGCTGCCACATAGGGCAGCCCCTACAAAATGACAGAGTCAACATAATTGCCATTCAAAAATCCATCTGGTCGAGTATTCGACCAACACTCATTTTATTGTTTTTATGTTTTTAAAATGGGTCAAGGGACTGGTCCCTTGCAGGTTGTAGGACAGAGTCCTACGGTCTTATCTTTTGACCTTGCACTTGACCTTTATTTTTTTCCACAGCCCCATGTGACTTTTGTGTGGATGCCCTGTGGATAACTTTTTTATTTTGCACCACCTGTGGATATTGTGGATATCTGAAATGTTTTACACATTTGTTCCACATGGGTTGTACACAAGCCGATTGTTGATATTTCGGGCAAAAATAGGGTTTTCCACAAATCCACAGCCCCTACTACGGCTACTACGAATTTAATCTTATATATATCTATTACATCTGTGAAAAAAGGAGTTGTGTATATCTTGAACTTAACTTGCCAAAAAGATCTGTTATTACAATACATCAATATCGTGAATAAAGCAGTATCCAATAAAACCACATTGCCTATTTTGGAATGCATTTTGTTGACCGCCAATGACAATGGCTTTGTTTTGACAGGCAACGATTTGGAATTGGGCATCCAAACAGCAGCAATCCCAGCTACTATTTTGGAAAAAGGTGAAGTGGCTTTGGAAGCTCGTATCTTGGGGGATATTGTACGTCGTGTCAATGGCGAAACCATGTCCATCAAAGTAGACGATAAAAATATGGTGACTTTGACCTGTGGTTCTTCAGAATTTACCATTATGGGTCAAAGTGGTGATGAATTCCCTGCACTTCCAACAGTGGAACAGGAAAATGCATTTGTTTTGCCACAAAATGACTTGCGTGATATGATTCGTCAGACCATTTTCTCCATTGCACAGGATAATTCCAAACCAATCTTGACCGGTGAATTATTCGAACTCCAACAAGATACCTTGCATGTGGTGTCTGTTGATGGCTATCGTATTTCTTTCCGTAAAAATATTTTGTCCCAATGCGCAGAACCAACCAATGTCATTGTACCTGGTAAAACATTGATGGAGCTTAACAAAATTCTTTCACAAGAGGACGAAAATGTGTCTTTGTATGTGACAGATAAACATATTCTCTTTGATTTGGGTACTGCAACCATGGTTTCTCGTTTGATCGGTGGCGATTTCATTCGCTATGCACAAAGTTTCACCGAAGAATACAAAACAAAGATTATTTTGGATAAAAACGAGTTTGTCCAAACTTTGGAGCGTGCTTCTTTGGTATCACGTGACAATCGTAAATCACCAGTGCGTTTCCATATCAAGGAAAATCAATTGTTGGTGACTGCAAAAAGCGATATGGGTACTGCTTATGAAGAAATTGTTTGCGAAGTAGAAGGCGATGATTTGGAAATTGCATTCAATCCAAGATATTACATCGAAGCATTGCGTTCCATTGAGGATGAAAAAGTGGCGATCCAGTTCTTGGCGTCCCTTAGTCCAGCGACCATTTTGCCAGTAGATGGCGATGCATACAAATATTTGATTTTGCCTTTGAGAATGTAAAAGATAAAGTCAAGACCTTGGGGCTTTGCCCCAAACCCTATGAACCTTTGAAAAGGTTCAATCCAAACTTTATAGGCGAAAACTACGTTTCCGCAGAGGATTAGGGGAATATTCAAATTTAATTATTTAATTGTAGGGGAGGATAGTATCCTCCCGTAAGATTGACGGTTTTTTTATAATGTTTATGTAAAAAGAACGGTCAAGGTAAGCCTTGACCCTACAAAATTATGATTCTTCGTCGCTTTGCTCCTCTGAATGACAGAATCAGGTCATCTATTATCTGCAAATTGATTTCAATATTTTAACAAAAAGGTCGAGTATTCGACCAACACTCATCATATTATTTTATGGTTTTGAATAGGGTCAAGGGGATTATCCCCTTGCAGGTGTGGACAGAGTCCACGGTCTTAATCTTTAAAAAGAAAGTAGGTTTTTTATATGGAAACAGTAGCAATTCATACAGAATTTATTAAATTACAACAAATTTTGAAACTAGGCGGTTTGGTAGGCCAAGGATCTGATGTGAAAATCCTTTTGGCAGAAGGCGTTATTTATGTAAACGGTGTTGTGGCAACAGAACGAGGTAAGAAAATTCGTGTTGGCGATGTTGTGGAATATAAAGGTGTTGGTTCTATTACCGTTGTTGGGGAGTAAATATAACGGGCAGATATAAAATCTGCCCCTACAATTGTTGTGTGTGTTATTTGTTTTTATCCACAGGTTGTTGATGAAAAATGAAAATTTTCAGTTGTATGTAAATGCATAAAGATGTATAAAATAATGGAAAAATGTAGGGGCGTATCTATGTGTGCGCCCGTGCTTTATGTACAAAAGTATAATTGGACTAAAAAGAGAAAAAGATAAGACCTGAAAAACCTTTTTTCTCTTGTGAAAAGGTTTCTTATACTTCCAAAAACACGCTTTTAAGGCAGGAAAAGATAAAATAAAGTCAAGAGCAAGACCTTAAGGCTTTGGCTCATCACTTTGCAAGCAAAGCCACCTACGGTGTCCGCCACTTCTTTGGCGGTGAGTCTTAACAACCACCACCCTTTGAAAAGCGTGGACGTAAACTTTATTTGTCTGCGACGCTGAAAAGATAAAAAGATAAAAAGATGGAAAGATAAAAAAATAGAATTAGAATCAAAAAAGAGGTATTCAAATGAATATCAAGGAGTTATCGTTACAAAATTTCAGAAATCTTGGGGAGTTACAATTGCGACCCACAGCAGGGGTCAATGTATTCTACGGGAACAATGCACAAGGGAAAACCAATTTATTGGAATCCCTTTATTTTTGTGGCACAGGCAGGTCTATGCGTACCAAAAATGACAGCCAATTGATTGCATTTGGCAAAGAGGACAGTCATATTCGGTTACAATTATCCACCCAAAACAGGTCAGAGCGAATTGATGTACACCTGAAGCGTGATACCAAAAAGGGTATTGCCATCAACGGGTTACCCATCAGGAAGTTAGGGGATTTATTTGGCACCATGTACACAGTCATATTTTCACCAGAGGATTTATCCCTTGTGAAAGATGGGCCTACAGAGCGTAGGCGGTTCTTGGACATGGAGATTTGTCAAATCAGCAAAGTTTATTACTACGATTTGCAGCAATACTACCGTATTTTGAAGCAACGCAACCATCTTTTGAAGGAAATTCAGAAGAAACCAGCCCTCAAAGAGCAATTATTTATCTGGGATGAGCAGTTGGTGGACTATGGAGAGCGTATCATTTCCGCTAGAGAGGTGTTTTTGACACGTTTGGATGAAATAGCCGCAAATAAGACAAATGAGCTGACAGGCGGTTCTGACAGCCTCAAAATACGATATCAGAAAAATTGCAACATTGGTGAGTTCCAAGAAAAATTAAAACGAAACATGGATCGTGATATTTATTTGGGCAATACCCAAAGTGGGCCACATAAGGATGATATTTTGTTTACCATATCTGACAAAGAAGTGAAGTTATTCGGTTCACAGGGTCAGCAGCGTACCACAGCCTTGGCGGTGAAATTGGCAGAAATCGATTTGATTCAAGAAGAAACAGGGGAATCGCCTATTTTATTATTGGATGATGTGCTGTCTGAATTGGATGAGCACCGTCAGAGATATCTTTTGGAGAGCATTGCAGGCTTACAGTCCTTCATCACTTGTACAGGGGTTGAGGATAGCATCAGACAGTATACCCATGAGGATAATTTGTTTTATGTGGAAGATGGCAAGTTAATGAAGAGTGAAAAATGAATAGCGAAGAGTGAAAGTTTGTAGGGCAGTGGCTCATTATGTTGCAAGCAACATCACACTACGTGTGACCTCACCTTCTTGTGAGGTAAGCCTTGCTGCTGCCGTTATGAATTATTCAAAATACCACAAATCCAAAAATCAGACAAAATAGGTCTGGTTTTTTATTTTGCAAAAAACAATACTTTCCCATTATATAAGGAAGTAACACCTCATGTATTTTACCAACAAAATCCTTGTTTTTCCTTGAAATATAGCGGTTTTGCCACATTGTGAAAAGGTGGAAAATGTGGTATAATAAATAGGCGGAAAAACAGAGAATATCCAGCACTCTACGAGTGCTTGGATACATTTGCTCCGCAAATGATGGCACAAAAAAACAATTGTTTTGCACGAGTGCAACAAATGTTCTTTTGCACCACGTATTCTCCGCTTTTATGGTATAATAATAACATCTATTTTTATGTGAAATTTGCATTATTTTGAAGTAAATAAAAATCATAGAAAAACAGTGGAAATTCAATCAAAAAACAGATCAAAATAAGATTCTATATCCTGTCATTTAGAGAAGCCAGCACGCTGATTTGATGGCATTGTAGGGCGGTGGCTTGCTGCCGCCGTAAGCAATCAAAAAACCAAGATTCTTCACTCTTTGACGCAAGCGTCAAACATTCAGAATGACAGAGTGGTGTGCAAGATTCTTCACTCTTTGACGCAAGCGTCAAACATTCAGAATGACAGGGTGGTGTGCAAGATTCTTCAATATGTTCAGAATGACAGAGGTGTGTTGTAGGGAATGGTCTTGACCATTCCGCCTGTTTTATATTGTGATTTCCTTGGGATGCGGAACAGTCAAGACTGTTCCCTACTGAAAAATAAAAAATGCAATCAATTATTTTGATTTATGAAAAATGGAAATTTGAAACATCAAATTTTTTTTGAAGGAGAGGTTTTATGTCAGCAGAGTATAATGAAAATCAAATTCAAGTCCTAGAGGGCTTGGAAGCAGTCAGAAAACGACCAGGGATGTACATTGGTTCCACCAGTGCCAAAGGTTTGCATCACTTGGTTTATGAAATCGTGGACAATTCCGTGGATGAGGCATTGGCTGGGTACTGTTCAGAAATCACAGTCAAAATTCATCCAGACAACTCCATTTCTGTTCAGGACAATGGACGTGGGATTCCTGTTGGGATTCAGCAACAAAAGGGTATCTCTGCTGTAGAAGTTGTATTTACCATCTTGCATGCTGGTGGTAAGTTTGGCGGTGGCGGATACAAGGTATCTGGTGGTTTGCATGGTGTTGGTGCGTCTGTAGTCAATGCTTTGTCTACCAGCTTAACTGTAAATGTCCATACAGATGGTAAAATCCATGAACAACACTATTCCAAGGGAAATGTATTGTCACCACTCACAGTGATTGGGGATACCGAGATCAATGGTACTTATGTACATTTCTTGCCAGATGCAGAAATTTTCGAAGAAACTGTTTTTTCTTATGATGTTTTGAAACAACGTTTGCGTGAAACAGCATTCCTCACTAAAGGCTTGAAAATCAATTTGATTGATTTGCGTGAGGGTATGGAACAAGAACGCAGCTTTCATTACGAAGGTGGTATCAAAGAGTTTGTAGAGTATATCAACAAGAGTCGTCAAGGCTTGTATCCAGAAGTGTTCTATGGTTCT
This sequence comes from Chakrabartyella piscis, assembly GCA_030067835.1. Classification (GTDB taxonomy): domain Bacteria; phylum Bacillota; class Clostridia; order Lachnospirales; family Anaerotignaceae; genus Chakrabartyella; species Chakrabartyella piscis. The sequence goes on from CP092441.1 coordinate 3,400,699, forward strand.
GGTGAAAAGGATGGCGTTTTGGTGGAAGTTGCATTCCAACACAACGATGGCTATGCAGAAAGCATCTTCAGCTTTGTAAACAACATCAATACACCTGATGGTGGTACCCATTTGGTTGGGTTCAAAGCAGGTTTAACCAAAACACTCAACGATTATGGTAAAAAGATTGGTGTTTTGAAAGATGCAGATAAGAAATTGTCTGGCGATGATGTGCGTGAAGGTATTTCAGCAGTCATCAGCATCAAAGTGGAAGAACCTCAATTTGAAGGTCAAACCAAAGCAAAATTGGGCACCAGTGAAGCCAAAGGTGCTGTAGAAAGCGTTTTGAGCGAATATTTGACCTATTTCTTGGAAGAAAACCCTTCAGTGGCTAAAACAATCATTGAAAAGGGTATGATGGCTTCTAGGGCTCGTGACGCTGCTAGAAAGGCAAGGGAGTTGGTTCGTCGTAAAACTGGATTGGAAAATACAAGACTTCCTGGTAAATTGACCGACTGTACCAGCAAAGATCCAACAGAATGCGAAATCTATATTGTCGAAGGTAATTCTGCTGGTGGTAGTGCCATCAAAGCAAGGGATCCAAAGACACAAGCAATTTTGCCATTGAAGGGTAAAATTTTGAATGTTGAAAAAGCAAGATTGGATCGTATTTTGGGTAGTGAAGAAATTAAAAATATGATCACAGCTTTTGGTACTGGGATTTCTGAAGATTTCGATATTGAGAAACTCCGTTATCATAAAATCGTAATTATGACCGATGCTGACGTTGACGGTGCACATATTAGAACGCTGCTGTTGACCTTCTTCTATCGTTATATGCCACAACTCATTGAAGATGGTAAAGTGTATGTGGCACAACCACCTCTTTATCGTGTAGAAAAGAATAAAAAACATTATTATGTGTATGATGATGCACAGTTGGAAGCATTGTATAACGAAATTGGACGTACAGGCATTAAGGAATTGCAACGTTATAAAGGTCTTGGTGAAATGGATTATGACCAATTGCGTGATACCACAATGGCTGTGGAACATCGTATCCTCAAACAAGTGGATATTTCTGATGCAGTTCTTGCAGACCAAATCTTTAGTATGCTTATGGGCGATAGCGTAGAACCAAGACGTGAATTTATCGCTGAAAATGCACAGTATGCGGAAATGGACTTTTAAGCGATTGCAGGCAATCGCTTGACTAATGACTAAAGGTGAATGGTGAAGGACTGAAAAGCGACTAAAGGTTAAAGGTGAATGGTGAAGGACTGAAAATTGACTAAAGCTAAAATATTAAGCAATTGTAGGGTAAGGGCTCTGCTCTTACCGTAACAAACCGACTTTTGTAAACCAATGGTTGTTCAATTCAAAAAAGGAATGCATACAATGCATTCCTACAACCGACTTTCGTAATCTAATTGCAATCCAATAAATAATAAGGTCAAGGGGATTATCCCTTGCAGGGATTGGGACAGCGTCCCAAGGTCTTATCTTTAAAGAGGTGAAAAAATGAGTGATGAATACAACGAAAATGGTGTGACCACAGAAGTGGATAAGGTCATATCCATTGATATCAATGACGAAATGCGTAAGTGTTATATCGACTATGCATGAGTGTTATCGTAGCTCGTGCATTGCCAGACGTTCGTGATGGCTTGAAACCTGTACAACGTCGTATTTTGTTTGCAATGAACGAAATGCATCTGGACCCAAACAAAAGCTATCGTAAATCAGCTTCTATCGTCGGTGAAACTATGGGTAAATATCACCCTCATGGTGATAGCTCCATTTATCAGGCAATGGTACGTATGGCACAGAATTTCTCTATGCGTTATATGCTGGTGGATGGTCATGGTAACTTCGGCTCCATCGACGGTTATGGTGCTGCTGCTTCTCGTTATACAGAAGCCCGTATGTCTAAGATCACTGCTGAATTGTTGGCAGATATAGAAAAAAATACAGTGGATTTCATCCCTACTTATGATGAAAACCAAAACGAACCAACTGTATTGCCAGCTAGAATCCCAAATCTGTTGATCAATGGCTCTTCTGGTATCGCTGTTGGTATGGCAACGAATATTCCACCACATAATATCTCAGAAGTGATTGACGGTGTTGTGTGTATGATTGACAATAAAATTGCAGGGGAAGAAACCACTATTGAAGACTTGATGGAACACATCCAAGGTCCTGACTTCCCAACTGGCGCAACCATCCTAGGTAAATCTGGCATACGTGCTGCATATCGCACAGGTCGTGGTAAAATTTTGGTGCGTGCTTCGGTGGATATCCAAACCATGCCAAATGGGCGTGAAAAGATTGTGGTAACAGAACTTCCATACATGGTCAATAAAATCCGTTTGATTGAGAAAATTGCAGAGCTTGTCAAAGACAAACGTGTGGAAGGTATCA